>JADZCN010000016.1 GCA_020851565.1 Acidobacteriota bacterium | reverse complement strand
GCTCGCGCGGGCGGATGGCGATGAGGTTCTCCTGCTGCGCCAGCCAGTTCACCGTGTTCATGAAGAAGTCGCGGTTGCCCTGCACGCCCAGCACGCCGTTGGAGATGAAGTCCGAGTCGCCGATGACCGCCAGGCGCGACTCGGGCTTGGGGGCCTCCTGTCCCTCGGGCGCCTCCGGCTTCGGCTCGGGCTGGGCGGGGGCTTCGGCCGCCGGCGCCGAGACGGCCGCCGCCAGCGAGATGGGCCCGGGCTTGTCGCCCTTGTCCGCGTTCAGCTCCACGCGGCCGTCGCCCTTTGCGAGCGCCGCGATGTCGGCCTCGGCCCAGCTCTGCGCGCTGGTCTGTACGAGGGACTGCGGGAAGCGGCCTTCCACGCCTCCTTCCACGGGCGCCACCGACCGCGCGAGCGGGTAGGCGGTCATCAGCTGGAAGTTCGTGGTGATCGGGTGTGCCGGGTAGCTGGTCGCCACCGGCACCGACGCATCGGTGCCGAGGAGCTGCCCGATGCCGCTGGCATCCACCACGATGTTCGAGCCGATGTCGAAGCCCCACTCGCGGAGGACCGCGTTCAGCAGCGGCGTGCCGGGCCGCGACGGATCGTCCACCGGGTCGAGCAGCGCCAGCACCTTGCCGCCGCGCGCCACGTACTGCTTCAGCGCGTCCATCTCCGGCTGCAGGAAGTCGGTCTGCGGGCCGGCGATGACCACGACGGTGGCGTCGGCCGGCACCTCCTTCGCCTGCACGAGCACGAGCTTGTCCACGCCGTAGTTGTCGGCGGAGAGCGCGCTCGAGATCGCGCTGTAGCCGCTGCGCTGGTCGCTGTTGGCGGTGTCCTTCTCGCCGTGGCCCTGGGTGAAGTAGACCTTCTTCTCCGCGCCGGTCACCACCTTGATGAGCGCATTGGCGAGGGCCTGCTCGTCGCTGCTGGTGGCGCGCTCGGTGCGGTCCTTGTACTCGACGACGATGGTGCCGAGCGACTGGATCTGCGCCGCTCTCGCGCGCAGCGGGTTCTTCTCCGGATCGACGTACTCCGCCGACACCTGCGACGACTGGTAGGTGTAGGCATCCAGGCGGTCCCGGTAGCCGTCCAGCGCCAGCTCGCGATCGAACACGGTGAACTTCACCGGCGCGTCCAGGCTCTGGAGGATCTTGATGGTCTGCTCGGACAGGCTGTACACCTGGTTGGCCGTCAGGTCCCACCGCTTGTTCTGCCGCGAGGCCAGGTAGTTGACGGCCACCAGGATGCCGGCGAACACGAGCACGCCGACGATGGAGAGCGTGCCGTAGCGCGCGCTCCGTCCCTGGTAGAACGTGGCGATGTCGCGCCACTGGCCGCCCAGGTAGACCAGCACCAGCGCCAGGCCGGCCCACGCCGCGTACTGCTGGTACTGTGCCCACTCGGGCCGCAGGAACCGGATGGCGACCGACGCGAAGACCAGCAGCGTGCCAATCCATCCGATGACGCCGAAGACGGTCGGCCCGCCCGTTCCCTTGTTCGGGGTTTCGGTGCTCATGTGCTCAGCCCCTCCACCGCTCGCTGTCCACCGCCTTCATCGTGAGGAACAGGCCCATCGCGATGAAGCTCAGGTAGTAGACGAGGTGCTTGGTGTCGATGATGCCCTTGGCGAAGTCGTCGAAGTGCTCGGTGATCGACAGGTAGTTGAGCACCGTCTGCATCGTCGGGCCGACGAAGGTCGACACCCAGTTGATGACCCACAGCAGCAGGAACACCGAGAAGGTGATCATGCCGGCGACGATCTGGTTCTTCGTGAGGCTCGAGATGAAGAGCCCCAGCGAGAGGAAGCTGCCACCCATCAGCAGCAGGCCGAGGTAGCCGGTGGCGATGGGCTTCCACTCGGGGTTGCCGAAGACGAAGAGGATGGCCATGTGCACCAGCGTCACCCCCAGCATCACGGCGTAGAGGGCCAGGGCCCCGAGGAACTTGCCGAGGATGATCTGCCAGTCCGTGAGCGGCGAGGTGAGGAGCAGCTCGATCGTGCCCGAGCGTTTCTCCTCCGCGTAGGTCCGCATCGTGATGAGGGGGAACACCAGCAGCATGATGACGGTGGCGTTCATCAGGAGCGGCGCCACCAGCATCTGGTTCAGGTTCATCGAGCCGCCGGGGCCGCCCATCGCCATCTGCATGCTCTGGCGCTCGAAGAACGCGACCAGCGTGTAGAAGAACCAGCCGAAGAGCAGCGCGTAGAAGCCCACGAGCACGTAGCCGATGGGCGAGGCGAAGTAACCGCGCAGTTCCTTTCCGGCAATGGCGAGGATGTTACGCATGGGCCACCTCCTCGTCCGGGCCTTCCGCGGGCGCTGCCGGCGCCTCGGCGGACTCGTCGGTGATGACGCTGAGGAAGATGTCCTCCAGGCTCATGCGCATCGGCCTCAGCTCCAGCAGGCCCCAGCCGCGCGAGACGACGGCCGACGCCAGCTCGCGCCGCACGTCGGCGCCCTTCTCCGTGTCGACCTCGAAGCTCGCGAGTTCGCCCTTCGGCTCGGACTGGGTCACGCGGGTGACGCTCGGCACGTTCTGCAGCGCGGCCTGCACCTCCGCCGCCGGGCCGTCGGCCTGCACATAGATGGTGGCCGCGCCCTGCAGCCGGGACGTGAGGTTCTCGGGCGAGTCCACGGCCACGACGCGTCCCTTGTTGATGATGACCACGCGCTGGCAGGTCTGCGAGACCTCCGGCAGGATGTGCGTGCTCAGGATGATGGTGTGAGTGCCCGCGAGCTCGCGAATGAGCTGCCGGGTCTCGATGATCTGCTTCGGGTCCAGCCCCGCCGTGGGCTCGTCGAGCACGAGCACGTCGGGGTTGTGGATGATGGCCTGCGCCAGGCCGACGCGCTGCTTGTAGCCCTTGGAGAGCTTGCCGCAGTGACGGTCGGCCATGTCGGCCACCCAGGTCCGCTTCATCACCTCGCCCACGCGGTCCTTGACGTGCGAGCGGATGCCCTTGATCTTCGCGACGAAGGTCAGGTACTCGCGGACCGTCATGTCCGGATAGAGCGGCGGGGTTTCCGGCAGGTAGCCGGTGCGGCGCTTGGCTTCGAGCGGCTGCTCGAAGACGTCGTAGCCAGCGACAATCGCCTTGCCGCTGGTGGCCGGCATATAGCCGGTAATTATGCGCATTGTTGTGGTCTTCCCGGCACCATTGGGACCCAGGAAGCCCAGGATCTGGCCCGATTCAACACGAAAACTCACATCGTCCACGGCCGTGAAAGGCCCGTAGCGTTTGGAGAGGTGGTCCACCTCGATCACGGTTGCGCTCCGATGCTTGGGAAAACGGTGTAAGCTCTAGACCCGGCGTCACATAGTGTCGCCAGCCCCCCATCCTAGTCGAACCGCTATTGGGCGGCAAGATCGCCCGGGGAGCCGACGCACGTTGAAGCGCCTGATCACGTCCGGACTGCTGGTCCTCCTGGTCGCCCTCGGTGGCGGCGGGTGGTGGTGGGCCAGGCAGTCACTTCCCATCTTGGACGGCGAACTGGGGGTTGCCGGCCTGACCGATCCTGTCGAGGTGGTCTTCGACGGGCACGGCGTGCCGCACCTGTACGCCCGCGATCCCGAGGACGCCTGGTTCGCCGCGGGCGTGATGCACGCGCGCGACCGCCTCTGGCAGATGGAGCTGTACCGTAGGGTCACGAGCGGCCGGCTGTCCGAGGTGATGGGCGAATCGACGCTCCCCATCGACAAGCGGTTTCTTTCGCTGAACCTGCGTGCCGGCGCCGACGCCGAGTGGTCGCGGCTCGGGCCCGCGGCGCGTACGGCGCTCGAGCGCTACGCCGCCGGTGTGAACGCGGTGGCGAGCCGGCTGACCTCCAGGCAGCGCCCTCTCGAGATGCAGTTGCTGGGGATCACGCCCGCGGAATGGACGCCCGTGGACTCGCTGGCGGTGGCCCGCCTGCTCGCCTGGCGCCTGGCGGAGAACCACCAGGGCGAACTCGTGCGGGCCGCCGTCGCGGCCAAGCTGGGGGAGAGCGCCGCCCGACAGTTGGGAGGCCGCTACCCGCAGGACGGGCCGACCGTGCTGGCGGAACGGGATCGGCCTGTATCGCCGGCGCCGGCGGGAGAGGTACGGAGCGACGGGGCTTCAGCCCCGTCGGCCGCGGCCGCGAAAAGCGTGGCTGCCGGCGCCGCGCGACCGGCCGTGGGGCCTGAGGCGACAGCGACCGGCCTTCTCGCTGGAGGGCAAGGCGGCCGGGCGGATCGCGACTGGCCGGTGGGGCTCGAGTGGCTCCGTCCGATGGCCAGGCGTGGCAACAGCAACAACTGGGTGGTGTCCGGCCAGCGGACGGCCACCGGGCGGCCCATCCTGGCCAACGATCCGCACCTGCTCGTCGAGTTCCCGGCCACGTGGTACGAGATGCACATCGTGGCGGCGGGCCTCGACGTCACAGGCGTCACACTGCCCGGCGTGCCGTTCGTGGTCATCGGCCACAACGCGCGCATCGCGTGGGGCTTCACCAACTCCGGCGCCGACGTCCAGGACCTCTACCTGGAGCGCATCGACATTGCACGACAGCGTTACCAGGCGGCGGGCGGCTGGCAGCCGGCGCGCGTCACTCGCGTGGAGATCCCCGTGCGCGGCCGCGCGCAGCCCCAGCCCTACGATGTCTGGGAAACCGCGCACGGGCCCATCTACGCGGATCCGTCGCTCGACTGGGACGCGCCGCCGGCGTGGACGACCCCGGGCGGTGATGGCGAGGCCGCGTCGCAGGGGCAGGTCCAGGCCTATGCGCTCCGGTGGGCCGGCCCGGGCGCGGACGTGCTGGGCAGTTTCGAAGCGCTCAACCGCGCCACGGACTGGGCCAGCTTCGAGACCGCGATCGACCGCTTCGACATGCCGTCTCAGAACGTGGTCTACGCGGACGTGGATGGAAACGTCGGTTATGCCCTGAGCGGCCGCGTGCCCGTCCGGACGAGCGGCGACGGCACGATGCCGGTCGCAGGTACCTCGGGCGCCGGCTGGGCGGAAGGCGCGGCGGCGCCGGCGTTGCCGCGCGTGCTGAATCCCGCGGCCGGATACGTGGCGTCGTCGAACAACGAGGTCGACCGGTCGCTGGGCACGATGATCACGAGGGACTGGGCCGCGCCCTATCGCGCCGCGCGCCTGCAGGAGGCGCTGGCGGACGGTCGCGGGTTGGGCGTGGAGCAGATGGCCGCGCTGCAGAACGATTTGAAGAGCGCGTCGGCAGCGCGCGTGCTGGCCGGCGTCGCGCAGGCGCTCGCTTCGGCGAAGGCCCAGGGGGCGGAGGCCTCCGCGATCGAGGCGCTGACCGAACTGGCCGCGTGGGATCACGTGGTGGACGCGCGCCCGGTCGTGACGCTGTACGAGGCCTTCGAGGACGCGGTGTGGCGGCGCACGTTCGTGGACGAGATGGACGAGCCGCTGTTCCGTGTCTTCTACCAGTGGGCCGGCGGCGAGCGCCCGGCGGGCCTGCACGCCATCATCGACGAGCGGCAGTCGCGGTGGTTCGACGACATCGCGACGGTCGAGAAGCGCGAGAACCGCGACGACATCTACGTGCTGGCGGCGCGGGACGCCGCCGAGCGCGTGAGCGCCGAGTACGGCAACGGATCGGGTCGGGCATGGGACCGCGTACACGCCATCCGGTTCGGGCACGCGCTCGGCGAGGGCTCGTGGGTCCTGTCGTGGCTCCTCAACAAGGGGCCCGTGCCCGTCACGGGCGACGGCACCACGGTCATGCGCGTCAGCTGGAACCGCCTGCGGCCGTTCGAAGGGTGGGAGTACCCGTCGTGGCGCCAGGTGCTCGACGTCGGAGGCTGGGACGGCTCGCGCGTGGTCCTGCCCACCGGGCAGTCGGGTCACATCCTCAGCCCGTACCACTTCGACCAGAACGAGCTCTGGCGCACCGGCCAATACCGCGCCCACGCCTACTCGCGGGACGCCGTGCTCCAGGCGCGCGCGCACCGGTTGGTCCTGGTACCGTAAGGCCGCGCCTGCGGCGCGGTAGGCCCGGATGGCCGCCGCTTCGCGGCGGTGGGCCCTTCGGGTGGGCCGCCCTTCGGGCGGTGGGCCCGCGGCCTTGCGCGGGAGGACTCCCGCACCCTGCACCCCTGCACCTTGCACCCCTGCACCCAACCCGCTAACATATGAACACATACTCATATGTTCAAGCCTGCCGACTCCTGCGACGTCATCCAGATCGACCTCGCCCGCGTGAGGAACTTGCGCGCGGCACTGGTCGGCGCCGACACCGTCACCGGCCTGGCCGATACCTTCCGCGCCCTTGGAGACCCCACGCGCGTGCGCATCCTGGACGTGCTGTCGCACGGCGAGCTTTGCGTGTGCGACCTGGCCGCGGTGCTGTCGCTCTCACAATCGGCCGTGTCCCACCAGCTCAGGCTCCTGCGGAGCCTCCGGCTGGTCCGGGCCCGGCGCGAAGGGCGCATGGTCTTCTACGCGCTCGACGACCTGCACGTCGTGGACCTGCTGAAGCAGGGCCTGAAGCACGTTGGCGAGGCGCCGGCGCGTCCCTCCGCGCGACGGCCTGCCATGCGGTCCCGGAGCGCGCGGTGAGCACCCACCGCCACGAGGCGGCCGCCGGCTGCGATCACTGCGCGGTGGAAGCGCCGCGGTCCACCGCGGCGCGCTGGCGTGGCGTGCTGGCCGGGCTCGCCGCCGTACTGCTCGCCGTGGGCTGCCTCGCCGATCTCGCGTGGGGCGCCCCGACGTGGTCGCAGCCGCTCTTCCTGGCTGCCGTTGCCGCCGGCGTCGTCTTCCCGGCGCGCCGCGCCTGGACGGCGCTGGGCCGCGGCTCGCTCGACATCAACGCGCTGATGGTCATCGCGGTGGCCGGCGCGATCGTCATCGGGGAATGGGAAGAGGCCGCCATGGTGGTGTTCCTCTTTGCCGTGGCCCAGTGGCTCGAATCGCGGAGTGTCGACCGCGCGCGGAGGGCCATCCGTTCCCTGCTCGACCTGACGCCTCCGCAGGCGCGCCTCGAGGAGCACGGCGCCGAGCGCCTGGTGCCCGTCGAGGCCGTCGCGCCGGGGCAGACCATCCGCGTGGCGCCCGGCGAGCGCGTCCCGCTCGACGGGACGGTGCTGGACGGGCGCTCGGACGTCAACCAGGCGCCCATCACCGGCGAGTCGGTGCCCGTCGAGAAGGCGGCGGGTGACGAGGTCTTCGCCGGCACCATCAACGGCCACGGCGCCCTCACGATCAGCGTGACGCGCCGCCGCGACGACACGACGCTGGCGCGGATCATCCACCTCGTGGAGCACGCGCAATCCGAGCGCGCGCCGGTGCAGCAGTTCATCGACCGCTTCGCGGCGTGGTACACGCCAGCCGTCGTGGTGCTCGCCCTCCTCATCGGCGCCGTGCCGACGCTGGCGGGCGGCGACGCCGGCACCTGGGTGTACCGTGCGCTCGTCGTGCTGGTGGTGGCCTGCCCGTGCGCGCTGGTGATCTCGACGCCGGTCTCGATGGTCTCGGCGCTGGCTGGCGCGGCCCGGCACGGCGTGCTGATCAAGGGCGGCGCCGCGCTCGAACGCCTCGCCGGCGTGTCCACACTCGCCTTCGACAAGACCGGCACGCTCACGCGGGGCGAGATCGCCGTCGGCACGATCGAACTGCTGGACGGCACGGGCGAGGGGGAGTTGCTGGGCCTCGCCGCGGCCGTGGAGCAGCACTCGGAGCATCCCGTGGCCACGGCCATCGTGCGTGCGGCCCGGGATCGCGGAATCGCGCTGCCCCGCGCGGCGGCCGTGCGGGCGCTTCCCGGCCTGGGCGTGGAGGGCGTCATCGACGGCGCCACCGTGCTGTGCGCGGCGCCGCGCATCCTCGACGGGGAGCGGCGACTCGAGCCCGAGCTCGCGGCGCGTGCCGACCGGATTGTCGCGGCCGGCATGTCACCCGTGGTGGTGCTCCGCGACGGGCGGGCCCTCGGCCTCATCGGCGTGGCGGATCGCGAGCGCGACACCGCGCGGGCCGTCGTCTCGGACCTGCACCGCCAGGGCATCTCGACGGTGGCGATGCTGACCGGCGACCACGCCGCCACGGCCCAGGCCGTCGCGACGCGCGTCGGGGTGGACGACGTGCGCGCCGAGCTGCTGCCGGCCGACAAGGTTGCCGCCATCGGCAGCCTGAGGAACGGCGGCCGCATTGCGATGGTCGGCGACGGCATCAACGACGCGCCAGCCCTGGCCGCGGCCGACGTGGGCATCGTCATGGGCGCCATCGGCAGCGATGCGGCCATCGAGACCGCCGACATCGCGCTGATGACCGACGACCTGGCGAAGGTGCCTTATGCGATCCGGCTGAGCCGCGCGACGGTGCGGAACGTGCGAGTGAACGTGGCCATCGCGCTCGGGTTGAAGGCGGCGTTCGTGGTGGCAGCGGCGGCGGGCGTGGCCACGCTCTGGATGGCCGTCCTGGCCGACACGGGCGCGTCGGTCATCGTGCTGGCCAACGCGCTGCGGCTCCGGCGATTCGAATAGCGGGCGCCGCGGTGCGGATCAGTCGCCCTTCGAATCCGCCTGCTCCGGGGCCGCCTCGGCCTTCACCCTGTCCTCGGAGAAATGCGCGTCCACGAAGTCGTCGATGGCCGTCTGGTCCGACGCGTCCACGCGCGTGAAGCACAGGCCCATGCCCGACTTGGCGTCGCTCCAGCAGACGCGCGCGTCGAGGTCGATGTCCTTCTTGGAGCCCGGCAGGCGGAAGCGGAGCTTCACCTCCGTGTCGCGATCCAGCGGGCTGGTGGTGCGGATGGCCATCCCGCCGCGGTTGATGTTCAGAGTGAGCGCCGCCGCGATGGTGCCGCCCGCGCGATAGGCGATGGGGATGCCCAGCACCAGGCGCGGCGAGCCGCGCCGGTTGAAGTTGTCGGGGAACAGGTGCGGGGCGAGCGCCGGCAGGATGTGCTGGGCCGCGCTGTACTCGTTGATGTAGCCGCTGACCCCGAGGGAGGCCAGCTCCCGCACCTCGTCCGCGCTGGACACCGTCCCGCTGAAGACCAGGATGGGGAGGCGCCCGCCATCGAGCTTTCGCACGGCCCGGATGAGCTCGACGCCGGACTGGTGGGGCAGCTTCAGGTCGACCAGGAGCAGGTCGATGTCCTCCAGATCGGCGCGCACGCGCGCCAGCAGTTCCGCCGCGCTCCTGGCAAATGTCGCGCGGTGTCCTGCGCCCTCGATGGCCGCCATGAAGCGCTCGCGGACGAAGGGCGTGTCGTCTGCGATCAGCACCGTCTTTCCCGGTCCGGCAGATGACGTCATACGCCCGTGAGTATATAATCCCTTCAGGTTTATTGGCCGCAAGGAGCCTTTTTCATGTCTGCCATCTGTCCCGAGTGCGATTCCGCCATCGATATCGACGAAATGGACGTCGACATCGGTGACGAGCTCACCTGCTCGGAGTGCGGCTCACTGCTCCGCGTGGCCAGCGACTCGCCCCTCGAGCTCGAAGTCGCCGACGACGACGATCTGGACGACGAGGACGAGGACGAAGAGGACGTCGAGGACGAGGATGAGGATCTCGACGAAGACGAGGACGAGGACGACGACCTCGACGACGAAGACTGACGCCGTCGGCCTGAAGGCCGCCCGTCTCGAGTCCCGGCTCGCCGATCTCGGTTCCGTCATCGTCGCGTTCAGCGGGGGGATCGATAGCGCCTTCCTGGCCGTGACCGCGGCCCGTGTCCTGGGGCCTCGTGCACTCGCCATCACGGCCGCCAGCGCCAGCTACCCCGAGACACACCGGCAGCTGGCCCTGCGCGTGGCCCGCGAATTCTCGCTTCGACACGAGTTCATCGAGACCGGGGAGATCGATCGCCCCGAGTACCGGGCCAACCCGTCCAACCGCTGCTACTTCTGCAAGGACGAGCTGTACGTGCACCTCACCGAGGCGGCTCGAGCGCGGGGATTCGCGCACGTCGTGGACGGCAACAACGCCGACGACCGCGGCGACTACCGTCCGGGCCGGCAGGCGGCGCGCGAGCACGGTGTGCTGAGCCCCCTGGACGACGCGGACCTCACCAAGGACGAGATCCGCGAGCTGGCGCGACGCGCCGGCATGAGCACGTGGGACGAGCCCGCCTCGGCGTGCCTCTCGTCCCGCATCCCGTACGGCAGCGAGGTCACGCGCGAGAAGCTGCGGCAGATCGAGCGTGCCGAAGAGGCGGTGCGGGCCCTGGGTTTCCGCGTGTTCCGCGTGCGCCACCACGACGTCACGGCTCGCCTGGAGATCGCGCGCGGCGAGATGGCGCGCGCGCTCGAGCCCGGCGTCAACGAGCGCCTCGTCGCGGCCCTGAAGGCGCTGGGCTACCAGTACGTGAGCCTGGATCTGCAGGGCTACCGGCTGGGCAGCCTCAACGAGGCGCTCAGCCTGCGGCCCGTGCCGTGAGCCCGCGCCGCGCGCTCGTCGCGCTGGCCGTGGCCGTCGGGCTGGCCCATCTGCCGTTCATCGCCACTAGCCTCGAGGACATCGATTCGGTGAACTTCGCGCTCGGCCTGCGCGATTTCGACGTGGCCGATCACCGCCCGCACCCGCCGGGCTATCCCGTCTACATCGCGCTGGGGAAGGCCGTTGCCGCGGTGACGGCGCCCCTCGCCGGAGATGACGGCCGGTCCGCCATCGAGGCGCGCGCGCTGTCGATCCTTTCCCTGCTGGCCGCCCTCGCCTCGACGTTCCTGCTGTACCGCGTGTTTGCCGCGCCCCGCGCCGTTCGCGCGGAATCGCCCCCCTGGCACACGCTCGACACCCCGGCGCTGGCCGCCACGGCGCTCACGCTCACGTGTCCGATGGTATGGGCGCTCACCATCCGGCCCATGAGCGACCTGCCGGGCCTCGCGCTCGCACTGGCCGCGCAGGCGTGCCTCCTGACCGCGTGGTGGTGGCAGACGACGCCGGGCGATGGCGACTCGCGGATGTCGCCCGAGACGCTGGCCGCGTCGGGGCGCATGATCGTCCTGGGCGCCCTCATCGCGGGGCTGGCCGTGGGCCTGCGCACGCAGACGCTCTGGTATACGGTGCCGCTCCTCGGCGTCGTGCTCGTCGATCGCATCGGCAGGGGCGTGGCGGGCGCCATCATCGGCGCGACGATGACGTTTGCCATCGGCGCGCTGGCCTGGGCCGTGCCGCTGCTGATCGCAAGCGGCGGGCTGGGACCGTACCTGGCCGCGCTTGGCACTCAGGCCGGCGAGGACTTCGCCAGCGGCGAGATGCTCTACACGAACCCGGCGCCGCGCCTCGTGGCGATGGCGCTGGTCCACACGTTCGTGGATCCGTGGGACTCGGTGCCGCTCGCGTCGGTCGTGCTGGCGCTGGCCGCCGCCGGCGCCCTGGGCCTCGTCGTCCGCGAGCGCCGCACGCTGGCGGTCGTCGCCGGCACGAGCCTGCCGTACCTGGTGTTCCACCTGCTGTTCCAGGACACGGCCTTCACGCGCTACGCGACGCCGCTCGTGCCGGTGGTGTCCTACCTCGCCGTGCGCGGGGCGGGCTTCGTGTCCGCGCGCGCGGTGGCGCCGGTGGCGGCCGTGCTCACGTTGTGGGCCGTCGCGCTGTCGGCGCCGACACTGGTCGAGTACGCCGCGCAGCCCGCGCCCGCCGTTCGGGTGGTCGCGGCGATGAATGCCGAGGCCGCGGCCGCACCACCTGCGGCGCTGGCCATGCACCAGACGTTCCAGCGGCCGCTGCAGGCCGAGCGCGTCGACGTGACGCCGGTGCTGCCATCGCCTCCCCGCCGCGAGTGGCTCGAGCTGGCTGCGTTCTGGAGGGACCATCAGGCGGGCCCGGTGTGGTTCCTCGCGGATCCTCGCCGCACCGACCTGGCGCTCTTCGATCCGCAGAGCCGTCGGGACGTGCTGCCGATCCGCTGGGCGCCCGCTTCGCGACGCATCTTCGGCGACATGCGTCCGGCGGCCGTGGACTGGGTGCGCATGGTGCCGCCACGGTGGTTCGCGGAAGAAGGGTGGTCGCTGACGCCGGAGACGGCGGGCATGGCGCGGTTGATGGGGCGCGGGCCGCACCTGGGACCGATCGTCGCGCGCGTGCGGCGCGATCCGCAGGCCCAGCGCGCGATCATCGGCGGCCGTAATCTCGCGGGGGCTGGCGACCCGCCCGCGCGCTTCACGCTGGCCATCGACGGGCGGCCGATCGAGGCGTGGGACGCGGCGCCCGGCTTCTTCCTGCGCACGGTCGACCTCCCGGCGGGCACGCTCACGGGCGCCGGGCGTTTCGCGTCGCTCACCCTGCAATCGGCCGCAGCATCCGGCGGGGCCTCGATTCCGACGGCCATCGAGCAGTTCGATCTGCAGCCGTACGACACACTGATGTGGGGGCTCGACGAGGGCTGGCACGAGGCCGAGTACACGCCGCGGCTGGGCATCTGGCACTGGACGAGCGAGCGCGCCACGCTGCGCCTGCTCGGCGCGACGACCGCCGTGCGCGTCGATTTCGAAATCGAATCTCCGCTGACATATTTCGACGGCCCCAGCCAGGTGAAGGCCCTGGCCGGCGGTCGTGAGCTCGCGACCTCGGCCATCGGCGCGGGTGCGCACTGGGCGTTCGACGTGCCGCTCGACGCCCTCGAGGCCTCCGGTGGCACCATCACGATCGAAACTGCACAAACCTTCGTGCCCGCCGAGCGCGGAGGCGGTTCGGATCGTCGCCGGTTGGGCCTGCGCATCTTCGATATTTCAATCAATCCGGTCGGTTTGCGTTGACACCGCTGGAAAACACGCCGTATTCTCGCTCGCATGATCCGACGGACCCTTCAGATCACATCGCTCGCTCTCGTGCTGTCGATCGGCGCGGCCGCGTGCGCGAAGAACCCGCCCCCCGCGCCACCACCACCCGCGCCACCGCCGGCTGCGCCCGCGCCGCCGCCACCGCCACCACCGCCGCCACCGCCGCCGCCACCGCCGGCTCCCGCGCCGCTCACCGAGGAGCAGATCTTCGGGCAGAAGACGCTGGACCAGCTCAATGCCGAGCGGCCGCTGGGCGACGTGTTCTTCGACTTCGACAAGTCCAGCATCCGCGACGATGCCCGCGCCGCGCTGGCGAAGAACGCGGAGTTCCTGAAGCGCTGGACGAGCACCCGGATCAACATCGAGGGACACTGCGACGAACGCGGCACCGCGGAGTACAACCTCGGGCTCGGCACGCGGCGCGCGAACGCCGTCAAGGAGTACCTGGTCGGCCTCGGCATCGCCGCCGATCGGATCGATGTCGTGTCGAAGGGTAAGGAGTCGCCCTTCTGCACCGAGTCGAACGAGACCTGCTGGCAGCAGAACCGCCGCGGCCACTTCGTCTTCACCGCGAAGTGACGCCAGGACGCCGGGGCTGAAGCCCCGGCACTCCGTACCGAAGGCGGCGCGAAAGGATCGCCGGGACCTCGGTCCCGGCGGCAAGTGCATGAAGAAGGGCCGGGCCCCTCGCGGGACCCGGCCCTTTGTCCTTTCGCCGTCTTCGCTGTTCGGGTCAGGCCGTTTCGGCCGCGATGGCCTGGGCGGCGGCCCTGGGGTCCGCTGCGGCCGTGATGGGCCGGCCAACGACGAGGTAGGTGGCCCCGGCCGCCACTGCCTCCGCGGGCGTCAGCGTGCGCGCCTGATCGTCCCGGCCCGCCTGCCCGGCGGGCCGGATGCCCGGCGTGACGATGATGAAGTCCGGTCCGCAGGCGGCGCGGATGGCCGCGATCTCCAGCGGCGACGCCACGACGCCGTCCAGCCCCGCACCCTTCGCAAGCGTGGCCAGGTGCACCACCTGCTCCATGACAGGTCGCGAGGTGCCGACCTCTGCCAGCGCCGCCTCGTCCATGCTCGTGAGCACGGTCACCCCAATCACGAGCGGGCGCGCAGTACCGAGCGTTGCCGCCGCCTTCGTCGCCGCCTCCGCGGCGGCGCGCATCATGGCCGTGCCGCCCGACGCGTGCACGTTGACCATCCAAGCGCCGGTTGCGACGGCGGAGGAGACGGCCCCGGCCACGGTGTTCGGGATATCGTGGAACTTCAGGTCGAGGAACACGCGGTCCCCGCGCGAGGCGAGCGCCCGCACGATGTCCGGGCCCTCGGCCGTGAAGAGCTGCTTGCCTATCTTGTAGCCGGCGACGGCGCCACGGAGCGTGTTGGCCAGGTCGAGCGCTTTCGCCCGCGAGTCCACGTCGAGCGCGACGAGAATCCGGTTCATGCGTGCACCGCCTTAGGGGGCGTGGGGTCGAACGCCCCGATGAGGTCGGAGAGCCGGTCGATGCGGTGGCGCTCGAGGTAGTCCTCGAGCCCGGCCAGGACCTTCGACCAGACGAAGGGATCCGCGAAGTTGGCCGTGCCAATCTGCACGGCGGTGGCTCCCGCGAGCATGAACTCCAGCGTGTCGCGGGCGTTGGTGATGCCGCCCATCCCGATGATCGGGATCTTCACCTCCTGCGCGCACTCCCAGACCATGCGGACCGCGATGGGCCTGATGGCGGGCCCGCTCAGGCCGCCCAGGACGTTCGTGATGGTGGGCCGGCGGGTCTCGACGTCGATGGCCATCGCCAGGAAGGTGTTCACCAGGGACACCGCGTCGGCGCCCGCGTCCTCGGCGGCGCGCGCGAACGACGGGACGTCGGTCACGTTGGGCGTGAGCTTGGGGATGACCGGCAGGTGCGTGGCCTTGCGGACGGCCGACACCACCGCGCCGGTGCCGACGAGGCTGCACCCGAACTGGATGCCGCCCTCCTTGATGTTGGGGCACGAGATGTTCAGCTCGAGGGCCGAGACGCCCTCGGCCTGGCTGAGCACCTTGCTCACCTCGACGTACTCGTCCACCGTGGTGCCGCACACGTTGACGAAGACACGCGCGCCGCGCTCGCGGAGCAGCGGCAGCTTCTCCTTCACGAAGCGGTGCACCCCGATGCCCTGCAGGCCGATCGCGTTGATCATGCCGGCGGGGGTTTCGACGATGCGCGGGGGCGGGTGTCCCTCGCGCTCGGTCATGAACAATCCCTTGACGCACACGCCCCCGAGCGCCGACAGGTCTACGATCTCGTCGTACTCGAGGCCGTACCCGAAGCATCCGCTGGCGGCGATGAGCGGGTTGGGCAGTTCCAGCGATCCGATGCGGACGGAAAGGTCCTTCGCCATCAGTCCCACACGATCTCGGCGCCGTCGAAGACGGGGCCGGAAATGCACGAGCGCACGAAATGCGCAGGTTCGGCGCCGTGCTTCACCTTGATGACACAGCTGTAGCAGCCGCCCAGGCCGCATCCCATGGTCCGCTCGACCGAGACTTCGCAGGGTTGCCCATGGCGCCCGGCCACCTCGGCCACCGCGGCCAGCATGGGCTCGGGCCCGCACGCGTAAATCATCGTGCTGCCCCGCGTGCGCGCCGCCAGGGCCCGGTCCAGCGGCTGGGTGACGCGGCCGCGCTCGCCGCGCGATCCGTCCTCGGTGGCGAGGACGAGCGTGACTCCCAGGCGCTCGAAGAAGTCGAGGTGGAAGAGCTCCTGGCCCGATCGCGCGCCGTAGAACAGCGTGCTGGGCGTGCCGGCGCCGGCCAGCGCCTCAGCGAGCGTTGCGAAAGGCGCCAGCCCCACGCCGCCCGCCACCATCACGGCCTCGGTGGGGGCCGCGACGGGTGTGAACGGACGGCCCAGCGGACCCAGGCAGGCGATGTGCTCCCCCGGCTCGGCCTCGTAGAGGCGGTTCGTGGTGCGGCCCGCGCGCTTGTTGAGGATGGTGATGGCGGTGGGGGTGCCGTGCCCGTCGCGCACGACCTCGAAGATGGAGAAGGGCCGGCGCAACAGCGTTTCGGTCATGCCGGCCGGACGCACCATGACGAACTGGCCCGCCCGGGTGCGCGCGCCGACCTCGGCGGCCGAGAGCGTGAGCACGTTGTAGTCGCGCGACAGCCGCCGGTTGGCGATCACGGTCGCGTCGACATCGATGGGAGGCATCCTCTCAGTATAGGTGCGGGCGGGTGCGAACGGGTGCGAGGGCCCCTCCCGCCGCGATTAGCTCACGCCTCCCGTCGCGTTCCTGTACGATCCGGCCGTGCGGTACCTGCGGATGCTGTCCAACTCGGTGATTGCCGGCGGCCTGGCCGCGGGCTACCTCGCCGTGGTGATGCTCCAGCTCAACCCGCAGTATCCGATCGACCCTGGGGCCCTGACGCCCATCGCCCTGATGATGGGGGCGGCCTACGGCGCCAACCTCACGGTCATCTTCTATGCGCTCATCGTCCTGCGACAGATCCTGGCGGTGGAGGTGCTCTCGCCCGGGTGGGTCAGTGTTCGCCTGCTGTCGTGGCTGTTGACGATGGCGGCGGCCGGGGGCGCAACCGTGATGTGGCTCAACCTTCGCGGTTTCGGTCCCGAGCTCGACGTGGAGACCACCCGCCGGATGGCCGCGGGCGCCATCGTCGTGTCGGCGGCGGCGGGGGTGTTCCTGATGATCGCGCTGGCTCACCTGCGCCGGCGCGGCGGGCGGTCGAGCGCCACGATCCTCGTGCTCACCGCGGTGCTCTCCGTGGTGATGCCGACGGTGCTGCGCGGGCCGGCCCGTGCCGCGCCGCTGCCCGCGCGCGTGCCCGCGCCCGTCGTCAGCGCGGTGACCCCGGCCCCCGTCAGCGGGCGCGTCGTGATGCTGATGCTCGACGGCGCCTCGCTCGACGTCATCTCACCGGCGGTGGCCGAGGGCCGGCTGCCAAACCTCGGCCGCATCTTCGACGGCGGCGCAGTCGTGCACCTGGCCACGCTCCGCCCGACCCAGGCCGAGACCGTGTGGAGCGCGGTCGCCACGGGGCGTGGCCCCATGCAGAACGGCGTGCGTTCATCGGCCTCGTATCGCGTGCTCGGCGTGACGCCGGTCATTTCGCTGTTGCCCGACTACTGCTTCGCGCAGGCGCTGGTCAGGCTGGGATTCCTCTGGGAGGAGCCGCACTCGGCCGACGACCTGGGCGCCCGGCCGCTCTGGCGCATCCTGAGCGACCAGGGCGTGTCGGTGGGCGTGATCGGATGGCCGCTCACGCAGCCCGCCGCCCCCGTGCACGGCTTTCTGGTGAGCGAGGCCTTTCACCGGATGGACGGCCCCGCGCTCGACCTGGATGGGCCCTCCGCGGTGTGGCCGCCATCCATGCTCGAGTCGGCGCGCGCCAGCCTGGCGTCGGTGCCGGAGCCCGACCCGGTGGCGCTGGTGTCGGTGATGGGTGGCCCGCCCGCCGGCGACTACGACATGGGGAGCGATCCCGAGCCGGTGATCGCGGATCGCGTCCATGCAACGATGCTGGACGTGTTCGATGCCGCATCGCCGCGATTCCTCGCCGTGCGATTTCCCGGCGTCGACGCGGTGGGACACTATTTCCTCCGGTACGCCACGCCGTCGGCGTTCGGCGACGTATCGGACGAGGAGCGCCGCCGCTACGGGCGGGTTCTCGAGCAGTACTACGGCTTCCTGGACGCGCAGGTCGGCCGGTTCCTCCAGGGGCTGGGCGACGACGACGTGCTGCTGGTGGTGTCATCGTTCGGGATGGAGCCGCTCAGCGTGGGGAAGCGCCTCCTCGAGCGGATGGTCGGCAATGCCGCCATCAGCGGCACGCACGAGCGGGCGCCGGACGGCTTCGTGCTGGCCTACGGGGCTCCGGTGCAGCCTGGGCGTCCCGGCCGCGCGTCGGTGGTGGACATTGCACCCACCATCCTCTACTTCTTCGGCCTGCCGGTGGGACGCGACATGGAGGGCTTCGCGCGGACCGAGCTGTTCCGCGCAGCGTTCACGGCGGAGCGGCCGGTGACGTACATTCCGAGTTATGGAAGGTGAAGAGTGCGGAGTGCTGGGTGCGGGGTGCTGAGTGCGAGTGCGGAGTGCAGAGTGCGGAGTGCGAGTGCCGAGTGCGAGTGCCGAAGTGCGAGTGCCGACGTGCGAGTGCCGAAGTGCGAGTGCGGAGTGCGCAGTCGCGCTATTCGTGCCGCCCCTTTCTGCCCGCGGTGAGGTACTTGAACAGACCGGTCACGACGGCCAGGGCTTCGTCGGACAGCTTCCAGAGCCTGTCGAATTCCTCATTGGTGACCACACCCTTGTCGCGGGCATCGATCAGGTGGTTCTGGGTCTCCTGGAGGCTGGCCCGGGCAATGCGGACGAAGCGGGCGAACTCGCGGTGGCTGAAGTGGCCGAACCCTTCGGCCAGATTGCGTGGCGCCGAGCGAGCCGCGTCGGATGCCTGTGCGCAGAACCTGCCATCCCGCTGTGCGGCTGGGCGCGCAAGAATTGCGTCGACTTCGACCTTGAGCTTGTGAGACAGCTGCCAGGCCACGAGATCGGTGAAGTGCTTCGCTCCCATGGGAGGTGAGCCAGCAACACCTGTGCCGCACCCAGGCACTGGGCACTCGGCACTCGCACTCGGCACTCGCGCTCGGCACTCGCGCTCGGCACTCGCGCTCGGCACTCGCACTCGGCACTCGCACTCGGCACTCTGCACTTGGCACTCGCACTCAGCACCCCGCACTCAGCACTCCGCACTCTCCCCGTGCTAGACTATCCTCCTCTTTAATCGCGAACCCGTGAGTTCGCAAAGAGGGACAGATGAACCGCAGCCTCCCCGAGGTCCCGCCATGCCGGTAGTCATGGACGCGGACCGCATCGCCCGCGCGCTCACGCGCATCGCGCACGAAATTCTCGAACACAACCATGGCATCGCCGGGGTGGCCCTCGTCGGCGTCCGCTCGCGCGGCGTGCCGCTGGCGCGGCGCATCGCCGCCACGCTCGGCAGCGTGTCGGGCGAGGAAGTGCCGACCGGCGCGCTCGACATCACGCTCTATCGCGACGACCTGATGCGCGCCGCCGTCGGCCCGCAACCCCTGGTCCGCAAGACCGAGATCCCGTTCTCCATCGACAACCGCACCATCGTGCTCGTGGACGACGTCCTCTACACGGGACGGACGACCCGGGCGGCGCTCGATGCGCTCATCGACTTCGGTCGTCCGAAGGCCATCCAGCTGGTGGTGCTGGTGGACCGTGGGCACCGCGAGCTGCCCATCAAGGCCGACTATGTCGGCAAGAACGTGCCCACGTCGCGCAAGGAGAGCGTGCGGGTGCGCCTGCAGGAGATCGACGGCGTGGACGAGGTGACCGTCGAGGCGGTGGAGTAGCGCCATGGACGCCGTCGCGGCCGCCGCCGCCCTCAGCCAGAAGAACCTGCTCGGCATCGCCGACCTCAGCCCCGAGGAGATCGTGCTCATCCTCGACACGGCCGAGGCGATGAAGGAAGTCGGCCGGCGCGCCATCAAGAAGGTGCCCACGCTCCGCGGGCGGACGGTGGTGAACCTGTTCTTCGAGCCCAGCACGCGCACGCGCACGTCGTTCGAGATCGCCGAGAAGCGTCTCAGCGCCGACACGCTGAACGTGGCGATCGGCACGTCCAGTGTCGTGAAGGGCGAGACGCTGGTGGACACCGCGATGAACATCGAAGCGATGTCACCCAGCATGATCGTGCTGCGCCACGGCTCGTCCGGTGCCTGCCACCTGCTGGCGCGCATCTGCAAGGCGGCCATCATCAACGCCGGCGACGGCATGCACGAGCACCCCACGCAGGCGCTGCTCGACGCGTTCACCATCCGGGAGCGGAAAGGCCGCATCGGCGGGCTGAAGGTGGCGATCTTCGGCGACCTGCTGCACAGCCGCGTGCTCCGGTCGAACCTGCTGCTACTGACCAAGCTCGGCGCCGAGGTCTGGGTGTGCGGGCCGGCCACGCTCATTCCGCCGGGGCTGGCTCGGCTCGGCGTGCGCGTGACCACGCGCGTGGACGAGGCGGTGGAGGGCGCGGACGTCGTCATGATGCTGCGCATCCAGCTCGAGCGGATGGAGGGCGGGTATTTCCCCTCGCTGCGCGAGTACTTCACGACGTTCGGCATGACCGAGGCACGCCTGAAGCGCGCCCGGCCCGACGTCATCATCATGCACCCGGGGCCCATCAACCGCGGGGTGGAGATCGCGTCCGAGGTGGCCGACGGCCCCTTCTCGGTGATCCTCGACCAGGTGTCCAACGGCGTCGCGGTGCGCATGGCGGTCCTGTACCTGCTGGCGGGTGGAGCGGAAGATGAAACGGTTGCTTAAGGGCGGGCACCTGGTGGATCCGGCGAGCGGCATCGATGGCCGGTTCGACCTGCTCATCGACGGGGATCGCATCGCCCAGGTCGGGCGCGACCTGCCGGCGTCGCTGGCCGAGGGCGGCGACGTGCTGGAACTGGGGCCCGGCCTCGTCATCTGTCCCGGCTTCATCGACATGCACGTGCACCTGCGCGAGCCGGGACAGGAGCACAAGGAGACGGTGGCCACGGGTGTGCTGTCTGCCGTGACGGGCGGCTTCACCGCGGTTGCGTGCATGCCGAACACGAAGCCGGTGAACGACAACGCCGGCGTCACGCAGCTCATCCTGCAGAAGGCGCGCGAGGCGAACCTGGCGCGCGTCTATCCCATCGGCGCGGTATCGCGCGGCCAGAGGGGCGAGGAGCTGGCCGACATCGCGGAACTGCGCGAGGCGGGCTGCGTGGCGGTCACCGACGACGGCCTGCCCATCGCGACCGCCATCCTGGCGCGGCGCGCGCTTGAGTACACGAGCATGTTCGGCATGCCGGTCATCGAGCACTGCGAGGACCAGTCGCTGAAGGGCGACGGCGTGGCCCACGAGGGGCCGGTGGCCGCGTCGCTCGGGCTGCGAGGCATTCCGGGCGTCGCCGAGGCCATCACCGCCGGCCGCGACATCCTGCTGGCCGAGATGACCGGCGGGCACGTCCACATCGCGCACATGAGCGCCTGGACGACACTCGAAGCGGTCCGCCAGGGGAAGAGCCGCGGCGTGCACGTCACGGCGGAGGTGTGCCCGCACCACTTCACGCTCACCGACGACCTGCTGGCCGCGCCCATCCCGTACGACACCAACGCGAAGATGAACCCCCCGCTCCGCGAGGAGCGGGACCGGCAGGCGATGATCGATGGCATCGTGGACGGCAGCGTCGACGTCATTGCCACCGACCACGCCCCGCACCACTACGACGAGAAGAACGTCGAGTTCGACCGCGCGCCCTTCGGCATCGTCGGGCTGGAGACCGCCGTGCCGATCTGCCTGGATCGGCTGGTGCGCGCCGGCCTCATCCGCCTGCCGCGCCTGGTGGAGCTGATGTCGGTGAACCCCGCGCGCATCCTGAAGGTGCCGGGCGGCACGCTGGCGCCCGGATCGGTGGCCGACGTCACGGTGCTCGCGCCGGACCTAGCCGTCACGATCGATCGCGACGCGCTTCGCAGCAAGTCGAAGAACACGCCGTACCACGGGTGGACGTTCACGGGCGGCGTGGCCGCCACGATCGTCGGCGGGCGCGTGGTCTTCTCGAACCCGGCATCCGGATGGCCTGCGGGGCGCGACTGATGGGCGTCTGACGCGCATGGACCTGCTTCTCTGGCGGTGGAGCACGGCAGCGCAGTTCCTCTCGGCGCTGATTGTCGCCGCCTTCTTCGTGGCCCTGAGCCGGTCGTCGCGCCGCGCGGAGGTGCGGTGGTGGGAGCTGGCGTGGTTCGCGAACGTCCTCGCCCTCGCCGTCACCGTGTTCTACTGGTTCGCGCAGCCGCGCGCCAACGTCGGCTGGCTGCTCGGCGCCTACATGGCGGCCAAGCTCGGGTTCGTGCTGTGGCTCATCAGAGGCGCGTGGGCCGTGGGCCGGCCGGGGACTGAGCCCCTCTCACAGCGCACCATCCTGACGGCCGCGATGGCCTACGGCTTCGTCGGCGGCCTTTTCATCCCGTCGATTGCCGTGCTCGGCGTGGTCCAGCACCTGGCGATGGGGCTCCTGCTCGTGGGCGGCGCGCTGGCCATGGGCGGCGCGTGGCATCACGTCACCTGGCTGGCGACGGGGCTCGGCGTTCGCGGCGCGCTGGCACTGGCCGAGGCCGGAGCGTACTGGGTGGATCTCGACGCGGGCGGCCTCTTCTCCGCCGACCTCCGCCAGCAGGCCGGATGGTTCCTGTCCCTGACCTCGTCGCTCGATGCCGGGATGGAGTGGTTCATCGCCCTGGGCTGCGTGCTGGCGGTCTCGGAGCGGTCCCAGCGCGAGCTGGCGGTGGCCAATCGCTACCTGAGGGAAGCGCAGGAACACCTGCGGCGCCTCGCGGACCGCGACCCGCTGACCGCGCTGGAGAACCGACGCGCGCTCCCCGAGGTGTTCCGGACCGTCCAGCCCGAGGGGGCAACCGTGCTCTTCCTCGATCTCGACGGGTTCAAGCAGATCAACGATCTGTACGGGCACGGCGTCGGCGATGACTGCCTGGTGCGCTTCGCGCGGGCCGTCCGCGAATCGTTTCGTCCCACCGACGCCGTCATCCGCTACGGCGGCGACGAGTTCCTCGTCATCGCACCGGGACTCGATCGCGCGGCCGCGATGGAGCGGGTGAACGAGCTGCGCACCCGCCTGGCTGCCGAGCCCGAGCCGCACATCCACTTCACCTGCGGCGTGGCCGAGCTCGACGCCGACGGGTCGCCGGAGGCGACGCTGCAGGAAGCGGACAAGGCCATGTACCGGCTGAAGCAGCGCGCGTGATGGTACAGTTCCACGTATGAACGATTGTGCGGCCGCGCGGCGGCATCTCGTGCCGGCGGTCGCGGCGGTGGCGATGGCCCTCGCACTGGCCAGCCCCCTCCGCGCGCAGGCGCCGCCCGTTCCGCCCTGGCCCTCGGTCCCGGCGGACGGGCTGATGGCCTCCCTCCGCACGCTCTCCTCGGAGGAGTTCGAGGGCCGCGGCGCAGGCACCCCCGGCGGCGCGAGGGCGCGTGCGTGGGTGCGCGAGCGCTTCGGCGCCATCGGGCTGAAGCCCGCCAGCGATTCGTTCGAACACCCCTTCTCGTTCACGCCGCGAGGCCGCACGCAGGACGGCGCGGAGCTGGCAGCGGTGCACGGGGTGAACCTGATCGGCACCTGTCCCGGTACCGACCCGACACTGCCCGTGATGGTCCTCTCAGCCCACTACGATCACGTCGGCGTGCGCGGGGGAGAGATCTTCCATGGAGCCGACGACAACGCCTCCGGTGTCGCCGTGCTGCTCGAGGCCGCCGCCCACTGCATCCGGCAGCCCTTCCGGAGGACCCTCATCGTCGCCGCGTTCGACGCGGAGGAGATGGGCCTGCAGGGCGCGCACGCCTTCCTCGCCGCGCCGCCGGTGGCCAGGGACCGGGTCGCCCTCAACGTGAACCTCGACATGGTGGCCCGGGGCGACAAGGGCGAGCTCTACGCGGCGGGCCTGCACCACAGCCCCACGCTTCGCCCGCTGCTCGATCCGGTAGCCGCGCGCGCCCCAATCAGGCTCCTGTTCGGCCACGACACGCCAGGGTCCGGGAACGACGACTGGACGTTGCAGTCGGACCACGGCGTGTTTCACGAAGCGGGGATCCCGTTCGTCTACTTCGGCGTGGAGGATCACCCCGACTACCATCGGCCCACAGACACGGCCGACAAGGTCAACCCGGTGTTCTTCGCGAACGCCGCCGCCACCGTCCTGGACGCCCTTCGCGCGCTCGACGCCGGCCTCGAGTAGCCTGTGCGACCCACGTTCAACTGCGGCACGTCAATCCCATCTGCGTCCATCTGCCCCATCTGCGGCCCGTCCGTCCCATCTGTGTCCATCTGTGCCATCTGCGGCCCGTCCGTCCCATCTGTGTCCATCTGCGCCATCTGCGGCCCGTCTCTTTTCTGCGCCCTCCGTGCCCGCATCTGAGTTGAAGGCCCGTCTCGACCACTTGTACTCGGCGTTCGATCTGGAGAACGTCGTGTCCGATCCCGTCTGGATCGTCCGGCGCTTCCGCCATCCCGCGGATCGCGAGGTGGTCGCCTTCTGCGCCTCGGCGCTGGCGTTCGGCCGCGTCCAGAGCGTGCTCAACACCGTCGAGGCGCTCGTGGCCGTCATGGGGGACCACCCTGCCGAGTACGTCAGGCACTTCGAGCCCGAGGTGCACGGCGCGGCACTGTTCCCGCTGGTCCACCGGTGGACCCGCGGCGTGGACCTCGTGGCGTTGCTGTGGGTCCTGCGGCAGATGCTGGAGCGCGGGGGATCCATCGAGGGATTCTTCGCCGAGGGCATGGACGCGGAGGCCGCGACCGTGGAGCAGCCCCTCGAGTCGTTCTCGTCGCGGGCGATGGGCCTCGACCTGTCGGAGGCCTACGGGCGCGTCCCGCCGAAGCCAGGCGTGGCGTACTTCTTCTCCCGCCCGTCGTCGGGCGGCGCGTGCAAGCGGCTCAACCTCTTCCTGCGCTGGATGGTCCGCATCGACCGGGTGGACCTGGGGCTCTGGTCCCGCGTCCGGCCGTCGCAGCTCATCATCCCGCTCGACACCCACGTCATCCGCGTGGGCCGATGCCTGCGGCTCACCCGGCTGACGAGCCCCGGGTGGCGCATGGCCGCAGACATCACGACGTCGCTGCGTGCGCTCGACCCTCGGGACCCGGTGCGATACGACTTCTCGCTGTGCCATCTCGGCATGATGAGCGCGTGCGGGTTCGGCACGAAGCAGAAGGACAGCCGGTGCCCGCTCAAGGGTGCGTGCCATCCCGCGCCTTCGGCGCGGAAGTCGAAGGTGAGAAGTCAGACGTGAAATGGGAGAAACCAGGGAAACGCTTGCAGGGCGGCGCGGCGCTGTCGCATCATCCCCTCGAGGTTCCAATGACGACGGTCCTGCTGCTGACGACGCACCTCCTGCTCGCGCAAGCCGTGGCGCCCATCGACGCCGAGGACGTGGACAAGCTGACGCAGCTGATGCGCGCGTCCGCCCGGGGAGACGTCGCGCTGGTGGAGGGCCTCCTCGCCAAGGGGGCTGATCCGAACGCCCGCAGCTCCTCCCAGAACCTCACCGCGTTGATGTTCGCCGCGTATCACGGGCACGAGGCCGTGGTGAAAGCTCTGCTCGGGAAGGGTGCCCGGATCGACCTCAAGGACAGCCTCGGCGCGGCCGCCGTGGATTGGGCCGCCTTTGCCGGGCACACCGGGCTCGAGAAGCTGCTGACGGGGCGCGGCGCCGCGCTCAACCCGTTCCTGAACGTCGGTACGCTGCCGGTCGGCACGATGGAGAAGGCCGCCGCGCCGCCGAAATAGCGCGCACCGCCGCTGGAGCCGATGCGATCCATCCTGCACCGCGTCGCACGCGCCCTCGGGAGCGATGCGCGCATCACGGTGATGACCGGTGCCGGGGTATCGGCCGCGAGCGGCGTGCCCACGTTTCGAGGGGCGGACGGCCTGTGGAAGGACTTCCGGGTGGACGACCTGGCCACGCCACAGGCGTTCACCCGCAACCCGCGAGCGGTGTGGGAGTGGTACGACTGGCGACGCCAGGCCATCGCCGGTTGCCAGCCGAATGCCGCGCATCATGTCCTCGCATCGTGGAGCCTGCGGTTCCCGCGCTTCACCCTCATCACGCAGAACGTGGACGGGTTGCACGAGCGCGCGGGCGCCTCGGACGTGTTGCGGCTGCACGGGTCCATCTGGGACGTGGGCTGCTGGAACCAGTGCGCCGGCTCCCCCCACCGCTGGCGCGACGACTCGGTGCCATTCCCTGTCCTGCCGCCGTCGTGCCCGCACTGTGGCGGCCCCCTGCGCCCGGGCGTGGTCTGGTTCGGCGAGCTCCTCGACAGCGAGGTCGTGGATCGCAGCCTCGACGCCACGCGCTGCGACGTCTTCTTCACCGTCGGCACTTCCGCCATCGTCTATCCGGCGGCGGGTTTCCTGGATCATGCGCGCAGCCATGGCGCGATGACGGTCGAGATCAACCCCGAAGCCACTCCCGCGTCATCGACGGTGGACGTGGTCGTCCCCGAGCGCGCGGAACTCGCGCTGCCCGAGCTCGATGCCACGCTGGGGGCACATCCGCTGGCCCTGACAACGGAACGGCTGCGCCTGGAGCCGCTGCTGCCGCGTCACGTGGAGGCGGCCCACCAGCTCTGGACACACCCCGAGGTGCGCCGCTACCTCTGGGACGACCGGATCATTCCGCGCGAGACGGCAGAGGAAGTGGCACGTGCCAGTGCCGCCGACTTCGCCCGCCACCGGTTCGGGCTGTGGCTGGTGTACGGGCACGAAGAATCCGGGATGCCCGTGGGCTTCTGCGGGCTGCGGACGGATGGGGTGGGGCCGGGACCGGAACTGCTCTTCGGGCTGTATCCGACGTACTGGGGGCGGGGCTTCGCGCAGGAGGCCTCGCGAGCGGTGCTCGCCCATGCCTTTACGACGCTCCGGCTTCCACGCGTGACCGCGGCCACCGACGCGCCCAACGAGCGTTCGGCGCGGACGCTGTCCGCCATCGGCATGCGATTCGATCGCCGCGCCGAGCACAACGGGCTCGACACGCTCTTCTACAGCATCGACCTGCGACGGTGAGACGGCGCTCGGACACCCGAAGCGCGGCCTATCGGGAACCGGCAGGCCTCTGCGGCATGTAGGTGCTGAACCCCCACAACAGTCCCTCGACGTCCCGCGCGAGATAGCCGCGCGCGCCGTAGGGCGTATCGTGCGGGGGCCTCACGATGGTGGCGCCCGCGGCACGGGCCCGCGCGAAATGCGCGTCGGGATCCGCCAGGCACACGTGCGTGCACTGCCGGTGCCCGCACCAGAGGGCGTCGTCGTCCTGGTCCGCCACCACCATCAACACGCTGTCGCCCAGCCACAGCTCCGCGTGCTGGATGTCCCCGTCCGGGCCGCCGATCTCCAGGCCGGCCTCGAGCCCGAATGCACGAACCAGGAACTCCACGGCCGCGCGGCCATCCTCGTAGCGCAGCTCGGGGATGAAGACGGAGCGGCCGGGCTCGTGGCTCATCGCGTATGTGCCAAAGCACCACAGGTGGCGCCCGACGTCCCGCGCGGTGTAATCGCGCGACCCGTAGTCCATGTCCTGCAGAGCCCGCTCGATGGTCGCGCCCGCGTCGCGGGCCCGCGCGTGGTGCGTGTCCGGGTCGGCAAGCGAGACGTAGATGCCCTCGCGCACCGTCGTCCACACGTTGGCAGGGTCCACGGGGCCGGCAGAGCTGATGCCGATGGTGCCCGCGCCGAACGTGAGCTCGGCGTGCGCCACCGTGTCGCCCGGTCCATCGAAGATGGCCGTGGCCTCGAAGCCAAAGGCCCTGGCGAGCCAGTCGATGGCTTCGCGTGCGTGCTCGTAGCGTGCGACGGGATGGATACGCGGTGTCATGGGGTGAGGCTATCGCCCGGCCGCGCGCCAGTCTTGGACGAAAATTACCTCGCGACGGCGACGCCTCCGGCGTCGGGCAGGCGGCTGCGCAGGAACTCGGTCGGGGTGAGCCCGGTGAACTGGCGAAAGTCACGCGAGAAGTGCGCCTGGTCGTAGTAGCCGCAGTCGGCTGCCACCTCGGCCAGTCGGACCACGCCCTCCTGACGCAGCGTTTCGACGGCACGTCCCAGCCGCAGCACCCGGGCCAGCGTCTTGGGCCGCAGGCCGAACTCGGCCTGGACGCGTGCGGCCAGGTGCCGGGGACTCCATCCCGTTTCCCGAGCGAGGCGGGAAATGCGGACCTGGCCGGACGTGGCGAGCAGGGTCTTCATCGCCCAGGTGACACAGGGGTGTGCCGGCCGGGCCGCCGAGACGCGCGCGGCGATCTCCCGGTCGAGGATGTCGAATCGGCCATCCCAGTCCGGGGATTCGGCCAGCCGGTCCGTCAGCCGATTGCCCTCCGCGCCCCACACATCGTCCAGGCTCACCATGCGGTTGGCGAACTCCGCCATTGGCCTGTCGAGGAGGAGGCGCGCGCCGATGGGAGAGAGGTTGACCTGCACGCCGGCCACAAGGCCCTGTGATCCGACGAGTGTGAACCGATCGTACAGCCCGGCGACGAAGCTGCCGAACGCTTCGGTTCGCCCGGGGGCATCGGGGTCGAGTGCGAGGACCGGTGACTCGAACAGGATGATGAGCGGTACGTCGCTCGTCGGCGGTTCGATGCGGACCAGCGGTGCCGAGGCATGCTCGCGCCAGCCGCAGTAACCACGCACGAACCCGGCCAGCACCGGCGCAGGCGTGCCAAACGCCATCTCCCACCACCCGAGCGGCGAATCGTGACGAACGACGCGCGCGCGGGAAGGGCGCGGTGTATCCTCGCTCCGGAGCTTGCTCATCTATGCCTCGTGGCACCTCGCGTCGATGGGCCGTCGTGGCCGTGCTGGTGGCCGCCACCGCCTTGCCCCGCGCCCAGACTACACCCACCGCCCCCTACGACGTCATCATCCGGAACGGCACGGTCATCGACGGAACGGGTGGCCCTCGCTTCGTGGCCGACGTCGCGATCGTACGAGGGCACGTGGCCCGGATCGGCGACCTCCGCGGCCAGAAGGCCGCCACGGAGATCGCCGCCGCCGGCCTGGTCGTGGCGCCGGGCTTCATCAACATCCACTCGCACGCCACGCCCGAGGGGCTGTTACGGGCGGAGAACATGCTCGTCCAGGGCGTGACCACCGAGATCATCAACGCCGATGGCGGGGGTGCCACCGACCTCGACGCGCAACTGCACCGGCTCCGCGTCGCGGGCCTGGCCGTCAACGTCGGCGCCAACATCGGCTTCAATGCCATCTGGGCCGCGGTGATGGGCCCCGCCGATCGGCGGCCGTCACCGGACGAGATCGAGAGAATGCGCGGCATGGTGGTGCGGGGCCTCGAGCAGGGCGCGTATGGTGTCTCGGCCGGGCTCGACTACAAGCCGGGCTACTACGCCACCGCCGAGGAAGTCGGCCGCATCGTCGAGGTGGCGCGGCCCTGGCGAACGAGCTTCACCAATCACGATCGCCTGACGCCGGAATCGGGCTACAGCTCGCGCGTGGGCGTCGCCGAGACGCTCGCCATCGCGGGGCGCTCGGGCCTGGTGCCCGTGGTCACCCACATGAAGGCGCAAGGGCGCGAGCAGGGAAGCGCGCCGGCGCTGCTGAAGATGATGGACGAGGCCACGGCGAGGGGGACCTACACCGCCGCCGACGTCTATCCGTATCTCGCGGGACAGAGCGGCCTCGCGGCCCTCCTCATTCCTGGATGGGCCCTCGACGGCGGCCGCGAGGCGATGCTGAGCCGTTTCAGGGATCCGGACGCACGCGCGCGCATCATCAAGGACGCCGAGGAGGCGATGCAGGCCCGCTTCGGCGGGCCACAGGGCGTCTATGCCACCGGGCACAGGAAGGAGCTCGTGGATGCGATGAAGGAGTTCGGCGTCGCCTCGCCCGGCGAGGCACTCCTCCGGCTGCTCGAGCAGTCCGATGGCGGCGCCATCCTCCGGTTCGGCCTCGAGAGCGACCTGGTGGCCATCCTGAAGCATCCAACCGCGTCGATTGCGTGCGACTGTGGGGCCGTGGCGAAGCCGGCGACGCACCCGCGCTACTGGGGCAGCTACCCGCGCGTGCTGGGCCGCTACGTCCGCGAGCAGCAGGTCCTCTCGCTCGAGGAGGCCGTCCGGAAGATGACCGGCCTTCCGGCCGCGACCATCGGCTTGGTGAACCGCGGCCTCCTCGTGCCGGGGATGGCTGCCGATGTCACCGTGTTCGATCCGGCTGCCATCATCGACCACGCCACATTCGAGATGCCGTCGGCGCCGCCAGTGGGCGTGCGCCACGTGCTCGTGAACGGCAAGGTGGCGCTGGGGGACGGCGCGCTCACTGCCGAGCGCGCGGGTGCCATCCTGCTGCGCGGCCCCCACGAGCCCAGCCGCCCGATGAGCGCCGCCCTCGCGCGCCGGGTCTCCGGCCGGGTGCAGGCATCGGAGGTGGACGCGAACATCAACATCGAGCAGCCGGCGGGCCAGCGTGCGCCGCGGGGCAGGCTGCGCCTGCTGGATCGCACGTCGAAGACGTCCATCGAGATGACCGATCCGGGTGTGCTGCAGGTGGCGGCGGGATGGGCGGCCGTCACCGGGCGCGGCCGCATCGGCGACAACGAGCGCGCGTTCACCGTCATCGTCGAGCAGTCGGACCCCCTCGACGAGCAGCGATCCACCACCATCACCGTGCTCGGCGAGGACGGATACCAGTTGAGCCGTATCGTCCCGAAGAACACCCTTCGCGTCGCGCCTTCACGCTAGCCGCGCCCCGCCATCCCATGCTCGTCAACTGCGTTGCCTACGAAAACGGCGAGAGGGTCGCCGACATCTCCCTTCAGCAGATCCGGCAGTACATGAAGGGGCGCGATGCCTTCGTGTGGGTGGCGCTGAAGGACCCCGACGACCAGGAGCTGCAGGCGCTCGAGGAGGAGCTGGGCCTCCACGAGCTCGCCGTCGAGGACGCGCGCCACGGGCACCAGCGGCCGAAGCTCGAGGAGTACGGGGCATCGCTGTTCGTGGTGCTTCACGTGGTGGCGTACGGCCGCGAGGAGCTGGTCCAGGGCGAGCTGGCCATCTTCGCCGGTCCCGGCTACATCGTCTCCGTGCGGCGCGGCACCGAGCTGGGGTTCACCGACGTGCGGCGGCGGTGCGAGCAGGAGCCGGAACTCCTGCGCCACGGCCCGGCCTACGTGCTCTACGCGCTGATGGACGCGGTGGTGGATCGTTACTTCCCGGTGCTCGACGCCCTGTCCGAGGAAGCCGAGGGCATCGAAGAGCGCATCTTCAGCGGCCAGAACACACGTGCGCAGATCGAAGCGCTCTACGAGCTCAAGCGCAAGCTCGTGCAGCTGGATCGCGCCACCGGCCCGCTGCTGGAGGTGGCCGGCAAGCTCCACGGAGGGCGCGTGCCGCCCATCTGCATGGGCCTCAACGACTATTTCCGCGACGTCTACGACCATCTGCTGCGCCTGAAGCAGTCCATCGACAGCCTGCGCGACATGGCGACCACGGTCATGTCGGTGAACCTCTCGCTCATCACCATCCAGGAGAACGAGGTCACCAAGCGCCTGGCCGCCTACGCCGCGCTCGTCGCCGTGCCCACGATGATCGCGGGCGTGTACGGGATGAACTTCGAGCACATGCCGGAGCTCGGATGGGCGTGGGGCTATCCCTCCGCGATTGGCGCGATGGTGCTCATCGACGCGTACCTCATCTACCGCTTCAGGAAGGCCGGATGGTTCTGAGCATCCGCCCGGCGCGCGCGACGGATCGAGACGGTGTGTGGCGCATCTTCCACGAGGTGGTCTCGGCCGGCAACACGTATGCCTGGCCCCCGGACACCACGCGCGAGGAGGCGATGGAGCTCTGGTTCCCCCAAGGCGGATGGACATTCGTGGCCGACGACGACGGACAGGTCGTCGGCACGTACCTGCTGAAGCCCAACCAGCCCGGGCAGGGCAGCCACGTGGCGAACTGCGGCTACATGGTCGCGCGCTCCGCGTCGGGCCGCGGCGTCGGCGAGGCGTTGTGCCGGCACTCGATGGACGAAGCACGGCGCCTCGGCTTCCGGGCGATGCAGTTCAACTTCGTCGTGTCCACCAACACGCGCGCGGTCGCGCTGTGGAAGAAGTGCGGGTTCAGTATCGTTGGGACGGTGCCGCAGGCGTTCCGGCACCCGACGCTTGGCTTGGTGGACACGTACGTGATGCACAGGATCCTGTAGGGCTTGGGGGCTTGGGGCTTGGGGCTTGGGGAGGTCTTGGGGTCTTGAAGTCTTGGGGTCTTGATGTCTTGGGGGGCTGGGGCTCACGGCGCGATCTCACTCCCTTTGCGGCCCTTCCCGACTCCCGACGCCAGGTTCCCGACTCCCGACTCCCTACTCCCTACTCCCGGCTCCCGACTCCCGACTCCCGACCAGTTCCCGATACACCGCCAGCGTCCCCTCAATCAGCTTGTCCACTCCGAAGTTCTGCTCGACCCTGGTGCGGCCCGCGTGGCCGTACTGCGCCCGCAGCAACGGGTCCTTCAGCAGGCGCACGATAGCGGCGGCGAGCGGTTTCGGCTCGGCCGGCGGCACCAGCAGGCCGGTCTCGCCGTGCACCACCGCTTCGGGGATGCCCCCGGCGCGCGTCCCAACCACGGCCAGGCCCAGGGCCATCGCGTCGAGCACCGTCGATCCGAGCCCCTCGGTGACCGAGCTCATGACGAACAGGTCCGCCGACTTCATCAGCGAGATCACGTCGTCGCGGAAGCCGGGCAGGCGCACGGCGCGCTCCAGGTGCAGCTCCTTGACCTGCTTCTCGAGCGGCGCCCGCAGGTCGCCCTCCCCGAGAATCACGAGGTGCGCGTCGGGGACGGTGCGCATCACCAGGGGCCACGCTTCGAGCAGGTGCTTCTGCCCTTTGTGCCCCACGAGCGCGCCCACGTTCACCACCACCGGCACGCCGTGCGGCAGCCAGAACGTGGCGTGAATGTCCGTCGCTGGCCAGCGCTGCACGCGCGCGACGTCGATGCCGTCGTGCACCACCGTCACCACGTCTGCCGGGATGCCGTCGTCCACCAGGACGTTGCGAATGGCGCTTGACGCCGCGATGAAGCGGGTGACCTGGCGATACTTCCAGCGCGAGAGCGAGTTGCCGCTCAGGTGGAAGTCCACCCGTCTCGAGGCCACGAGCGGCGGCGAGGGCGACACGGCGCCGAACGAGAGGGCCGTGGCGGCCATCGACACCGCGTGCGGGTCGTGCGCGTGCACGATCGCGGGACGGAACTGGCGGACCACCCGCGACAGCCGCCATGCGGCCGCAAGGTCGATCTCGGTCATCGGCGCGAGCGCCACGAGGTCCGGGCCCTCCGACGCGCGCTTGTACAGCTCGCCCTCGGGGTGCGCCACGAGCACCGCACGGTGCCCGCGTTCGCGGAGGCCGAGCACCGTCAGGAGCGCCTGTTGCTGTCCGCCGCGCCAGGTCCTGGCGGTGTCGATGTGGAGGCTGAGCACAGTTCCCAGAGCTTGGCGAGCTTCAATCCGACGTACCGCGCGTTCATGGCCGAGATGATGAGCCCGGGCACGCCGTCGCGAAAGCCGCCGCGCAGGAGGTAGTTACGGAGAAAGGCCGCCGGCGGGTGCGTGGCCAGGTCCCACCACCCGGTGCGCCGCCCGTCTTCGAACATCTGCCGCGCAGCCAGCGTCGTGTAGCGGTCCATCGTCTGCAGGTGGTGCGAGAGATTGCGGTAGGCGTGGTGCAGGATCTCGCCGGAGAGCCGGCCCACCGGTCCGTCTGCCTTCACCGACTCGTGGACGTGCCGACCCGTCCATCGCGCACGCCGCCGGTCGTAGAGCCGCAGCTGGAAGTCGGGATACCAGTCCGTGGACCGGAGCCAGCGCCCCAGGTGGAACGTCACGCGCGGAATGCGATAGCCGGCGACCGCACCCGGACCGAGCGCCCGGATCTCGTCGGCCAGGGGTGGGGAGATCCGCTCGTCAGCGTCGAGCGACAGGATCCAGTCGTGGCTGGCCTGCTCGGCCGCGAAGTTCTTCTGCGCCACGTAGCCCGGCCACGGCCGCACGAACACCCTGTCCGTGTACTTGCGCGCGATGGCCGCGGTGTCGTCCGTGCTCTGGCTGTCGACGACGATGATCTCGTCGGCAAAGGCGAGGGAAACGAGGGCCGCCTCGATGTTGGCGGCCTCGTTGAAGGTGATGACCGTGGCCGTGACGCCTGTCACGGCCTAGAGTCTAGCAGGGCTACCTCGGGTTCTGGCGTTCTGGGGTTCTGGGGTTCTGGGGTTCTGGGGTTCTGGGGTTCTGAGGTTCTCGGGTTCTCAGGTTCTCGAGTTCTCGGCCCCGAGTTATTGCTGCCGGCCCGTGGCCGTGGTCGTACCCGTGGCCGTGCCCGTGGTGAGGCCGGCCGTCGAGACACCGGAGACGCCGCCTGCGCCGACGATGGGCGCTGCCTGGGCCGTCTCGTAGTCCACGACCGACTTGTTGTAGTCGAGCAGCGCCTGCAGCTCGTTGTTGCGGGCCTGGTTCAGGTCGCGCTGCGCCTGGAACACGAGGAAGCTGGTGGTCATGCCGGCCTGGAACTTCTTTTCCTCCGCCTCCAGCCGCCGCTCGGCCAGGACGCGCGAGGCGCGCGTGGCCTCGACGCGCTTGCTGTTGGTCTGGACCTGGCGGGCATAGTCGCGGATCTGCGTGGCGACCTGCAGCTCCTGGCTCTGGAGCTGCCGGCGCGACTGCTGATCCTGCAGGCGCGCGCGGGCCAGACCCGCTTCGGCGTTGGCCTGTCCGATCGGGTAGCTCACCTGCAGCGCCAGCGTCCAGGTGGGGAAGTCGCCGGCGAACATCGTCTTCAGGGTGCTGCCGTAGCCCTTTTCGACCTGGCCAATGATCGGACCCGGGAACCCCTCGCCACGGAGGAAGGCCGTGCCACCGATGGCTTGCGAGAAGTAGGTGAGCGAAGCGTTGACGTCGGGCAGCGTCTGGTTCCGGAAGTACCGGATGTTCACGTCGTTGGCTTCGAGCTGCTTGCGCGAGGACACCAGGTCGGTGCGCTTCTGCAGGGCGTTGCCGACGGCGCCCTCCGTGTCCACGGTCGTGGGCCGGAACTGCACCGTCTCGGTCGGCTCGATGCGAATCTGCCAGAAATCCGGCGCCGACGGGTTGAACACCAGGGCCCGGAGGGCATCCTCGGCGCGCGAGATGGCCGCCTCGGCCAGGATGACGCCTTCCTCGCGCTGCGCGACCTCGGCCTCGGCCTGCACGATGTCGATGGGCGCCATCGTGCCGATCTCCACGCGAGCGCGGTTGTCCTTGAGCGACTGTTGCGCCAGCTCCAGCGACTGCCGCTGCACGTTCAGGTTGCCGATGGCGAACATCAGGTCGTAGTACGCGTTCTTCACGTTCCGGGAGGTGAGCGCGATGGACTGCTCCAGCTGCACGTCCGAGATCTCGCGGTTCTTCTGGCTGACCAGCAGCTGCTGGCGCGTGCCGTCGATTCTGAAGTTGCGCAGCAGCGGCTGTGTGTAGTTGAGGCTGATGTTGGACGAGAGCTGCGGGTTGAAGTTCGTGAAGATGTTGTTGGTGGTGGCCCTGGCGTTGTTGAACGCCACGTTGTAGGTGCCGCCCCACTTTGTGAGGGCGCCCAGGCCGAAGTCGAAGCCCGCGTTGTTCCCGACGAGCTGGCTTTCGTTGCCGGAGAGGAAACTGGCCGGGGGCTGCGTCTGATCGTTGAAGTCGATGTTGGTCCGGAACGTCGGCGTGTAGCCGGTGCGTACCTGCGCGACGGTCAGGTCCTGGATCTGCGGGTTGATGCGACTCACCTGCAGGTCGAGGTTGTTCTCGAGCGCCAGCGCCAACGCTTCGTCGATGCTGATCCGCCGGACCTCTCCCTGGGCGGTCCCGGGCGCTGTCTGCGCGCGGACAGTCGTTACTCCGAAAACGGACAGGCTGGCCAGGCTGAGCACGGCCACCAGGACCGCTTCCGTACGAAAACCCTTCTGAACACGCATCACCGTTGCGACTCCGTGAGAAATAGGCACTGACCGGATGGGATTCGACCGACCCGGGGACAGCAAGAAGGGTGCCGCGCGGGCGGCCCGACCCTGCCCGGTATAGACGTCGAGGCCGGGGCAGCGGTTCAGCCGACCGGCCTCGCTATACTACCGGTCGATGACCGAAGCCGACCTGTTGTCCCTCTTCCGCCACTCGGGCGCCCTGCTCGAGGGGCATTTCAGGCTGTCGTCCGGCCTGCACAGCCCGGGCTACCTGCAGTGCGCGCTGGTCCTGATGCGCCCGCGAGATGCCGAGGCCCTCGGCGCCGCCCTGGGAGAGCGCGTGCGCGCGCTCGGCGCCACCCACGTCCTCTCGCCGGCACTTGGCGGCATTGTCATCGGCCAGGAAGTGGCCCGGGTCCTGGACCTGCCCGCCCTGTTCGCCGAGCGCGTGGACGGCGCGCTGACGCTGCGCCGGGGCTTCGCGCTCGAGCCGTCCGACCGCGTGCTCGTCGTGGAGGACGTGGTCACCACGGGCGGCTCGACGCGAGAGACCATGCAGGTGGCGCGAGCCGCGGGGGCGACCGTTGTCGGGGCCTGCGCCATCGTCGACAGGAGCGGCGGCAACCCCGGGCTCGACGTGCCGTTCCATGCACTCCTGCCGATGGCGCTGCCCACCTACCAGCCCGAGGCCTGCCCGCTCTGCGCGAAGGGCGTGGAAGTGGTCAAGCCCGGCTCGCGCCCGGGGGCGGCCGGGAAGGGCTGACGGTGTCGGGCGAGGCCGGGCGGCGGACCATCCGGTTGACGTTGGCCTACGAGGGGACCGACTTCGCCGGCTGGCAGCGCCAGCCCGGTGAGCGAACGGTCCAGGCTGCTGTCGAGGACGCCCTGGCCACCATCGACGAGCGCCCCGTCGGGGTCGTTGCCGCGGGCCGGACCGACGCCGGCGTCCACGCCCTGGCGCAGGTCGCAAGCGCCACGGTCGTGAACCGGCTGCCGCCGGAGGTGCTGCGGCGGGCCATCAACGTTCGGCTGCCCCCGGATGTGCGGGTGACGGCAGTGACCGAGGCGCCACCCGGGTTCAACGCTCGCCACGATGCCCGCGCCAAGGTCTACCGCTACACCATCGCGGTGGGCGACGACCCTGGGCCGTTCGTCCGGCGCGTCGTCTGGCACATCCCGTACCGTCTCGACGTGCCTGCCATGGCCCGCGCGGCCGCGCTGCTCGTAGGCGAGCACGACTTCTCGTCGTTTCAGGCCACGGGCGGGGACGTGAAGACCTCGATACGTCGCCTGCTCGTGTCGCAGCTCGCGGACGATCCCGGCCCGCCCCGCCTGGTGCGTTACACCGCGACCGGCACCGGCTTCCTCCGCCACATGGTTCGCAACATCGTGGGGACGCTGGTGGATGTCGGCAGGCACCGGTGGGCGGCCGAGGACATCCTCGGTATCCTGGCCTCGAAGTCCCGGCAGCGCGCCGGCGCCACCGCCCCCCCCGAAGGCCTGGTGCTGGCGAAGGTCATTTACTAGGTGCGGGCGGGTGCGAACAGGTGCGGGCGGGTGCGAACAGGTGCGGGCGGGTGCGAACAGGTGCGCCCGCACCTGCGTGCACCCCGGATGTACAATCACCCTCTGACCCCATGTCACTCGACCAGTTGATGGCGTGGATCCCTCCCGGGTCGCCGGATCTCGAGCTCGCCCGGCAGATCCAGCCCGATCGCCTGCCCCAGCACGTGGCCATCATCATGGATGGCAACGGCCGCTGGGCTGGCAAGCGCCACCTGCCGCGCGTCGAGGGGCATCGGGCCGGCATCCAGTCCGTGCGGGAAGTGCTCGAGACCTCGGCGCGGCTGGGGTTGAAGGTGCTGACCCTCTACGCCTTCTCGGTGGAGAACTGGAAGCGCCCCGCCGCCGAGGTGGGGACGCTGATGATGCTGCTCAAGCGCTACCTGCGCTCCGAGCTGGCGACGCTGCTCGAGAACAACATCCGCTTCCACGTCATTGGCCGCCCTGAAGGCCTCGCGCCCGACATCCGCGCCGAGCTCGACGATGCGGCGTGCCAGACCTCGGGCAACAGCGGGCTGCTGTTCAACATCGCGCTGAACTACGGGGGCCGCGCGGAGATCGTGGATGCGGTGCGCACGGCGATGACGTCGGGCCTGGCGCCCGCGGACCTGGACGAGGAGAGCTTTGCGCGCTTCCTCTACACCGGCGGCCAGCCCGACCCTGACCTGCTCATCCGGACGAGCGGCGAGATGCGGGTGAGCAATTTCCTGTTGTGGCAGATCGCCTACGCGGAGATCTACGTCACCGACACCCTCTGGCCCGACTTCCGGCGCCGCGACCTGCTGGAAGCCATCGTCGCTTACCAGAAGCGTGACCGCCGGTACGGCGGCATCGCGCCGCCCGTCGCGGCGGGCGTGAAGTAGCGCGACCGTTCCCATGACCCGAGTGCTGAGCGGCGTGGCCATGGCCGCCCTGGCCCTGGCCCTGGTGTGGTTCCTCACGCCCGAGGCCCTGCTGGGAGTGACGCTCGTGCTGGCGGTGCTCGCCTTCACCGAGTATGCCCGGATCGTGGAGGGGATAGGCGCGCGCGTGCCGTGGTGGACCACCCTGCTGGCGACACTCGGCGCCTGCGCCATGGTGCCCTTCCCCTGGGTCTCGGTGGAAGTGATCATCGTCGTCGGACTCATCGGGACGGCTGCCAACGTCCTGCTGTCGGACCGCGTGGGACCGGCCACGCTGCTCGACACGTCCGCGGCGGTGCTGGCGCCCGTGTACATCGGGTTGCCGCTCGGATCGCTGGTGGCCATTCACGCCGTGGCCGGCCGCGAGGCCGTGCTCGTGCTGATGGGCACGGTGGCCGTGAGCGACACCGCGCAGTTCTACACGGGCCGCCTGTTCGGCCGCACGCCGCTCTCGCCGCGGCGCAGCCCGAAGAAGACCGTGGAAGGCGCGGTGGGCGGCTTCGTGGTGGCGCCGGCCGTGCTGATCGCAGCCGGCACGGCGTGGCTGCCCGGGATGAGCCCGCTCAGCCTCGGGCTGCTGGGCCTGCTGATCGTCGTGGCAGGCATCATCGGCGACCTCTTCGAATCGATGCTGAAGCGCGCCGCGGACCTCAAGGACAGCAGCCACCTGATCCCCGGGCACGGCGGCGTCCTGGACCGGATCGACGCGCTGCTCTTCGCGGCGCCGGTGTTCTACTTCTTCATTCGATGACGCGTATCGCCATCCTCGGCTCCACGGGCTCGATCGGCACGAGCGCCCTGTCGGTCGTTGACACGCACGCCGACCGGCTGCAGGTGGTGGCGCTGGCCGCCGGGAACAACGTCCATGCCTTCGCGCAGCAGGTGCGGAAGTACCGGCCCCGCGTCGTGGCCATGGCCGCGCCCGAGGGACTGCACGCGCTGAAGCAGTCGTGCGACCTTCCCGCCTCCGCCGCGTCGGGCCCCGAGGGGCTGGTCGCCGTCGCCACCTGCGCCGAGGCCGACATCGTGCTCTGCGCCTCGTCTGGCACCGCCGCCCTGGAAGCGGTGCTCGAGGCCATCGCGTGCGGCAAGACCATCGCGCTGGCCAACAAGGAAGTGCTGGTGATGGCGGGCGGCCTGGTGATGGAGGCGGCACGCCGCAAGGGCGTCGCCGTGCTGCCCGTGGACAGCGAGCACAATGCCATCCACCAGTGCCTGCACGGCCGCCAGCCCGGCGAAGTGCGGCGCCTGATCCTCACGGCGTCAGGCGGCCCCTTCCGCGGACGCACCCGCGACAGCCTGCGGAACGTGACGGCCGCAGACGCGCTGAAGCACCCCACCTGGCAGATGGGACAGAAGATCACCATCGACTCGGCCACGCTGATGAACAAGGGCCTGGAGGTCATCGAGGCGCACTGGCTCTTCGGCGTGCCCGCGTCCCGGATCGACGTCGTCGTGCACCCGCAGTCGATCGTGCACTCGATGGTCGAGCTGAAGGACGGGTCGGTGATCGCGCAAATGGGCATCACCGACATGCGCCTGCCCATCCAGTACGCGTTCTCCTATCCTGACCGGTGGGATGCGCCGGTGCCCTTCCTGGACCTGGCGCGGATGGGCGCGCTCGAGTTCCACGAACCGGCCTGGGACGACTTCCCCTGCCTCGACCTGGCCTACCGGGCGCTCGATGCCGACCGGAGCCTGCCCATCGTGCTCAACGCGGCCAACGAGGTCGCCGTGGCGTCCTTTCTGCAGGGGCGCCTGGCGTTTACGGCCATCCCCGACCTGATTGCCCGGACGATGGATGCCCACCAGGCCGGCCCGGCCGGTACTCTGGCCGAGGTTCGCCGCATCGACGCCTGGGCCCGGGAGCGGGCCGAGCAGTCCGTTCGGGCGCTACAATCGACAGAGAGGTAACACCGCGTGACAACGCTGCTGGCTTTCCTGTTCGTGCTCGGCGTGCTGGTCTTCGTCCACGAGCTGGGGCATTTCATGGCGGCGCGCTGGAACGGCGTGCGCGTCCTGACCTTCTCGCTGGGCTTCGGCCCCAAGCTGCTGAAGTTCCGCCGCGGCGACACGGAGTACTGCGTGAGCGCGATTCCGCTTGGCGGCTACGTGAAGATGGCCGGCGAGAACCCCGAGGACCCGCGGTCCGGCCAGCCGGACGAGTTCCTCTCGAAGACGAAGTGGCAGCGCTTCCAGATCCTGATCATGGGGCCCGCGATGAACCTGGGCCTGGCCGTCATCGTGCTGGCCTTCGTGCTCATGCAGGGCGCCACCGTGCCGGCCTACATGGACAAGCCGGCGCTCGTGGGCCTCGTGCAGGCGGGATCACCCGCGGAGCGGGCGGGGGTCAGACCGGGCGACATCGTCACGCGGCTCGGGTCGGCCGAGGTGAATACCTGGGAGCAGCTCGAGATCGCCGTGGCGTCGCGGCCCGAACGCGAAGTGGACATGGTGGTCATCCGCGATCGCCGCGAGGAGCGGCTGACCATCCGGCCCGACGTCACCGAGCTGAGAACACGGAGCGACGCGCGCTTCGAGGTGGGGACCATTGGCGTGCTGCCGGACGTCAATCCGACCATCCGCGCGCTCGTGGCCGGCGAGCCCGCCGAGAAGGCCGGCCTGGCTGCCGGCGACGTCATCGTCTCGATCAACGGGGAGCGCATGGTGTTCGCCTCGCAGGTCTCGGAGGCGATTTCGAAGTATCCCGAGCAGGAAATCCAGGTCGTCGTTCGCCGGGACGGCGCCGATCGGACCATTGCCGTGACGCCGACGCGCCAGGGCGAGGTGGGCCGCATCGGCATCAACATCAGCGACGCGGTGGAGTCGTTCACGCCGGGACCGCTGCAGGCCTTCGGCATGAGCGTGCAGCGGAACATCGAGATGTCGGGGATGATCTTCCGCACGCTCGGAGACCTGTTCAGCGGTGAGGCCTCGCCGCGCCAGTTGATGGGCCCGGTCGGCATCGCGCAGCTGTCGGGCGAGTCGGCCGAGGCCGGCTGGATTGCGCTCTTCGGCCTGATGGCCTCGCTCAGCCTGAACCTGGGCCTGCTGAACCTGCTGCCCATCCCGGTGCTGGACGGCGGGCACATCTTCATCATGGCCATCGAGACGCTGGTCCGCCGCGATTTCAGCCTCGCCGTGAAGGAGAAGATGCTGTTCGCCGGCTTCGTCGCGCTGATGGCGTTGATGGTGACCGTCATCTACAACGATCTCACCCGCATCGCCTGGCTGGAACGGCTGATGCCCTGGCGCTAGCCGCTCAGGGCCGGAAGTGCCGGATGAGCCCGTCCACCAGCGCGGCCACGGTAGCCCCTTCGGTCATGACGTGTACCGTGACGCCGGCGCGCGCCGCGGCGTCGGCGGCGGCGGGCCCGATCGTGGCCACCACGGTGCCCGACAACAGGTCCGGCGCCTGCTCGGTGCCGTAGATCTCGACGAACGCCCGCACGGTCGTGGCGCTCGTGAACGTGACGGCGTCGATACGCCGGTCGAGCAGCTGCCGGTACAGGCCCAGGTGCGCGTCGCTCTCGACCGTCGTGGCGCGGTAGGCCGTCACCTCGGTGACGTCGGCCCCGGCTGCACGCAGTTCGTCGCCGAGCGTCTCCGTCCCTGAATCCGATGTCGGCAGCAGCACGCGCAGGCCCTTCAGCGACCCGTTGTCGGCCATCGCCGCGATGATTCCGGCGTTGCGGTGATCGGCGGGCTGCAGGTCGGGGCTCACACCGTAGCGCTGGAGCCGCGCAGCGGTGCCCGGCCCGACGGCACAGAGCCGCGGCCCGGCCAGGGCGCGCAGGTCGCGCGACTCGGCCAGCACGCACCCGATGATTGCCGCTGCCGCATTGGTGCTCGTGAGCACAATCCAGTCGAACGAGCGGGAGGCGGCCGCGGCGCGCTCCAGCGGTCCGCGGTCCAGCGGCGGGGCAATGCGCAGCACCGGCGCCTCGATGGCCTCGGCGCCGTTCTGCTCCAGCAGCTCCACGAGCTCGGGCGCCTGGTCGCGCGATCGCGTGACCAGCACCCGCCGCCCGAACAGCGGGCGGTTGTCGAACCAGCGCAGGTGATCCCGCAGCCCCACGACCGGGCCGGTGACGAGGATGCCCGGCGCGGACACGTCCTGCTCCTGCACCTTCGCCACGATCTCGCCGAGCGGCGCGGCCACGGTCCGCTGGGCGGACAGCGTGCCGTGCAGGACGAGCGCCGCGCTTTCCTCGGGCGGGCGGCCGTGGGCCAGGAGCGAGCCGACGACGTCCGGGATCTGGCGCGGCCCGGTGAAGCACGCGATCGTGCCGTCGAGCCGTGCGAGGCTGGCCCAGTCCACCTTCGGCGGTGTACGTCCCTCGTCCTCGAACCCGCGCACCAGCGTCAGGCTGTCGCCGGCGCCGGGATAGGTGATCGGGATGCCCGCGAAGGCCGGCGAGGCCACCAGGGCCGTGACGCCCGGGACGACTTCGAAGGCAATCCCCTGCTCGTGGAGGAACAGCGCCTCGGAGCCGCCCCGATCGAAGACGAACGGGTCGCCCCACTTGAGCCGCGCCACGATGTGCCCCTCCCGGGCCTTCTCGGCGATGAGGAAGTTGATGGCGTCCTGTTCCGCGGACTGTGGCGCCGCGCTGCCAACGTCGATGCGCTCCGCGACGGGCGAGGCCAGGTCGAGGAGCCTCGGCTGCACGCGGCTGTCGTAGATGACAACCTGTGCCGATTGCAGCGCGCGAAGGCCGCGAACGGTGATCAGGTCGGGCGCCCCGGGGCCGGCGCCGATGATGTAGACGGTTGGACGCACGGGGAGATTCTAGCGCGTCGGCGCGTAGTAGCCACGGCGCGTCCGGACGGTCGTGTTGGCCCGGGAGACCTGCACCAGCACCTTGCGCCACGCGCCGTCCCGCCTGGGGTTCTTCGAGGCGTAGCCCATCGTGTACTGGCTCGACAGCTCGTCGGCGATCTGGCCGTAGACGCCGCTCAGTTCCTCTGCCCGCTGCACGAAGAACGAGCGGCCGCCCGTCTCCTGTGCCAGCTGGCGCAGCACGAACTCCGCCTCGCGGAAGCCCTTGAGGGCACCCTGTTCCCGCGGCTGCAGGCCGATGGTGTAGATGGCGGTTTCCGAGCGGCGCGCCAGCTCCATCACCTCTTCGAAGCTCACCAGGCTTGTCGTGTCCTCGCCGTCCGAGAGCACGACGATCGCCTGCCGCCTGACATCCTCCTGGCTCTTCGCCTTCACCTTGGCCAGCTCGCGCAGCGCGATGTAGACGGCGTTGTAGAGCGACGTCGATCCTCCGGACGAGGTGCCGCGGATGGCCTGCTCGAGCGCGGCGGTCTCGTTGGTGAATCCCTGCACGATCTCGACGCGGCTGTCGAAGTCGACCACCTGCGCGAGGTCCTGCGGGCGGATGCGCTGCGCGAACCCGACGGCCGCATCCTGCGCCACGACGAGCCGCTCTTCCATGCTGGCGCTGGTGTCGATGAGCAGGGAGAGCGCAATCGGGAGGTTGCTGCGGCTGAAGAACTGCAGGTCCTGCTTCGCTCCGTCCTCGAAGACCGTGAAGTCGGCGCGCTCGAGGTCCGTGACGTACCGGTTCTGGCCGTCCGAGACGGTGACGTTCAGGGAGACGAGGTCCACGCCGGCGCGGAACACCCGCGGCGGCTCCTGCGCCGCGGCGGCGATGGTCGCGAGCAGCACGGCGCCAGCCGTGCCCATCCGCAGGCGTGCGGCGACCACCTCAGCGATCTTTCTGCCCGCGCGCCGGCGCGCCGGTCATCACCAGGCCGTCACGGGCAGCGGTCACCTGGACGCGCTCGGGCGGGATGAGCGTCTGCGGCCGCGCGTAGACCACGCGGTACTGGCGCTTCAGCGCCGCGGCGATCCGTTCGAGCGCCTGCCGGTAGCTCATGCTGGTCAGCACGTCCTCGCGCCAGCCGCCGGTCTCCTTCACGCCGCGATCGAGCACCACCGCGCGGTTGCGGGCGGCATCGGCCTGGATCGGGCCCCGCAAGTTCTGCAGGACGACGGCGCTCATCATCGCACCGCTCGCCTTCAAGCCGTCCAGGACCTGCGAGAAGTGCAGCGTGCTGAACTCGGTCAGCTCCGGCGTCACGACGACGATGGCCGCGCGGTCCGACTCGCGTTTGGAAAGGCCCCGCGAGACCTCGACGAGGGCGTCCAGCAGCGTCGCGCCCGAATCGGGCATCGCGAACACGCGGTTGGCGGCGTCCTTCAGCTGGCCCGCATCGGTGGTGTAGTCCTGCAGGATGGTGGGCCGGTCGGCGATGGTGACGAGCGCGACCGGTCCGAGACCGTCGATGGCGGCCAGGAAGGCGGTGAGCGCGGATCGGAGATCCGCGATCGTGGGCTGCGCGGCGGCCTGGTTGTCCACGATGACCGCCACCGGCATGGGCGTCGTGGCCGGTGTGACGCGGAGCACCTCGCGGGTGACGCCGTCTTCGGTGACACGGAGATCCCCGGGAGCCAGCGTGTCGACGGGTGCCCGGGTCTTTGCGTCAAGGGCGCTGACGTACAGCACCCGCTCGGTGGCCTGGGCCATGAGCGAGGGGGCGAGGGCAAGCGCGCCCACTCCCATGACCAGCAGAAGCGCACGGGGAAATCGAGGCATCGTGGGACTCCACGCTGGGCCGGAGGCGCACCGGGGCAGCTGAGGGGAGTATAGAACGGGTCGGGAGCCGGGAGCCGCACCCGCCCGCACCCGCCCGCACCCGTTCGCACCCGCCCGCACCCGCCCGCACCTGCCCGCACCCGTTCGCACCCGCCCGCACCCGCCCGCACCCGCCCGCACCTGTTCGCACCCGCCCGCACCCGTTGATCCGGCCGTACACTACGCCGATGGCGGACTCACCCAGCACGCTTCGGATGCTCGGGCAGCTCAGCTCGGTGGGGATGTCGTTCGTCCTCGCTCTTGCGATGGGTTTTGGCGGGGGTTACTGGCTGGACGGGACTCTCGGCACGGCGCCGTGGCTGTCCTTCATCGGTTTCTTCCTGGGCCTGGCGGCGGGTGTGTTGAACGTCTACCGCGTGATGCGTGCCACGGCCGGCCCGTCGGGGCCGGCCGGGGAACGGGACGACAGCCGGTGACGCACCGGGTGCTGCGCGACGCCGTGGGGTTCTGCGTGCTGCTGGCGGTGTTCGCCTGGATGGTCTGGCCGCGCAAGTGGCAGGCGGGCGCGGGCGTGATCGGCGGGGGCGCACTGGTGGGGCTGTCGGCGTGGGCCATCCGGGGAACGGTGGATGCGCTGATCGGGCCGGGCGGCGGGGGGCGGGCGGGGGCGTGGGTGCTAGTGAAATTCTTCACAAGACATGCTATACTCGCCGTCGCGGCCTACGGTATGATGGTGCGTTTGCACCTCGACCCGGTGGGGATGCTGGTGGGGGTGACCTCGCTGGCGCTCGCCGCAGGGGTCGAAGCCATTCGACGGTCTCAACATGTTTCGTAAGTGGTTCGGTATCGCGTGAGGGAGGCGTACGCTGTGAGCACACGACGGTCAGTGCTGTCCTTGATGTTCGGGTTCCTGGTCCTTGGCCTGGTGTCGCCGGCCTACGCGCAGGAGGCCGCCGGCGCCGCCGCCGAGTCCGGCCTGGTGCAGTGGTCGATCATCACCGCGGGCTTCGCGCTGGCCATCGCGGCCGCCGGCGCCGCGCTTGGCCAGGGCAAGGCCGTCGCGTCCGCCGCCGAGGCGATTGCCCGCAACCCCGGTGCCTCCGGTGAAATCCGCGGCGCCCTCATCCTCGGCCTCGTGCTCATCGAGTCGCTCGTCATCTACGTGCTGCTCGTCTCGCTGATCCTCTTCTTCATCAAGCCGTTCGGAGGGTAGCGCACGGAGGTTCGAGGCCCGGGGTTCGAAGCACGGCGGTTCAAGAAGGCCCGCGAGTGCGATCCCGGCCTCCAGGCTTCAGGCACACGAGTGCGGAGGGCAGCCATGCCCCCGCACTCGTTTTCGTTTCCGCCCACGTCGCCCGCTCGTTCTCCGCTCCAGTGCACCCTGCCCCCTGCACCTTGCACCTTGCACCTTGCACCCCTGCACCGTGATTTGACCTGATCCCCAGTGTCCCGCCTCGACCTCCTCCTCGTCACGATGGTGGCCATCTGGGGCGCCAACTTCTCGCTGGTGAAGGTCGCGCTCCGCGATTTCCCCGAACTGGCGTTCAATGCCTTCCGCCTCGTCATCGCCTCGGCCGTCTTCCTGGTCGCCATCTGGTGGCAGCGTTCCGGGCAGGGTGCGGGCCTACCGCGCATGGCGCCGCTGGCGCGCCGGGACTGGGCCCGGCTCGTCGTCCTCGGCGTGGTCGGGCACTGCATGTACCAACTGCTCTTCCTGGGCGGGGTCAAGCGCACGAGCGTGGCCAACGGCTCGCTCATCCTCGGCACGACGCCGGTGGTGGTGGCGTTGTTGACGGCGTGGGCCGGCCACGAGCGCGTGCCGCCGCGGCGATGGGTGGGCGCGGCCATCTCCTTCCTCGGACTCGCCATCGTCGTCGGGCAGAAGGTGGACTGGAGCACGAGCGGGCACCTGGGCGACGCGCTCATGATGGCCAGCACCGTGTGCTGGGCGACCTACTCGGTGGCATCGGTTCCCATCCTGAGGACACACTCGCCCCTGGTGGTGACGGGCTACTCCATCGCAATCGGCGCCCTGCTGTACACCCTGGTGGCGATGCCGGTGCTCGTGGGCGTGGAGTGGACGACCATCTCACCCCTCAGCTGGCTGCTGATGACTGCATCGGCGGTCTTTGCCCTGGCGTTCGCATATCTCATCTGGTACACGAGCGTGCAGAGGGCGGGGAGCACGCGCACGGCGGCCTGGAGCAACGTCACGCCCGTGATCGCGATCCTGATCGCGGCGGTGTGGCTGGGCGAGCCCATCGCGCTCAATCACGTGATCGGGTCGGCGGCGATCTTCACGGGGCTGTTCATCACGCGCCGCGCGTGATGAATCAAGACAGTCCAAGACAATCTAAGACACCCGGGACGCCCGCGCTTGTGTAGAGTGCGCAGCATCCGGTCACTTGCGCGCCCCCTCTCCCGGGGCCTGTGACAAGCGCAAACCCCCTGTTGGTGGTTCGACTCGGGTTGTTGTGGATGCCTGGCGCCGGGCTGTCGTGGCCCCGGTGTCGTGTTCGTCGTACGTGCGGCGTTGCTGTTGGGATTGCCCCACAGGAGGAAGTCATGAAGTGGTGTACGAGGGCCATGTGGGCCCTGTTGCTGGCGATCGCCTCGGTGGCGCCGGCGTTGGCCCAGGGCGGCGGCGCGAGCGCGACCGGCACGATTCAGGGCCGCGTGTCGGACGAGCAGGGCGCGGTGTTGCCCGGCGTGACGGTGACGGCGACGAGCCCCGCGCTCCTCGGCGAGCAGACGACCGTCACCTCGGAGACGGGGAACTACCGGTTTCCGGCGGTGCCGCCGGGCACCTACACGCTGACCTACGAGCTGGCGGGGTTCAACACGCTGCGGCGTGAGGGCGTGCAGATCACGCTCGGCTTCACCGCCAATCTGAACGTCGAGCTCTCGCTCGCGACGCTGCAGGAGACGGTGACCGTGTCCGGCGCATCGCCAGTCATCGACACCACCTCCACGCGCGTGCAGCAGAACTTCAAGCTCGAGCAGCTCAACTCCATCCCGAACGGCCGCGACATGTGGTCGCTGCTGGCGGTGACGCCGGCGGTGCAGATGGCGCGCATCGACGTGGGTGGCAACCGCGCCGGCACGCAGACCGGCTACACGGCGTACGGCTTCACCGGCCAGGTGCGCGTGCTCATCGAGGGCATCAACACCACCGAGGGTACCGACGGCGCCGGCTTCTACTTCGACTACTCGTCGCTCGAGGAAGTCTTCATGGGCACGACGGGACAGGGCGCCGAGATGCCGAACCCCGGCGTGCAGAGCCAGTTCATCGCCAAGTCGGGCGGCAACCAGCTGAGCGGCGAGTACTACCTCGACTGGTACAACAACAGCCTGCAGGGCTCGAACATTCCCGATGCCGTCATCGCGCGCGGCGTCCGGCCGCACAGCAACGAGATGGATCGGTACTACGACACGGCCATCAACGTGGGCGGCCCGATCAAGAAGGACAAGATCTGGTACTTCGGCACCTACCGCACGCAGTTCAACGCCGTGGGCCAGCCGAACTTCCTGTTCGACCAGACGTTCGACACCGAGCTGTGGAACCCGGTCGTCAAGGGCACGTACCAGGTGAACCAGAAGAACAAGATCATCGGTTACTACCAGTGGGGGCAGAAGGTGCAGCCCAACCGCCTGCCGCAGGGCAGCTACACCTACACGGATCCCGGGCAGACCTTCACGCAGGACTCGGGCAGCTGGGTGTGGAAGGGCGAGTGGAACGGCACGATCAGCGACAAGCTGTACGTGGAGGCCCGCTTCGGCGACTTCGGCTACTACTTCCCGCAGATTGCCAACAGCGACCTGGGCTACTGGTTCCGCGACACGACGACCCTGACGCTCGAGGGCTCGCCCCAGCGGCAGCAGAGCGACCGCGACCGCAAGCAGATCACCGGCGCGGCCACCTACTTCCTCGACACGGGGAAGGGCAGCCACACCATCAAGATCGGCGGCGAGATCAACAAGGAAACCCAGGTGAGCGGCTTCCTCCAGGGCGTGGGCGGCAACCGCGACCTCCAGTACAACAACGGCCGCTCGAGCCAGATCGTGTTCTGGTTCCCGACCGCGACCGACGTGGGCACGCTCAGCACCGACGACAACGGCGACACGCTGTCCCAGGTAAAGCTCGATGTCTTCGGCGCGTTCATCAACGACACGTGGAACCTGGGCCGCCTCACGGTGAACGGCGGCGTGCGCTGGGACCGGTATCGCAACTGGCTCCCCGAGCAGTACCAGATGGCGTTCTCGCACGGGACGGCGCTGCTGAGCATCCCCGACCAGACGTTCCCCGAGGTCGAGGTGAACACGTTCAACTCGTTCGCGCCGCGCCTGGGCATGGTCTACGACCTCAGCGGCGACGGGCGGTCGGTCATCAAGGCGAACTACGGCCTGTTCTGGCACAACACGGGCGTGGGGCTCTCCACGAACGTGAACCCGAACCAGGCCTCCAAGAACATCACGCTCACCTGGAACGACCTGAACGGCGACCGTCGCTGGCAGCCGGGCGAGGAGGGGGCGGTGACGGCCACGAACCTGGCCGGCACGCGCACGAAGGATCCGAACCTCAAGCAGCCGTACACGCACGAGTTCGGGGTCTTCTTCGAGCAGCAGCTGGCGGAGGTGATCGGGTCGCGCATCGGCTTCGTCTACAAGACGGAGGACGACCTGTTCGAGTCGTACCAGACGTCTCGACCGCCGTCGGCTTACACCGTTCCGTTCGCCTTCACCGACATCGGCCTGGACGGCGCGCGCGGCACGGCAGACGATCGCGTGCTCACGCTCTACGGCATGCCCGCCGCGCTGGCGTCGCAGTTCCCCGTGTCGCAGGTGGTCGCCAACACGGGCCTGATGGGCCGATACAAGACGGTGGAGGCCTCCGTCAGCAAGCGTTACGCGAACAGGTGGTCGGCGTCGGTGGGCGGCAGCTACACCATTCGCGACAACTTCCCGACCGGCGCGTTCCCGCAGACGCCGAACCACCCCGGCCGCTTCGAGCGCACGTCGTGGGATTTCAAGGCGACCGGCTCCTACGACGCCCCCTGGGGGATCCGCGTGTCGCCGGTGCTGCGGCACCAGTCGGGCCAGAACTTCGCGCGTGAGATCTCCGTGGCCGCCTCCGCGGCGACGCCGTTCGGGCTGATCATCCCCGGCACCACGATCTACGCCGACAACCCGAAGGACAACCGCGAGCCCAACATCACGGTGCTCGACATCCGCGCGGAGAAGACGGTGGACCTCACCGCCCGCATGAAGATCCGCGCGTTCTTCGACCTGTTCAACGTGACCAACAGCAGCACGTCCGAGACCATCACGCGCACGACCGGCCCGAACTACCTGCGGCCGTCGGCGATCCTCGCGCCGCGCACGGCGCGGCTCGGATTCCGCTTCCTGTTCTAGGCGCGGCCTGGACGGCGGCGGTCCTCACCAGGGCACACGGCGCGGGAATGCGAAGCCATTTCCGGGCCGTGTGCCCTTATCGCTTATTGAACGGGTGTTCAACCCCGAAAATTGCATTTCCTCCCTGGTTCCTATACATTCGGCCCTTGATCTGGGCGCAGGGGCAGGCTGTATCTCCCCTCCCGGCGTGGCTGTAGGCCGGCGGCGCGCGCTCGAATCTCGGTCGTCTTGGTTTGTTGGTTCGGCCCTCGCGGGCCGGGCTTGAAAGTTGTTGTTGTGGGACCCAGGCCCAGGCGGGCCACCCCCACCAGGAGGATGAGCATGAAGCGTTGGTCTATGGCAGCGCTGACCCTTGTGTTGGCGTTTGCAGCCGCGGTGCCGGCGTGGGCACAGGGCGGTGGTGCCAGCTCTACCGGCACGATCCAGGGCCGCATCACGGACGCGCAGGGCGCCGTGCTGCCCGGCGTCACGGTCACGGCCGAGAGCCCGTCGATGCTCGGCCAGCAGACGACCGTATCCTCCGAGACCGGTAACTACCGGTTCCCCGCCGTGCCCCCGGGCGTCTACACCGTCACCTACGAGCTGGCGGGCTTCAACACGCTGCGGCGTGAGGGCGTCCAGATCGCCCTTGGGTTCACGGCGAACCTGAACGTCGAGCTCTCGCTGGCGACGCTGCAGGAGACCGTGACGGTGACGGGCGAGTCGCCCATCATCGACACGTCCTCGACGCGCGTGCAGCAGAACTTCAAGCTCGAACAGCTCCAGTCCATCCCGAACGGCCGCGACATGTGGTCGCTGCTGGCGGTGACCCCCTCGGTGCAGATGTCGCGCATCGACGTGGGCGGCAACCGCGCGGGGACGCAGACCGGCTACAACGCCTACGGCTTCTCGGGCCAGGTGCGCGTGCTCATCGAGGGCATCAACACCACCGAAGGCACGGGCGGCGCGGGCTTCTACTTCGACTACTCATCGCTCGAAGAGACCTTCCTCGGCACCTCGGGGCAGGGCGCCGAGATGCCGAACCCGGGCGTGCAGAGCCAGTTCATCGCCAAGTCGGGCGGCAACCAGTTCAGCGGCGAGGGCTACTACGACTGGTACAACAACAGCCTGCAGGGCGCGAACATCCCGG
>JADZCN010000015.1 GCA_020851565.1 Acidobacteriota bacterium | reverse complement strand
GCCCCTGGTAAGCGGCGTGGCTTACTTCTTCTTCTTCGCAGCCTTCTTCTTCGCCGCCTTCTTTGCCTTCTTCGCCATTGTTCCTCCTGAAGGGGCCTGGCTCCGCCTGATGGCAACCCGGCTCGAGTTAGTAGTGCTTCACAAGCCGTGGTCTGAGCCTTACGCCCTCATACCAGATGTAGATTATGGATGAGAAAACCAGCTTGTCAAGCACAAAGCGTTTGTGGTTGTCAACCAAACGCCTTTTCTGATAGGCCCATCCATCTGCCGTACACATGATGTCGGCTGCTCTCACGCGCGCCTGTAGGTGTGGCGGGGGCTCAACGCGGCGACCACGCGCGCGCGAGCTGCCGCGCGCGCGCGACGGCGTCGACGGGAGCGGTGGGCGAGCGCGCCAGCAGCGACTCGATCGTGTCGACCGCGCGCGTCCGGTCGCCGAGACGATCGCGTTGCACCGCGATGTTCACGAGCGCGCGTACCTCCGCGAGCTCCGCACGGTTCACGCGCTTCGCCCGCGCGAGCTCGAGCAGGATCTCGGATGAGGCGAGGCTGCCGGCTGCGTCGCTGAAGTAGACGCTGCGGATGTCGGCGTCGAGTTGCCTGAAGAGCGGGTTGCGCGGATAGCGCGACTCGAGATCGACGATGAGGTCCAGCGCCTCGCGGAAGCGCCGCTCGTACCAGAGGTAGGCCACGTGCAGCTGGTAGTCGGCCTCGGCGCGGACGAGGATGCCCTGCCGGCTCGCACGCTCCATCTGCTGCAGTCCCTCCGTGCGGTTCCCGCCGGGGAGCAGCAGCAGCCACCGCAGCCAGCGGAAGACGGCCGGCGCGACCCCGGCGTAGTAGCGATAGACGCCGATGCCGAACTCGGCGTCGTGCATGCCCGGGTCCAGTGACAGCGCCCGCTCGAGTGCGTCCTTGATCTGCTTGCCGTCGCGCGCTGCCGACAGCCGCTCTCTCCGGAGGACCTTCCACTGGCTGCGTGCGCCCAGCGCCGCGCCGAGGTAGAACCAGGCCTCTGCCCGCTCGGGCTCGCGACCGGTCCAGGCACGCGCCTCATCGATGGCCGTCTCGACCTCGGAGGAGAAGCGCGCGTCGAGCGCACGACTCTCGGGGTCGAGCTGGATCTCCCACCAGGTGCCCAGCGCCCGCAGGCCGAGGCAGGCCACCCGCGGCGCGGGCCCGCACGTGGCGTCGAGGATCCGCGGGATCCCGTCGAAGTCCGCGTCGAGCACGGCATCGTAGGCCGCAGCGACCTCGGATGCGGCCGTCAGGCCCCGGCGCGCGGGCGCCGGCTGGATGAGCCCGCCGGCTGGCGCGGGGTGCAAGGAGGGAGGCGGGAGGCTGAAGGCCAAAGGCCCAAGGCAGAGCGCGAGAACCAGCGCCTGCCATCCGGGTCCATTCGTGTGGCCGTCGGTCACGACTGTGCTTCTGCCTTTTTGCCTTCTGCTCTTGGCCTTCTGCCTTTGGCCGTCTGCATGTGCCGTGCGCCTTCCCTCAAAACGCCGACGTTCGCAGCCGCTGTTTCTCCGCGTGACGCTCCATCGCCAGCCGGATGAGCCTGTCGACCAGGTCCGGGTAGGGGACGCCGCTCGCCTCCCAGAGCTTCGCGAACATGCTGATGGTGGTGAAGCCCGGGATCGTGTTGATCTCGTTGACCACCAGGGCCCCCGTGGCTCGCGAGAGCAGGAAGTCCACCCGCGACATGCCGCAGGCGTCGATGGCCTTGAAGGCCTCGATGGCCAGGCGCTGCACCTCGGCCAGCTGCGATGCCGGCAGGTCGGCGGGGATGATCGTCTTCGAGCCCTCGTCCAGGTACTTGGCCTCGTAGTCGTAGAACTCACGCGAGGGGATCACCTCGCCGGCCGTCGAGGCAAGGGGGTCGTCGTTGCCGAGCACGGCGCACTCGATCTCGCGCGGCTCCGGCACCCCGGCCTCGATGATCACCTTGCGATCGAAGGACAGCGCCTCTTCGATGGCAGGCACGAGCGCGTCGGCCGCCTTCACCTTCGAGATACCGACGCTCGATCCGAGGTTCGACGGCTTGACGAACAGCGGCAGGCCGAGCGCGAGCGATCGTGCCAGCACGTCGTCGCGCCGCCGCGCCCAGTCGGCCGCCACGAACGCGTGCCACGGCGTGACCGGCAGGCCTCGCGCCTCGAAGAGGATCTTCATCGTGGCCTTGTCCATGCCGACCGCCGAGGCCATGACGCCGGGGCCCACGTAGGGCACGTTCGCAAGCTCGAGCAGCCCCTGCACGGTGCCGTCCTCGCCGAAGGGGCCGTGCAGCACCGGGAACACCACGTCCAGGCCGAGCCCGGTGACGACCGCAGGCGTGCCGGTCCCGCCGCCGCTGCCCGACGCGCCGCGCTCGATGGTCAGGAGCGTATCCGTCCCGGGGTGTGCCGGCATGATCGCGTCGCGGCCGCCAGGCAGCGGCTTTGCGGCTGCCGCACGCGTCCCCTCGATGACCTCCGCCGCCGCGAGCGCCACCGGCGCGCGATCGGGGAGCGTCCACCGGCCGTCTTTCTCGATGCAGACGGGCACCGGCTCGAACTTCTCGCGATCGAGATGCTTCAGGATGGAGGCCGCCGACGCCACGGAGATTTCGTGCTCGCCCGATCGCCCGCCGTAGATGACGCCCACGCGTAGTCTGTTCACGTCAGGGATAATACAGAGGTCTTGGGGTCCTGAGGTCCTGAGGTCTTGAAACCTGGCCGACGGCCCCAAGGTTCCTCAAGACCCCAAGGCCCCAAGACCTCAAGACCTCAAGCCTCGATGTCCTTCACCCTCACCCACCGCGACGGCGCCGCGCGCCGCGGCCTGCTGACCACCGCCCACGGCACGATCGAGACGCCGGTGTTCATGCCGGTGGGCACGCAGGGCGTGGTGAAGGCTGTCACGCCGCGTGACCTGATGGAGGTCGGCGCGAGCATCATCCTCGGCAACACCTACCACCTGCACCTGCGCCCCGGGGACGAGCTCATCCGCCGCCGCGGCGGACTGCATCGCTTCATCGGGTGGGAGCGGCCCATCCTCACCGACAGCGGCGGGTACCAGGTGTTCAGCCTCGCCGATCGTCGGAAGCTCACCGAGGAGGGCGTCGAGTTCCAGTCCCACCTCGACGGTAGCCGGCACGTGCTGACCCCCGAGTCGGCCGTCGATATCCAGCTCAACCTCGGCTCGGACATCGCCATGGTCCTCGACGAGTGCCCGGCACTACCCGCACCGCACGATGCACTCGATCGGTCGGTCGACCTAACCGCCCGGTGGGCGCGCCGCTGCCGCGACCGCTTCGTGGAGCGCCGGCCGCACTCCGACACCGGCTCCGGCCAGCTTCAGTTCGGGATTATCCAGGGCGGCTCGGAACTCGACCTGCGGGAAAAGAGTGCAGAATTGACCCTGGCGATCGGGTTCGAGGGCTACGCCATCGGGGGGCTGAGCGTCGGCGAGGCGGCCGACACTATGTACAAGGTGATTGAGGGCACCACGCCCCTTCTCCCGGCCGACCAACCCCGTTATCTGATGGGGGTAGGCACCCCCCTGGACCTCATCGAGGCCGTGGCCCGCGGCGTGGACATGTTCGACTGCGTGATGCCGACGCGGAATGCCCGGAACGGCCGCCTGTTCACCAGCGAAGGAGCCATCAACATCAAGAACGCCCGCTACGCCGAGGACGACGGCCCGGTGGATGCGGCCTGCGGCTGCTATACCTGCCGGACCTTTTCCCGAGCGTATTTGCGCCATCTGTTCCTCGCCGGCGAGATGACGGGAGGGACCCTTAACACCTTGCATAATCTGTTCTTTTACCTTGACACCATGCGGAGGGTGAGGGAGGCTATTGCGTTTGGGACGTTCGAAAAGTTCCGGGTCGACTTCCACCGGACCTTTTCCGCCCGCCCGCTGACCGCATGACCCCGACAGCCCTTTCCGCAGCCGGACTGCTGGCCATGGCCTCGCCGCCCGATCAGGCGGTCAGCCCGTGGGTCCAGCTCGTGCCCTTCGCGCTGGTCCTCGGCATCTTCTACTTCGTCATCCTGCTGCCCATGAAGCGGCGGCAGAAGAAGGTCCAGGAGTTCCTGGCCGCGCTCAAGGTTGGCGACCGCGTCGTGACCAGCGGCGGCATCTTCGGCTCCGTGGCGAAGATCTCGGAGCAGTCCATCCAACTGCAGATTGCGCCCAACGTTCGCGTGGACGTGTCCCGGGCGGCCATTGTCGGTTACCAGGGACAGGCCCCGGTGGCCGATCAGAACGCATGAGCCATGAGTAAGAACCTGCGCTGGAAGCTTCTCGTCATCCTGGGCGTTGTCGCGCTCGCGGTCTTCGCGTTCTACCCGCCCGAGCAGAAGGTCCGCCTCGGCCTGGACCTCAAGGGCGGCGTGCACATGGTGCTGCGCGTGCAGACCGACGATGCGCTGCGCCTGCTCACCGAGGGCACGGCGGACCAGCTGCGCGAGCAGCTGCGGACGGCCGGCCTGACGGGCATCACGGCCACGGCCACCGGCACGACAACCTTCACGGTCACCGGCGTGCCGCCGGAGCAGGACGCGGTGTTCCGGAGCGCGCTCTCCACGGTGGAGCTCTCCTACGATCGCTCGTCGAGCGGGCCCGGGAGCTACACGTTCGAGATGAAGCCGAACATCGCGGTCGACAACCGCGAGAGCACGGTGAACCAGGCGCTGCAGACCATCGAGCGGCGCGTGAACGAGCTGGGCGTGGCCGAGCCCATCGTGGCGCGGCACAGCGCGGCGGACCAGATCCTGGTGCAGCTCCCCGGCGTGACCGACGTGAACCGCGCGAAGGAGATCATCCGATCGACGGCGCTGCTCGAGCTGAGGTTGGTGGAGCAGGGGCCGTTCCCTGACGAGAACAGCGCCCGCCAGGCGTACGGCGGCAACGTGCCCCCGGATGTCCAGATCCTGCCCGGCCGCGTGGAGGTCGTGACGCCAGGCCAGCCCGCCAGCGCCGTCTTCTACGCCTTGCGCCGCGTGCCCGCGGTCACGGGACGCGACCTGCGGAGCGCGAGCCCGCAGCTGGACGAGTACAACCGGCCGGCCGTCGGGTTCAGCTTCAACAGCGAGGGCGCGCAGAAGTTCGGCGCCTTCACCGGCTCGAACATCGGCCGTCAGCTCGCCGTGGTACTCGACGGGCGGGTACAGACGGCGCCGCGCATCGAGAGCCGCATCGACTACGAGGGCCGCATCACCGGCACGTTCACGTCCCAGGAGGCGGCGGACCTGGCGCTGACGCTCCGGTCGGGCGCGCTGCCGGCCTCGCTCACCTATCTCGAGGAGCGGACCGTGGGGCCGTCGCTCGGCGCCGAGTCGGTCCGCGCGGGGGTGGCGGCGGCGGCGGGCGGACTGCTGCTGGTGGTGCTGTTCCTGCTGGTCTACTACAAGCTGGCGGGCTTCAACGCGCTCACGTCGATCGTCGTGAACCTCATCATCCTGCTGGGCCTGATGGCCTACCTGGGTGCGGTGATGACGCTGCCGGGCATCGCGGGCTTCATCCTCACCATCGGCATGGGCGTGGACTCGAACGTGCTCATCTTCGAGCGCATCAAGGAAGAGCTCGCGACGTCGAAGGGCGTCAAGCAGGCCGTGGCCGCGGGCTTCGACCGCGTGGTCCTCACGATTCTCGACACTCACGTCGCGTCGCTCATCGCCGCGGCCTTCCTGTTCCAGTTCGGCACGGGCCCCATTCGCGGGTTCGCGACCACGCTGACCATCGGCCTGCTGTCGAACGTCTTCACCGCCGT
>JADZCN010000014.1 GCA_020851565.1 Acidobacteriota bacterium | reverse complement strand
AGTACTCCACGGCGCGGCGCGTGAGCAGGCGGTAGTTGCCGACGCGGTAGTCGTAGTGCACGTTGAAGAGCAGCGAGATGAACGCGTAGAACAGCCGCGCGAGCAGGCGCTTGAGCCAGCCGTCCCGCCGCTTCATCCGGCGCACCAGCACGAGGTCCGCGCCCCGGGCCGACGCCTCGAGCATCCGGGGAATCGCGCCCGGGTCGTCCTGCAGGTCGCACGCCATGACGACCGCGTGGTCCGCGTCCACCCGGTCCAGCCCCGCGGTGATGGCCACGTGCTCGCCGAAGTTGCGGATGAGCCGAATGCCGCGGACGCGGGGCTCGCGGCCGGCAATCCGCTGGATTTCCTCCCAGCTCCGGTCAGTGCTCCCGTCGTCCACGAGCCACACCTCGAAGTCGTGGGTGATCGACGTGAGCGTGGGCAGCAGCTCTCCCGTCAGCTCGGCCAGGGTGGCCTCGGCCTGGTACACGGGAATGACGACGGCGAGGCGTGCCATCAGGCCCTGCGCTCGAGCGCGTCAAGACGGGTCGTCATCGGCGGTCGATTCTATCAAACGGGGATATGATGAACCTCCGGTGGACGCGCGATCCCTGGTCGCCGGCGACGAGGCCCTCGTCGGCCGGCTGATCGACCTGTACCCCTTCAAGCCGTATCGCCATTACCGCGTGTGGTCACGCGCGCGGCAGCAGGCGATGCTGCGCGCCGATGTGGACCGCGTGCGTGGCGTTGGCGGGCACGTCGCCTGCGTTGCCGGCGGGGGCGACGAAGCAGTGCTGGCGCTCGGCCGGCCCCTGGACTGGGACTCCGGCTTCTTCGGCGTTCCGATGGCCCGGCTGGACTTCCTGTTGCGCGGTCCCGAAGCGTCTCCGGAGTCCATGGCCCTGGCCGTGACAACCGCGCTCGAGCGCTTTCGCGCCCAGGGCATCCGGCACGTCGCCATCCGCGTGGACGTGGCCGACATGCAGGCAGTGGCCGCGATTGAGCCCGTCGGGTTCCGCCTGATGGACGCCCTCGTCACCTACTTCACGCATCCACACAAGGAGCCACCCACTCTCGTGCGCGAGGTGGGCCACGTCCGCCCCCTCGCGCCCGGTGACGTCGATGCGGTGCTGGACATCACGCGCGAGGCCTACCAGGGGTTCCGCGGGCGTTTCCACCTCGATCCGCACCTGCCATCGGATCGCAGTGACGAGCTGTACCTCGAGTGGGCCCGCCAGTGTTGCGTGGGTCGCATGGCGGACCGGGTCGTGGTGGCCGACGACGGGCAGGGCAGCATCCACGGATGGGCGAGCACGCGCCGCGTGGAGCCGGCGTCAACCGCCGGCGGCGTCGGCTTGTGGGCAGGAAGCCTGGGGGCGTGCCGCAGGAACCGCCCGGGTGCCTACGCGGGCCTCATCCGCGCGCTCGCCATGGAGAACTACCAGCGGGGCGACGTCACGGAGACGCAGACGCAGAACCACAACATCGCCACCGTCCGCGTCTACAGCGCCGTCGGAGCGCAATACGTCCGCGCCGACTACACGTTCCACGCGTGGCTGGGATAGGGCACAGGGGGCGAAGCACGAGGGGTTCAAAGCACGCGGGTTCAAAGCACGACGGTTCAAAGCACGACGGTTCAAAGCACGACGGTTCAAAGCGCGCGGGTTCAAAGCACGCGGGTTCAAAGCACGCGGGTTCAAAGCGCGCGGGTTCAAGGCACGCGGGTTCAAGGCACGCGGATGCGGAACACGCGTCGGAACACGTGGGTGAGCGCGCGAGCACGCTCGTGACTCGCACCTCTGCGCTCTGAACCCCTGTGCTTTGAACCTCCGTGCTTTGAACCTCCGTGCTTTAAACCTCCGTGCTTTGAACCTCCGTGCTTTGAACCTCCGTGCTTTGAACCTCCGTGCTTTGAACCTCCGTGCTTCGAACCTCCGTGCTTCGAACCTCCGTGCTTCGAACCTCCGTGCTTCGAACCTCCGTGCTTCGAACCTCCGTGCTTCGAACCTCCGTGCTTCGAACTCCGTGCCCGAACCTACCGTGCTTTCTCCGCGCGGCTGTAGACCACCGACGCGAACATCATTTCCTCGACCGTGAGGTTGCCCCAGCCCACGGGAACGGCGGGATCCGGATTGGCCTTGTTGTTGGCCGAGTTGTCGTACACGGCCTTGCCGATCAGGCGGCTGCCCGCGGGCACGGCTAAGGGTGACTTGAACACGTAGTTCAACTGCCAGTTGAAGTCGAAGCGGGGCACCGAAAGGAGCATCTCGCGCGTGCCGTCCGGGCGCTCGAGCTCGAAGGCCCAGCTCTTGCCGCGCAGATGGCTGTGCGGCCCGAGGCTGTAGAGGTTCACGTCCTCCTTGAACTCGACGACCCCTTCCACCAGGTGATTGGGGGCGCCGGGAGGGATGACGAAGTTCTCCTGCGCCATCGAGACGGTCTTGAGCTCTGTCGTGGGTGGCTTCTCCGCGAAGACGAAGCCGATGCGCGTCTGGTCCGTCGTCGCCTCGCCCATCGTCGTGTAGTGCATGTGCAGGCTGAGCATGCTGCCGGCCTTCAGCAGCTTGGCGCTGCCGGCGGGGTAGATGTCGGGCTGCGTGCCCACCGCGATGGAGACGATGTTCGGTCCCGTGCCGACGAGCGGCGGCTCGAGATTGCCGCACACCTCGTCCAGGCAGAAGACCTCACCCGGCTTCGGCGTGTTCCTGGTGTCGGGCCCTGGCGGCTGGGCGAAGACGCGCAGGTGGTGAACGACGCGCGGGTCGCCCGGGCGCACTTCGATGGCCTGGATCCACTTGTCCTCCTCCAGATGCGTGGGAATCTGAAAGAACTGGTATTCCACCAGCCCCGTGGCCGGCACCGGGAACGGCCGGTTCATCTGCACGACGAGGTCCGGCGTGCCGATCTTCCACTCGTCGGTGTAGACGGGAGGGGCCGGCGGGGGCGTGTCGCCCTTCGGCGCACCGCCGTTGACCCACCGCGTGATGGTCTCGATCTCGTCCCGCGTGAGGCTGGTGTCGTTGGCGAAGTGCCCGATGGCCGGGTCCGCGCCCCATGGCGGCATGCTCCGCGCCGTGACCTGCCGCAGGATGGCGCGTGCCCACGGTCGAGCCTCCTCGAAGGTGAGGAGCGACATCGGCGCGGATTGCCCGGGCCGATGGCACGCCGTGCAGTGCTTGTGGACGATGGGGGCGACGTCACGATTGAACGTCGCGGGCGCGGCCTGCGGCGTGCCTTCTGCAGGCTGCTGAGCCATCACCGCGGCCGCGGCCATAGCGCACCACGCGAGCAGGACGAGCCCTGTCCTCATCGGATCATTTTACTGCGAGCCAAAAGGACAGAAAGGAAACCACGAAGGCGCGAAGGGAACCCCAGAACCCCAGAACCTCAGAACCCGAGAACCCGAGGCCCCTAAGGCACGCTAACCACCTCCTCGTTCGATGCCGTGGCGCTCTGGCCGCAGTTGTTCTCGGAGAACACGCGGACGTAGTAGGTGCCGGGCGGCGCCGTGGCCTGGAAGGACGTGGCGTTGCTGGTCGTGCGAACAGCCAGGAGGTTCCCCAGGCCTGGCCCCGACCCCACCACGATTACGTAGCGGGAGGGCAGGTTCGGCGCGGCCGGTGCATTCCACGTCAACGTGACAAGGCTGCCGCTCTTCGTGTGGGCGAGGCCTGTCGGCGCGGCCGGCACGCCTGTGCAGGGGGCGACGGTGACCTGCAGGTCGGGGCTGCTGACGGGACCCACGGCGCACGAGTTGCCGGCGGCGAGACGGACGAAATAGGTCCCGAAGGGCGCCTCGGCCTGGAACGCGGGCGTGGGACCAAGCGGCATGACGAGCGCGCTGGAATCACCGGGCGCATAGCCCGCGTAGAGCCAGTAGCCTTGCGTGATTCCGGTTGCCGGGGGTGTCCACGTCAGGGTCACCAGGTTGTCGGCCGTGGTGTAGGCCACGTTCGTCGGTGCGCCGGGCGCCTCGCAGGGGCCCACCGTGACGACGGTCTCGGGCGAGGGGCCGCTGAGGCCGAGCACGTTCCTCGCGCGCACGCGGACGTAGTAGATGCCCGTGGGCACGGCGTTGACGACCGTGGACGGGTTCGGGCTGTTCAGGACGAAGGTGGTGATGTTGGACAGGCCAGAGCTGCTACCGGCCTCGAGAACCCAGCTGTCCGCGGGACCGCCCGTCGTGGCCGGCGTCCACGACAGCGATACCGTATCGAGGGCCACGCTGTTGGTGAGGGCCGTGGGGGCGTTCGGCGGGCTGCCGCCGCTGGCGATGGCGGGGTAGATGGACCGGAGGCCGTTGATGTCATCCGTGGCGAGGCCCGTACAGTCATTACGCAGCGTCTGGCGCATCAGGGCGCCGCTGTCCTGTGAATGTCCCAGGCCGACGGCGTGACCGAGCACGTGGGTGAGGGCATCCTGCAGGCACGCCGCGCTCGCCAGATGCGGGCCGCCGGAAGGTGCGCCTTCAATCGGATTGTTCAGGATCGCGAGCCCCTGGAGGAATGCGTTGAAGGTCACGCCGTTGATGGTCTTCTGCAATCCGGGTGTGAAGAAGCCGCCCCCCACGCCAAAGACCGTGGCATCGCTGTCGCTGATCTCTCCGCAGGGATCGTTCCAGTAGAGCGCGATTCGCCCGTTGCCGGTGAAGGTCCGCGCGGGACACACCGCGTCGTCGGTCTGCTCTCGATCGAGATGGAGCCGCGTGTTCACCTCGTTCCAGGCGTTGAGTGCGTCGTCCAGCTGATTGCTTCCGCCCCCGGGCAACCCGCCGGGAATGGTCTGAAAGTCCACGGGAATGTGGAACCCCTCGTCTGCCTCGTGCCAGCGCGCGGGGCCGCCCTCGTTCGCCGGGATGTAGGTGAACGACGGCGCCGCGAGCGCATCGAACTCGGGCGGCGCGGCAACGAATGCGTCGGCGTGGACGCGCGAGGCGGCCACCGACACGCGAAGGGTGTCGTCGATGGGCACGCGCTGGTCGCCGTTCACGGCCGTCCGTCCACCCGTCTGCATGTCCGGCAGCACCTGCCACTTCCCGCGCGAGAGTCCCGCCGTGTAGAGCGTGCCATCGCGCGGGCGGACCGCGAGGAACACGAGCACCTCTTCACCGGGCGTGAACGTGGCCTGGTCCGCGATGTAGAGGCCCAGGTCCGGCAAGGTCCCGCCAAGCTGCTTCACCATGACCCGGCGCTCGGACAGCTGGCCTTTCAGGACGTCCGTGACGTCGATGGCGATGTAGGTGTAGATGCTGCCGGCCTCGGCCTGCGCCGCCGCCGACGCGACGCGGCCGAGCGCGACGACCGCGGACGAGTCCGCCAGGTCGGACACCGACGAAGTGGTGACCTGGGCCAGGAGGCGAGGTGTGAACGCCGTAACCAGCAAAACAACAACGGTTAGGTGGCGCAACCTGAACATGGTACGCGGAAACGGTCGAACAACTGGCACGTCGTCAACCAGTCTATCAGAGCCCACGACATTCCACTTCCATCGCGGGCTCTCGCATGGCCGCGACTTGATCAGCGCCCATTCATTGCAGCCTGAAGTATCTCGTGGAGACCTCAGTTCTGTCCCTGTCAACAGTGCTCCAGCATCTGGCGCGCAGGCCCTTGCAACGGCTCATGAGAGGCCATGGAGACCGTCTCTGCAGGGCGCATGTTTCTGTCTGCCGCGGAGTGCCAAGAGTAACGTCGCCACAAGGCTTGCTGAAAACGGCGGCGCATGAATGCGTGGCGGTCGGTCTGGTCGCGCTGGTCATGAGTGCGTGTCGGCGCTGGTCGGCCGAGTGCCGGCCTCGCGGGATCGGACTCCCGGTTCATGGTGTTGCCGGCAGCAACTTCGGGAGCCGCAGCAGATTGAAGGCCGCGCTCGCGAAGACCACGAGCCGGTCCACGTTGGCCAAGCCGCGGAGCTTCACCCTTGCGGAGTCCGGCGATCGTCTTGAGCCAGCCGAACACTGGTTCGATGCGCGGGCGCGCGGCTTGACTCTGCCGATACCCCACATGCCGGGTGGTGCCACCGTCGATGGCGCTGCCCCGGGCCGCGTCGTGTTCTGGGTGACATGAGAGTGACGCCCAGGTCCCGAAGCACCGCGACGAAGTCGCGCGTGTCGTAGCCCTTGTCCGCGCCGACCGTGCGCCGGCGACCGGCGGTGAACAGCCATTGGGACTCGAGCAATAGCATGGCGGCGTCCCGCTCGGCCGTCCCATCCGCCTGCGTCGCCATGGCATCCACGACGAGCCCCGACCGATTCGCGATCAGCACATGGCCGAGAAACGCGAGCCGGGCCTCGCCGTGGGGGGCCGTCGATACAGCTTGGCGTCGGGATCCGTACGAGAGGCATGGGTGTCGTCGCGTCGCGCCTGCCCGCGGAACTCTCGGCGGCCCTGGGCCGGCGGGATCCTGGTCCTTGCGTTGAAGGCTTTTCTGGCTCGCCCAGGCCTCGATCAGCGTGCCATCCACCGTGAAGTGCTCGTCTGACATCAGCCCCTGCGCCCGGTCGCACGACGCGCCGGAAGAAGCGCCGCGCGACGTCCTGGTTGAGCAGGCTTTCCCGATTCTTGGTGAAGACGATGGGCGTCCAGATCGGCTTGTGCATCTCGAGCCCCACGAACCAGCGAAACAGCAGGTTGTAGTCGAGCTGCTCCATCAGGAGCCGCTCACTGCGAATGGAAGAGAAGATCTGCAGCAACTGGGCGCGCAACAGCCGCTCCGGGGGCACCGACGGCTGGCTCACCCGTGGGTAGAGGCGGTCGCATTCCGGCAACATATCCCGCGACATGCCATCGACCAGCCGCCGGATGGCGCGCAGTGGTGATCCGCCGACGCCCGCTCCTCGGCGGACACGTTGCTGAAGAGGGCATCGGGCTGACGGTCCTCTCCACGTATGGCGCTCATCGCAGTACGCCTCCACCGCCAATGTCGATCCCTGTTACACGGCGTTCTCAGCAACCCAACAACAGGGCAGTAACCGCCCCAGAGGATAGGACGGACGCAGGCTCCTGAGTTCCGCGGTACGCCCTCGCAGTTTGCACGCAAAGCGAGATTTCACTCTGAATTCGCTAGAGATGCCATGGATTCAAGAGGTAAAAGCCATCGCAGAAGGCCGGCCGCGAGCACGCATGTCGCGTGAAGCGCGCGCTAGTAAAAGGAGTCATGCCGATGAGATACGTCGCAATGCTCTGCGCAATCGCCCTCGCAGCGATTGGCGCTGCTCCACAGACAGCATTTGCTGCTGCCTACTGCTCGAACACCGCGAACAACACCCAGCCAACGGTTGACATCAATGGAAACATGTTTACGGTGAACCGTGGCGCAGGGCCGCAGAAGGAGTTCTTGCTGGTGCTCTCTTTCTTCGGTGCCCTCCGGCTATCAGTGTACCGCCGCACGCGAATTGGACAGCGCGTTGATGATAATCAGGCCGCCGGTCTGACGGCAAACGCCTGACGCGCCTGCGTCGGGGAGCGATAGCCGAGTCGGGCGATCAGCCACTCACGGTTGT
>JADZCN010000013.1 GCA_020851565.1 Acidobacteriota bacterium | reverse complement strand
TGAACACGATGATGTTCGGGTTCTCGGTGAGCTCCTTCATGATCGCCTTGAGGCGCTCCTCGAACTGCCCGCGATACTTCGTGCCCGCGACGATGAGCGAGATGTCCAGCGCCAGGATGCGCTTGTCGGCCAGGAAGTGCGGCACGTCGCCGTAGACGATCTTCTGCGCCAGGCCCTCGACGATGGCGGTCTTCCCCACCCCGGGTTCGCCGATCAGCACGGCGTTGTTCTTGGTGCGGCGGCAGAGCACCTGCTGGACCCGCTCGAGCTCGTAGTCGCGCCCCACCAGTGGATCCAGCTGGTTCTTCATGGCCGACTCGGTGAGATCGCGGCTGAACTCCGCCAGCAGCGGCGTCTCCTTCACCCGTGTCAGCGTCGTCTTCTCGTTGAGCAGCTGGACGATGTCCTCCCGGACCTGGTGGAGGCGCATCCCCTTCTCCATGAGGATGGTTGCCGCCACCGAGCGCTCCTCGCGGAGGATGCCCAGGAGCAGGTGCTCGGTCCCGATGTAGTTGTGCAGGAGCCGGTCGGCCTCTTCCGCCGCGTATTGGAGGACGCGCTTGGTCTCGGCGCTGAACGGGATCTCGACCGACGTCGAAACCTTCTCGCGGAAGACCGTCCGGCCCTCGATGTCCTTGCGGATGTTCTCCAGGGAGAGGTGCGAGCGCGCGAAGATCCGGCTCGTCAGCCCCTTGCCCTCGCGGATCAGCCCGAGGAGCAGGTGCTCGGTTTCAATCGAAATGCTCCCGAGCTGGCTGGCTTCATAGCGGGCAAAGAACAGAACCCGCCTCGCTCGTTCGGTGTAGCGTTCGAACATCCGACGCCCTGACCCCCTTATCGGCCATTATACGGCAGAACGGCAGGGATCCGGATGAACGGCGTCCGCTAAGTCACTGTGTTTCTGTGACTTCGGAGATTTGGATCGCAAGGCGCCCGCCGGGGCCGTCCGTCTGTCGCCACCGCGGCCCTATCGAGTGGCCGACTCCACGAAGGTCTTGAAGCGCTGTCGAATCCCATCCGGGTTGGCCGGCGCGCTCTGGGTCATCAGAATCGTCACGAGCTGCCGGCCCGGATCGTTCCAGAAGATCGTCCCTGCCGTCCCATCCCAGCCGTACTCCCCCACCCGGGCCGGGTAATTCACCCCGGATGGATCGAGCACGACGTTCACGTTGGCCAGTCCCCACCCCATCCGGCCGCCACGCGCCGCCAGGACCGCCGGCGGCAGGCCGTTTCCGACGATGCGCGCCGCGGTCTCAGCCTTCAGCAGCCGCACGCCCTCGAGCTCCCCTCCGTTGAGGAGCATATGGCTGAATCTCAGGAAGTCGGGCACCGTCGAAACCAGCCCGACCGCGCCCTCCATGAGCGCCGGGCGCTCCGTAAACGGAACCTCCTCGGTCTCCACCGGGCGGAGCCCGCCGCCGTCCGCCGGCGCATACACGGTGGCAAGACGTGCGCTGGCTTCCGGGGTCACCCAGAACTGCGTGTCGGCCATCTTGAGCGGGCCCAGCACCCTCGAGGCCAGGAACCGGTCGAAAGGCATGCCGGACCAGACCTCGACCAGGCGACCCAGGACGGTGGTGGCCTCGCTGTATCGGAACCGCGTACCCGGATCCTCCATCAAGGGCGCGCGCACCAGTTTGGTGACGAACTGGGGCAGCGTGTCGGACCGCGAGCGAACGCCGAGATCGCGATAGAGGTCCGAGGTGCGATGGCTGAGGCCGGATGTGTGGAGCAGCAGGTCTTCCACCGTGATCGGTCGTGCCGGCGGACGAGCCGCGGGGCCGCGTCCCACCCGCACGTCGCCGAACTCCGGAAGGTATTTCGCGACGGGCTCGTCCAGGCGGAAGCGCCCCTCATCGTGCAGCATCATCACGGCCACGGCCGTGACGGGCTTCGTCATGGAGTAGATGCGGAACAGGGTCCGGGGCGTCATCGGTGCCTGCGTCTCGAGATCCTGGAGGCCCACGGCCTCGAGATACGCGATCTGCCCCTTCCGGGCGACCGCCGCCACTGCCCCGGCGATCTTCCGCTCCGCTACCAGTTGCCGCAACAGTGCCGTGGCCTCGTTGAGGGCCACCGGATCGAGCCCGAGCGCCTCCGGTTCGGCCTTCGGCATCTGGCCGTGGGCGCCGCCGCCCGACGCGAGAGCCACCGAGAGCAGGAGAACCAGCAGCGAGGTGACCGCGGTGGAGGGCGCCATGCAGACGGCATTCTACCTTTCGGGTTACCTTACCCCCATGTCGACCCCGATTGGCTTCATCGGCCTGGGCCTGATGGGCAAACCCATGGCCCTCAACCTCCGCAAGCACCAGTTCGATGTCATCGTCCACAGCCGCAGCCGTGGCCCCGTGGACGCGCTGGTAGCCGCCGGCGCCACTGCCGCCGCCACGCCCGCTGACGTCGCGCGACAGGCGCGCATCATCATCACCATGCTGCCGGACGGGCCGGATGTGTCGACGGTGCTCGAGGGTCCCGACGGCATCTTCTCCGCCATGCAGCCCGGCACCATCATCGTGGACTCGTCCACCATTGCCCCGGCTACGGCTCGGCGCCTCGCCACGGCCACGGCCGAGCGCGGCGGCGCGCTCCTCGATGCGCCCGTGAGCGGTGGTGAGATTGGCGCCATCGATGGGACCTTGACGTTCATGGTGGGTGGCGAGGCTGCGGCGCTCGAGGCGGTCAAGCCCGTGCTCTCCGCCATGGGCAAGCCGGAGAAGATCGTGCACGTCGGCGAGTCGGGGGCGGGCCAGATCTGCAAGGCGTGCAATCAGATCGTCCTGGCCGGAACGATGACCGTCGTCGCGGAGGCCATCGCATTGGCCCGCAAGAGCGGCGTTGACCCGATGAAGGTGCGTGCGGCGCTGCTCGGCGGCTTTGCCCAGAGCCGCGTGCTCGAGGTGCACGGCGAGCGGATGATCACCGGCAACTACAAGCCGGGCTTCAAGGGAAAGCTGTTCAGGAAGGACCTGGGGATTGCGCTCAGCGCGCTGGCCGAAAGCGGCGTTCCTGCCCTGGGGTCCGCCGTCGCCGCGCAGCTCGTCCAGGCGCAGGCGGCACAGGGGCGAGGCGAGGAGGACTACTCCGCCCTGGGCGACATCGTCTTCGCGCTCGCCGGCCTCGAGGGGAAGGAGTAGGCGGCGCTCATCAATTCGCGCTCCTCACTTTTCACCTCTCAACTGCCCGCCCTCCACCCTCAGCACGCGATCGCACTGCTCGGCCAGGCGCGGGTTGTGGGTGGCGATGATGGCCGTCAACCCGAACTCGCGGTGCATGTCGCGCAACAGCTGGTGCAGCGCATCGGCGGTCGCCTCGTCCAGGTCGCCCGTCGGCTCGTCCGCCAGGAGCAGCGACGGCTGCGTCACCAGCGCGCGCGCGACGGCCACGCGTTGCTGCTCGCCCCCGGAGAGCATCCCGGGGCGATGGTCCAGCCGATCCGCCAGCCCGACGCGCGAGAGCAGCGCCGTGGCTCGCGGGCGGGCCTCGGACACCGGCACCCGCGCGATACGGAGGGGCATCTCGGCGTTCTCGACCGCCGAGAACTCCGGCAGCAGGTGGTGGAACTGGAAGACGAAGCCCACATGGCGATTGCGGAACGCCACCAGGTCGGCGCCGGCCATCCCCGTGATGCTGTGCTCACCCACCTGGATGGTGCCCTCGTCTGGCCGGTCCAGGCCGCCCAACAGGTGCAGCAGCGTGCTCTTCCCCACGCCGGATGCGCCCATGATCGCCACCATCTCGCCCTTCTCCACGGTCAGGGACAGGTCGCGGAGGACCTGGAGGCGGCGGCCGGCCACCGGATAGGACTTCGACAGGCCAGAGGCGATGACGAAGGGCATGGCGGCGGCTACTCGTACCGGAGGGCCTGCGCCGGGTCGAGCCGGGCAGCCTGCCGCGAAGGATACAGTGTTGCCAGGAAGCAGACGACGACTGCGCCGGCAACAACGGTGAAGAGGTCCCAGGGCAACAGCTTGAACGGCAGGTAGGTCACCTGGTACACGTCGCTCGGGATGCTGATGAGCCGGTAGCGATCCAGCACGTTCGCGATGAGGGCGCCCAGCGAGGCTCCAACCAGCGTGCCCACCACGCCGATGATCATCCCCTGCATCAGGAAGATCAGCATCACGCTGCGGGCCGAGGCGCCCATGGTCTTCAGAATCGCGATGTCACGCGTCTTCTCCATCACCAGCAGCACCAGCGAGGCCACGATGTTGAGCGCGGCCACCATCACGATGAGGCCGATGCCGATGCCCATCGCGATCTTCTCCAGCCAGAGGGCCGAATACAGCGACTGGTTCATGTCGGTCCAGTCCTGTGTGATGTAGTCGGTGCCGAGCCGCTCCTGGATGTCGTCGGCCACGGCGGGTGCGCTGTAAATGTCCGTGACGCGGATCTCCAGGTGGTCGGGGCGGTCCTGGCCGGTGAGGCGGTACGCGGTCTCGAGATCGACGAACCCGTAGGCGTGATCGAACTCGAAGAGGCCGAGCTGGAAGGTGCCGGCGATCTGGACGCGGCGCTGGCGGGGCATCAGCCCCATGGGCGAGAGGGATCCTTCCGGCGTGACGAGCGTGATCACGTCTCCAGGGAAGGCGCTGAGCGTCCCGCTCAGGTCCTTGCCGATGAGGATGCCGGCGAATGCGTCCTCCGTCGCCGGCCGCAGGTCCTCCACGGCGCCGGCGGTCATCGACCGGCGAAGGTCGGTGACATCGCCTTCGAGGGCCGGGTCGATCCCCTTGACCGTGATGAAGCTCTCGCCCTTGTCGCTCGTCACGAGCGCCTTGCCGAGCAGGGCCGGGGCCGCGCCCTGGACGCCGGGGATGGCCTTCATCTTCTCGACTTCGGCTCGGTAGTCCACGAGGCCGCTCGGCTTCCAGACGTACACGTGTGCCGACGAGCCGAGGATGCGGTCGCGCAGCTCGCCCTGCAGCCCGGTCATCAGCGCGAGGGCGATGACCAGGGCCATCACCCCGACCGTGACGCCGACGGTGGACACCAGCGAGATCACGGAGATGAACACCTGCCGGCGCTTGGCCAGCAGGTACCGGAGCGCGATCTGCAGCTCGAAGGGCATGGCTAGTCGCGCGGGCGCATCAGCGGGAACAGGATGACGTCGCGGATGGACGGCGAGTTCGACAGGATCATCACGAGCCGGTCGATGCCGATGCCCTCGCCGCCGGCAGGGGGCATGCCGTACTCGAGCGCGCGGATGTAGTCCTCGTCCATCGCATGCGCCTCGGCATCGCCTTTCGCCCGTTCGGCGAGCTGCGACTCGAACCGGCGGCGCTGCTCGGCCGGATCGTTCAGCTCGGAGAAGGCGTTGGCCACCTCGAACCCGCCGATGTAGAGCTCGAAGCGCTCCACGGTGTCGGGATCGTCCTCGCGCTGCTTCGAGAGGGGCGACACCTCGGTCGGGAAGTCGTAGATGAACGTCGGCTGGATGAGCTGATCTTCCCAGAGCGCCTCGAAGATCTCCGTCGCCACCCTGCCCGGGCCCGCGGCGTCGGGCACCTCCAAGCCGAGCCGTGCCGCGATCGCCCGGGCCGAGTCGAGGCTCCGCAGCTCCTCGACCAGCACCGGGACGCCCAGCCGCCTCGAGGCCTCCTCGGCGGCCGCGTGGCGCAGCGACAGTCGCCGGTAGGGCGCCTGCAGGTTGATCTGGTGGTCGCCGAAGGGCACCTGCTCGGCGCCCACGGAGGCGCGGGCCACGAACGAGAGGAGCTCCTCGGTGAAGCGCATCAGCACCTGGTAGTCCTGGTAGGCCCAGTAGAACTCCAGCATCGTGAACTCGGGGTTGTGCTGGGTCGAGATGCCCTCGTTCCGGAAGTTCCGGTTGATCTCGAAGACGCGCTCGATGCCACCCACCGTGAGGCGCTTGAGGTAGAGCTCCGGCGCGATGCGCAGGAAGAGCCTCATGTCGAGCGCGTTGTGATGCGTCACGAAGGGGCGCGCGAGTGCACCGCCCGCGATGGGCTGCATCATCGGCGTCTCGACTTCGAGGAAGTCGTGGCTCGTGAGGAAGTCGCGGATGGCCGTCACCGTGCGGCTGCGGACCTCGAACACGCGCCGCACGTCCGGGTTCACGATCAGATCCAGATACCGCTGGCGATAGCGGATCTCGACGTCCTGCAGCCCGTGCCACTTCTCGGGCAACGGGAGGAAGCACTTGGCGAGGAACTCGAGCTTCGCGGCCCAGATGGACAGCTCGTTGGTCTTGGTCCGGAACAGGTGGCCGGCAACACCGATCTGGTCGCCGAAGTCCAGCAGCTTGTAGAGCTGGTAGTCCCGCTCGGGAAGCGAGTCCTGCCGCACGTACACCTGGATGCGCGAGCGGCCGTCCGAGAGCACCAGGAAGGCCGCCTTCCCGAAATGGCGGATGCTGATGATGCGCCCGGCCGTGACGGTCTCGACGCGGGAGGCCTCGAGGGCGCCGGCGTCGGAGTCGCCGTGCGCGGTCACGAGCGCGCTCACCGTGTGTGTGGTGGCGAACCGGTTGGGATAGGCACGGAACCCAAGGGCGACGATCGCGTCGAGGTTGGCGCGGCGCTGCGCGATCTGGGCTTCTTCGTTGCTCGACACTCGGACCTTCTCCTCGATTGGGTGGCGCCGCGCTACTCGACGACCCTGCCTTCGTCCTTCAGGGCGCGGAAGACGCCGTCCAGCACGCCGTTCACGAACTTCGCGGCGTCCTCACCGCTGTACGCGCGGGCCAGCTCGATGGCTTCGTTGATCACCACGCGCGGCGGCGTCTTCGGATGGGCCAGCCACTCGTGCACGGCCAGGCGAAGCACCAGGCGGTCCAGCGCCGCCATGCGCTCCACGCGCCAGTGGCGTGCGGCGGCCCCAATCCGCTCGTCGAGGGCCGCCTGGCTCTCGATGACGCCCCGCGCCAGGGTCCCCGCAAAAGCCCGGTCCGCCTCGCCGAGCGCCGGCGCCTCGGGCTCCCCGACCCGGTCCAGCACGCCCAGGGCTTCAGTCACCGTGAGCCCGCCCACTTCGACCTCGTACAGCGCCTGCAGGGCGGCCGCCCGCGCCTGGCGCCGGCCGGCCCACCGCTCCGTCCCGTCGCTCACCGCCCGCCTCCGGCCACCGCGGCCAGCAGGCGGGCCATCTCCAGCGCGGCCTCCGCGGCCTCGCGGCCCTTGTTGCCGGGCCCCTCGACCGCGCGCTCGAGCGCCTCCTCGGCCGAGTTGGTGGTCAGCACGCCGAACGAGATGGGAACGCGCGTTTTCGATGCCGCGGCCATGATGCCATGCGCGCACGCCGAGGAGATGTACTCGAAATGCGGCGTTGCGCCCTTGATGAGGCACCCCAGGCACACCACCGCCGAGACGCGCCCGCTTGCGGCCACGGCCTCGGCTGCCAGCGGGATCTCGAAGGCCCCCGGCACCCACAGAACCTCGATGTCGCCATCGGGAAGGCCGGCATCGGCCAGTCCGGCCCGGGCCCCGGCGAGCAGGCGCTCCGTTACGAAGTCGTTGAAACGCGCGACGACGATCGCGATGCGCACGCTAGCGCCCCTTCCAGGTCGCCTTCCGCTTCTCCAGGAATGCGGACGTGCCCTCCCTGGTGTCTTCGGTGGAGGCGATCGCCCCGAACAGCGCGGTTTCGAAGAACTGCGCCTGGGCGAGCGGCATGTCGAGCCCGTGGTTCACCGCCTCGATGATGTATCGCGTCGCGATCGGGGCTTTGCCCGCCAGCGCCGCGGCCAGCTTCTTCGCCGCCGCCATCAGCTCCGCCGCCGTGACCACCTGGTTCACGAGGCCGATCTCGTACGCGCGCTGGGCGCTGACCATGTCGCCGGTCAGCAGGATCTCGAGCGCCCGTCCCTTCCCGATCAGGCGCGGCAGCCGCTGGCTGCCTGCGTAGCCGGGGATGATGCCCAGGTTGATCTCCGGCTGGCCGAGCCGAGCCGTGTCCGCCGCCACGCGCAGCGTGCACGCCATGGCCAGCTCGCAGCCGCCGCCGAGCGCGAAGCCGTTGATGGCCGCGATGACCGGCTTCCCGAGCTGCTCGATGAGATCGAAGACCCGCTGCCCGTGCCGCGCGTGCTCCTTGCCCTGCGCGGGCGTGAGCACGGCCAGCTCGTTGATGTCCGCGCCGGCGACGAACGCCTTCTCGCCGCTCCCGGTCAGCACAATCGCACGCACGTCATCGTCCGACTGCAGCGCGCGGAGCGCCGTCTCCAGTTCGGCGAGCGTGGCGGCATTGAGGGCGTTCAGGACCTTCGGGCGATTGAAGGTGAGGATCGCGACCGCGCCGTCGCGCTCGAGCAACAGGTTGTCAAAGGTCATGATGGCCGTTTGATGATACTCCACGCCCATGCCGCGGCGAGCCCCAGCGCCGCGCCCGCCGCGTCGGCCACGACGTCCCGAATGTCGGCCATCCGACCCGGCACGAACGACTGGTGCCATTCGTCGGTCACGCCGTACAGCGCCGCAATGGCCCAGGCCAGCGAAACCGTCCAGCCCCCGACACGGGACCAGCGGCCGCCCGCCGTTGCGCGCAGGGTCACGAGCGACAGCCCGGCATAGGCGATGCCGTGTTGCGTCCAGTCTGGCGTCAACGATGAACCGGGCAGGGTTGCCTGGGAAGAAAGCACGAAGATGGCGGCCATGTAGGCCGCGACGGGCCCCCAGAGCATCAGGGACATGCGGGTTGAGGCGGACGATCAGAACGGCAGCGGGTACATGATCCAGCCGAGCACGAGACCCGCACCGATGAACCCACCGAAGAACTTCAGCCAGAGCGTCAGCTGATCTCGCGGCGCGTCGCGGCCTATCACCGCGAAGACGAGCGCCACGAAGAACGAGAAGAGCGCCATGAGTCCCAGATGCGTCGTCATGACCTCTCACTTCCTCCCGAGGCGCACGTCGTAGGCATCGAGGGCGACGAGCATGTTCAGCAGGCCGGACACGATGAGGAAGGCATTCCCGTACTCGTAGTTCACGGCCGTCACGACACCCTTGCCAAGCCCGAGGGCCGACGCAATCACGTACGGCAGGCCCATCCCGAGGTTGGCCAGGGCGGCCAGGCCGACGAGCGGCTGTGAGAACTCGAACGGGAAGAGCCGGCCATCGAGCGCCAGGCCGACAGCGAACATCACGGGGAGGGCCAGAAAGAACACCACGCCCTTTTGCGGGCGGCCCAGGAGGAAGTGTCCGGCCCCGGGCACCAGCCAGGAGGCCAGCCAGACGGCTGCGGGAGGCACGACAGAGGAGTTTACTTCAGGTGTTCCGAGACGACGGCCCCGACGACGAGCCCTCCGGCAAGTCCGAGTGGGAGTGCCAGGGCAAAGCGCCATCCGTTGGGCGGATCCCCGACCCCCGTGAGCGCCGACGCAACGGTCACAATCGTCGGGACCGCCGCCACCGTCAACAGCGCCAGCGCGTGGCGGCGCGGCCACGCCCTGGTTCGGCTGCGACCGTACGCTGCCCAGGCCAGCACACCGAGGGCGGCTCCGAGGTAGAGGCCCTCGCACCGCGCGCACACCGGCAACTGCGCCCCCGCCAGGTAGAACGACCGTTCGGGCTGCTGGTGGCAAATGAGCGACCCGACGACGTACAGCAGGCCACCGGCCATTCGTGAGAGCCGGCTGACGTACGGCGCCAGCGCCAGGCCGGCGGCCCAGGCCGGCACGGCGACCACCACCGCCGCTCCAAGCCCCCGGTTGCCGGCCCTCATGGAACCTGTCTCCAAATGTCGCCGTCTAATGGCGTTAGGTCCTTGAGCACTGTTAAATTCGAACCCCATGGGCATCAAGGAACGTCAGGACCGCGAGAAGCAAGCCGTGCGGCAGTCCATCCTGGACGCCGCCAGGGACCTGTTCACCACTGAAGGCTATCGTAACGTCTCCATCCGCAAGATCGCCGAGCGGATCGAGTACAGCCCGGCCGCCATCTACAGCTACTTCGCGGGGAAGGACGATATCTACCTGGCCCTGGCCGAGGATGGCTTCCGGCTCCTCGACGAGAAAGTGAAGGCAGCCCGCGGCCTCGGATCGCCGCTCGAGGAGGTCCGGGCCGGCTGGTGGGCCTTCTACGAGTTCGCGAAGGAACAGCCCGCGTATTTCGAGCTCATCTTCGTGGACCGGTCGGTCCCGAAGATCACCCAGGGATGGGAAGGCTTCGAGATTCTCCAGGCCCTGCTGACTGACGCCACCGAGGGACTCCAGCGTGCCGTGGATGCGGGCGAGCTCCCTGCGACCGTGAATCCGTGCGCCGCCATGCACGTGCTGTGGGGCGCGCTGGTGGGCCCGTCGGTACTCGGCTTGTGCCAGCGGCTCGCTCCAGGCGAGGACGCGGACCTGCTGGCCCGCGACGTGCTCGATTCGATCCTGTCCGGGCTCAAGTCCGGCCGCCCACTCACCTTCAACCCCCGAGAGTGCTTTGTCGAAAGTCCCGTTGCGTCCGCTCCCGTCGGAGTTCCCGTCAATGAACCGTAACGTAGTCGTCCCTGCCGCCTTCGTTCTCTCCCTCGCCCTCTCCCTCTCCGGATGCCAGTCGCCGGAAGCGACAGTGCAGGCCACGCCTGGCGCCGCCGAGCCGCCGCCCGCTGACGTCCCGGTCGTCGCTGCCACGGTTGGGGACATCGAGTCGGCACTCGAAATCTCTGGAACGCTGGCGCCGCGCAGCCGTGTGCCGGTGAAGCCGCGGCTGCCTGGCGCATTGGATCGCGTGCTGGTGGAGATCGGTGACGCGGTCACCGCGGGCCAGGTGATTGCCACCATCGACCGTCGCGAGATCGACGCGCAGGCCGACGCCGCCATTGCCGCGGTGGCCGTGGCGAAGGCCGCGCTCGAGAGCGCAGAGGCCACGCTGGCCAACGCGGTGCTGGAGCGGGATCGGGCCCGGACCCTCTTCGAGAAGGGTGCACTGCCCCGGCAGCGCCTGGATGGCGCCGAGACCGCGCATCGCGCCTCGGTCGCGCAGCGCGATCTGGCGGCGGCCAACCTCGCGCAGGCCGAGGCCGCCTTGCGCCGCGCCCGTGAAGTGCAGCGCGACGCCACCATCACCTCCCCTGTCACCGGCTTCATTGTCGAGCGCAACTACGACGCCGGCGCGATTCCCGGTGACCCGCCGGTGGTGGTCGTGGCGGACCTGCGCCAGATGAAGCTCGAGGCCGGCGTGTCGGAGCTGCAGGCGGGCCGGCTTCGCGTCGGCATGAAGGCGCGAGTGGAAATCCAGGCCCGGCCGGGCGAGTCGTTCGACGGGGAGCTGGCCGCCATCGCGCCCGAGGTCGACGAGCGCAACCGGCACTTCCGCATCGATGTTCGGGTTCCCAACGACGGGCGCGGGCTGCTCTCGGGGATGTACGCCACCGCACGCATCGTGGAATCCACCGAAACGGGCGCCATTCTGGTGCCGCGCGAGGCCGTCACGACGCGCGACGGCAAGCGCATGGCCCTCAAGGTGCAGGACGGCACGGTGACCCCCGTGCCGGTCACCGAGGGTCTTGCGGACGGCGCGCGCGTCCAGATTGTCGAGGGACTGCAGTCCGGCGACACAGTGGTCGCCGATGCCCGCCGCCAGCTCGCGGCGGGTGCGAAGGTGCGCCCGGTGGCCGGCCGGTAGGCCCGCGGCCGCCGCCGGCGCCGCCCATTCCAGCATCAGTGCGAGTCGAAGGTCATGTGGATTTCTGACACGTCCATCAAGCGCCCCGTGTTCGCGACGATGGTGATTGCCAGCTTCATGGTGCTGGGCATCGTCTCGATGACACGCCTCGGCATCGACCTCTTTCCCGAGGTCAACCTCCCGTTCGTCAATGTCTCAATCATCTATCCCGGCGCGGCGCCGGAAGAGGTCGAGACGCTGGTGACCAAGCCCATCGAGGACGCGGTCGCGGGCATCAACGGCGTCAAGCGGGTCATCTCCACGTCCACGGAGGGATTCTCGCGCGTCGGCATCGAACTCCGGCTGGAAGTGAACGCGCAGGCGGCCACGGCGGAGGTGCGTGAGAAGGTGGCCGCCATTCGCTACCGCCTGCCCCAGGAAGTCGAGGACCCGACGATCGAGCGGTTCGACGTCGCGGCGCTGCCCATCATGGTCTTCGCGGTCGGCTCGACGCAGCCGAGCGACGTGACGCGGCGGCAGGTGGAGGACGACCTGAAACCCCTCCTCGAGCAGATCGACGGCGTGGCCGCGGTCCAGGTCAACGGCGGCGAGGTGCGGGAGATCCAGGTGAACCTCGACCCACGCCGCCTGGAGGCCCTGGGCCTCCCGCTCTCGGAGGTGACCGCGAAACTGTCGGCCGAGAACCTCGACGTGCCCGGCGGCCAGGTGAAGCGCGACGGGCGATCGGTCTCGCTGAGGACGAAAGGCGAGTTCCGGTCCGCACGAGAGATCGAAGACGTCATCCTGCGGTCTGCCGGCGGCTCACCGGTCCGCGTTCGAGACGTCGGCACGGTTGTCGACGGCTACGAGGAACGCACGTCGACCACCCGGCTCGACGGTGCGGACGCCGTGTCGTTCGCCATCCGGAAGCAGTCCGGCGCGAACACGGTGGACATCGCGACGAAGGTCGAGGCGGCGCTGGCCCGGCATGCCGGCAGCTTCCCCCAGCTGCAGATTCGCCCCGTGCACAGCGACGCCGACGGCATCCGCGAGAACGTGCGCGACGTGCGCGGCCACATCATCTTCGGCGGGCTGATGGCCGTCCTCATCATCTTCGTCTTCATGCGCGACTGGCGCTCCACGCTCATCTCGGCGCTGGCGCTGCCGACGTCGGTGATCGCGACGTTCTTCTTCATGTACGTCGTGGGCTTCACCATCAACATGATGACCCTGATGGCGCTCTCGCTGGTCATCGGCATCCTCATCGACGATGCGGTCGTGGTGCGCGAGAACATCTACCGCCACATGGAGCACGGCGAGGATCCGGTCACCGCGGCGCAGAAGGGCACCGCGGAAATCGGCCTGGCCGTCATGGCCACCACCTTCACCATCCTCGCGGTCTTCCTGCCGGTCGGTTTCATGACCGGCATCGTCGGCCAGTTCTTCAAGTCGTTCGCGCTGACCATCGCCTTCGCCGTGGCGATGTCGCTGCTCGTGGCCTTCACGCTGGACCCGATGCTGTCGTCTCGCTTCGTACGCTACATCCCCCCCGAGGAGCGGACCAGGACGCGGCTGGGGCGCGTGCTCGAGAAGTGGGGTGATTTCTACGACCGCATCGACCGGAAGTACCACACCGTCCTTGGCTGGAGCATCCGGCGCCCGTGGGCCGTCGTGGCCGTGGCCACGCTGGTGTTCGTCGGCAGCATGTCCACGCTGGGCGTGATGGGCACGGAGTTCGTGCCAGTGGAGGATCGCGGCGAGTTCGTCGTGAACATCGAGGCGCCGCCGGGCACTTCGTTCGAGCAGTCGGTGGCCTACGCCGCCCGGGTGGAGTCCGTCGTCCGCCAGGAGCCCGAGATCCGGCAGATCTTCACGACAGTGGGGGTCGAGGGCGATCCGCTGAAAACCAACCTGCGGATCAAGACCACCAAGAAGCACGAGCGCGCGCGCGGGCTGCAGGCCATCAAGACCGGGATGCGCGAGCGCCTGCGGTCCATCCCGCTCCTGAAGATGACGGTTGCGGATCCCGAGTTCATGCAGGGAGCCCCGTCCGAGGCGCCGCTCAACGTGTTCGTGCGCGGAGACGACATGGAGGCCCTGCAGCGGCTCAACGACGAGATCGTCGCGAAAGTGCGCGCCGTGCCGGGCGCGGTGGACGTGGACAGCACGCTCGAGAGCGGGCAGCCCGAAATGGTGGCCCTGGTCAACCGCGCGCTGGCGGCCGACCTCGGCTTCGACGTCGGCTCGGTGGCCATGCAGCTGCGCGGCATGGTCGAGGGCGTTGTCCCGACACGCCTGCGGGAGGGCGACAAGGAGTACGACATCCGCGTGCGCCTGGCCCCGGAGTTCCGCAACGACTTCCAGGCCATTGCCCGCACGCCGCTCTACTCCCCCACCGGCGCGGTCGTCCGCACGGCCGACATCGTCGGCATGGAGCCGGGCGTGGGCCCGACCAACATCGAGCGCGAGGCACGCCGGCGCCAGGCCAAGATCGGCATCGAGCTCGAGGGCCGCCCCCTGGGCGACGTCACCAACGACGTGGCGCGCGTGATGCAGACCGTCCAGATGCCCCCGAACTTCGAGTGGGGGTTCGCCGGCGACGTCGAGCTCATGCAGGAATCGGCCGCGGCCATGGGCCTCGCCCTGCTGCTCGCCGTGGCCTTCATCTACATCGTCCTGGCGTCGCAGTTCGAGTCGTTCCTCGAGCCCTTCCTCATCATGCTCTCGCTGCCGCTGGCCATCGTGGGCGCCCTGCTGGCCATCCTGTTCACGGGCAACAACCTCGGCATGCCGGCGATGATTGGCATGGTGATGCTGATGGGCCTGGTCACCAAGAACGCCATCCTGCTCATCGACCTGACGAACCAGTACGTCCGCGAGGGCCACACCGTCGAGGATGCCATCCTCAAGGCGGGCCCCATCCGCCTGCGCCCGATCCTCATGACGACCATGGCCATGATCCTGGGCATGCTGCCCTCGGCGCTGGGCCGTGGGGAGGGCGGCGAGTTTCGCGCACCCATCTCCATCGCCACGATCGGCGGCCTCATCACGTCCACGGCGCTGACGCTCGTCGTCGTGCCGGTGGCCTACCTGCTGCTGGCACGGCTCGTGGCGCGCGTGAAGGCACGCCGCGCGCACCCTGCTGCCGGACTTCACCCGGCGGCGCGCATCGCCGGCATCGTCCTGGCGCTCGCGCTGGTGGGCTGGTTCCTCTCGGCCACCAGCGCCTTCGCACAGCCGCGGATGCAGCCTTCCCTATCTGCGCCATCTGCGGCCCCTGCGTCATCTGCGGCCCCTGCGTCATCTGCGGCGGCGGCGCAGTCTGCGGCCCCTCTGAGTCTGACGTTCGACCAGGCCCTCGAACGCGCGCTCACCGCCAACGAGAGCCTGAAGGCCGTGCAGGAACGCGTGCGCGAGAGCCAGGCCCGCGTGACCGAGGCGAAGGCGAACTACCTGCCCCAGCTGAACCTCAGCTACCTCTACACACCGTCGCAGAAATTTCCGCTCATCCGGATCCCGGCCGGCGTGTTCGGCCCCAACGAGACGACATTCCAGGCCGGCTTCACGCGGCAGAACATCATCGCCCTGGACCTGTCGCAGCCGCTCTACACGGGCGGGCGGCTGTCCAATGCCCATGCCATCCAGGAGTCGGGCCTGGACGCCAGTCGGCTCGAGCTCGACCGCGCCCGGCAGGACCTCCAGTACCGCGTCGTCGAGGCCTTCTACAACGCGCTGCTGAAGCAGCAGGGCATGGGCGTTGCCGACGAGCAGATTCGCCTGGCAGAGACGCAACTCGGCCTCGCCCGCGCTCGGTACGAAGCGGGCACGGTGGCGCGGCTGGACGTGCTGCAGGCCGAAGTGCAGCTGGCCAACGCCCGGGCGCGCCGCATCCAGGTGAAGGCGGACGTCGACGTCGCGATCCAGGCCGTCCGGACCGTGCTGTCGCTCCCGCAGGGGCAGGCGCTCACCCTCGTCGGCACGCTCGACGAAGGCCGCGAGATTCCCGGCCGCGAGACACTGGACCTGGCCCTGCCCACGCGTCCGGACCTGCGCGCCTTCACCGCCCGGCGCGACCAGGCCGAGTACGCGTCGCGGCTCGCCGGTGCCGAGTGGAAGCCGAGCCTCGCTTTTCGCGGCAACCTCCAGTTCCAGGAGGACCGCTTCTCGAACGCATTCGCTTCGGACAACCAGAGCTACACGTTCGGGCTCGCCCTGCAGATGCCCCTGATGGCGTCGCCGGGGGCCTCGGCCCGCCGCAATGCCGCCGAGGCCCAGAAGCGGCAGGCCGAGCACGGCCTCAACGCGTCAACGGACCAGGCAAGGCTCGAGCTCGAAACGGCATGGACGACGCTCCAGGCCGCGGCCGAAGTGGTGTCAACGCAGCAGAAGGCGCTGGAACTGGCGCGCGAGAGCGTCCAGATCGCGCAGGTCTCCTACGAGAACGGCGTGATCACTTCGGCCGAGCTCAACGACGCGCAGGTCCGCCTGCTCGAGACCGAGTGGAACCTGCTGCAGGCGAAGTTCGCCAGGATCGTGGCCGCGGCGCGCGCCAAGGTGGCGGCCGGCGTGGAGTAGCTGCTCGGATCGGGAGTCGGACGCCGCGGATCGAAACCTGGAATCGGGACTCGAGAGTCGCAGGTCGGGGCGCGGCTCTCGGGAGCGTCCCGACTGCCCACTCCCGACTCCCGACCGTGTCAGAGAGGCCCGAAGTGCTGCTCGTAGCGGGCCTTGAACTCGTCCCACGTGTAGGCGTGGTAGGTCCCGCCCAGGTGCTCGAGCGCGTAGGTGGCGGCCACGCTTCCGAAGCGCGCGCAGACCTCGTAACTCAGGCCCATTGCCAGGCCTTTCATGAAGCCGCCCCGGAACGCGTCTCCCACGCCCGTGGGGTCCTCGATGCGATCCGGGGTCACAGCGGGCACGTCCACGGCGCCGCCGCGGGTGTGGACCGTGCACCCGTGCTCGCCCCTGGTCACGACGAGCAGCGGCACGTGCGCGAGCACGTCCTGTTCCCCCATGCCCGTCTTCTGGCGGATCAGCTCGAACTCGTAGTCGTTGCAGATCACCATGAACGCGCCGATGACCCCGTCCTTCAGCTGGTCACCCGCCATGCGGGCGCACTGCTGCCCGGGGTCCCAGATGTAGCGAATGCCCATCGTGCTGCACTCTTCCGCGTACTGCACCATCGCCCCCGGATCGTTTGGCGAGATGATGACCAGCGTGTCGGCACCCAGCCCGTCCAGCCCGCGGAACGACAGCTCCGAGGCGTTGGCCATCGCGCCCGTGTAGAACGACGCGATCTGGTTGTTGTGCTCGTCGGTGCTGCAGAAGAAGGAGGCGCAGAACTTCCCGTCGACCACCCGCACCAGCGAGGTGTCGATGCCGGCTCCCTCCATCCAGTGCCGGTAGTCGGCGAAGTCCTGCCCCGCCGTGGCCATCAGCCGCGGGCGCTCCCCCAGCAGGGCGAGCGTGTACGCGATGTTGGGGGCGCAGCCCCCGCGCCGCTTGTCCATCGAGTCCACGAGGAAACTGAGCGAGAGCCGGTCCATGTGCTCCGGGAGGAAGTGCTCGGTGAACCTCCCGGGAAAGGACATCAGGTAGTCGAACGCGATCGAGCCGGTGACTATGAGCGGCATGGTATCCATTGACGATGGCTGATTGGCAATTGACGATTCATCGGGTGATCGAGCGAATGTGGATTGGGGCATTCACCTGATGTACTTCCCGATGAGGGGCGCCAGGTCTCGCTTCACCGACTCGGGAATGGCGTCGGGTCGCGTGATGATGGCGTGCTTCAACGCCGAGTGGGCCGACACCCTCATGGTGACGTCGAGCCGCTCCACGACGCCGGCAATGACCTGCTGCGCGGTCTTCGCGTTGTGCGTCAGATTGTCGATGATCATCTCCACCGTCACGGCATCGTGCTCCGGGTGCCAGCAGTCGTAGTCGGTGACCAGCGCCATGGTGGAGTAGGCCATCTCGGCCTCGCGGGCCAGCTTGGCTTCCTGCAGGTTCGTCATCCCGATGACATCCCCGCCCCACGAGCGGTAGAGCTCGGACTCCGCGAGGGTGGAGAACTGCGGCCCCTCCATGCAGACGTAGGTGCCGCCCTCGTGCACGCGGACACCGAGGCCGCGTGCCACGTCGGCCGCCAGCGCGGACAGCGGCTCGCAGAACGGGTGCGAGAACCCGACGTGCGCCACGACGCCGTTGCCGAAGAACGTGCTGACGCGCCCGCGCGTGCGATCGATGAACTGGTCGGGGAACAGGATGTCCAGGGGGCGGTATCGCTCCTGCAGCGAGCCGACCGCGCTGGCCGAGAGGATCCATTCGACACCGAGCAGCTTGAACCCGTAGATGTTCGCGCGGTAGTTGAGCTCCGACGGCGACAGCCGATGACCCGCCCCGTGCCGGGCCAGGAACGCGACGCGCTTGCCGCGGAGCGTCCCGAGCACGTAGGGCCCGGAAGGATTCCCGAACGGCGTCGAGAGCAGCCGCTCGTCGCGGTCCGTCAGCTCCGCCATGTCGTACAGCCCCGACCCGCCGATCACGCCAATCTGTGCTGACATGCGCTCCCCTAGATGATGCGTTCCACCGTCCGCCGTCCGCCGGACTCGCGGATGACGCCCGCGGCGATGGACGGATCGTGCTCGAAGAAGATGAGGTACTCGCGGTCCACGGCCTCGCGGGCGAACGCGCGCTTGAAGCCCAGCGTGTCCATGGGATAGAGGTCGTAGCCCATCACCCAGGGATCCGGCACGTGCGCGGCGGTCGGGTACATGTCGGCCGTGAACACCGCCGTGGCGCCACCGGACTCGATCGTGACGACCTGGTGGTGCGCCGTGTGACCGCCGCTCCGGCGGTAGCGGACACCCGGCATGATCTCGGCGCCATCGTCCACGAGCGTGAGCACGCCCGCCTCCAGCAAGGGGACGAAGTTCTCCTGCAGGTAGCTCGCGCGGTTCCGCTCGTGCGGGTGCGTCGCGTCCTCCCACTCCTGGCGGTGTGCGACATAGCGGGCCCGCGGGAACCTGGGCACGATGCGGCCGCCGGCGGCGCGCGTCGTGAAGCCGCCCACGTGATCGAAGTGCAGATGGCTGGCCAGGGCGATGTCGATGTCCTCGACGCCCAGCCCGGCCTCGGTCAGCGCGTGGTCCAGGTGATAGGCACGATCGAGCCCGTAGATCTCCGCGCTCTTCGCGTCCATCTTGTCACCGCACCCGGCGTCGATGATCATCGTCTGCTCGCCGCGGACGATCAGCGGACGCAGGCCGAGCGGGATCCGGTTGCGGTCGTCCGGCGGCAGGCGCGACTCCCACAGGGTCCTCGGCACCACGCCGAACATGGCGCCGCCATCCAGGCGGAAGAAGCCGTCCGACAGCGTGATGAGCTCGAGGCCGCCCAGCGCATGCCGCGTGGGCGTCCTGAACAACCCCACCTTCGGCGCCGGCTCCTTCAACTCCACCAGCACACCATGCGCGGCCGACGGATGGATGAAGGCCACGCGCGCTCCCTCCGCACCCGGTCGAGCGACCGTGTCGATGAGGCGCACGCCCCGCGCGCTCAGGTACGCCAGGGCCGCGTCGATGTCCTCGACGCGCAGGGCCACGTGGTGCAGGCCCGGGCCCCGCTTCTCCGCGAACTTCGCGATCGCCGAGTCCGGCGCGGTGGCCTCCAGCAGTTCGAGCGACGAGGGCCCCAGGTGCATGAAGTGCGCGCGGACACGCTGGCTCGCCACCTCCTCGGGTGGCTCGACGTGCAGGCCCAGTACGTCCGCGTAGAACGCCAGCGCCTGCGCCAGGTCCTGCACCGCGATGCCGACGTGATCGATCCACGCCTTCATGGCTGCCGCAGGCTCCGGGTCAGGATCTCCTCGGCTGCCGAGTACGGATCGATTTCGCGCGCGGCAATCCGGTCCACCAGCGCCTCGAACTCTCCGGGGCCCAGCAGCGTCCGCTCCACGTGCTCCAGGTAGCGCTGGACGAGCAGGTCGCGGAGCCGGAACTGGTTGCGCGCCTTGAGCCGGCGCACGCGCGTGTTCGCCGAGTGCGCGCGGAAGGCCTGGATCGCCTGCCACAGCTCGGGCAGGCCTCGGCCGGTGGTGGCCTCGGTCTTCACGATGGGCGGCCGCCACTCGCCTTCCCCGAACGACTGGAGCGAGAGGTTCGACTCGATGGAGGTGACCATCCGGTCGGCGCCTTCGCGGTCCGCCTTGTTCACCACGTAGATGTCCGCGATCTCCATGATGCCGGCCTTGAGCGCCTGCACGTCGTCGCCCGTGCCGGGCACGAGGACGACCACGGAGATGTCGGCCGTGCGGACGATGTCGACCTCGTCCTGGCCAACGCCGACGGTCTCGATGATCACGAGGCTCTTGCCCGCGGCGTCGAGCACCAGGGCCGCATCGCTGGTGGCCCGCGCCAGCCCGCCCAGGTGCCCGCGGGTGGCCATCGATCGGATGAACACGTGCGGGTCCTCGGCGTGGGCCTGCATCCGCAGGCGGTCGCCGAGGATGGCGCCACCCGTGAACGGGCTCGTCGGATCCACGGCCACCACGCCCACGGTCTCGCCCCCCTTGCGGGTTTCCGCCGTAAGCCGGTCCACGAGGGTGCTCTTCCCCGCCCCCGGGGGGCCGGTGACGCCGATCAGGTAGCTCCGCCCGGTGTTGGGGAATATGTCCCGAACGAGCGCCGCGGCGTGCGGCGACTCGTCTTCGATGAGCGAGATCGCGCGCGCGATGGCGCGCACGTCGCCGGACCGCACGCGGTCTGCCAGGGGAGCGTGCACAGCCACTTCAGGCAGCCAGGAGCTGTCGGGCGATCACCAGCCGCTGCACTTCGCTGGTGCCTTCGCCGATGGTGGTGAGCTTGACGTCACGGAAGTACTTCTCGGCCGGGTAGTCCTTGACGAAGCCGTACCCGCCGAAGATCTGCACGCCATCCTCTGACGCGCGCACCGCGATCTCGCTGGCGAAGAGCTTGGCCATGGACGACTCGAGGGTCGTCTTGCGGCCTTGATCCTTGAGCCAGGCCGCGCGGTACGTGAGGAGGCGCGCCGCGTCCACGCGCGAGGCGTTGTCGAGCAGCTTCCAGCGGATGGACTGGAAGGTGTCGATCGCCCGGCCGAACTGCCGGCGCTCGGCGGCGTAGTCCCTCGCCGCCTCCCAAGCCCCCTGGGCCAGGCCGACCGCCAGCGCCGCGATGCCGATACGGCCCGCGTCCAGCACCTGCAGCGTCTGGATGAAGCCCTGCCCTTCCTCGCCGACCATTTGCGCGGCCGGCACGCGGCAGTTCTGGAAAATCACTTCGCAGGTCTCGCTCGCGCGCATGCCGAGCTTGTCTTCCTTCTTGCCCGCGATGAGCCCGGGCGTGCCCCGCTCCACGATGAAGGCCGAGATGCCCTTGCTGCCCCGTGCCCTGTCGGTGACGGCCATCACCACCATCGTGTCGCCGGACTTGCCGTGGGTGATGAACGCTTTCGAGCCGTTGAGCACCCAGTGGTCGCCGTCGCGCACCGCGGTGGTGCGCATGGCGGCCGCGTCGCTGCCCGAGCCGGGCTCGGTGAGCCCCCAGGCCGCGAGCCGTTCGCCCCTGGCCAAGGGCGTGAGGTAGCGCTGCTTCTGCTCGTCGCTGCCGAACAGGGCGATGTGCGCGGCACCCAGGCCGTTGTGTGCCGCCACCGACAACGAGATGCTGGGGTCGACACGGGCCAGCTCCTCGATGCAGATGCAGTAGTCCACCGCGCTCATCGCGGCGCCGCCGTACGCCTCCGGGAACTGGATGCCCATCAGCCCCAGTTCAGCCAGCTTCGGGAGCAGCTCCAGCGGGAAGTGCTGGGCGTTGTCCCACTCCATCACGTGCGGCCGGATTTCGGTCTCGGCGAACTCCCGCACGCTGCGCCGCAGCAGCTCCTGTTCCTCGGACAGGCGAAAACTCATCCCTCAAGCGTATCAGTAGAACACCGTCACGCGGAAGCTGCCCGAGTTGTCCTCGAGGTACTCGTCGTTGACGCCGAGGTAGAGCTGCCCGCCCGTTCGGACCCGGATGGCGTCGCGGGAATCGCCGATGAAGAACACGTCGTCGCCGATGCGGCCGATGAGCGCGGCGCCGGGCCGGTTGGGCATCGGGCGCGCCTGGTTGTACGGCGAGTTGCGCTCGCCCTCCGGGCCATCGCGGCGGTCGCGGCCCCATCGAACCTGGCCCGACGCCTCGAAGTAGAGGAGCTGTCCGGCGCGCACCTGGACGCCCGCATCGGTCCAGCCCGACGTCGCCGAGACGTTCACGTGGCGCTCGCGCATGCCGTTGGGCCGGCCGTTGTCGCCGCCGCCCCAGCCGCTGCCATTGCCGCCGCCGCCCCAGTTGCTGCCCCACCCGCCGCCGCTCCGGTCGAACTCGATGCGGTCGACCTCATCACGGTCGATGCGAACGGTGCGCGATCCGCCGAATCCGCGGCGCTCCTCGAACTCGATGGTCCCGCCACGAACCGCGACCAGTTCGCCCTGGATGCGGCTGCCGTTCCTCAGGTAGAGGGTATCGGCGGCCAGCGTCAGCGGAACGCTGAGCACCAGTGCCGCCGTGGTGATGAGACGTGAGGTCGAAGCCATGTGCGTCCTCCAACGCGGTCAGATCGCGTGATCCGTGGGGGGCAGTCGTGCGATCATAGCCGGGTGCTGACTCGACCGTGCATCACTCATGCCAGCCGGTTGGCAGTGTTCACCTTCCTCGCACTGCTCGCTTCTGCCCGTCCCGCATCGGCGGATCTCACGGCCTTTCTGGGGGTCACGCCCACTCCCGAGAACAGGACCGTCCGAGGCTTCGCCGGCGGGCTCGGGCTCATCATCGTTGCCTTCGAGTTCGAATACGCCACGACGAGTGAAGACGAGACCGAGGCCCTCCCCGGCCTGCGCACCTGGTCCGGGAATGCCCTGGTGCAGACACCGATCGAGATCTCGGGCGTGCAGCTGTATGGGACGGCAGGCTTCGGCGCCTATCGTGAACAGCTCGGCGCCACTCGAGAGACGAACACGGCCGTGAACCTCGGGGGCGGCGCGAAGGTCCGGTTGCTCGGTCCCCTGCGGCTTCGCCTCGACTACCGGGTCTTCCGGCTGAACGGCACACCGCTCCACGAGACGTATCACCGCTTCTACGCCGGCGCCAACCTGACGTTCTAGGGCCCGCTGCGCGGTGGGTCCTACTTCTTCACGGGCGCCATGCCCATATTCGCCAGCTCTGTGAGCGACAGGCGCATCGGCGCGCCGGCGAGCGCGTCTTTGTACTTTGCCAGCATCTCCGCTGGCGCGTCCTGCAGCAGTTCGTCCATCAGGAGGGACGGGCGGTAGTCGGCGCCGGGGACCGTGGGCAGTACGGCGTGGACGTAGAGCACGTTGCCCTTGGCGTCGGGCTCGCTCGCCTTGTAGACGCGCCAGCCCTGCGCCAGGGCATGCCGCGCGGGGTCGGCGGTCGCCGACAAGGCAGCCTGCAGCGCCGCGATCGCGGCCTCGTAGTCCGGTGCCTTGTCCGGCTTCACCGGTACGAGCAGGAGGCCAACCGCGGTCGTGAACGACGCGGTCGCCGGATCGACGGGCGCCGGGGCGGCCGGAGGCTGTGATTGTGGGGGACCGTCGACAGGGGCGCCACCCGGCGCCTGGAAGACGAGCAGGGACGAGACGAACCAGGCGAGCACGATCAGAGGATACCGCGCGACGCGACCGTCCGGGGCGGGCTGGCCCCGGACGGAATCCACGCCTTACGGCACCTTGTTGAGCGACGTGATCGCGCGACCCGCGAAGGCGTCCTTGTACTTCTGGAACAGTTCCTGGACCTCGACGGGAAACACCTCCGCGATGACGCGCGAGATGTCGTACTCCTGGTCCTTGACGACCGGGTCCACATACAGGATGTAGACCGCGTTGCCCTGGGCCTGCTGGGTGGACTTGAAAATCTTGAGACCGGCCAGCTGCTCCTTTCGGGCAGGCTTTTCGCTCTTCTCCATCGCTTCCTTGTACTTGGCAAGGACGGATTCGAAATCCGCGGTCTTGTCGGGCTTGATCAGCATGGTGATGACGACCGCGTCACCCTCGAGCGGCAGCACGGGTTTTTCCGGCTCCTGCGCCTGCGCCACGCCAGCCCCCGCCAGCATGCACGCGGCGAGCGCCACTCCCGACACGACAACCTGAACACCTCGAAGCATTGAGCAGCCTCCTTCGCGAAAGGCGGTTACTTTACCGTACTGTCCCGCCGATGAAAACCATCATGATCTCGTTGGCCACGAGCATGCCCTCGCGCGTGAGGGCCAGGCGCCGGCCCGGCTCGTGCACCAGCACCCCGAGTTCGACGAACCGTGAGAGCTGGTCCTCGTGCCGGGCGAAGACGTCGACGCCGTATCGAGCCGCCACCGCCTGCAGGTCGATGCCCTCCGTGAGCCGGAGGCCCATGAAGAGCACCTCCTCGAGGCGCTCCTCGGCCGACAGGGTGCGCGCCTCGACGCGCACGCGCCGCCCTGCCGTCATCCGCTCCACGTATTCGGCGGTCGACGACAGGTTCCGCCATCGTACACCGTCCCACGTGGAATGCGCGCCACAACCGAGGCCCAGCCAATGCCCGGACTGCCAGTAGAGGAGATTGTGCCGCGCGCGCCGGCCCGGCCTGGCGACGTTCGAAATCTCGTACTGCTCATACCCCGCGGCCTCGAGCCGGGAGAGTCCCTGCAGGTACATCTCCGCAGCCACCTCGTCGGGCGCCACGGACCAGCCACCTCGCGCCATTTCGTCCCTGAGGGGCGCATTCGGATAGATCTCGAGCAGGTAGATCGAGGCGTGCTCGGGTGCGAGCGCCACCAGGGCGTCCACCGATTCCAGCCACTCGGGCAGACGCTGGCCGGGCAGCCAGAGCATGAGGTCCAGGCTGACGTTGTCGAAACCCGCGCCGCGCGCCAGGCGCACCGCACGCCGCGCGGTCTCCGCCGAATGCAGGCGGCCGAGGCGCCTCAGTTCCACATCCCGGAACGACTGCACGCCGTAGCTCAGCCTGTTGACCCCTGCGCTGCGGTACGCAGCCAGACCGCCTTCGCTGACGGTTTCGGGATTGGCCTCGAGCGTGATCTCGGCGTCGGCTGCCACGGGGAAGGTGTCCCGGCAGGCGCGAAGGATTCGTGACAGTTCCTCCGACGTCAGCAGCGAGGGCGTGCCTCCGCCGAAGAAGATCGTGTCGATGGGCGCCCCGGCCTCCGGACAGTGCCGAATCTCCGCGACGAGCGCGTCCACGTAGAGTCGCTTCAGCGCCTCGTCGAGCACGCCCCGATTGAAGTTGCAGTAGTTGCAGATGGCCGCGCAGAACGGGACGTGGACGTAGAGCCCCCGGGCCACTATCCCTTCGTTCCCGCGCGGCCGCCCGGCCAGGCCAGTTCCACCGGGGCCTGCTCCCGGAGGCGGGCTCGCGCCATGCCCTTGCTCTTGCCCGGCAGGCCACCGGCCCGCCGCAGGTTGTCGGGCGAGGCCGGCGACTCCTTCTGCCAGCGCTGGATCACCTCGGGCGACGCGTGCGTTCCCGTCTCCCGGATGTCCACGCCACGCATCTCGATCCAGTGGCACATCTCGGTCAACCGCGACCGCGTGCGCGCGCCGAGCTGGTAGATGAAAGAGTTGGGCTCGGTACTGTCGGCGGGATCGGTCAGATTGCTCGTGAAAATGGTCGCCCGGCGCTCGTTGTAGCGCGTGCTCACCACCAGCCCCAGTGTCTCCTGCACCCACTCCGAGGTCCGTTCGGCCCCGAGATCGTCGAGCACGAGCAGGTCGGCCTTCAGGACGGGCGCCAGGACGTCCATTTCCGTTTCGTCCACCGAGCGGTTGTAGGTGTCGCGGACGAGACGGAGCAGCTCACGGGTCTCGAAGAAATAGCCGCGCGCGCCCTTTCCACGGATGGCGGCCTTCAGGATGGCGACGGCCAGGTGCGTCTTTCCGACGCCGTGCTTCCCATACAACAGCAGCCCCCGGTCGACCACCGGGAAGGCATCGATGAAGGCGACCGCGCGGCGGTAGGCCTCGCGCATGGAGTCGGTGTCGTGCTCGAAGTTCACCAGCTCGCAGCGGGCGTAGCGCTGCGGGATGCGCGCCTCGGCCATCAGGCGCTCGAGGACGGCGGCCCGCCAGCAGTCGCATCGCACGACGCGCTCGACGCCGTCGGCGACCACGCTGCGCCAGCGCGTATCGTTGCAGAGGGGGCAGGCCATGGACGCTCGGCCCTAATTGAGCGAACTGCGCACGGCGCGCTGCCGGCGGAGCTTGACGATGGCCCGCGTGGACAGGCGCTCGGCCCGCGCCGGCGACACGCGCATCCGGTCGCCGACCTGATCGATGCTGCGAGGCTCGCCGTCGTGGAGCCCCAGCCGCAGCTCGAGCACCCGGCGTTCCTTCGGGTCGAGCTCGAGCAGTGAGGTCTCCAGGTCGGACACGAGCGCCAACCGCACGGCGTCCTCCTGCTCGTCGATCGCGGCCGGCACGAGCTCGTCGAGATCCAGCGACTCGTCGTCCACCAGGAGCTCGCTCTCCGGCACGCGCCGCCACTGCTCGCCCAGCAGGCGGATGTCGGACGGCGACAACTCGTCCTCGCCGGCGCGGCGGGTGCAGGCCTCCTCAATCGCGACGCCCAGGGCCTCCACCAGGTGGGACGTCCGGCTGTCCGCGTCCACACGGCGGGTATGCCGTTCGGGCGCGAGCGTCAACCGGTGCAGCACGCCCTGCCGCACCCACCAGAGGGCGTACGCTGCGAAGCGGCCGTGCCGCGCGGGTTCGAACCGGCGTGCGGCGTCGATGAGCGCCAGGTTGCCGTCGTGCACGAGCTCGAGGAGCGGGACGCCCATGTGCCGGTAGCGGCGCGCGTAGCGCACCACGAGGCCGAGGTGCGGCTCGACGAGCCGCGCCAGCGCATCCTCGTCCCGGTCCCGCACGCGCTCGGCGAGCCGGCGCTCCTGCGCGCTGTCGAGGGGAGGGAACCGTGCGATTTCCTGGAGGTAGGCGTGAAGGGTTGCCGAATCGGCCGCGAGGGATTCGATCCTGCGCACGTCGTCGATTGTACCGGATCTCGCCGGAAGGCCGATCGCCCTATTCGCGAGCCTTGCGCCGCGGCGAGTGTTCGCCGCCCGACACGGTGGCCTGCGGCGCGCGCGCTGACGCCTTGACGAGATCGCTCGGCGACGACTTCACCAGCGCGGTCCCGAGGCGCTGCTCCCAGTCGTCGAGGCCGCGCGCCAGCTCGTGCTTCACGTACGCCATGAACTCGTCGACCTCGGCCTGCATCTGCTCCATCTTCCGGCGCATGTTGAGGATGATCTCGACTCCCGCGAGGTTCACGCCCAGATCGCGGGTGAGGGCGAGGATGGTCTCGAGCTGTTCGAGGTCTTCCTCCGAGTACAGCCGCGTGTTGCCCTCCGTCCGGGAGGGCTTGAGCAGGCCTTCGCGCTCGTAGAGCCGCAGCGTCTGAGGATGGATGTCGTACCGCTGCGCGACGGCGCTGATCATGAAGTACGCCTTGCCTGTGTTCTTGGCCATCAGTCCCGCACGCTTTCCCCGTTGATGCGCCCGAACTCGCGGAGCAGCTCCTTCGATCGCTCGTCGAGCACCCGTGGCAGGGCGAGGCGCACCTCCACCACGAGATCCCCGCGATCCCCGCCGCGCGTCGGCACACCCCGCCCCCGCAACCGGAAGCGCTGGCCCGACTGCGTGCCCGGGGGAATCCGCACGCGGGCGGCCCCGTCGGGCGTGGCGACCTCGATCTTGGTCCCGAGACCGGCCTCGTGCACCGCCACGGGCAGCACCATGTGCACGTCGTCGCCGTCGCGCCGGAACACCGGATGCGGCTCCACCGCGACTTCGAGGTAGAGGTCCCCGGGCGCGCCCCCGCGCACGCCGGCGTGTCCCTTGCCCGGCACCCGTACGCGGGCGCCATCGGGCGCGCCGGCGGGAATCCGCACCGGGACCGTCTCGGTGCGCGGTGTGACGCCCTGCCCGTGGCACGACTCGCAGCGCTCCTGCCGCAGCAGTCCCGTGCCCGCGCAGCGGGGGCAATTCTTGCTGAACACCATGTGCCCGCGCACCGTTCGCACCGTTCCCGCGCCCTCGCACGACACGCAGCGGGTCTCGGACACCCGGTGGAAGCCCGAGCCGGCGCAGTGCGGGCAGGGATGGTGCCGCGTGATCGTGACCAACCGGCCGGTGCCGTGCCACGCCTCCTCGAACGTCAACTGCGCCTGGGCGTGGATGTCCGCCCCATGAGCGGGCGCCACCTCCGGCGCCCGGCTCCGGACGAACACGTCCTCGAAGAGTTCCCCGAAGGTCGTCGTCCGCTCCGCGTGGACGCGCGGCGAGAAGTCGAATCCCGCGAACCCGTACGCCGGTGCGGGCTCCGCGAGCGGCGCGGGCGCGTGGCCCGCGTCGTAGCGGCGGCGCCGATCCGGATCGATCAGCGTCTCGTATGCCTCCAGCACCTGCCGGAACCGGACGGCGGCATCGCGGTCTCCGGGGTTGATGTCCGGATGCCAGCGCCGCGCCAGGCGGCGATAGGCCCGCTTGATGTCGCCGGGCGTCGCCTCGCGCTGCACGCCGAGGACGATGTAGAGGTCCATGGGCATCACTTCTTGTCGTCGACGACCTCCGCGTCGATCACGTCCCCGTCACGGCCGGCGCTGCCGGAGGATGCGCCGCCGGTGTCCGCACCCGGCGCCGCACCAGGCTCTCCCGCACCGCCGCCAGGCGTCGCCTGCTGTCGGTAGATCGACTCGGCCGCCTTGTGCTGCGCGGCCACCAGGCGGTCCATGCCGGCGCTCATGCCCGCCGTGTCGCCCGCTTCCACGGCCTTCTTCACGTCGGCCATCGCGGCTTCGATCTCCGCGCGCTCCGAGGCCGACAGCTTGTCGCCGGTGTCCTTGAGCATCCGCTCGGCGCCGTACACGGCCTGGTCGGCGCGGTTCCGGGTCTCGATCTCGTCCCGGCGCTTCTTGTCCTCGTCGGCGTGCGACTCGGCCTCCTTCATCATCCGGTCCACTTCGTCCTTGCTGAGGCCCGACGACGCCGTGATGGTGATCTTCTGCTCCTTCTGCGTGCCCAGATCCTTGGCCGACACGTTGACGATGCCGTTCGCATCGATGTCGAACGTGACCTCGATCTGCGGCACGCCGCGCGGCGCCGGCGGGATGCCCACCAGGTGGAAGCGGCCCAGCGTGCGGTTGTCGCGCGCGAGGGGCCGCTCACCCTGCACGACGTGCACTTCCACGCTCGTCTGGTTGTCGGCCGCCGTCGAGAACACCTCGCTCTTGCGCGTCGGGATCGTCGTGTTGCGCGAGATGAGCGACGTCATCACCCCGCCCAGCGTCTCGATGCCCAGGGAGAGCGG
>JADZCN010000012.1 GCA_020851565.1 Acidobacteriota bacterium | reverse complement strand
CGGCGAACGAGGCGGCCCTGACGGAGTACCGGCGGGATCACGTCGGCTTCGTCTTCCAGTTCTACAACCTGATTCCCAGCCTCACGGCGCGCGAGAACGTGGCGCTCGTCACGGAGATCGTGGACGAGCCCATGACGCCGGAAGAGGCCCTGGGCCTGGTGGGGCTGACCGAGCGGCTCGATCACTTCCCCGCGCAGCTGTCGGGGGGCGAGCAGCAGCGCGTAGCCATCGCGCGCGCGATCGCCAAGCGCCCCGACGTGCTGCTGTGCGACGAGCCCACCGGCGCGCTGGACATCACGACCGGCGTGGTGGTGCTCGAGGCCATCGCGCGAGTCAACCGTGAGCTGGGGACGTCCACCGTCGTCATCACGCACAATGCAGCCATCGCCGGCATGGCGGATCGGGTGGTTCGCCTCGCCGACGGGCGGGTGGCGAGCGTGGAACGCAACGCGACCAAGATCTCCGCCCGGGACCTGTCATGGTGACCCGCCGCCGGCGCATCCCGGCGCTGGACATGAAGCTCCTGCGCGACCTGTGGGAGATGAAGGGCCAGGCGCTCGCCATCGCGGCGGTGATTGCGGCCGGCGTCACGATGTTCGTGGCTTACCTGTCCAACTTCGACTCGCTGCAGCGGACGCTCTCCAATTACTACGATCGCCAGCGGTTCGCCGACGTCTTCGCCTCCGCGCAGCGGGCGCCGCAGCGCGTGGCGGCGCGCATCGCCGACATCCCCGGCGTCGTCACGGTGGACACGCGCGTGGTGGCCGACGTCACGCTCGACGTGCCGGGCCTCGACGAGCCGGCCAGCGGGCGGCTCGTGTCCATCCCGCCCGGCGGCGCCTCGCCGTTGAACGCCCCCATCCTGCGGCGTGGCACGTGGCCCGATCCCTCCCGCCCGGACGAAGTGGTGGCGAGCGAGATGTTCTGCGAGGCGAACGGGTTCGGGCCCGGCGACCACGTGTTCGCCATCATCAACGGCCGCCGCCGGCAGCTCACCATTGTCGGCGTGGGGCTCTCGCCGGAGTACGTCTACAGCGTCCGGCCTGGCGAAATCTTCACCGACAACCGCCGCTACGGGATCTTCTGGATGAACCGGCAGGCGCTCGCCAGCGCCTTCGACATGGAGGGAGGCTTCAACGAGGTGGCGCTGAAGCTCTCGCCCGGCGCCTCGGACGAGGAGGCCATCGGCCAGCTCGATCGGCTCCTCGAGCCGTACGGCGGGCTCGGGGCCTATCCCCGGCGCCTGCAGGTGTCGGCGTGGACCCTGTCGAACGAGCTCACGCAGCTCCAGACGTTCGGGCTGGTCACCCCGATGATCTTCCTCGCGGTCGCGGCCTTCATCCTCAACATCGCGCTCGCCCGCGCGCTGGCCCTGCAACGCGCGCAGATCGCGGCGCTCAAGGCCCTTGGCTACGCCAACCGCGAGCTGGCGTGGCACTACGTCAAGTGGGCGTTGGCCATCGCCGCGATCGGCAGCGTCGCGGGCATTGCCGTCGGCGCGTGGCTCGGCGTGCAGATGATCGGGCTCTACAACGAGTACTTCCGGTTCCCGAATCTGGAGTACCGCCTGTCGATCGACGTGGCGGTCGGCTCCATTGCCGGCAGCCTCCTGGTCGCGGCCCTCGGGGCGCAGTCGGCGGTGCGGCGCGCGGTCGCCGTGCCCCCGGCCGAGGCGATGCGGCCCGATTCGCCGATGAAGTACCGCCCGAGCATCGGCGAGCGGTGGCGCGTGTTCCGCCGCCTTCCCCAGGCGTCGCGGATGGTGCTGCGCAACGTCGAGCGGCAGCCCCTCCGGGCGGCGATGTCGGTGGTCGGCATCGGCTTCGCGGGCGCCGTCCTGCTCATCGGGTTCTCGTTCATCGACGTGATGAACGTCCTCATCGACGAGCAGTTCATGTACGCGATGCGGCAGGACGTCACGGTGACCTTCTCGCGGCCCCTCTCCGCCGGCGCCGTGCACGCCGTGTCCCGGCTGCCGGGCGTGATCGACGTGGAGCCGATGCGCGTGGTGCCCGCGCGGCTGCGCGTCGGCCATCGGCACCGCACGCTGGCCGTGACCGGGCTCGAGCCCGCGCCCCGCCTGAACCGCGTCGTCGAGCGGAGCGGCCGCGTGTTCACGCTCCCGCCCGACGGGCTGGTGCTCTCGAAGATGCTGGGCGAGGTGCTGGGCGTCGGCCCGGGCGGCGTCGTGCGCGTCGAGGTGCTCGAAGGGGCCCGTCCCGTGTTCGACGTGCCCGTCACGGCCCTCGTGGACGACAGCATGGGCGTGCAGGCCTACATGCGGCTGGACGCGCTCCACCGGCTGATGCGGGAAGGCGGCACGCTGACCGCGGCCGCGCTCATGGTGGATCCCGACCGCGTGGACGCGCTCAACGCCGCGCTGAAGCAACTGCCGGCGGTGGCCGGCGTGGCCGTGCGCGACGCCACCCTCAGGAGCTTCCGCGAGACCATGGCGGAGCACATGAACCTGATCATCTTCTTCAACGTGTTCTTCGCCGGGGTGATCGCCTTCGGCGTGGTATACAACGCGGCGAGGGTGTCGCTCTCCGAGCGCAGCCGCGAGCTGGCCAGCCTGCGGGTCCTCGGCTACACCCGGGGTGAGGTGGCGCTCATCCTGGTCGGCGAGCTGGCGCTGCTCACCGTGCTGTCGCTGCCGCTCGGGGCGGTGGTGGGATACGCGCTGGGCCTGTACATCATGACCATCTTCACCAACGAGGTGTACCGCCTGCCCTTCCTCGTCACGCCGCAGACGGTGGCGTGGACGTTCCTGACCGTCATTGGGGCCGCGGCGGTCTCGGCGCTCGCCGTTCGTCGCCAGCTCGATCGGCTCGACCTGGTGGGCGTGCTCAAATCGCGGGAGTAGCCGATGTGGCGTGTGCTGACGAATCGACGGGTGCTCCTGGCCGCGGGCCTCGTTGCGGCGCTGCTGCTCGTCGCGCTGTGGCCCCAGGCCGTGGCGGTCGAAGTGGGCGCGATCGTGCGAGGACCGATGGTGGTCACGATCGACGAGGAAGGGGAGACGCGCGTCCACCATCGCTTCGTCGTCTCGGCGCCGGTGGCGGGACGGCTGGAGCGCGTGGAACTGGAGCCCGGCGACGTCGTGGCGCGTGGCCAGACGGTGGTGGCGCGCATCCGTCCCGAAGCGCCGCAACTGCTGGACGCACGCACACGCCTCGAGGCGGGCGCAGCCGTCGAGACGGCTCGCGGCGCCGTCGGGCGTGCGCGTGCCGAGGAGCAGCGCGCGCGCGCCGCCCTCGATCTGGCGGCGTCGGAGCTGAAGCGCGAGCAGGAGCTCTTCAAGGCGGGGCTCACCACGCGGCAGGCGCTCGAGGCGCGCCAGAACGCGCTCGTCACCGCGGAGGAGAGCGTGAGCGCCGCCGGTTACGCGGCGGCGGCGGCGCAGTCGGAGCTGGAACGCGCACAGGCCCGCCTGGCGCCGACGCGGCTGGACGCGGCGGGCCGCGTGCTCCCCGTGCTGGCCCCCGTGGACGGTGTGGTCCTGCGCCGCTTCCGCGAGAGCGAATCCGTCGTCCCGGCCGGAGAGCCGATCGTGGAGATCGGCGATCCGAGCCACGTCGAGATCGTTGCCGACCTGCTCTCGACGGACGCGGTGAAGGTGAAGCCGGACATGCGCGTGGCGGTGGAGCAGTGGGGTGGCGATCAGCCGATGGGGGCGCGCGTGGAGCGCGTCGAGCCGGCCGGCTTCACCAAGGTCTCGGCGCTCGGCGTCGAGGAGCAGCGCGTCAACGTCATCATGGATTTCGACGATGACCGCGCGGCGTGGAAGGCGATGGGCGACGCGTACCGGGTGGAGGTGCGCATCGCCCTGGCATCGCTCGAGAACGTGCTCAAGGTGCCCACGAGCGCCCTGTTCCGGGTGGGCGATCAGTGGGCCATGTACGTGGTGGCGGATGGCCGCGCGCGCCGGGCACCCGTGGAGCTCGGCCAGCGGACCAGCACCGAGGCCGAGGTGCTGGGCGGGCTGCAGGAAGGCCAGCAGGTCGTGCTGCACCCGCCCGATACGCTCACCGACGGCGCGTGGGTGAGGGCGCGCGAGTAGCGCGCGTCACGGGAACAGGCTATTTCTGCTTCTTTCCCGTGAAGGTGCCGTTGAGCTGGCCGCCGGCCATGTTGACCGTGCCCTTCATGGAGTCGCCTTCGACCGTGCCCGCGTAGGTCACGTCGATCTCGGTGCCCTGCGCGTTCGCGTTGAAGGTGAACTGGACGGCGTTGCCCTTGACCGTGCCGGTGAAGTCGGCCTCGCCCAGCGTCTGGCTGCTGTAGTGCCCGGTGAGCTTCTCGCCGTCCTGCTTGAACGTCACGGTGGGCTGGCCGCCGCCGCCGCCCGTCTGGACGTCGAACGCCCACGTGCCCGTGACGTTGACGCTCTGCGCCGCCAGGGTTGCAGCCAGGAAGAGGGAAAGGGAAACGATCGCGACCGCGCGAGTCATCGTCCGCATCGAGGGTGCCTCCAGTGGAATGAGCCGGGCGGTCAGTATACGGGAGAGTGGGTTCTCGGGTTCTGGGGTTCTCGGGTTCTGGGGTTCTGGGGTTCTTGGGTTCTGGGGTTCGCAGGTTCTCGTGTTCGAGGCGCACGTTCTGGCTACACTCGGTCCATGCGGCAGCCAACAGGGCTGAGGTGGGGCACGGCGCTGCTGGTCGCGGTGGCCGTGGCGGGCACGCTTGCCGCCGCGCAGGGACGACGAGGGGGGCGGTTCGGGTACACGGTTCCCCTGGCCACGCCTGAGAGCTTCGATGGGGCCTTTCATTTCTGCCGGCTGGCCTTCCGCGGATCGCGCGGCGGGGATGGCGGCAGCTGGATGGTGGACTTCCCCCGCGCCGACGTCAATGTGTCGATCCGCCTGGCCGAGCTCACGAAGACGGTCGTGAGCTTCGACGCGCAGCGCGAGCCGCGGCACCTGGTCGTGCGCCCCACCGATCCCGAGCTCTTCCAGTGCCCCTTCGTGATGGCCACCGAGGTGGGCGCGGCGTACTTCGATGAAGCAGAGGCCACGGCGCTCGGCGCGTATCTTCGCAAGGGCGGCTTCCTGTGGGCGGACGACTTCTGGGGGAGTTATGCCTGGGACTACTGGCAGTCGCAGATCGAGCGCGTGCTCCCGCCGAGCGAGTTCAGCATCATCGACCTGCCGCCGGCGCATCCCCTCTTCCGCGCGCAGTTCGACGTGAAGCGCGTGCCGCAGATCCCCTCCATCAACTTCTGGGGGGGGCGGGGCGGCCCGACCTCGGAGCGGGGCGCCGACAGCGCCACGCCGCACGCGCGCGCCATCCTCGACAAGGCGGGGCACATCATGGTGCTCATGACGCACAACACCGACATCGGCGACTCGTGGGAGCGGGAAGGGGACGACCCGGACTACTTCTACACGTTCTCGGTGGACGGGTACGCGTTCGGGATCAACGTGCTCGTGTATGCCATGACCCACTGACGGGTGCGGCAGGTGCGAACGGGTCCGGCAGGTGCGAACAGGTGCGAACAGGTGCGGGCGGGTGCGGGCGGGTGCGAACAGGTGCGGCGGGTGCGGGCAGGTGCGGGCGGGTGCGAACAGGTGCGGGCGGGTGCGGGCAGGTGCGGGCGGGTGCGAACAGGTGCGGGCGGGTGCGAACGGGTGCGAACGGGTGCGGGGGCGGGTGCGCGCCACTACCCGCGGTCGGGGTTGTCGGGAAGGTAGCGCAGCAGTGGCGCCAGCGGAGCCGAGGTGCGGCGGACCTGCCGCTGCAGGTCGTTCACGTTGTCGTCGGTGAGGTGGCCGCGCATGCGCGCCTCGTGGATGAGGTCCTCGATTTTCTGCAGTCCCACTGACCGGAAACCCGCCCGAATACCGTCCGAGGTCGGAGCGGACGTGCAGGTACTGCCCCCCTCGAACGCCTCGTCGTCCGAGATTTCCGCGTCCTGCCGCACCTGCTTCGCACCCGCCCGCGCCTGCCCGCACCTGTTCGCACCTGCCCGCACCTGTTCGCACCTGTTCGCACCTGCCCGCACCCGTATGTCACCCGCGTTGACAACCTCGACCGAGGTCAACTACCGTTCGACGACCTGTTCGCCGGCAATCCGCACCCCGCAAGGAGTGGCCTCGATGGAAAGTAGACAAAGGTCTGGTCGGAGCCTGGCCGTCGGCCTGGTCGCGATGGTCACCGCCATCACCGGGCTGGTCGCACCGCACGATGTGCGCGCGCAGCAGCCGACGCCGGCCGCTCCCCCGGCGGTGACGTTCGCGAAAGATATCGCGCCCATCCTCCAGCGCAGCTGCCAGAACTGCCACCGGCCGGGCCAGGTGGCGCCGATGTCGCTCATCACCTATGAAGAGGTGCGGCCATGGGCGCGCGCCATCCGGCAGCGGACCAGCATCCGCGACAAGGCCGGCGCCATGCCGCCCTGGTACATCGAGAAGAACATCGGCGTCCAGCAGTACAAGCACGACCCGTCGCTCTCGGACGAGGAGGTCGCGGCGATTGCCCGGTGGGTGGAGAGCGGCGCGCCGCGCGGGAACGCGGCCGACATGCCGGCGCCCATCCGGTGGCCGGACGACACCGCCTGGACCATCGGCGAGCCCGACCTCATCGTCGACGGGCCCGAGATCGTCGTGAAGGCGAATTCACCGGACTGGTGGGGTGAGCTCGATCCGGTGAAGGTTCCTCTGGACGAGGATCGCTACGTCGCGGCGGTCGAGGTCAAGGAAGTCAACGACGTCCCGAACGACGAGAAGGGCCGCGCGACCGTCGGGCAGCGCTACGTATACCACCACCTGATCTGGTCGACGCTCGTCCTCGAGGACGGCGAACAGCCCGAGCCCACGGGTCTCGGCGGCTGGCCGGTGCACGAGGTGGGCCGCAACGCCGATGTCTTCGACCCGAGAGCGGGGCGCCTGCTCAAGGCCGGGTCCAGCATCGTCTACGAGTCCACCCACCTGCACTCGAACGGCCGCGACACGAAGTCGAGGCTGCGCTTCGGGTTCAAGCTGCACCCGAAGGGCTACAAGCCCGAGTACCGCAGCACGCTGCGCGCCCTCGGCAACGGGCTGGACATCGACATCAAGCCGAACGAGGCCAACCAGCAGCTGCACGCGTACCTCGTGCTCGAGCGTCCCATGAAGGTGGTGACCTTCGAGCCGCACCTGCACGCGCCCGGCGCCCGCATGTGCCTCGAGTACATCTGGGGCATCAACATCCAGACGCTCACCTGCGCGGGCTACGACCACAACTGGGTGCGCCAGTACGAATACGAGGACGACTACGCGCCGCTGCTCCCCAAGGGCACCATCCTGCACATCATCGGCTACATGGACAACACGGAGAAGAACAAGAACATCCCCGACCCGCGCAACTGGCAGGGGTCGGGCAACCGGTCCATCGCCAACATGTTCATCGACCTCGGCCAGAGCATCGCGCTCACCGAGGAGCAGTTCCAGGAGGAGATGGCCCTCAGGCGCGAGCGCCGCAAGATGAAGAAGAACGACTTCTTCATCGACTGCCCGCTGTGCGGCGTCCCGCCGCCGCCGAAGGTGACGACCTCGGAGCGGCAGCCGCAGTAAGGAGACCACGGCGGACGGTCTTGGGGCTTGGGGCTTGGGGCTTGGGACTTGGGACCTGGGCTTGAGGTCTTGAGGTCTTGAAGTCTCGAGCTTTGTGGCCGTCTTCGTGCCCTTCGTATCTTCGTGGTTTCGTTGAGACAGCGTTCCAGACGGGGTGACGGCATGACGGGACGGATGTGGGCCGCAATCGCGGTGCTGGGGTGCGCGGTGGCGATGACGCGCGTCGGGACCGATGCGCAGACGCTGTCGTACCTGCGCGGGCAGAACGTCTCGCCCGCGTTCGAGGGCTGGGAGCAGAACCCCGACGGCTCGTTCAACATGCTGTTCGGCTACATGAACCGCAACTGGGAAGAGGAGCTCGACATCCCCGTCGGGCCGGGCAACAACATCTCTCCCGGGCCGGCGGACCAGGGGCAGCCGACGCACTTCTACCCGCGGCGCAACCGGTTCGTCTTCAAGGTGCGCGTGCCGAAGGACTGGGGCAACAAGGAGCTCGTCTGGACGCTCACCGCCAACGGGAAGACCGAGCGTGCCTTCGCCACGCTGCGCCCCGATTCGTTCGTGGACGACCTCGTCCAGGCCTCCGAGCAGGGTGCGCTCGGGGCCGGCGTCAGCTCGCCCGAGATGCGCAAGAACGCGGCGCCGACGCTCAAGGTGGACAGCGGTCCGACGCGCACGGTGAAGGTCGGCGAGCCCATCCAGCTGGCCGCCTGGGCCCTGGACGATGGGTGGCCGCGGCCGCGGTTTGGCCCCGGCTCGCGCAACGAGAAGTTCTTCCACCGCACGGTCAACGGCGTGCACCCCTCGCAGCGCGCGCCCGTGGCGCTCACCGTCGGGAGCCAGACGGGCCTGCGCGTGTCCTGGTTCGTCTACCGTGGCCCGAACACGGTCACCTTCGACCCCGAGCAGACCAAGGTGTGGGAAGACACGCGCGTCGGCGCCAACTCGCCCTGGGCGCCCCGCTGGGTTGCCCCGAAAATCCCCGAGGACGGGAGAATCGACACGACGGTGACCTTCCACGAGCCGGGCACCTACGTCCTCCGCTGCCTCGCCTCCGACGGCGCCATCGGCTCCACGCACGACGTCACCTTCACGGTCACGAAATAGGTTCGGAGGTTCTGAGGTTCGGAGGTTCTAGGGTTCTGTGGTTCTGAGGTTCAGGAGAACGCTGACGTGTCCCCAAGAACCCCAGAACCTCCGAACCTCCGAACCTCAGAACCTCAGAACCTCAGAACCTCAGAACCCCAGAACCCCAGAACCCCAGAACCGGTTCAGTGTCATACTCCCCCTGATGTCTGCCCGACGCCTTTTCTCCGGCTCGGTCATCGTGCCGGCGCTCCTCGGCCTAGGGGTGTTCGGCCTGGCGGCGGCGCTCTCCACGCGTGACGTCGAGACGCACCCGCGCATTACCACGACGCTCCTCTGGCACAAGGACATCGCGCCCATCCTGCAGCGGCGCTGCTTCTCCTGCCACTCGCCCAACAACGTCGCGTTCTCGCTTGCCACGTTCAGCGAGGCGCGGCCGTGGGCGGCGGCGATTCGCGAAGAGGTCCTCACGCGCCACATGCCGCCGTGGAGCGCCGTCGCCGGCTACGGGCGGTTCCAGAACGATCCCAGCCTCACGCAGGGCGAGTGGGACCTGCTGGTGGCATGGGTGGACGGCGGAGCCCCCAGCGGCCAGACGCTCGCGGAGGAAGCGCAGGCACCGGTCTTCGTGTCCGAGATGCCGATGTGGGAGCACGGCGAGCCGGACCTGGTCCTGTCCGCCCCGGCCGCGACCGCGGTGCCCGCGGGCGCTGGAGACGAGGTGAAGCGCATCGAGCTCCAGACGCCCTTCAAGAGCGCGCAGCGCGTGCACGGGCTGGCCTTCAGGCCCGGCGAGCGACGGGTCGTCCGGCATGCGGCCGTCTACGAGGCCGGCACGAATCGCTGGCTCTTCTCGTGGACGCCGTGGGCCACCGCGATGCACCTGCCCGAGGGCGTGGCCTACACGCTGCCCGCCGGCGCGAAGCTGATCCTGGAGATCGGCTACCACGGAGCGGAGGAGGCCGCATCGGACACGAGCGAGGTCGGGCTGTACCTGGACGATGCCGCGTCTGGCGCGGCGGCCACCACGATGGCCATCGAGGCCGCCGCCACGGATCTGCCCGCCGGCGCCGGGCCGACTCGCATCCGCGCCGAAGCGGTGCTCGATGCGGCCACGGGCCTCCAGGCCGTCTATCCGCGGCTGGGCGCGGGGGCGCGCTCGCTGGAGCTGACGGCGCACCTGCCCGACGGCAACGTGCGGCCGCTGCTGTGGCTGCGCGACTACCGCACCGACTGGCCGTCGCCCTACGTCTACACGGATCCAGTGCCGCTGCCGCGCGGCACGCGGCTGGTGATGACGGCCTACGAGGCCAATCCGGGCGAGACCGCCGTGAAGGTCCGGCCGAGCCTGAGCCTCGTCCGCGTGCCCTCCACGGCCACGACATTCTGACGGGCTGATCTCATGGCCACGCGTCGGCGGTTCCTGGCCGGCCTTGCGCGCGCGAGCGCGGGGGTGTGCGTTGCCGCGGCCGCCGGCCCGCGCCTCGCCGCCCAGCGCGGCGCCCTGACCACCAACAGGATCTTCCGGACCAGTGCGGAGCTGGTGCCCACGCCGGTGACCGTCCGCGATGCGAGCGGCCGGCTCGTGACCGCGCTTCGCCGCGAGGACTTCACCGTCACCGAGGGCGGCATGCCGCAGCCCGTCACGCAGTTCACCAGCGAGCGCGTGCCCGTCAGCCTGGCGCTCATCCTCGACATCAGCGACAGCATGCGCGGTCCCCGCATGGACGATGCGCGGCTGGCGCTGCGGACGTTCGTGGAGGACCTGCTGAAGCCGGAAGACGAGGCGGCGCTCATCTTCTTCAACCATGCGTCACGCCTGGCGGCCGCGTGGTCCACGGATCGGACGGCGCTTCGCGAGGCGCTCGAGACGGTGCGGCCCACGGGCGGGACGGCCATCTACGACGCGGTGGCCTCGGCGCTCCCGCTCTTCGCGGATCGCGAGCACCCCCGCGGCGCCATCGTCCTCGTGTCGGACGGGGCGGACACGGCCAGTGACACGGCCGTGACCGACCTGAAGCAGCAGCTGGGACGCAACGAAGTGTTCCTCTACGGGATCGCGGTGGACACGCCGAACGCGCGGTCGTCCACGCGCATCAACCCGCAGGTCTTCCACGAGCTGTCGGCGCAGAGCGGGGGCTATGCGGAGGTCGTCGCCTCCACGGCCGACATCGCCCCGGCCACCGCGCGCATCGCCGAGGAGCTGAATGCGCAGTACATGCTGGGCTACACGCCGACCGCACCGGGAGACGGGCGCTACCGATCGATCCGCGTCACCGTGGCAAGGGGTGAAGCCTACACCGTCCGCGCTCGTCGAGGCGTGGTGCGCTGAGCGTGCTCACCGCTCGTCCATTGCCGATTGCCGATTGGCGATTGAGCGATTCGTTGACGATTGGGCGATTGGGGCATTGGGCATTCGGATTGGGTCACTGGGTGATTGGAGCATTGGGTGATTGGGTGATTCCGTGATTTGCTGAGATGTGCGAACGGCGCCGACGAATGGCTCAATCGCCCAAATCACCCAATCGTCAATCCAATGATCGATGCCCCCAATCGCCAATCGCCCAATGAATCGCTCAATCATCAATTGGCAATTGTCAATGGACAGCCCCGGTAAACGTCTCGCCCGGGCGAAGCACGCGAAACGTGAACGAGACGGTGGACAGCCGGCCCGCCCGCTGGAACTGAATCCACGCCTTGTAGCGGCCGCCCTTCGGGAAGAGCGTGTGGAACACGACGTCCGGGCCGCCGCCGCTCTTGATGTCGGTGCCTTCGAGCGTCTCTTCAGGGTGGGCGTGGATGTACTCGGTCAGCTCCTCGTTGACGATGAGCGCATGCGCGAAGGCACCCAGGTAGCGTTCAAGGTCCCGCACCGGCTCGCCCGTCTCGGCGTTCACGAAGTGGAACGGCAGGTCGAGGTCCTCCGATGCGACCAGCGCGCCCTGCGCCATGCGCAGGTCCACGTCCACGCCCGCCTCGCGCTTCGTCCACGACGTGTCCGGGGTGAACGTGGGGATCTGGGACACGACATCGCCGTCGAACCCGGCGGTGACGATGGGCGTGGTGAGCACCTGACCGCTGCCGCCGGTCGGGAAGAAGTCGGAGATGAGGACGTAGTGGCCCGGCCTGGGCAGCGTCACCTCGAGGGCATACACGCCCTCGGCGTCGAGCTCGGGGTGCTCGTGCATGAAGATCGTGGTGTCCCGGCTCAGGACGAACAGGTGATACCGCTTGTCGTGGACCAGCGCGTAGTCGGTGACCTTCTTGCGCGTGACCGGATCCTCCACGTGGAAGCGGAACGTCGTCTTCTGCCCGGCCTTGATCACCGCGGGGACCGTCTCCACGCGGAGGCGGTAGTTGGCCGTGCCGAGCGGGTTGCCGGGGACCAGCTCCATCCCGCAACGCGGACAGGTGCCGGGAGCGGCCTCGATGACGTCGGGGTGCATGGGGCAGATGTAACCCGTAATGGATGGCGCAGACGCCGACTGGGACGCCGACTGGGACGCCGACGGGGCCGCAGACAGGGCCGCAGACAGGGCCGCAGATGACGCAGATGGCGCAGATGACGCAGATGACGCAGATGGCGCAGATGGCGCAGATGACGCAGGGAGGGCCAGGCTGAGGGTCACGGCCAGGGCCGGGAGCAGTGCGAGCCAGCGCATGGGCCAAGGATAGCGCAGGTGCGGACTGCTGCGGACCGCCTGGCGGTTGGAGCGGACGTCCAGCAACACCAGTCGAAGAACGTCTCGTGCAGGGCGCGGTCTACCGCTTCGTCCACGACGCGCCGTGTCTCTCCTTCAGCGAGGCGGTTGTGCGCTCGATGATAGCGAGCCGGTCGGTGATGTTGCCCATGAGCTGGCCCAGGAGGCCTTCGATGCTGGCGGTCAATCTCCTGAGCTCCGCGACTTCCGCGGTCAAGGCGTCGAGCTCTGAGATCCTGCTGTCATCCGGTGCGTGTGTCGTCAACTCAATCAGTCCGTTCACTTCAGTGCTGAAGGCATGCGTGGACCCACGAGGCCCAGCTTGCCGTCCAGCACGAGGTCGGCGAAGGCACTCACGAGGTCGTCCCGGCGCCACCCGAGCGACACGTGCCGCCGAAGCTGGGTCAGGGCCTCGGCGGCCGGTTGCTCCTGGTGGTACGCCCTTCGGGACGTGATCCCGTCGAACGCGTCGACGATGCCGATGATTTGGGCGAGCAACGGCACCTGATCGCCGCGAAGCCCGTCCGGATAACCCGACCCATCGAGCCGCTCGTGGTGGCTCCGCACGATGGCCCGGATGGACTGGAGCGACCGCAGGTTGCTGCAGAGCTCGTCGCCGATGATGGTGTGCGACCGCACCAGCTCGTACTGCTCCGGCGTGAGCGGGCCCTGGATGCGCAGCACCGAGTCGGGGATCGCCAGCATCCCGATGTCGTGCAGGAACCCCCCGCGATGAAGGGCCTGCAGGTCCGCGTCGTCCAGGCCCAGCGCGCGGCCCAGGGCCGTCGCGTAGTTGGCCATCCGATGGCAATGACCCTCCGAGTAGCCATCCCGCGTCTCGATCATCACGGCCAGGGTGGTGATGATGGCCGTGGCCGAGTCCATCTCGTCGGTCGACCGCTTCAGCCGCGTGAGCGACCGCACCCGGGCCGTCAATTCGGCCCTGTCGACTGGGGCGCTCAGGAAGTCGTCGGCGCCCGCCTCGAGACCGCGGATCCGGCTCTCGCGGTCGGCGTGGTCGCTCACCAGGATGATCGGCACGAAGCGTGTCTGCGAGTCGAAACGAAGCTGCCGGCACAGCGCGAGGTCGTCGCGCCCAGCCACGTCGACGCTCAACAGCACCACGTCGGGGTGGCCGGTCCGGGCCTGATAGAGGGCCGCAGAACGGTCACCCACCACGTGCACGCTGTGCCCGTCCGACGTGAGGGTCTCGCGAAGCTCGCGGCCGATCGCGGGATCCTGGTGCGCGACGAGGATCGCAGACTTGGGATGGTGGTCGATCATCGGTCGTGAACGCGGCGGGCAGGCTAGCGACCCGACCCCAGGAGGATGAGGATGTAGCAGAGCTCCGTGTAGGGCGGGAACCGCCGGGCCGCTGCACCCGCGGTGGCGCTTGCGCTCGCTCCCTGATCGCACGGAATCGTCGACATCGGAACCTCGCGGCCGGAGGCCTCCGGGCACTCGGCGATCACCGCGTCGCCCTCGGCCAGGAACTCGAAGGCTGCCCGGCTGTGTTCGAGCCGCGTCGGGGCGCCCGCGGGTTTGCGGGCCGTCGCAGCGCTGACGACCCACAGCTCCTCGCCTGCCTCGGCCGCCGGCGTGTAGCGGGTTACGTCGGCGCCCTGTGTCAGCCGCAGCTCGACGGGACCCGTTGACGCGTAGTCGACCGCGTCGGTCAGGCGCTGCCGATACGTGCCGAAGGACCAGACGCGCCCGGCATCGGGGTGGGCGGCAGCGTCGATCAGCTCGCCCCCTTCGAGCGACACGACGCTGCTCGCCCACCGCTCGATATCGCTCCGCACGCGCGCGCCCTTGACGATGCGCCCCATCTGCGCCGGCTGCACGGTGCGATTCTGAAGCGGACCGTCACCGCCCCTGACGTCGAGGCGGCTGTTGCCCAGGCACCGGAACACGAACGAGTCGGGCAGGGCGCCCTCGAGCCGCATGTCGAACGCGGCAGGCACCACGCCCGGCGATGGGCGAAGGCCGAGCGCGGCGCCCACGCGCGAGCCTGCGCGGGCCATGAGGAACGGCCGGTGGGAGAGATCGTGGTGCATCTCGGAGCTGGGCATCGCCGCCAGCATCGACCCGTCGGATCGCTCGACCAGCCCCATCATGCCGACGAATCGGATCGTGAGCCCCGAGGTGGCGCGGGGGGCGGCCGACGCGATCGCAGGCGAGACGCAGGCGGCGGCGATGCCGGCAGGGACGTGAGCGAGAAAGTGACGGCGATGCATGGACAGGCTCCCTTCGTGACAGTGATTCGTTCGTGACAGTGATTCTTCGTGACAGCGATTCAGCGACCACTCCCGTAGACGACGAGGCGGCTCCACGGACCCGGCCGGTGGTCCGCGCGCAGGACGTCCCGCTGGAACTGCGCGACCGCCGCGGGCACCGGGGCGCCCGACGTGAGGCGGGCCAGCAGGGCCCCAGACTGGTCCGGGCTCAAGGAGCCGGGTGCGAGGAACGTGACGACGTGGGCGGCGCCTCGGGCGAGGAATTCTCCGGCCACGTCCAGGCTGCCCGCGCCCGACAGGGGCTGCGGGCCCGGATCGATGTCCGGGAGGAACACCGCCTCGACCGGCGGCAGTGCCGGCAGGTCGCGGGCAAGCACCACATCGGAGCGCGGGCTTCCCGGCTGCCCGGCGAACAACAGGCGCGACAGTTCCGGCGACCCGTTGTTCGAGACCGTGCGCGCGTTGATGCGAACGACCGACGATTGGCGAGCCTGCCCCCATCGCGCGAACGCGTCGAGGGCGGGCGTGTCCCCCGGCAGATCGACGAACGCCAGGCGGCCGGCGGAATGCGGGCCATCCGCGAGCCGGCTATCCACCGTCAACTCCACGCGCTCGATCCAGAAGCGGCCGGACGCCCGATCGAGCAGCGCCGGAAAGGAGGCAGCGTAGAACGGCGCATCCGGAGCGACGGTCACACGCGTGATATGCGACAGGCTCTGGTCGAACGGCCGGACGAGCTCGCTGAAGAGGGTCGCTGATGCCCGCGGCTGGCTGGCTGCGACGGCGATCTCGGACTGCTGGAGCTGGACGAGACGCGCCGACTGGCGCCGCGTGAGCCTGCCGACGTGATACTGCACCGACGACTTCGTGATCAGCCACGCCACGACCTCGTCGTCGAGCTGATTGATCGCGAGCAGCGCCTCATCGTCGTCCAAATGGCGCTGGACACTCTGATGGTCCGCGATCCCCTTCGAGTCGTCGCCCCCCGGCCTCCGCGCCCTGGCGTGCGCACCGTAACGGTATGCGGCGCCGATGTCCCCCGTTGTGAGCGAGGCGCGCATCGCAATCGCGGACAGGCCGCGGAACTCCGCGGACACAGCTTGCGCCGGGTTCCACCGGCTCCGCACGACGCCGAGGCCGGCCTCGGCCGCGACTGCGGCGTCCCGCATACGCCCGGCGCGCAGGTACGCGCGTCCCACGAGCAGATACAGCTCCGGCAACCTGGCCGCATCGCCGGCAGCTTTCGCGATCGTCACCGCCCGCTCGGCCGCCTGGACCGCGGTCGGGTCGGCCAGGCTGTCCAGCGTTCTTGCCTCGGCGGCCAGCAGGGCCCGCTCGAGGCGCGCCCCGAGGGCCGGGTCCTCCACGCTCCTCAGGGCCGCCCAGGCCGCGTCCATGGCCGCACGCGCCTCGGACGAGCGCCCGAGCATCGCAAGAATGGAGGCGCGCTGCGCGTGAGCCTCCGGAACGGCGGCGGCTTGCGCCGAGCGCGTGGCTTCTTCGATGACGGCGTCCTGCAGCGGCAGGGCGGCGGCGGCATCCTCCTTGAGCGCATGGCCCGCCGCGCTGATGAGCAGGCCGAAGCGAAGGCGGTCGGCCGGATACTCACTCAGAAGGTGAAGGTACGCGAGTCGGTGGCGCCACGCGCCGTCATTGTCGCCGATGTGCTCCAGAAGGTTCGCGAGCAGGCCATGGGCGGCCGCGCGACCTTCTCCGTCCTCCATCCGCTCGGTGGCGGCGAGCATGCGCTCCCACCGCCCCTGCGCCTCGATGTACTGCCCGGCGGCAAACGAGGTGAGCCCCAGCAGCCACGAGGTGCGGCTCTCGAGGAACGCGTACGAGTGATGCACGGTTTCGTCGTGGAGCGGCGTGAGCATGGAGGCCAGCGCGGCGCTCTGCCCCGTGTAATACGCGATGGCGGCCAGATCGAGCCGGGCCCGCACGGCGTACGGCGACCGCGCCTGCGCCAGCGCGTTCGCTGCGCTCTCCATCCCTGGCCGGGCCTCCGCGATCTGGTCATCCGCGAGCAGCGCCGCGGCGTTCGCATAGTGCGCGTGCGCGAGGGCCAGCGCGCGGAATGCGGCGGGGCCCTCACGTTCCGCACGTTCGATCGCTGCGGCGGAGTCCCGGTAGAACGTGTCGCCGGCAAAACGCTCGAACGCGGCGGCCATCGTCTGCAGGTCCTCGCGCGCCGAGAGGGCGCCGGCCCCGGATGTTGCGGCTGCGGCCCACTTCGGGAAGAGCTCCGTCTCGAGGAAGCGCCGCGCCGCCGACGCGTGTTGCCTGACCGCCTCCTCGACCAGCGTGGGATCGACGCGGCGCCGGAGCGCCGCCTCGAGCGCCGGCCAGCGGTCTGCGGGCCTCCGTGACGCAAGGGCTTCGGTATGGCGCCGCGCCTCGGCGGCCCATGGAGACGAGGAATCCACACGAAGGTAATCGGCCCAGGCCGCGCGCGCGAGCGACCGCAGCTCCAACCGCTCCAGGGCGACGGCGCGGTTGAACCAGGCCTCACCCAGGGAAGGGTCGAGCCAGACGGCCCGTTGGGAGGCCCCGAAGGCGCGGACGACATCGGCTGCATGCCCCGGGCTCGCGGCCCGCTCGAGATACGCCGCCGCCGCGTCTGATTGGAACCGGGCGTCTTCGGGCTGTGCCTGGGTGGCCGCCGCCAGGGTGATGGCCGCAGCGTTCCAGTTTTCTTCGACGGCCTGCCGCATGCCCCGGGCGTGAAGCCCGGTCGCCGTGATGCTCTCCGCGGATTCCCTACCCGTGCCGAGGCTGCTCCACGTCCATCGAGGTCGCCCGGATTCTGCCAGTGTCTCATCGGAGGGAGTTGGGCGGCCGAGCCGTTCCACGAACAGGACGGACGGCAGGGCGAGCGCAGCCAGGAGAGCGGCGGTTGCCGCCCAGGCGAGGGCACGCCGATTTCGTATCAAGGGCCGGCGCACGCTCTCCTGTGTCGGCCACCCGGCTTCAAGGGCCATGACGTCCGCGATGACGTCCAGGCAGGCATCACAGCCCGAGATGTGCTCCTCGAGGCTGCGCCGCACTGCCTCGCCGAGCCGGCCATCCGCGTAAGCCGCAAGGGTGCCCGAATCCGGGCAGCCAATCGGGTGGTCAATCCTGCTCTGCATCCTTACGGGCTAGACGGCCATTCCCGGCAGGTGTGTCACTCCGGCCGAGGAGGCGCAAGTCAACGGCGCCCGTACTCATGAGCTCACGTAGTCGATGGCCGGCAATCCCGGCGCCCAGCAGTTCCTGCCGGCATGCCGTGAGCACGCGTCGCAGCCGCCGCATGATGGTCGCCCGGGAGATCTGCCACGTTCTCGCCAGGTGAACGAGCGACACCCCGCGTGCGAAGTGCAGCTGGAGCAGCATCCGATCATTCGGTGTCAGGCCCTCGAGTGCGCGCTCCAGTGCCCGCGACGCGACGACGATGTCTTCCGCCTCCGAGATCGGATCCTGCGGCGGCCGTGGGTCCACGACCGAATCGATGGGCATGTCCACGGCGAGCTTCCATTTCGGCACCCGGTCCGGAAGCTGGGCCCAGAGCCGCTCGATGTCAGCCTCCGACAGGCGTCCCCGGCGCGAGACCTTGAGGATCTGGGTGGCCTCGCCGAGCGTGTACCCGTCCCGGTGCACGAGCCGCTCCAACGCCAGCGCATCCACGCCCAGCGCCCGAGCCTTGACCGATGGCCGCCACCGCCCCCAGTTCCGGCTCCTGTAGTCGAGGCAGAGCCTCGTGATCACCGTCCGGAGGTAGGTGGTCATGGAGCTCTCGCCCCGGTGCTCGCGCAGGATTCGGCAGTCGTCCTCCATCAGGCGCAGCCGCACCTGGCCGGCGAAGTCCTCCGCCACGTCCTTCGGTAGTCGATTTCGATGGGCAACTTCACGCGTGATGCGCTCGATCGCACTCAGATGTTCCAGGAACAGCCGCCGATGATCCACAGTCGAGACAGATCTGTACATCACATTCGGAGCGGCGATTGCACGGTAATCGAGCGGGAGGAGGGACCGCCGCGCACTGAGCCCCGCATCGGGCGTACTGCCGATGAGACAGAGGCTGCGCCGTGGCCGTCTATTACACCGCCAAGGTCAGACGGTGTCCAGATCCGCCCCGCCGGAAGTCATCGCGATGCTTCTCGATCGCGCGAACGAGGTCTGCTACCAGGTGAGCATCGACGGCGAGGTCTGTCGGGGCGCCATCACCTATGTCAGCCCGCAGTGTCTCGAACTGACGGGCTGCGCGCCCGAGCAGCTCGAGGCTCGCCCGCATCGATGGTTCGATCGCGTTCACCCCGAGGATCGACAGGACTTCCTCGCGCAGACAGGGACGATCCTGGCGTCGGGACGCGAAGGCACCCTGCACTACCGCATCCGTGACGCGGAGGGCCGCTACCGGCACGTGGAGGACCGCGTGGTGCCGATGCTCGACGCCAGGGGGCGGGCGGTCGGGTACCAGGGGATTGCGAGCGACGTCACCGCAAGGGTGCAGGCCGAAGAGCAGCGTCGTCGGGCCCTGAGCGCGTTGAAGAACGCTGAACGGGGAGAGGCCCTCGGCCGTCTCGCTGCTGGCATCGCACACGACTTCAACAACATCCTCACGGTCGTCCTGGGCTTCTCGGAGATCGCGCGCGCGCAGCTGGATCCGGAGCATCCGGCGACGACGGACCTGCGTGAGATCGACGCCGCGGTGGGACGCGGCGCGCGGCTGGTGAGACAGCTCCTCGCCTTCAGCCGCCGGCAGTCCATCGAGCCCCAGCTGGTCAACCTGTCGGCGCACATGGGGGCGCTCGACGCGATGCTGCGGCAGATGGTCCCGGAGCTCGTCGAGTTGCAGCTCCAGCTCGACGGCTCGACCTGGCCCGTGTTCATCGATCCCTCGCAGGTGGACCAGATCGTGCTGAACCTCGTGGCGAACGCGCGCGATGCCATGCCGGATGGCGGACGCCTCGAGATCACCGTGGCCAACGTGGAGCTGACCCCAGCGTTCTGCGAGGCTCATGCGGGTGCCGTGGCCGGCGACTACGTGTGCCTTCGCGTGCGCGACACGGGCGTGGGCATGCCCGCCGAGGTGGTGCAGCACGCCTTCGTGCCGTTCTTCTCGACCAAGCCCGAGGGGCAGGGAAGCGGGATCGGGCTGGCCTCGGTCTTCGGCATCGTCAAGCAGAACGGGGGGTACGTGCTCATCGAGAGCGAAGTCGGTGTGGGCACGGTCGTCAGTGTGTATCTCCGCCGGCGCCGAATCGACTGAGGCGACGATTCGGGGTGCGAACGGGCGCGGGGCTCAGGGCCGTTTCAGATCCAGCTCCTTCCACATCCACGTGATGTCGCGCGGCGGGTCCGGGGCGGCCATGCGCGCCTCGCGGTTCTCCATCTGCATGAGGAGGCTCTTCAGCCGCGGGCGCATCCGTCGGTCGCGCGCGGCGGCGCGGGGCGTCATGCCATCCAGCGCCGGGACTTCGAGGTCCAGCCACTCCCGGTCCTTCCGTTCCAGCCAGTCCCGAAGCTCGGGCAGTTGCGAGAGGTCGCGCGGTGATGCCGGTTCGGGGTCGTTGGCCTCGTCCCGCCAGTGGGCCGGCGGTGGTCCCGAACCAGGTTCGTGGTGCTCTTCGCTCCGCACGTGCAGTGGCCCGAGCACGGCCTCGAGGCGTGCCCGGCCACGCGTTGCGCGCTGGCGCGAGAACGTGACGAGGACCAGCGTGTCGCCCTCCGCCGACAGCTCGCCGAGCAGCCGCCGGGGCTCGGTCCCCTCCTCCAGCCACACGCCGCGGTTGTCCTCGTCGTGCTCGAAATCGGGTTCATGGCCCAGGGTGGCGAGCGCCTGGCGTGCGTCGGCGATCTGGAACTCGACCCGCGTCGTCGTAACCGGGTCGCCCTCAACGGTGTGGAGTGTCGGCGGCTCGCGCTGCGCGACGTGCGCGAGCCACAGGTCGTGCATGTACGAAGGCGCCTCCTGCTTGAAGAAGTCCGCGTCGGTGCAGCCCGGGTTCTCCTCGAGGAACACGGTGTGGGCGTACCCGAGTTCCTTCTTCAACTCCGCCTCGGCCTCGGGCGGCAGCGCCATCATCGTTCCATCAATCCGGTTCGTGCCATCGGGATATGCGACGACGCGCGCGATCAGGATGTCCCAGACGGCCAGCTCGCGCGTGGCGGTGCGCTCGGTGATGAACAGGTCGTCGCGTCTGTGCAGGCCGCGCACCTCCAGGCCCACGTCCGGCTGAACGCGGCGGACCTGGAAGGCGCGCAAGTGGGTGCCCCGCATCAGGCGGATGTAGTCCGCGGCGCGCGGGCCGATCGTCCGCCCGCGGTGGGCGAGGAAGCGATCCGAGACGGTGCGCGCGTCATCGTCGCGCAGGTCGAAGAACAGCCACTCCAGGAACATCTGGAGCGAGGTTTCTTCCTCGCTGATGCTGTCGAGCGCGGCCTGCGGGTCGTCGCCGGGGACGTCGGCCCACACGAGCGCGGCGTGGGCCAGCGTGTCGCCGAACTCGTCGCGCTGGAGGTAGCGGACGAGTGCGGCCATGGCCTCGGTACGGTCCTCGCGCGAGATGTCGGGAGCCGCCTGCGCCCGCCCGAGGCAGCAATGCTTGTGTTTCTTCCCGCTGCCGCAGGGGCAGGGGTCGTTGCGGCCGGGGGCGGACACGGAGGGATCGTAGCAGAGCGGGTGCGAACGGGTGGAGTGACTTTGTCCGCGCACGATGGGGCGAGGCGTCAGCCGGCCCGCACTCGGACTCGGGGCTGTCGCGCGGCAGTTGGTGGGCCCGCTACACATGCACCGGACGCTGGTAGAGGGTGGGGTGAAGGTGAGGCGCGGGCGGTGACGATGGTTTGTGCCGGGTGTGACCTGATCTGACACTCGCGTGGTAGAAGATGGCGCGGTCTCGGGGGAAATTGGTCGAGCTGGGCCGTCTCCACTAACATGCGCCCTAACCCCGAGCGACGGGTGAACGTGAAGGCATCGACAACAGGCGACCTCATGAGCGAAGGCACCTGCAGGGCAGCGATCGAGTTCGACTCCGCGTTTCAATCCCTCACTGGAAATCCGCCTTTTCCGTGGCAGCGCGCCTTGTACCAGCGCTTAACAGGCGGAGACATCCCCGTGTCGTGCAACCTGCCAACGGGGATGGGCAAGACCTCCGTCATTGCCGTCTGGCTGATTGCGCTGGCGAACGGGCTCGACGTGCCACGGCGACTGGTCTACGTGGTCAACCGCCGCACCGTCGTGGACCAGACAACGGAGGAGGTCAAGCAATACAAGGGGCGGCAAGTGGTGGGGATCCCTGACTTCGCTGTCAGCACGCTCCGCGGTCAGTTCGCCGACAACCGGGAGTGGTCCAAGGACCCATCCCGACCGGCAGTCATCTGCGGGACGGTGGACATGATTGGCAGCCGTCTGCTGTTCAGTGGATACGGCGTGGGCACAAAGGCGAGGCCGCTGCACGCGGGCTTTCTCGGTCAGGATTCGCTCCTCGTTCACGATGAGGCGCACCTGGAACCCGCGTTCCAGACACTGGTCGAAGCAATCTGCGAAGAGCAGGCGCGGTGCCGCGACATCCGACCGTTGCGGGTGATGGAGCTGACCGCGACCAGTCGTGGCAAAGGACAGCCGTTCGGCCTGAGTGACGAAGACCGGAAGCACAGCATCGTTGCCGAGAGGCTCACCGCCAGGAAGGCGATTCATCTGGAGCCGCTGAAGGATGCGAGGAAGCAGGCCGAGCAGCTGGCAACGCGTGCCCTGAAATTCGAGGACCGTGCCCGAGCAGTGCTGGTGTTCGCCCGCACCGTGGACGACGTGCTGAAGGTGGCTGGTAAGCTGCCCAAGGATCGCGTCGTCACCCTGACCGGCACCATGCGGGGCAAGGAGCGGGACGAACTGGTGGGTCACCTGAACTTCAGGCGATTCCTGCCCGGCGGGCAATCCGACGAGCCGACAACGTACCTGGTCTGCACCGCGGCCGGCGAAGTCGGCGTGAACATCTCGGCCGACCACTTGATCTGCGACCTCACTCCGTTCGACAGCATGGCCCAGCGGTTTGGGCGGGTGAATCGATTCGGACGGCGTCTCGACACCGAGATTCACGTGGTTCACCCGGTCGAGTTCAAGAACGATGAGTACGATCGCCGGAGGCAGATCACCCTCGCCCTCCTTCGGGACCTGGACGGCGATGGAAGTCCAGATGCGATCGGCCGCCTTGACCCGGAGCGGCGCCAGCAGGCGTTCACTCCGACGCCCGTCATTCTGCCGGCCACCGACATCCTGTTTGACGCGTGGGCGCTCACGAGCATCCGCGACACGCTGCCCGGTCGCCCACCCGTCGAGCCGTATCTGCACGGCCTTCCTACCGATTGGCAGCCGCCGGAAACGCACGTCGCCTGGCGTAAAGAAGTGGAGACGGTCACGGGCGAGCTGTTGCGTGAGTACGAGCCGGCCGACCTGCTCGACGTGTACCCACTCAAGCCGCATGAGCTGCTCAAGGAGCCGAGCCACAGAGCGTTCGAGCGCTTCGAGGTAATGGCCAGGCGGCTGGCCGGCCGATCACTCCCGGTCTGGCTGCTCGACGATTCGGGGAGGGTGGAGTGCACCTCTATCGAGGAACTGGCTCGAAAGGATCGGAAGGACCGCATCGTTGGCAAGACCGTGCTGCTCCCGCCGTCGGCGGGCGGTCTCGCCGCCGGCATGCTCAACGGTGAGTCGAACATCGCGGATGACGTCGCCGACACCGCCGAGCGCGTGCGCGTGTGGAGCGATGACAGCCAGTACGACGTGAAGACAACCGGTATGCACTCGATCTTCACGATCGCCTTTCCCGCTGACGACGAAGGCGCCGAGGAACGTACCTGGCAGTGGTTCGCGGCGCCGCACCAGGGAGAGCTGTCGGCCCGGAAGCCGGTGTTGTGGAGCGTTCACGTTGGCGATGTGGTGAAGCGGGCGACGGAGATCGTGGCTGGATTGCCGCTCGACCAGCCTGTGAAGGACGCCATCATCACGAGCGCCGAACTCCACGACCACGGGAAGCGTCGGAAGTTGTTCCAGCAAGTTGTGGGGAATGCGAAGTACCCAGCACGGCTGCTTGCCAAGTCCGGAAAGAATGGCGGGCGGCTCAAGGAGACGTATCGCCACGAGTTCGGGTCGTTGCTTGACGTGGCCGAGACAGTGAGTGCTGATTACCGCGACCTGATCCTGCACCTGATCGCCGCCCACCACGGGCGGGGGCGGCCACATTTCCCGTCCGATGAGGCGTTCGACCCGGAGCGGTCCCGGACCGAAGCCGATGCCATGGCTGCGGAGGTGCCGCGACGCTTCGGCCGGCTCCAGCGGAAGTACGGCCGCTGGGGGCTTGCGTACCTGGAGTCCCTGCTGCGGGCGGCCGACTGGGCCGCCAGCGCGAACCCGACGGCGTTCGTGGAGGACGAAGGATGACCGAGCCAAAGCCATCGATCAGAGTTGCACTGGACCCCACCAACCCAGGTCAGTTCCTCGCGTGCTGTGGGTTGCTGGAACTCGCCGACCGCCTTTGGCCCGGTGCGGAAGGGTGGTTCAGCGACACCTGCCGGGAATTCAACATCACGTTCAACGGTGACAATGGGACGCTACGGGAACTCCTGGCCGTGCTGATCCTCGATCCGCCAGCCCCCATTGAGCGACTGGAAAGCGGCCTGGAGGTGCCCCCGATCATCGCCCCTCTGAGGTTCAGTTTCGATGGCGGATCGACCACCGGCTTGGTTCTGGATGGTTGGACTCGAATCGCCGTTCTGAAGGGCGCTGCCAAAGTGATTGGCAACGCTCCCTGGAACTTCTGGTCCGGGCAACAGACATCGATGGGGATCTGGTCCGGACTTCGGGCGGAACTCGCCGCCCGAGTGATTCTGGCGTCAGATGAAGAGCTTGCCGAGGTGTTTCTGCAGCGGTCGTTCCAGAAAGGACGGTTCGGCTTCGACCCAGGTCCAGCGTGGAACGCACTCGACGTCGGGTTTTCGCTGAATGAGCATAACGCCGAGGTGGAATCGTCTCCAGCATCCGAGATGCTCGCAGCGGTTGGCTTACAGCGCTTCCGGCCGGTGATGAACGAGGACCGAGACGCATTCGACTACTTTACCTGGCACAGCGCTTATTCCTCGACTGTGGCATCCGCGGCAATGGCCGGGGCGATTCGTGAGAGGCGTACCCTGCGATTCCGCGCGCCCGTCGTGAGTCGCGGCCAATACGCTGCACTCGGCACCGCTTTCCCCCTCTCTATTGGAGAAGACCGATGAGTGACCAGACGAAGTTCGACAAGTGGTTCGAAGCGAGCGGCCCCGCGGCCATCGTCCTTCGCGAGCATCTCATTCCAGTAGAGGGCCCAGACGGCGTGTTCTTCCCAGCCACTTACGCCGCGCAACCGGGGGCAGACAAGGACAAGGAGAAATTTCAAGGTGGCTACAACATCGACGTGTTCGACGACAAGTCGAACGTGTGTCTCGTCGACAGCGTCGGCTCTCAGGCGAACCGTATCGAACCTTTGTTCGCCAAGGAGGGTTACGCGGACCTCGTTCCGCAGGTTGTGGTCACATTTCCCTCGAAGGGCCTGCGGCTGAACCTGTTGGACGCCAATCACAGAGCCGCCGACGCCATCGTTCGGTGCTCGGCATTGGAGGGCGAACTACGAAGCGCCTTCCGAGAGGTACTGCGGGGTAATGCCGAGACGTTGGCGAAGCTGGCTCCCACATCGCTCGTATTCGGGGTATGGGACTCGCGGGATACCTCGGCCAAGGTGCCACGACTGCTGGCGTCTACGATCCGGGCGTTCAATGTCTACCAGCACACTCGCTCGGCGAACTTTCTCACCCAGATGACCATTGACCTCGCCAAACTCGACATCCTGCCTGGTGCCGACTCGACGGAGGGGTTTGCCAACGCCCTCGCCTCGAAGACACACGGTGGCGTGCAACTGATGGCGGACGGCTGGATCCGGCGAGATGCCACCCTCGCCTTGGCTGCGCTCCGCCGTTTGGCGGTACTTGAACCCGAGGGGACGCTAGCACCCGACCGGACGAGGGCCCTCCAGAGGTACATTCTCGGTCTCTCGTTGGTGGCTTTCACCGCCCCCCAGGAGTGCTACCTGCGGCAGGGCTGCAACCTCGTGCCCGATATCGAGAAGCCCAAGGAGTTGAAGGTCGTGAACCTCGACGGTAGTCGAGAGGACTTCTCTTTGTTACACGAAGCGGCTGTCGATTACGCGCGGAAAGCCATGAAGGAGTTTGGCATCGGTCCGGGGATCGAGCACCCGTTCGACCCTTTGGTCGCCGATAGGTCAGCCAAGCTTCAGGAGTACACGGGCTTTACCGTCACTGCCGTGGACGCCGCCGGGAAGGTGGTCAAGGCGAAGAAAGGGAGTAGGCAGTTGAGGTGTGTGGTGACTTCGACGACCGTGATCACCAAAGGCACTGAATCCGCGACGTTCGACATGGTAGTGATGGGCGCGAAGGTGGATGTCGAGATTGTTGGCGAGACCGCGACCAAAGTCATAATCAGGAGCTGACGTTGGACGTAATGCCGAGCGTGTTCTGGGTTACTGTCCGCTTCCTCCAACCGATGCCGTCGTTCCACGGCCGGGGCGACGGGGGCGAACCGGAGTGGCCGCCGTCTCCACTCCGTGTGTTCCAGGCGTTCCTCCATGCGGCCGCCAGTTGCTGGCGAGAGCCGCAGTTTGCCTCATACGCAAGACCTGCCTTTGAGTGGTTTGAGCGACTCCCGAGCCCGCAAGTCGTCGCGCCCGGCCATCACTTCGGGACGCCGTATCGCATCGCCGTTCCGAACAACGACCTAGATGTGTGGGCGGCGCCGATCTCGAAAGGTAACGAGCCGAAGAAGCAGCCGAACGAGCTGAAGACGATGAAGCAGGTTCGACCGACGCACCTGTCTGGGGAGGCGATTCACTATTTGTATCTACTGCCAGACGGCCGGTGTCCCCACGAAGCGGTAATGAAGGCTGCCGCACGGTCGATCACACACCTCGGCTGGGGGATCGATATGGTGGCGGCCGATGCCGGAGTAATCTCGCTAGAGGAAGCTGACCACTTGGCCGGCCATCGATGGAGGCCAGTGCAGTCAGGAGGGGTTCCGCTGCGGGTGCCGAAGCCCGGTTCCCTCGCCGACCTGGTGAGAAGGCACGACGCGTTCCTCAGCCGATTGTCTGACGAGGGCTTCCGGCCGGTCCCGCCGTTGTCATGCTTCGACGTGGTTCGCTACCACTCACCGACAGCTGCGCCCAGCCAGGCACCTGCCGTCCCACTCGCTGCGTTCGAGATCCATCGCACCCTCGACGACCAGGAGCGGAAACCTGGCAAGAGCCGTTTCCGAGCGTTCCACCACGTGCGTCGGGTGGCGACTGTCGCTGGCATGCTACGTCACGCCGTCGCCGACGTCGCCCGCAACCTGGGTCAGTCGGAAGAATGGGTGAACGCACATGTTCTCGGGCACGGGGACGGACAGCTCACGGCGAACGAACGTCTGATGTTCCTTCCGATGCCAAGCATTCAACCGGTCAGCGGGGTCGGCGGCATTCGTCGGGTATTGGTGGTGGGCTGGCCGGGTTGCACCGAGATGGCAGACCTGCGACGACGATTGAACGGGGCAGAACTGAACGACGAGAAGACCAGTCTACCGATCGCGGTGCTGTCCCAACTGGCGACTGGCGACGCGCAGGTACAGGCGTTCATCAAGTCCAGCCAAACGTGGAGTACCGTCACGCCAGTGATCCTGCCGGGTCACGACGACCCGGATGGCCTCCGACGGAAGTACCGGAACCGCGTGGAGGAGGGCGGCGCCTCCGCTCACGAGCAGAAGCATCTGCTGGAACGGCTGGACTCCCGCATTCGCGCGCTCATCTGGAAGGCTTTTCACCAAGCTGGCTGGACGCCCGACGCCCTCGAGGGCGCCGAGCTCGAGTACCGCGAGGTGGGCTGGCGCCGTGGTCTGGATCTGGCGAGACACTACGACCTCCCGCCGCTGAAGTACCCGCGCTACCACGTTCGCGTGCGGTTCGCACGTCCGGTGCGGGGACCGGTGGCGGTCGGGGCCGGGCGGTACCGTGGGATGGGCCTGTTCGCGGCAGAGACCGCCTGACGTCGAAACGCCATGCCGGGGGTTTAGCAGTCGCCTCCGAGTCGCCGGGACGGAGCGATCGTCAGGCGCACCCCTATGACCCCGAGGACCACTCGAGCGCGACGCCGACTTACGTCAGCAGTGCCCCGGACCGCCAGTGCACCTGCCCGGCATCACCGCAGCGGTCGCCGGACGCGCCGAACCGGTGCGGCGGCACGACCTGAGCGACCATGCGGACCTTCCGCACCCAAGGTCGGAGTCGCCGCGGCGATTGCCGGAGTGTGTCGACAAGTGCGCCCGCACCGCCTTCGGAGTGGTGAGGACCAGCCGGAACGGCGCCCGGACACGTCGCCGCGGCTACCAGCATTGCCGGATCGGCGCGACGATCGCCCCGCAGGAAACCTTCGCATCACCCGAGCAGAACCCCGGCATCACAGCAGCGGTCTGCGGCAGGTCCTTCGCGACAGGCCGCAAGTGCTTGATAGTCAGGTAGTAGGAGATGCGCACCACTGCTGCAGTAAGTCCACGGGGTGGTGACAGTGACCCCGCAGGCCGCTGCAGGTCAGTCCCGAGCCCGCTTGCAGTTGGTCCACTGGGTCCTGATCCGACCCGGACGGGGCACCCCATCCAGATCCGCCGCATGCTCGCGGTTCCCGGTCTACCTGCCGCCGGTTGCCCGTTCGACACGTGCCGGCGGGTCGCTCACCCGCGACGGTGTTCCGCGAGACTCGCCGCCGGATCCCCAACAGATGCTCACCCGATCAGCCCGAGTGCTGACGGCCGCGCACCCGGTCGGCGCCGCCATCCACATCGGGTGGCGCGCAATGGCCGTCGGGGACCACGCCCCTCGGAAACGGATCGGTGAGGTCCGCCGGCGCCTCTATGTCGGCGATCCGGGCCGCCACATTGGGTTGTGCAGCGGCACCGCGTCCAGTTCGCCGCCGCGGGCGACTCCCTGCCCCAGGCCGATCGCGCTATAGTGGCCCGAGACTACGTCATGACCCTCCACCTTGCCGCCGAGGCTCTACCGCTCCGCGAACAGGACGGCGCGTTGCGGGTGGGCCGCACGCGGGTCACCCTCGAAACCGTGCTCTGGGCGTTCCAGCAGGGAGCCACGCCGGAGGCCATCGTCGAGCGGTATCCCAGCCTCGAACTGGCCGACGTCTACGACGTGGTGGCCTACTACCTCCGGCATCGCGACGACGTGGACGCCTACCTCGAGGTGCAGGAGCAGACGTTCCGCGACGAAGCCGACGAGGTGCGCCGGGCGTTTCCCTCCCGAATTACGAGGGCGAAGCTCGAACGCCGGGTTGGGCGTTGATCCGGTTCCTCTGGGACGAGAACACGTCGCACGACATCCTTCGGGCGCTGCGCCGGCTGATGCCGGGAGTCGACGTCCTGACCGTTCAAGCTTCGCCGGTGGCGGGCCAGACCGACGAACGGATCGTCGAATTCGCTCTCGCCGAAGACCGCGTCATCGTCACGGGCGACCGGAACACGCTGATTGGCGTGGTCGTGAAGAGGGTGCGCTCTGGTGAGGGGCACTCGGGCGTCATCGTCCTCGACTCGGCTCACGCCCCAGGGGCGGTCGCCGCAGATCTGGCAATCGTCGCGCAGGCCCTGAACCGCGATGAGTTGGCCGGCACCCTGCTGTTCGTCCCTCTGAAGTAGCGGCCGCAGTTGCCGCGTGGTGGTCGCCCCTCACTGCAGGCGCGCAGTCACGAGCATCCTCGGCACGTGAGCATCCACTGCAGCGCCGCGGCCTTCCTGCCGAAACCTCCTCCGGGACGGCACGGAGGAGGCATGCGCAACACCTACCTCGTCTGCTACGACATCTCCGACGACTTCCGGCGCGCCCGCGTCCTGAAGACGATGAAGGGCTACGGTGACCACCTGCAGTACTCGGTCTTCGAGTGCCAGCTGAACCCCACGGGGCTCGCGCGATGCCGCCACGCGCTCGCGCAGGTGATTCACCACAAGGACGACCAGGTGCTGTTCGTCGATCTCGGGCCCACCGAGGGACGCGGCGACCGCGTCATCTCCTCCCTCGGCCGCCCCTACTCCCCCCTCGACGCCCCCTGCATCGTCGTCGATGGCAGCGAGCGCCGGGGCGGGCAGTCGCGCATCGGCATCGCCAACCAAGAGCGCGCCGCCCGGCATGCGCGCGGGGAGGAGTGATGGGACGTCCGATTCCGCTGCGACCCAGGCCCGTCGAGCTGCCGGATCAGGTGCCCGCGCGCATGCTCAACGAGTTCGTCTACTGCCCGCGCTTGTTCTTCTACGAATGGGTGGACGGCGTTTTCCGCCACAACGCCGACACCGTCGAGGGCGCGCAGAAGCACGAGAAGGGTGACGAGAAGGAGGACGACCTGCCAGAGGCGGATGCCCTCGAAGGGGAGCGCGTCAAGGCCCGCGGCGTGATGCTGGCCAGCGACCAGCTCGGGCTCGTGGCGAAGATGGACCTCGTCGAGGCCGCCCAGGGCGCCGTGACGCCCGTGGACTACAAGCGCGGGCGCCCGCGCGACGGCGACGCCGGCCCGGAAGCGTGGCCGGCCGACGAGATCCAGATTGCCGCGCAGGCACTCGTGCTGCGCCACAACGGCTACACCTGCCACGAAGGGCTGCTCTTCTACCACGAGACACGGCAGCGTGTCCGCGTGCGCGTCACTGACGACCTGACCGCGCTCGTCGCGACGCGCCTGGACGAGGCGCGCGCCGTCGCCCGGTCGGGGCGCATCCCTCCGCCGCTGGTGGACAGCCCGAAGTGCCCGCGCTGCTCGCTCGTCACCATCTGCCTGCCCGACGAAACCGTGGCCGCCGCCGGCCTCACCCCGGCGGACGATGAGCCGGAGCAGTTCGCGCTGTTCGAGGACGTGACCGAGCCGGCGAGGGTGCCGGACCTCGACCTGGAAGACGTCCGCCGACTCGTCCCGGCCCGCGACGACCTGCGGCCGCTCTACATCACCGGCTATCAGCTGTCGGTGGGGAAGTCGGGCGAGCGGCTGCAGGTGCGGGAGAAGCGTGAGGTGGTCCAGGAAGCTCGGCTGAACGAGATCTCGCAGGTCAACCTGTTCGGCCCTGTCTCCATCTCGGGCGCGGCGGTGCAGGCGGCGTGTGCGAACGAGATCCCCATCGCGCACTTCTCGATGGGGGGCTGGTTCTACGGGCTCACCCAGGGGCTCGGTCTCAGGAACGTCTTCCTGCGTCGGGCGCAGTTCCTGAAGGCCGAGGACGAACGCTTCTGCCTGTCGGTGTCCCGCGACCTCGTGGCCACGAAAATCCGCAACCAGCGGACGCTGCTCCAGCGCAATCACATCGAGCCATCCGCTCAGGTGCTCGAACGGCTGAAACAGCAGGCGGCGCGGGCGCAGCAGGCCGGCTCGCTCGAGTCGCTGCTCGGCGTCGAGGGGACGGCCGCGGCGCTCTACTTCGGCGGGTTCGCCGGGATGATCAAGACCGAGGACGAGGGCGAGGTCGGCGGATTCGACTTCACGCAGCGGAACCGGCGGCCGCCGCGCGATCCCGTGAACGCGCTGCTCTCGTTCGCGTACAGCCTCCTCGCCCGCGACCTCACCATCGTCTGTCACGCCGTGGGGTTCGACCCGTTCATCGGGTTCTACCATCAGCCGCGGTTCGGCAGGCCGGCGCTGGCGCTGGACCTGATGGAGGGTTTCCGGCCGCTCGTCGCGGACTCGGCGGTGCTGACGGCCCTCAACACCGGGATGGTGACGCCGGCGGACTTCCTGCGGGCGGGGGATTCGGTCGGGTTGACGCGGAAGGGCCGGTCCGCGTTCATCCGGGCGTACGAGCAGCGGATGGATCAGCTCGTCACGCACCCGGTCTTCGGGTACCGTATCAGCTACCGGCGCGTGCTGGAAGTGCAGGCGCGGCTGCTGGCGCGGTACGTGAGCGGCGAGATTCCGCGGTATCCCGGGTTCGAGACGCGGTAACGGGCACGGACCTGCGGTTCTGGGGTGCTCGGGTTCTCGGGTTCGGAAGTTCGGAATCTGCGGCGGCCGTGACCGGAGGTGCCTGGCGCAACGGGCGCCAAGGGCGCGAGCGGCGGGACGCGACGATGATGCGCACCCCCGCTCGCACGGGGACAAGTAGTTGACGGATGGGCACTTGGGTCTATCGGCTCCGGCAGGTTACACTCGGGCGGGTCGCCTCTCGCGGCGCCGCTCGCAGATGGGCCCGCAGCTCATTGAGAACGGAATACTTGCGAGGGGGCCCGTTTCCTCCGCTGAAGAGCGGAGGCCTCATTGAAGCAACGGGTCCCGATACATCGCCTCCAGCCCCATCGAGTTTCCTCCGCTGAAGAGCGGAGGCCTCATTGAAGCGGCAGGTGAAATTGCCGGCGAAGAGGATCTGGCCCGCCGTTTCCTCCGCTGAAGAGCGGAGGCCTCATTGAAGCTGGATGGCCCCCTTCCGCGCGAGCACCCCGAACGAGTTTCCTCCGCTGAAGAGCGGAGGCCTCATTGAAGCTCGTCGAGGGCGGCCGCTGGCTCTCGCGGCAGGCGGTTTCCTCCGCTGAAGAGCGGAGGCCTCATTGAAGCCGCCTATCGGCCGCCAGCTAAGCTCTCGAAGACCGAGTTTCCTCCGCTGAAGAGCGGAGGCCTCATTGAAGCACGAGATTCCCGTGCTGCCTCATGCGGCGAAGAAGACGTTTCCTCCGCTGAAGAGCGGAGGCCTCATTGAAGCAACGCCTACATGGGTGGGCCTGATCCGATCTCGTGGACGGGTTCGTTCAGTCGAATCAGTCGTCGTTCGTTGACGGTCGTAGCAAGTCTACAGGCGCTTGGCGGCGGTCGGATCAAGCACGGCGTGGGCGACCGGATGCCG
>JADZCN010000011.1 GCA_020851565.1 Acidobacteriota bacterium | reverse complement strand
CAGAACCCCAGAACCTCAGAACCCCAGAACCTCAGAACCCCAGAACCCCAGAACCTCGAGGATGCCACCCATGGTTCGTCGTCTCGGCCTGAACCTCGTTGCCGCCCTCTGCATGTCCGCCCTGCTGGGCGCGGCGCAGTCGGGATCGCCCGTGGCGGATGCCGCCATGAAGGGCGACATCGGCGCCATCCGGACGCTGCTCAAGGAGGGCGCCGACGTGAACGCCGCCCGGGGCGACGGCATGTCGGCCCTGCACTGGGCCGCGGAGCGCAACAACGCCGAGGCGGCCGGGATGCTGGTCTACGCCGGCGCCAACGTCGAGGCTGTCACGCGCATCGGGCAGTACACGCCGCTGCACGTGGCCGCTCGTGCGGGCAGCGCGGCCGTGGTGGACGTGCTGTTGAAGGCCGGCGCCGCCGTGGACGCGAAGGCGATTCCCAGCGGTGCCACGCCGCTGCACCTGGCCGCCAGCGCGGGCAGCGCCGCCATCGTCAACCGCCTGCTGGATGCGGGCGCCGACAAGAACGCGAAGGAGGCGGAGTGGGGGCAGACGCCGCTCATCTTCGCCGCCGCGTTCAACCGGATCGAGGCCATCAAGGCGCTGCTGGCGCGCGGCGCCGACCCGAACGTCACCACGACGTTCATCGACATCCCGCAGCGTAACGCGCTCGACCGCGCCGCCAGCCAGCGGCAGCAGAAGGTGCTCGAGTCCTTCGGCGTGGGGCCCGAGCGCCAGCCGACGGCCAGCCAGGTGCAGGCGGCCGTGCACGCCTCGCGCGAGCTGTTCCTGTCGGGCAAGATCCCGCCGCCGACCAAGGAAGACGAGGAGAACCAGGGCCGGGGCCGGAACTTCAACCCTGAAGAAATCAACCCGCCCGTGGCCACCAAGGGCGGCCTGAGCGCGCTGCTGCACGCCGCGCGCCAGGGCTATCTCGACGCGGCGCGGGCGCTCATCGACGGCGGCGCCGACATCAACGTCACCGGTGCGGGCGACGGGACCAGCCCACTGCTGATGGCCGTCATCAACGGCCAGTTCGACATGGCCATGCTGCTCATCGACCGCGGCGCCGACACCAACATCGCGGCGAAGGGCAACGGCGTGACCCCGCTGTGGGCCGCGGTCAACACGCAGTGGCAGCCGCGCACGCGCTTCCCGCAGCCGCAGGAGATGGAGCGGCAGAAGGCGACGTACCTGGACGTGATGAAGGCGCTGCTCGACCACGGCGCCGACCCGAACGGGCGCATCAAGTCGCACCCCTGGTACATGGTTTATACCGGGTGCGGCAACCGGAACTGCGGCCTGGCCGATACGTCCGGCTCCACCGCGTTCTGGCGTGCCGCCTACTCGGTGGACCTCGCGGCGATGAAGCTGCTGGTCGGCTACGGGGCGGATCCCAATATCGCGACGATGGCCCCGCGGGCGCCCGTTCGCCGCGGCGGCCCGAACGCGCCGCCGCCAGGCGCTGGCGGCCCCGTGGCGCCGACGGCCCGGGATGGCCAGGAGCGCTACAACGCGCCGCCGATTCCGCCGGGCGGTCCCGGTGCCTTCCCGATCCACGCCGCCGCCGGCGTGGAGTACGGCGAGGGCTTCGCGGGCAACGCCCATCGCCACGCGCCGGACGGCTGGATGCCGGTCATCAAGTACCTCGTCGAGGAGCTGGGCGCTGACGTCAACGCCCGCGACAACGACGGCTACACGCCGCTTCACCACGCCGCCGCGCGCGGCGACAACGAGATGATTCTCTACCTGGTCTCCAAGGGCGCTGACGTCCGCGCCGTGGCGCGCAGCGGCCAGACCACGGCCGACATGGCCAACGGTCCTGTTCAGCGCGTGTCGCCCTACCCGGAGACGGTGGCCCTGCTCGAGAAGCTCGGCTCCAGGAACAACCACCAGTGCGCGTCCTGCTAGGGACCGCGCACCGGGTGGTTTGACAATACAGCCGGATCGACCGGGCCGGGCCCGGAGCGCCCGGGCTCACCTGGCCTGAGAAGGGTTGACGCCAGTCCCCGCGACGCCGAGGAACTCGACGAGCGAGGCGACGACCCGGTCGGGCACTTCCCAGTGGATGGCGTGGCCGATGCCTTCGTAGGCGGCGAGCCGCGCCGTCGGCATCGCCTTCAGCAGGGCATCCTGGTCCGCCCGGGCGGCATAGGTGTCGCGGTCTCCCCAGATCAGCAGCACGGGCACGGACACCCTTCCAAGCTCGCTTGTGAAGTCCGGGGTCTGCAGGAACCCGTCGAACGCCTGGTGCCACACGCGCGCCGGCACCTTGAGCGTCTCCGCAACCACCGTGTCGAGCAGCTGCGGGTCGATGGGCCGTGCCGTCGTGCTGACCTGCCACTCGCGGGCGAAGTCCTGCGGGATCGGATCCTTCAGCGGCTTGATGGCGGTCTCCACGAACTCGGCGATGCCCGCGTTGCCGTGAATGGTCGCGAACGAGCCCATCAGGGCCATCCGCTGGACCCGCTCGGGGTGATCGGCGACGAACCGCTGCGCAACGGACGCCCCCATCGAATGGCCGACGATGACCGCGCGCGGCAGGGCCATCGCGTCCATGAAGGCCCGCACGTCTCCCGAGAAGTCCGCGTAGCGGTACCCGGTCTGCGGCTTGCTCGATTCGCCGTGCCCCCGCTGCGAGATCGCGAACGCGCGGATGGACCCGGGCAGGCGCCGCAGAACCGGCTCGAACGAGCGCCATGAGTCCGTCACGCCGTGCAGGAAGATGAGCGGCACGCCGTCGGATGGTCCCTGCTCCACATATTCCAGCCGGACCCCGGTCGGCAGCGAGACGAATCGCGCTGCCAGGCCTTCATCGGACATCCTGTCCTCCTTCTCGTCACACATCACCGCAGCCCCGGTCGCGCAGGTGGCGGCCAGCGTATCACCGGGGGACAGCGCCAGGGCGAACAGCGAGAAGACCGCGCCCATCAGCTGTGCCATCACGTTCAGATAGTGCCCCAATACGATGTCCTCCTGTGCGAACGGCCATCCGGAGAGTGGCGCCGAGTGGCCGTTCGCGCTGATTTCCGGTCGTGGCCTTCTTCGGTTATCGCCGGCCCTCCGCGGTCGACGTCGCGACAGGCGCCAGCGTGATGTCGGCGTGCTGCCACGCCTTCTTGAACCGTGCCTCGACGCCCGCGGCTTCCTCGGTCTTACCCTGCGCCTTGAGCGCCTGCATCAGGCCGAAGAGCGACCAGCCGGTCTCGGGGTTCTTCTTCAGGTCTTCCCAGTAGACGGCCTCGGCCTCGTCCGGCCGCCCGGCGGCCATCAGCACGGCGGCCAGGTTCTGGCGCACGGGCGCGTGCCAGTCCGGCGGCTCCTGGTAGATGAGCGCGTCCTCGAATCGCACGGCCCGATCCAGGTGCAGGATGGCCTTGTCCCAGTCCTTGCGCTTCGCGGCAATCTCGCCGGCCACCACCTCGGGGGCAATGCGCAGGATGGCCTCGCCGGTGTTGGTCGAGAACGTCGTCTGGCCCTTGAGCGAGGGATCCGCGACCAGCGCTGCCAGCTTCACGCGCTCGGCTTCGGCGCTGTCCAACTGGTTCTTCGCGACGAATGCCATCGCGCGCGCGTAGTGCCAGGCGCCCTTCGTGAATGCCGTCTCGTGCCGCGGCCCCTTGTCGGCCAGGATGCGATCCCATTCGCCGAAGCGGATCATGGCCCAGTAGGGCACGACGAGGAATCCCTGCAGGATCGGCACGGTGCCGAGCGCCTCGTGCGGAACGGCGTTCGCGAGCTTCTCCGCGGACTCCAGTGCCAGCTGCCGACGTCCACCGGCCGAGGCGCCCATCCAGATGAAGTGCAGGTTGTGCGGGTAGTAGCCGAGCGGGTAGAGCCCCTGCGCGCGGCACTGTGCGATGTAGTCTTCGTCGGCCTTCGCCGCCAGCAGGTTCGCCTTCACGACATCGTCGTACCGGCCCACGCGCTGGTAGATGTGGGCGGGCATGTGGACGATGTGGCCGGCGCCCGGCATCAGCGGGAGGAGCCGATCGGCCTCGGCTTCGGCGCGCTCCGGCGTATCGGTTGGTTCCCACAGGTGAATCCACAGGTGCAGGGCGCCCGGATGGTTCCGGTGGGCGGCGAGCACCTTCTCGAGGGAGGACTGCACGTCCGCGGTCTCCGGGTACGCCACACCGTCGCGCGTCCAGTAGTTCCAGGGGCGGAGGTCCATCAGTGCCTCCGCGTAGAGCGTCCGCGCGTCGAGATCGTCCGGGAATGCCTCCACCACGCGGCGCATGGCGTCGGCGTACGCGCGGTCGGCCTTCTGGCGATCCTCGGCGCGGCCGGTGTAGCGGGCCGCGAGCGCGTCGATGTAGGCGCGTTCGCGCGGCGAGGCGCTGGCCTTCATGGAGACGGCCTTCGTCGCCAGCTCGAGGGCCTTCGGCTCGTCGGCCGGATCCATCGGCGCGTTGATGTTGGGACCGAGCACCAGCGCCTGGCCCCAGTAGGCCATGGCGAGCGAGGGGTCGAGGCGTGCGGCCTCGGCGAAGGCCCGAGCCGCTTCGGCATGATTGAACCCGTAGGCGAGGTTGAGGCCCTGGTTCATGAAGAGCCGCGCGCGCTCGTGGCGCGTGCTGACCGGAAACGTGTGTACGCCCAGGTTCTGCAGGCGCGGCGCGAGCGGCATGCCAGGCGCAGGCGCCTGGTAATCCGGCGGCGTTTCGTAGTGCTTGTGCTGGGCCGTGGGCGCCGGGCTCTGGCCCTGGGCCGCCGCGGATGAGACCAGCGCCGCGGGCACACTGGCAGCGAGAACGAGGGCGACAACCGACTTCGATGACATCCCGAACCTCCTGCAGTCCGATACGGAAGGCGGGCCTCCGGAGACGTCAGGCACTGGTGAAGGTCTGGTGAGAGTTTGGTAAGAGCGGCAGGAACGCTACAATCGAAACGCTTCGCCCGCCCGGGCCAGCTCTGCCGATGACATCCGATCGCGTCCTCACGTTCGGGGAGTACCGTCTCGACCCTGTCAGCGGCCATCTCTATCGGGACGGTCAGCCGGTCTCGCTCACCCCCAAGGCGTTCGCGCTGCTGCTCTACATGGCCGTGCACGCGGGCCGGCTGGTGCCCAAGCCCGAGCTGCTGTCCGCGGTGTGGCCCGGCGTGTTCGTGGGCGACGCGGTGCTCAAGAGCAGCATCCGCGAGCTCCGCAAGGCGCTGGCTGACGACCCCCATCAGCCGCGCTTCATCGAGACCGCGCACCGACGCGGATACCGCTTCGTGGCGCCGGTCGTGGCCGTCGAACCGGCGGCGCCGCTGGTGGCCGCCCCGCGCGTGAGCTACGCGCGCAGCGGGCACGTGAACATCGCGTACCAGGTCGTGGGTTCGGGCCCGCCGGACCTGGTGTTCGTGATGGGGTGGGTCTCGCACCTCGAGTACTTCTGGAACGAGCCGTCGTTCGCGCGCTTCCTCGAGCGGTTGTCGGGCATCGCCCGCCTCATCCTCTTCGACAAGCGCGGCACGGGCCTGTCGGACCGCGTCTCGGAGCCCGAGCTGCCGACGCTGGAACAGCGCATGGACGACGTGCGGGCGGTGATGGAGGCGGCGGGCTCGGACCGGGCCGTGCTGCTGGGCGTATCGGAGGGCGGCCCCCTCTGCTCGCTCTTCGCGGCGACGCACCCCGCGAAGACCGAAGCGCTCATCATGATTGGCAGCTACGCGCGTCGCCTCCAGGACCGGGACTATCCGTGGGGCGTCACGCCCGAGGAACGGGATCGCTTCTGCCAGGCGATCCTGGACGAGTGGGGCGGCCCGGTCGGGATCGACGAGCGGGCGCCCTCGCGCGCTGCGGACCCCGCGTTCAGGGACTGGTGGGCGTCGTATCTCCGGATGGGGGCGAGCCCCGGCGCGGCCCTGGCCCTCACGCGGATGAACGCCGACATCGACGTTCGCGGCGTGCTGCCCTCCATCCGCGTGCCGACGCTGGTTCTGCACCGCACGGGGGATCGGTGCCTGAAGGTGGAGGAGGGGCGGTACCTCGCATCGCGCATCCCGGGCGCGACGTTCGTGGAGCAACCTGGAGAGGATCACCTGCCATTCGTCGGCGACCAGGAGGCCTTGCTCGGGCAGATCGAGCGCTTCCTCGAGCGGACGCGCGAACCCCACGAGTTGGAGCGGGTGCTCGCCTCGGTGCTCGTCGTCCGGGCCGCCGGCGCGGGCGAGGGTGGCCAGGTGCTGGCCGACGCGTTTGCCCATGAAGTCGGCTGGTGGCGCGGGCAGGTTGTGGATGGAGAGGGGTCGCGGTTGGCGGCCCTCTTCGACGGGCCTGGGCGTGCGGCGCAGTGCGGCGCCGCGCTGGCGGCGCGCGCGCGCGGCCTCGGTATCGACATCGCCGCCGGCGTTCACATCGGTGAGTGTGTTCGCGGGGCCCGCGGAGGGCCGATCTTCGAGATCGCGGACACGCTGGCTGAACGTGCCGGAGCGGGGGAGGTCTACGTCTCGCGCACCGTGGTGGACCTCGTCCCGGGCTCAGGTCTTCGCTTCGACGAGCGAGGGGTCCTGCGGGCGGGCACGCCCGCGCGCGACCTGCCGGTGCTGGCGGTGATGCCCGCCTGACGCAGCCGGCGCGTCGATCCGGCGGGTGAAGGCCAGCTTCACAGCCGCGTCGCCCGCCATGGGCGCGCGCCGCCATCGCCGGTCACGGTTCCCGCCATGGTCTTCCCCGACACGCGACCGGAGTACACGCGGTCGCCGGCCGTGAACGTGATGTCGTATCCACGCATCCGCGCCCCGGTCAGCGGCACGTCGCGGTCTCCGATGCGAAGCGATCCGTACAGCACCTGGTGCAGCTGGGTGAGCGTCAACGTCTCGGTGTCGCCCAGGCGCCAGGCTCCGGCCGCGGAAGCGGGGACGATCCAGAGCAGGGCCTCGCACCAGTTCGAGCAGGCGCCCCCCTCCACCGTAGCCCGGGCGTCGGGATCCCATTCCTGGAAGCCGAAGGTGTTCGAGACGATGCGCGTCCCCGGCGCCAGCGCCTGGAATTTCGGCAGGAGCTTTTCGAGGTTGACCGGCAGCAGGTAGAGGGCCATCACCGTGGCCTTCGAGATGTCGGCCTCGAACATGTCGCCCTGGGCAAAGGTGGCCCGCTCGGCCACGCCCGCCTCCTCGGCCAGCCGCCGCGAGAGCGCCACCATCTCCGGATTGAATTCCACGCCGAGCCCACGCGCGCCTCGCCTGGCGGCGGCGATGATGTTGCGCCCATCACCGGACCCGAGGTCGATGACGTAGTCGTCCTTCGTCACCTGCGCCAGGTCCAGCATCTTCTCGACGAGTTCCGGCGGCGTGGGAACCCAGACGACGTCCTTGCCGGGCTGGCCAACCCTGGGCGTGTACGGTTCCTGAGCGGGCCCGGCCGCCGTCATCGAGGCGACGGCCAGGCAGAAGGCGACGGAGGCGGCGCGTGCGCTCACGACGCGGGCACGGCCTTCACGAGCTCGGCGAAGGGCACCACGGTGCCGTGCAGCGGGACGATGCGGTCCACGCGCAGCTTGCGGTCGCGGATGTTCTGCAGCAGGTTGGCCGCGTAGGGGTGTACCGGCGAGCCGGGGCTGAAGGCATCCACCTCCACCAGCAGGCGTTCTTTCGGCAGGTACGCCATGAGCAGGGTGTCGGCGTGCGGGTTGCCGGCGATGTGATAGAGCTCCACCCGCCGGGTCTTGTCCTCCACGACCCGCATGTCGCCCACGCCCTCGATGGTCAGCGGTTTCGGGTTGCGCGCGAGCGCATCGGGCTGCAGCGTGAAGGGCCGCTTCACCGCTTCCTCGTAGTAGGCCACGTTGCCCTGCTGTGCGATGACCCTGAGGCCCTCGGCCACCGCAGCGCGGAGCCCGGTGGAGTGATCGAAGTGATGGTGCGAGCTCACGAGCGTGGTGAGCGGCTTGCCGGGCACCAGATCGCGCGCCTTCGCGATGACGGCCAGCGTGCGCGCCTCGCTCTGCGGGGCCTCGATCAGCATCAGGTGATCGGCGAACTCGACCAGGGCGCTGTGGTGGGACTGGCCCGCGAGCAGCCAGACGCCGGGCGCGAGGCTCTCGGCCACGACGTTCACTGGCGGCGGCCCTGACGGGGCTTCGGCCGCCCGCGCGGCTTCGGGCGCCGCGATGTCGCCCGCGTCGCCGTTCATCGTGGCGCGTGCGAGGCGCAACTCCGCGGTCTTGAAACGGTCGGTCTTCGTGATGAGGCGCGTGGGCATCCTGATGCCCGAGACCTCGGCGTAGTCCTCGAACGCCGTCTCGATGACGACGTCACCGAGGTTCGGATGCGCCGCCATCGAGCGGATACGGGTGGGCACGTGCGTCGTGGCGTCCAGGGCGAGCGTGAACGGGCCTCCGCCGGGCAGGGTGATGTCCACCAGCTGCTCGGTACCCTCGGCCCGGGCGTTCGCCAGCGTGGCACCCTCGCCGAGCGCCGCGCGCACCAGGACCACGGGGTGATGGTGCAATTCTGCGAAGCGATCCTTTGCCGCCTGAGCCGACGAGCGCGAGATGCCGCCGCTTGCCGAGACCGCGTAGGCCACGTCGCCATCGAGGCCGAACGCCTGCGTCTGGGGAGCCTGGCCCTGGAAATACAGGAAGTTGGGCGTGCGGGTCTGTTCGACGCGCATGCGGCCGCCCGCCAGATCCATCGCGCGCCGGTAGCCGGTGACGGCGAAGGTCTGTCCCGTCGCGTCGATGGTCATGTCCTGCCCGACGTTCCACTGCGTTCCCTCGCCCGACAGCACGAGCGTCCGGATGCCCAGCAGCCGGTCGCGACCTCCGAGGGCCTCGGCGGCCTGGTTGACCGCCAGTTGTTCGGGAGGCGCCGGGGTGCAGGCCGTGAGGCCGGCCACCAGCAGGGCAAGCGGGAGCGATCGCGTCATGGCCCCGGACGATAGAACGACGCGCCAGTGGGGTCAAGTCGGGCCGGCGCGGGACGGCCGCTGCCTCGTGCGGGATGACCTGCACGGAGCGGGCCGAGGTGCCCTGGCCGCGCTGGTCCTCCACTATTGCTCGATCACCACCGCCTCGTTCAGCCGCACGATGATGACGTGGCCCTCGCCGAGCCGGACGTCCTTTCCGCGCGTGGAGAGGACGACCGCCGTGCCCGCGCCCCCGCCGATGGCCGCGCCGACCGCCGCGCCTTTGCCGCCGCCCGTGATGCCGCCGATGATGGCGCCGCCCGCCGCCGGTAGCGCGATCGTCGCGGCGTCCTTCTCCTTGCCGGATGGCGCGATCTTCGTCCACGTGCGCGTGCTGATGCGGTAGTCCTCATCGGTACGCCCCGAGGTGACCGACGTGAAGCGAAGCGAGATGCGCCCGCGCCCCTTCACCTTGCCGGCCTCCTTTGCGTCCACGACGACGCCGGTGAGCTGGCTGCCGGATGGCAGCACCGTCCGCCCGTTCACCACGACCGGTTCCGCGAGACGGCCCCGGATGACGTCCTGCGCGCTGGAGATGTCCGAGCCGACGTTCGACCCAAGCCGCACCCGCATCGAGGTACCCGCCGGAACGGTGATCCGATCCGCGGCCTCCGCCGAGGCGGCGGCCAGCATGAGGATGGCAACGCCCGTGATCAGGCGAGGATTCATGATGATCTCCTCCTGGCCTTCGCGAAGTGCAACGCCCGTGCCCGCGACACGTGTCCTGTTGCGGCGCAGGCCATCGCCGGCTGGATCACGCTATGTCTTTGCAGGCGTCCGAGATTCACTGTGCCGGAGCCCCGACCGGGTAAACAAGGGACCTGGAGGTGACGTGATTCGATACACTCTTGCCCCATGACGTCTTCAACACTGACCACGACGCCCCTGACCGCGAGTGCGACCCTGGCCAGGCGAATCGATCACACCGAACTGGCCCTGGTGATGGGCATGGCCGAATCGGTTCGTGCGGCCGGGGTTGAGGATGTCCGCGTGTGGCCCATCGGTGGCTCGGCAGCGGTGCTCGCGGAACCGGGCTCACCGTTCAACAAGCTGATAGGGCTCGGCTTCGGCGATGAGGTCGACCAGGCGGCGCTCGACCTCATCGAGCGGGAGCACGCGGCGCGGCACGCGTGTGTGCAGGTGGAGTTCTCCACGCTTGGCGATCCCGCGGTGAGCAGGCTTCTCACGTCGCGTGGGTACCGGCTGGTAGGGTTCGAGAACGTGCTGGCGCGGCGGCTGGATCGAAACGAGGCGCCGCCCGCGACAGCGATCGCAGTCTCGCCGATCGAAGCGGACGAGTCCGCGACCTGGAGGCAGACCCTCACCACGGCGTTCCTCCACCCGGATGTGTTCGACGGCCCCGCGTCGCACGAGTCGTTCGACCGTGCCGCGCTCGAGCGCGCCTACGACCTGTTCGGCGCGGTGCCGGGCGTCGATCGGCTGCTCGCGAGGATCGGGGAATCGGTGGCGGGCGGCGCCAGCCTGTACATGCGCGACGGGATTGCCCTGATGTGCGGCGCGGCCACGCTGCCCGACTTTCGCCGTCGCGGCGTGCAGTCCGCACTCCTGCACGCGCGGCTCGATCGCGCGCGGCAGGCCGGCTGCGACCTCGCCGTGGTGACGACGCAGCCCGGGTCGAAGTCCATGGCGAACGTACAGCGCGTGGGGTTCGAGCTGATCTACGCGCGCGCGATCCTGGTGAAGGAGCCCGCGAGCTCGTCTGTCACGAGTCCTCTGCCAGCAGTGCCTTGACGCGCGTGCGGGCCTTTGCCTTCACGCGGGGCGGCAGGGCCTGCCGCGCCACGCGGCGGCACAGGCCGATCGTGTCCTTCACCGCGCGCACTCTGGCGCGGCACTCGGCGCACGTCTTCAGGTGCTCTTCGCAGCGCAGGCACTCGTCCGGCGGCAGGTCCCGATCCGTGAACCGAGACCAGTGCTCCAGGCCGACCGGGCAGTGCGGTCCTGCGGCCCTCCGCGTCAAGCCAGCGCCTCGCGCAGCATCTGCCGGGCGCGGTGCAGGCGCTGCTTGACGTTGGCTTCCGTAATGCCGACGACCTGCGCCACCTCGCGCGTCGAGAGCCCTTCGACGTCGCGCAGGAACGCCACGAGCCGGTAGGGTGGCGGCAGCGTGCGAAACGCGCCGCGGAACCGCTCGCGCTCGGCGGCGGCGGTCGTCTGCTCCTCCGGGTTCGGCGCGGCGGTCGCGACATCCGGAGCCCCGTCCTCGTCCAGCGATCCCAGCTTGAGTGGCTCGTGGACGTGCCGTCGGCGCGACATCAGGCACGCGTTCTTCACCGTGCGGTACAGCCAGGTCCGGAAGCCCTTCGGCTGCCGGATGCGGCGCGCGTGCTTGTAGGTCTGGAGGAGGGCGTCCTGCATGGCGTCTTCGGCATCCTGCGGGTGGCCGCAGACGAGGAGGCTGAAGCGATAGGCCAGGGCCTGGGCATCCATCAGCAGCTCTTCCATGGCGTCGTGGCCGTCGCCGCTGGTGATCTGGCTGATCAGCCCGGCGTAATGGTCGCTGTCGGAGGAGGACGTGGATGACCTGGTGGCAGGCATAGGGGCCCACCGGGGATTCTACCAACCGAACCGGGCGGCCGGCGCCCGGTTGTCACCAAACGGCCGGTCCCTGCATCTCTGGGGGGCGATGAGGTTCCGACGACTGCTCCTGACGGCGTCTGTCGCCGCCCTTGCCACTCCTGTGTTCGCCCAGGAGGCCCTCCCCCTGGAGCAGGCCGTGGCAGAGGCGGTGGCCCGCAACTCCGGCCTCGAGGCGGCCCGTTCGGGCGCCCGCGAGGCTTCCGCGAGGGTGGACGAGGCCCGTTCGCGGTTCTTCCCTCGCGTGTCGGTCAGCGAGTCGTGGCAGCGGGGCAATGCCCCGGTGTTCGTCTTCAGCTCGCTGCTCTCCGCACGCCGGTTCGCCGCCGGCAACTTCGCCATCGATGCCCTGAACCGGCCGGATCCGGTCGGGTTCTTCCACGGCGCCATCGCCGTCGAGCAGGTGCTGTTCGACGGCGGCCGCACCGGTGCCGGGCTGTCCGCGGCGAAGGGGATGGAAGCCATCGCGACGGCCGGCGCGGACGAGCAGGCCCTGGCCCTGGCGGCCCAGGTGGCGGCTGCGTATGGCCGTGTGCTGACCGCGGACGCCGCGCGGAGTGCCGCCGAGGCGGCGGCCAAGGCCGCGGCCGAGGACGTGGCGCGCGCGGAGCGCCGTCGCGACGCCGGCACGGTCACCAACGCCGACGTGCTGTCCCTCCAGGTGCACCTCGCCGCGATGCAGCAGCAGGCCATCGAGGCCGGCGGGCATGCGGCCGTGGCGCGCGCCGAGTTGAACCGACTGCGCGGGGCCGCGGTGGACGCCGCGTTCACGGTGCAGGAGCCTGCGCTGGCGGCACCTGTCACCCGCGACTGGTCGGCCCTGGCCGCAGAGGCGATCGCCAATCGCCCCGAGCTGAAGCGAGGAGAGGGCGGCGTGGCCCTGGCCGAATCGGGCCGCCGCCAGGCGAAGTCGGCATGGTGGCCGCAGGTGGCCGCGCAGGCGGCCTATCAGTACGACGGCCTCAGCTTCTCGGACCGCGCCTCATCCTGGGTCGTCGGCGGCGAAGCGCGGTGGTCGTTCTCCACGGGAATGGGCGAACGGGCGGCCATGAGAGCGGCGGCCGCCGCGGAGGAGCGCGCCCGCGCGTCGCGCGACGAGGCGCGCGCGGCCGTGCAGGTGGAGGTGTTGAGCGCCGTGCGGCAGCTCGAAAGCGCCGAGGCGCGCGAGCGCGTGGCGCGCGCCACGGTCGCACAGGCGATGGAAAGCCAGCGCATCATCCGCGACCGCTACGAGGCGGGCATGGCCGGGGTCCAGGACGTGCTGAGCGCGTCGGCCGCGGTGTTGAGCGCGGAAACCTCGCGGACGGCCGCGGTGGTCGATCGCATCGTGGCGCAGGCGGCGCTGGATCGCGCCCTTGGGAGGAGACCGTAACCGTGAAGTCCATCCTGAAGTACTCGAAGGCGTGGGTGGCGGGCGCGGCTGTCGTGTCGCTGGCCGCGTGCCAGTCGTCGGCGCCGGAGCCGGCCGCAGAGGCGCGGGCGCCCATCGACGTGAAGACCGCTGCGGTGGCCAGCACGACCTGGCCCACCACCCACGAAGCGGGTGGTGTGGTTCGCGCGCGCCAGGTGGCCGTGGTCTCGGCCCAGCTCGTCGCGCCGGTGCGCGAGTTGCGCGTGAAGGCCGGCGACCGCGTGCGGCGCGGCCAGACGCTCGTGGTTCTCGATGGCCGCCAGCTGGACGCCCTCGCGGCGCAAGCCACGGCCGCGGCCGCGGGATCGAAGCTGGGCCTCGAGGCCGCGCGCGCCGAGCTGGCCGCCGCCGAGGCGGCGCACGTGCTGGCGAAGGCCACGTACGACCGCATCAGTGGCCTGAAGGAGAAGAACTCGGCCACGGCGCAGGAACTGGACCAGGCCACGGCCGGACTCGCCGCCGCCGGCGCCCGCGTCGCCGCCGCGAAGGCCCGCGTCGCCGAAACGGAGGCGGGCATCAACGCGGCCACGGCCGCCGAGCAGGCCGCCTCCGTGAGCGCCTCCTACACCACGCTCACCTCGCCGTTCGACGGCATCGTCGCCGCGCGCCACGCGGATCCCGGATCGTTGGCCGCTCCCGGCGCGCCCCTCGTCACCGTCGAGGACACGGGCGGCTACCGCCTCGAGGTGCAGATGGACGAATCGCGCGCGCACCTGGTGGCGGTGGGCGGCCGGGCCGACGTGCGGATCGACCGTGGGGCAGGCGAGGCCGAGGGCGACTGGCAGCAATCGACCGTCGCCGAGGTGGCGAACATCGATCCCGCGCGCCACAGCTTCACCGTGAAGGTGAATCTGCCGGCCGCCGAGGGGCTGCGTTCCGGGCTCTTCGGGCGCGTGCGCGTGCTCGGGCCCTCGCGCACGGTCCTCGCCGCGCCGCGGAGCGCCATCGTCAGGCGCGGCCAGCTGAGCTTCGCGTTCGTCGTGGACGGCGAGGGCTCGGCCCGGCTGCGGATGGTGTCGGTCGGTGAGGAGTCGGGCGGCGAGATCGAAGTGCTGGCGGGGCTGCACGAGGGCGACCAGGTGGTGCTCGATCCGCCCGCCTCGCTCGAGGACGGCCGTCCCGTGCGCGGTGCGGCGCGCGCCACCGCGGCTGGAGAGGCGAAATGAGCGCGACCTACGGCCTGGCCGGCCGCATGGCCGCGGCCTTCATCCACTCGAAGCTGACGCCGCTGGTCATCGTCGCGTCGCTGCTGCTGGGCGTGTATGCGGCCATCGCACTGCCGCGCGAGGAAGAGCCGCAGATCATCGTTCCCATGGTGGACGTGTTCGTCGATCTGCCCGGCGCGTCGCCCTCCGAGGTGGAGCAGCGCGTCACGCGCCCCCTGGAGAAGCTCCTGTGGGAGGTGCCCGGCCTCGAGTACCTCTACTCGACCTCCAGTCCCGGCCGCTCGATGATCATCGCCCGCTTCTACGTGGGCGAGGACGACGACCGTGCGCTGGTGCGGATCAACCAGAAGCTGGCGTCCAGCCCGGAACTGCTGCCCGCTGGCGCGTCCGCGCCGGCCGTGCGCGCGCGTTCCATCGACGACGTGCCGGTGATGGCGCTGACGCTGTGGGGGAGCGGTTACGACGATCCGGCGCTCCGCCAGCTGGCCGCGCAGGTGCAGGAGTCGCTGAAGGAGGTCCCCGACATCTCGGAAGTGACGCTCATCGGCGGCCGGCCGCGGCAGATCACCGTCGAACTGGATCCCCCGGCCCTGTCCGCACGCGGCCTGCACCCGCTCGCCGTGCAGCAGGCCCTGTCGCGGGCGAACGCCCGCGTGGCGGCGGCCGACGTGGTGAACGCGAACCGCTCCACGCGGCTCGAGGCCGGCGGCTGGCCCGGGAGCGTTCCCGAGCTGAACACGCTCGTCGTGGGTTCCGCCGGCGGTCCCGTGCGCCTGGCCGACGTCGCGAACGTGCGCGACGAGGCGGGCGAGCCCACGGAGTACGTGTTCTACCACCCGAAGAAGGGGCAGATGTTCCCGGCGGTCACGATCTCCATCGCCAAGCGTCGGGGCGTGAACGCCATCGACCTCACCCACGCGGTGGAGCAGAAGCTGGAGACGCTGCGCGGCTACGTGCTGCCGCACGACGTGCAGGCGACCATCACGCGGAACTACGGCGAGACGGCCGCGCACAAGTCGAACGAGCTGCTGTGGCACATGCTCATCGCGGTCATCTCGGTGTCGATCCTCATCTGGTTCGCGCTGGGCCGCCGCGAGTCGCTCGTCGTGCTCACCGCCATCCCCGTGACGCTGGCGCTCACGCTGTTCGTCTTCTACCTCTACGGCTACACGCTGAACCGCATCACGCTCTTCGCGCTCATCTTCTCCATCGGCATCCTGGTGGACGACGCGATCGTGGTCGTGGAGAACGTGGTGCGGCACGCGCGGCTGGCCGGCGGGCGGCTGTCGATGGAGGAGATTGCCCTGCGCGCGGTGGACGAGGTGGGCAACCCCACCATCCTGGCAACCCTCACCGTCGTCGCCGCCATCCTGCCGATGGCGTTCGTCGGCGGGCTGATGGGGCCCTACATGCGGCCCATCCCCGTCGGCGCGACGGCGGCCATGCTCTTCTCGCTGGTTGTCGCCTTCATCGTCACGCCCTGGGCGGCCGTGCGCCTCCTGAAGAAGGACAGCGGACACCACGACGAGAGCGACGACCGGATGACGGCGGCGTACCGCCGTTTCATGTCCTCGCTCATCGGCAACCCGAAGCGGCGCGTGGCCTTCCTGGCCGGCGTGGCAGTGATGCTGGTGGCGGCGGCCATCCTGGTCCCGACGGGCCTGGTGACGGTGAAGATGCTGCCCTTCGACAACAAGGCCGAGCTGCAGGTCGTGGTCCGCATGCCGGAGGACACGCCGCTCGAAACCACGAGCCGCGTCGCCGCGACGCTGGCGGACGAGGCGCTGGGCGATCCCGAGGTGGTGAGCGCGCAGAGCTACACGGGCACGGCGTCGCCCTACACGTTCAACGGGCTGGTGCGCCACTACTTCCTTCGGCGCGAGGCCAACCTCGCGGACCTCCAGGTGATGCTGACGCCGAAGGACGAGCGCGACGAGCAGAGCCACGACATCGCGAAGCGGCTGCGCGAGCGGCTCCTGCCGGTGGCCACCTCGCTCGGCGCGAGCGTGCAGGTGGTGGAGATTCCGCCGGGCCCGCCCGTCCTGCAGACGCTGGTGGCCGAGGTCTACGGGCCCGACGCCGAGCGGCGCATGCAGGTCGCGAAGGACGTGCGCGGGGTCTTCGAGAAGACCGACGGCGTGGTGGACGTGGACTGGTACGTCGAGTCGCCGCGCCCGAAGCAGCGGCTGGACGTGGACACCGACAAGGCCGGTGCCGCCGGCGTGACCGCCTCCGAGATCATGGCCGTGGCACGGATGGCCGGCGCGGGCGCGCCCGCGGGGCTGCTGCACGACGGCGATGCGCGCGAGCCGGTGCCGGTCGTGCTGCGCCTGCCACGCGATCAGCGCGGCTCCATCGATGCGCTCGGGTCGCTGCGCCTTGGCGAGGGCGCGTCACTTGGCGAGCTGGTGCGCGTGTCGGACGGCTTCGAGGAGGCCAGCCTGTACCACAAGAACCTGCAGCCGGTGACCTACGTGACGGCGGACGTGGCGGGGAAGATCGAGAGTCCCGTGTACGCGATCCTGCAGATGAACCACGCGCTCGGCGAGATGACGCTGCCCGAGGGGTACGGGCTCGAGATCTACAACACGCGGCAGCCTTTCGACAGCTCGAAGTACGCGATGAAGTGGGACGGCGAGTGGCATATCACCTACGAGGTGTTCCGCGACCTTGGCATCGCCTTCGCGGCGGTGCTGGTCCTCATCTACATCCTCGTGGTGGGGTGGTTCCAGTCGTTCATCACCCCGATGACCATCATGCTGGCCATCCCGTTCTCGCTGGTCGGCATCCTGCCCGCGCATGCCGGCATGGGGGCGTTCTTCACGGCCACCTCGATGATCGGCTTCATCGCCGGCGCGGGCATCGTCGTGCGGAACTCCATCATCCTGGTGGACTTCATCGAGCTGCGCGTGCGCGACGGCATGCCGCTCGAGGAGGCCGTGGTGGATGCCGGCGCCGTGCGGTTCCGGCCCATGGCGCTGACGGCGGCGGCCGTCATCGTCGGCTCGGCGGTGATGCTGTTCGACCCCATCTTCCAGGGCCTGGCCATTTCGCTGATGGCCGGCGAGGTGGCCTCGCTCCTGCTGTCGCGGATGACGGTCCCGATCACTTACTACCTGACGCACCGGCATGCCGCGGTCGCGCAGCCGGCGGAGGCGTGACGATGAGCACCGACGTCAAGACCGTTGTCGTGGCAGTGGACTTCGGGGAGGCGTCCGCGCGGGCGCTCACCCTGGGCGGGGCGCTCGCGAAGGCGTTCGGGGCGTCGCTCCGGGTGCTGCACGCCGAGGCGCTGGACGCGCCTCCGTACTTCACGCAGGCGCAGATGGACGCCCTCGAGAGCGGCGCGCAGGAGAACCGGGCGCGCGCGAGGGAATACCTGCGCAAGTTCGCGCGGACGCACACCGACGCGCCGTTCGAGGCCGCCGTGGACAACCGCTATGCCACCGACGCCATCCTGCACGCCTCGGCGGACGCCGACCTGGTCGTCATGGGGACGCACGGCCGTCGCGGCCCGTCCCGGTGGTGGTTGGGGTCGGTGGCCGAGCGCGTGCTTCGCGAGTGCCGCGTGCCGCTGCTGGTGGTGCATGCCGCCGGCCCGGCGCTGGCGCCGGCGTCGGCGTTTGCCAGCGGCATCGTCGTGGCTCGCGAGGGTGGGGCCGTCTACAACACGCGCCAGCTCGCCGAGCGGATCGCGCACGGCCTGGGCGGGCACCTCGTCGAGGGGACCGTCGCCGATCCGGCGGACGCGAGACGCCGGACCGGCGCCACCTGGGCCGCCGTGCCCATGCCCACACCACGTACCTCGCACTGGCTGTCGCACGTGGGCGAGCCCCTGGTCACGGGCTGCGCGATGCCGGTGCTGTTCGTTCCAGAGGCCGAGGGAGGGCCGACCCGATGAACGTCGAACGCATGCTTCGCCTGATTGCCGGATTCTTCGTGATGCTGAGCGTGCTGCTCGGCATGTACGTCCACCCTGGATTCCTCTGGTTCACCGCCTTCGTCGGGCTGAACCTGTTCCAGTCGGCCTTCACGAACTGGTGCCCCATGATGGCCTTCCTGCGGAAGGCGGGCGTGCGGGATGCGGTGGGGCATGTCCATTGATGATTGGCGATTGCTGATTGGGTGATTCATTGGGCGATCGGGTGATTGGGGCAGTTGGGCATTGGATTGGGTGATTGAGGAGTGGGTGATTGCCGCAATCGCCCAATGCCCCAATCCGAATGCGCAATGCCCCAATCGCCAATCACCCAATGAATCGCCCAATCGCCAATTGGCAATCATCAATGAGCTGAGGACACCGCCAGCCTGAGCTAGACTGGAGCGCCCGAACCAAGGAGACGCCCGGTATGCCCACGCTTCTCGTCGGTGTCCTCTTCGTGCTACTGGCGTTCCCGGCGGCGCCCGCCCTCGCGCAGACCACCGCCCCGGCCGCCAGCCAGTCACCCGCGCTGGACTTCGAGACCTTCCGCACGAAGGTGCAGCCCATCCTGCTGGCCTCGCGTGAGGGGCTGGTCCGCTGCATCACGTGCCACGGCGGCAAGGTGGGCACGCGCCTGAGGCTCGAGCCGCTCTCCGATGGCGCCGCGGCCTGGACCGAAGAGCAGTCGCGGAAGAACTTCGCGAGCGTGTCGAGCCTCGTCGTGGCCGGATCGCCGATGACGAGCCGGCTGCTGCTGCACCCGCTCGACCGGCAGGCCGGCGGCGACGCTTTCCACGGCGGCGGCAAGCACTGGCGGTCGCAGCTGGATCCGGAGTGGCAGACGGTGGCCGCGTGGGTGCGCGGGCCCGGCGCGGCCGCGGCGGCCGCGCCCACGGGCGGCACGGCGGTGCGCATCATCCAGACCAACGCAGCCGGCGACGACACCCATCTCATCGATCCCGCCACGAACCGCGTGGTGGGCGTCATCCGCGGCGTGGAGATTCCCCACGGTGTTACGACCGCGCCGGACGGCAGCCGGCTCTACCTGAGCAACGAGTCGCTGCACACGCTGGACGCCGTGGACGCCGTCACGCTGACGGTCGTCAAGCGCGTGCCGCTCAGCGGGCGGCCGAACAACGTGGCGCTCTCGAAGGACGGCCGCAAGGTGTACGTGGGGATTGCGCAGGCGCCAGGTGCGCTGGACGTGATCGACACGGCGGCGCTCACCAACGTGAAGACCGTGCCGGTGAAGGGCTCCATCCACAACGTGTATGTGACACCCGATGGCAAGTACGCCGTGGCGGGATCCATCCCCGAGAGCACCATTTCCATCGTCGACACCGTCACGGACACGCTGGCGCGGACGATCAAACTCTCGGCCGGCATCCGGCCCATGGCCTTCGACACCAACGCGGACGGCTCGACGAAGAACATCTACGTGCAGCTCTCGAACTTTCACGGCTTCGCGGTGGTGGACTTCGCCAGCGGCAAGGAAACCGCGCGCATCGAGCACCCGGCCATCGAGGGCGAGCACCCGCACACCGACGGTCTGCAGGGCGCTCCTGCGCACGGCCTGGCCGTGTCACCGGACGGCAAGACGCTCTGGTCCACCAGCAAGGTGTACGGCTACGCCTACGTGCACTCGCTGCCCGACCTGAAGGAGAAGGGCCGCGTCTTCGTGGGGCAGCACCCCGAGTGGGTGACCTTCACGCCCGACGGGCGCTACATCTACATCGCCGCGGCGGGCGACAACATGGTGTTCGTGGTGGACACGGCCACGCTGAAGGAAGTCGCGCGCGTGCCGGTCGGGCAGGTGCCGAAGCGAAATGCGACGGGGTTGCTGAAGGTGCCGCGGTGATGATTGGTGTCCATTGATGATTGCTGATTGACGATTGAGTGATTCATTGGGCGATTGCGGATTGTCCCAATGCGGCATTCAATTGCGCCAATGCACCAATGAGGCAATGGCGCAATCCAATGCGTCGATGCCGCAATCGCCAATCACCCGATGAATCGGCCGATTGGCAATCGGCAATCGGCAATGAGGGTGCTCAGTCGTTGTGGTGGAGTTCGTACTCGCGCTGGGCGCGGGCCATCTCACTGCCGCGGACCTTGTCGCGCTTGGCGGCCGCCTTCAGCGCCAGCTCGTGAGTGCCTGTCGAGTGGACGGCCGGGAGGGACAGGAGCTTCTCGAGGTCCGTGCTCTGGCAGGCGGGGCACGTCGGTGTCGTGCCGGCGCGGACCAGCGCCTCGAACTCCTTTCCGCAGCTCTTGCACGTGTACTCGAAGATTGGCATCGTGGGCCTCTCACGCAATTATAGAGGCTTGTCCGTGCCCACGCCCCCTGTTCGTGTCGCCCTGCTGAGCTTTACCTCCTCGAGCGCTACTTCCGGGGCACGCGCCCGGCGACGCTGGCCAACATCGAGTCGGCGTCGAAGAGCGTGATGTCGGCGCTGGTGGGAGTCGCCATCCGCCAGGGCATCCTCCGCTGCCGTGGTGGGCGGTTCCCATTGATGATTGCTGATTGACGATTGGCGATTCACTGACGATTGAGCTATTGCGGCATTCACCCAATCACTCAATCACCCAATCCAATGCCCAATCGCAAATCGCTTAATCGTCAGTGAATCACTCAATCGTCAATTGGCAATCGCCAATGGACGGCTCGGGCCGCGCCTCTTCCCTCCTGGCGCGGTACGTTATGCTTGCCCGGCCATTCGAGGGGAGGAACTCCGATGCTGCAGTATGTGCGAGTAGGACTGATGGCGGGTGCAGCCGTGGTGGCCGCGGGGGCGGGATACCAGGGGCTGGCCCAGGGTGGCGCGAACATGCCGCCGTTGAACGAGGCGCCGAACCCGTTCCAGACCATCGAGAACCATTTCAAGCTGCCCGCGGGCCGTGCCTGGGGTTCCACGAGCGCCGTTGACATCGACAAGGACGGCCGGACCATCTGGGTGGCCGAGCGCTGCTCCGCCAATTCGTGCTGGGATGCCGAAAAGGGTGAGATGTCGGCCCTCGACCCGGTGCTGAAGTTCGACAACTCCGGCAAGCTCCTCCTGAGCGTCGGCAAGGGCATGATGGTGTTCCCGCACGGCATCCACGTGGACCGCGATGGCAACATCTGGGTGACCGACGGCAACGACAACCTGCCGCGCCGACGGCCGGGCCAGCCGGCCAACGCCCCGCTGCCGCCCGCGCCCGCGAAGATCGTCGGCCACCAGGTCCACAAGTTCAGCCCGGACGGCAAGCACCTGATGTCGCTCGGCAAGCCCGGGGGCAACCAGCCGGGCCAGCCCGCGGATCCCGGCTCGTTCTATCAGCCGAACGACGTCATCACCTATCCCAATGGCGACATCCTCGTGGCGGAAGGCCACGGTAACGCGCCGCCGTCCACCGCCCGCCTGGTGCGGTTCGACAAGAACGGGAAGTTCCTGCGCGAGTTCGGCAAGATGGGATCGGGGCCCGAGGGCGAGTTCATGCAGCCGCACGGCCTGGCCTTCGACTCGCGCGGACGCCTCTTCGTCGCTGACCGCTCGAACAACCGCATCCAGATCCTCGACGCCGACACCTACAAGACGCTGGACACCTGGTACCAGTTCAGCCGCCTGAGCGGCATCTTCATCGACCGGAACGACATGGTCTACGGCGCCGACTCCGAGTCGGGCTCCGTGAACCCGCCGCACGGCGCGTGGATGCGGGGCATGCGTATTGGTTCGGCGAAGGACGGCAAGGTGCGCTACTTCATCCCCGACCCGAGCAGCGTGGGCGAGACGTTCTCGATGGTGGACGGCAAGCCCGTCATGACCAAGGCCGACGGCTCGCCCGGCGCCCGCGGCACGCTGGCCGCCGAAGGCGTGGCCGTGGACGCCGACGGCAACATCTACGGCGCCGAGGTGGGGCCGAGGGCTGTGAAGAAGTACATCAAGAAATAGGCCCGTCCATTGATGATTGCTGAATGACGATTGGGCGATTCATTGGGTGATTGAGCGATTTGGGCACTGCGCCATTCGATTGCCTCATTGCGGCGATGCGCCAATGACGCAATCCGAATGCCCCAATGCCCAATCCCCAATCACCCAATGAATCACTCAATCGCCAATCGGCAATCGCCAATGAGCGCCCGGCGGACGGCCTTCAGCGAAGGATCAGGCAGGTGGTCGTCGCGTGGGCGAGCAGCGTGCCGTCCGCCGACTCCAGCCGGCCTTCCGCCAGCGCCGTCGTCCGGCCGCCGTGAATCACCGTGCCGATCGCGCGCACCGGTCCCGTGGCCAGAGTGACGGCCCGAACGAAGTTCACCTTCAGCTCCAGCGTCGTGTAGCCCACCCGGGCGGGGAGCATCGTGTGCACGGCGCAGCCCATGGCCGAGTCGAGGATGGTGGCGGCAAAGCCGCCATGCACCACGCCGATCGGGTTGTAGTGGAATTCGGAGGGTGTGGCCTCGAAGACGACGCGGCCCTCCGAGGCCTCCACCATCCGGATGTCCATCAACTTCGCGATGGGAGGGGGCGGCAGTGTGCCCGCGATGACCTGCCGCATCCGCTCCAGGCCCGAGAGCGCCTCGATGGCGCGAGCCATGGCCAGCGGATCGTCCCAGGTGAAGGTCCGTGTCCGCGCGCTCATGCCGCCGGCTGGTCGAGATCCGTCCGTGGCGCGTCTGCGGCAAGGCCTTCCCATCGCCGCACGATGCCGGACATCCACCACAGGATGAGTCCCACCACGATGGCCGCCATCATCCAGCGCATCAGGCTGGCCAGCGCCGCCGCGTCCAGCGCGGGGAAGGGGAACTGGCTGAGCGCTCCCCAGCGCTCCGTCATCCAGTGCCACGCGGTGTGCGCGACGACGGCGGACAGGATGATGACGCCCATGCGTTCCTGCACCACCCGCGTGAAGACGAAGCCAAGCGCCGGGATGAGCACCAGCAGGACGACCAGCTGGCCGAGCTCCACGCCCACGTTGAAGGCCAGCAGCGACGACAGCAGGTGCGAGCCGGCGAACTGCAGCCGCTCGCGCAGCAGGAACGAGAACCCGAAGCCGTGCACCAGGCCGAAGGCGAAGGTCATGACCCACCGGCGCTCGATGTGCGCGCCGATGATGTTCTCGAGAGCCATGTAGAGGATGGAGGCGGCAATCAGCGTCTCGACGAGCGGCGGGAACCACAGCGCGTCGGGCGCGACGTCGTAGGCCGACGCGATGAGCGTGACCGAGTGTGCAAGCGTGAAGGCGGTGACGACGACCAGGAGCGGCCTGAAGCGGCGGAAGGGGACGACCAGGCAGAGGAGGAACAGCAGGTGGTCGGTGCCGTCCAGGATGTGCCAGAACCCTTCCTTGACGAACAGCCACGCGGCCTGGTGCCAGCGCGGGTCCAGTTCGACCACCCCCACGTCGGCGTGGACGTCGAACACCCGCTCGGGCTTGTCGGGGGTGAGCAGGCGGAGCCCGACGTTCACCTGCAGGCCGAGCCGGGTGAAGCCCGGGTGAATGGCAAAGCGGGAGCGGTCTGAGCCGATGGGGTACTCGAACAGCACGTCGAGCACGCCTTGCTCCCAGAAGATGTTGGTGTCGTCCGGCAGTGGCGGGCTGAGCACCGTGGCCAGGGCCGACTCGTAGCTCGCAAACGCACGGCTGGAGGGTAGCTCGACGCGCACGGCGGCCACCGTGGGCTTCGGCAGGCGCTGGCCGTTCTCGTAGAGCTCCACGAAGTCGGCGATCCAGAGCGTCGCCGCATCGCGCAGGGCCGGGTCGGCGCGGGCGATGTCCAGGTAGCCTTCGTCCTTGACCGGGATGCTGATGTCGCGCAGCGACTCCATCGGCACCCGCACGAGGAACCGGAGGACCTGGCCCTCGGGCTTCAGGAAGGCCAATACCGTGACTTCGTTGGGCACCTCGTGGGCGGAGGGCCCGGCCTGCAGGCCAAGGAGGACGAGCGTGGCGAGGGTGGCAAGGAGACGTCGGGCACGCATGGGAAACCGTGGCAGGTTACCTCAGAACCCCCGAACCCCAGAACCCCCGAACCCGAGAACCCAGCGTTCACCTTGACAGCTATTCCCGTGTATACTCGGCCAGCTTCTGAGGGGAGGCGCAGATGGCGCGTGTGCTGCAATCACGAAAATTCGTTGGATGGACGCTGGCGGTCCTGCTGGTGGGGCTGGGCGTCGGGCAGGCGATGCTCGACCGCACCTCGGCCCAGGCCAAACAGGCTCCGCGGTTCGAGGTGGATCCGTTCTGGCCCAAGCCGATGCCCAACAACTGGGTGCTCGGCATGACGATCGGGATCGGCGTGGACGATCGGGACCACGTGTGGATCATCCACCGCGGGAACGACCCGGGGAACCTGGATCGCACCGAGCTGGCGTTCCCGGCGCCCAACGCGCCTCGCGTGGGCGAGTGCTGCGTGGCGGCGCCGCCGGTGCTCGAATTCGACGCCGAAGGCAACCTGGTCGGCAGCTGGGGTGGCGCGCAGCCCGGCGCGCCGTACTCCTGGCCCGAGTCCAACCACGGCATCGTCGTGGACCACAAGGGCTTCGTGTGGATTGGCGGCAACGGCGGCCCTGACGCGCACATCCTGAAGTTCACGCGGGACGGCAAGTTCGTGGCGCAGTACGGCAAGCCCGGCGCCCGCCGGGATCCGAACTCGCCCGCGGCCAAGCCGAACTTCGTGGCCAACAGCAGCGACATGGACAACTTCGGCCGCGTGGCCAAGATCTTCATCGATCCCAAGGCCAACGAGGGCTATGTGGCCGACGGCTACCTGAACCATCGCGTGGCGGTCATCGACCTCGACACCGGCAAGATCAAGCGGCACTGGGGCGCCTACGGCAAGCCGCCAACGGACGAGGCGCTCGGCCGCTACAACCCGAACGACCCGCCGGCGCAGCAGTTCCGCAACCCGGTGCACTGCGCCGAAATGTCGAACGACGGCCTGGTCTACGTCTGCGATCGACCGAACGACCGCGTCCAGATCTTCACGAAGGAAGGCAAGTTCGTGCGCGAGGTGTTCGTCGAGAAGAACACGCTGGCGGACGGCTCCGTGTGGGACATCGCCTTCTCGAAGGACCCGCAGCAGCAGT
>JADZCN010000010.1 GCA_020851565.1 Acidobacteriota bacterium | reverse complement strand
ACGGGGGTCTCGCGGACGGTCACGGTCGAACTCTTGCTCATGCGTTCCTCTTTGTGGTCGGCCCTGATTGGCGGGGCGTCATGATGGCAAACACAAACTCTGTATTCTATCCCCAAACCCAGCCCGGCGGCACCGGAACGTTACAGAGCCCGTAACCTCATTAGCTGCCATCCTTTAGCGCGGGCTTCCGGGGGTGCCAGGACGGCCGGCGGCGCCATTCTGCCATGCTACAATCCGCCTGACAACCGACGCGTTCCAGGCGGCCAGGGAAGCTGGGTGCAAAGCCCACACGGTCCCGCCACTGTAAGCGGGGAGCGCGCGTCCACCGTTGTGCGGCCGAGGCTCGGGCCTCGGCATCACACGTCACTATCGCCTGCGGGTGATGGGAAGACGCCGGGCGCGCGTGACGATCCGCAAGTCAGGAGACCTTCCGCCAAAGAATCCGTCCTTCGGCCCTTCCCGCCATACCGGCGGGGGGCACCGGCGCGGGTCACGCCGGGGAGGCGCCAATGCACTGCCCATCCCGCCTGTACACACAGGCTGTTCCGCTCTTCCTTTCGCTGTTCCTCTCGATCGCCGTCCCGGCCCTGGCCCAGGATGCGGCGCTCCGCGGGCGCGTCGTCGATCCGGACGGGCGCCCCGTTGCGGGAGCCACCATCGTGGTCGAGGGTCCGACAGCGTCGCCGCGCTCCACTCGTTCTGACGCCACCGGCACCTTCGAGGTGGCAGCGCTCGCGTCCGGCCGTTACACGGTGCGGGCCTCGGCGCCGGGGCTCGGCGCGCCAGCCCGGGAAGTCGTCCTCGAGTCCGGCGTCCCGATGGAGGTCGAGCTGCCCCTTCGCCTGGCCGCCGTGGACGAGCGCCTGGTCGTCACGGCCGTGCAGGTGGATCAGCCTCTCTCGCGCGTTCCCGACAGCACGACGGTGATTGCCGGCGACGAGTTGCAGGCGCGACAGCAGTTCACCGCGAGCCAGGCCCTTCGCTCCGTGCCCGGCCTGGTCGTCCAGCAGAATGGCGGCCCCGGCGCCGTGTCGTCGCTCTTCACGCGCGGCGGCGAGTCCGACTACACCCTCGTGCTGGTGGACGGCGTTCGCGCCAACGCCTTCGGCGGCGGCATGGATCTCTCGCAGCTTCCGCTGGCCGACGTGGATCGCATCGAGGTCGTCCGCGGCCCACAGAGCGCGCTCTATGGCGCGGACGCCATCGGCGGCGTCGTGCACGTCATCACGCGCAGCGGCGGCGCACCATCGGCACAAGGCCTGGTGGAGGCCGGCGGCCGCGGGATGCGTCGCGCCGCGGCCTCGACGGCTGGTGAGCACCGCGGGTTCCGCTGGCAGGCCGGCGGGGACTACTTCGAGGAGGGTGGCTACACGGGCCGCGCGGCCAACGGCGAGTCGGTGACGAACGACGATGCACGGACGGCGCAGGGAACGTTGACGCTGGGCTGGCGGGGCCCGGGGACCGGCGCGGACCTGCAGGGCACGCTGCGCTACGTCGAGACCGACCGCGGCACGCCCGGCCCGTATGGCGCTGATCCCGCAGGGCGTTTCTTCGGCGTGGACCGCACGGCACGCAACCTGACGAATCGCCGGAGCAGCGGCGTGCGCTGGATCCAGCCGTGGTTTGGCGCCTCGAGCCGCGTCCGGCAGCGCACCGAGGCGGACGCCGCGGACTACGACCTGGTGTTCGAGAGCGCGTTCCCCTCCGAGGGGGAATCGCGACGCACGCACGTGCGCACGCAGACCGACGTCGCCGCGTCCACGGCCCTCGGGCTGACTGGCGGTGTCGAGTGGCTGGGCGAGGAAGGCGGCAGCACTTACATCACGGCGGGCGCCGCTGGTGAAGTGCCCGTGAAGCGCAGCGTGCTGGGGCTCTTCGCCGAGGCACGCTGGCAGGCTTTCGCCCGGCTGAGCGTCACCGCGGGCGTGCGCGGCGAGCGCATCCATCGCGACCGGTTTCCGGGCGATCCGTCCGCCTTCACGCCGCGGCCCGACTTCCCGGCCGAGACACTCACCTCCGTGAACCCCAAGCTCGCGGCCAGCTGGATGCTGTTGGGGGATCCGGCCACCTCGCGGGCGTGGACGCGCGTGCACGGGGCCGCGGGGACGGGCATCCGCCCGCCGGATGCCTTCGAAATGGCCTTCACGGACAATTCCGGCCTGAGGCCCGAGCGCAGCCGCAGCGTGGACATCGGCGTCGCCCAGGTGCTGGCCGGCGGCGCCGTGCAGCTGGACGCCACGGCGTTCTTCAACACCTACGACGACCTCATCATCTCCGTCGGCCGGAGCTTTGCCGGCGCCAGCCGCTGGAGCACCGACAACATCTCGAACGCGCGTGCCCGCGGCGCGGAGCTCTCGGCGGCGTGGCGGCCGGCGGCGGGCCTCTCGCTGCAGGCGGCGTACACCTTCCTGTCCACCGGGATCCTCGCCGTCGACGGTTCCTCCTCAGCGCCGCCGCCCTACGCGGTGGGGGATCCATTGCTGCGCCGCCCACGTCACCAGGCGTCGGTCGATGCCTCGTGGGCGCGCAATCGCGTGGCGGCATTCGCCCAGGTCGTCCTCCGCGGCGAGACGCTCGATGCGGAACCAGCCTGGGGCCCGACCGGCGGGCTCTACACGAACCCCGGCTACACCACCGCGAGCCTCGGCGCCTCACTCCGCCTCGCGCGAAGCGTCACCGTGCAGGCGCGCGTGCTGAATCTCTTCGACCGGGCGTACGAAGAGGTGCTGGGCTATCCGGCGCCTCGTCGTACCGCCTACGTGGGGGTGCGGCTTGCTGCGGGCCGATAACGTCACCTTCCGCTACCACGCCGGCACGCCCGTGGTCGTGGACGGCGTGACGCTGGAGGTGGGACGCGGCGACCTGGTCGGCATCCTCGGCCCGAACGGGTCAGGAAAGACGACGCTGCTGCGCCTGTTGAGCGGCACGCGACAGCCCACCTCGGGTCGCGTGCTGTTCGACGGCCAGCCCATGGCCCGCCTGTCACGGCGCGAGATCGCACGCCACCTCGCCGTGGTGCCGCAGGAGACGGAGCTGGCCTTCGAGTACAGCGCGCTCGAGATCGTGCTGATGGGCCGGCACGCGCACCTGGGCCTCTTCGAGGTGGAAGGCCCGCGCGACTACATCCTCGCCCGTGAGGCGCTGGCCGCCACGGGCACGGCCCACCTCGAGGAGCGCGCGTTCCACACGTTGAGCGGCGGCGAGAAGCAGCGCGTGGTGATTGCCGCAGCGCTGGCACAGGCCTCCGACGTGCTGCTGCTGGACGAGCCCACCGCGTCGCTGGACCTCGGCTACCAGCTCGACATCGCCACGCTGCTCTCCACGCTCAACCGCGACCGCGGCGTGACGATGGCGATCTCGACGCACGACCTGAACCTGGCGGCATCCATCTGCCGGCACCTGGTGCTGATGCGGAGCGGCCGCGTCCTCGCCAGCGGCCTCACGGAAGACGTGCTGACACCGGAGCACGTACGCGCGCTCTACGACGTGGACGCCGACGTGCACGTCCACGACGAAACCGGCCACATGACGGTCGTGCCCGTCCGCCGCCTGCGCCCATGAGCCTGCGCCGGCGGCTCCTCACCGTCGTCGGGATCTTCGGCGCGGGGGCCCTCGCGGTGCTCCTCTGGGCGCCGACCGTGGGCAGCACGCCCATCTCGCTCGCCCGTGCGTTCGACACGGCCCAGCCCTGGGCCGACAACGTGGACGCGCAGATCTTCTTCGTCGCCCGGCTGCCGCGGGTGCTGGCCGGGGCGCTCATCGGCGCCACGCTGGCGGCCGCAGGCGTCGTGCTTCAGGCACTGATGCGCAATCCGCTGGCCACGCCCTTCACGCTGGGCGTCTCGGCGGGCGCGGCGCTGGGCGCCATGCTCGCCATCGCCCTCCGGCTGGACGTGGGCGCGCTCGGCGTGTCGTCGGTTCCCATCGCCAGCTTCCTGGGCTCGCTCGCCGCCATCGCCATCGTCTACGGCCTGGCGTCGTCGCAGAAGCGCGGGCTCTCGACGAACGTGCTGCTGCTGGCGGGCGTGACGCTCAACTCGTTCTTCTCCGCGCTCATCCTCTTCGTCCAGTACCTGGCGGATTTCGCCGAATCGTTCCGCGCGGTGCGGTGGCTGATGGGTGACCTGGACGTGGGCGGCTACGGCCCCATCGTCGCGGCCACGCCGTTCATCGTGGCCGCCTTCGTCGTGTTCGCGATGCTGCCCCGCGCGCTCAACCTGCTGACGATGGGCGAAGACATGGCGGCGACCCGGGGCGTGGAAGTGGCGAGGACGCAGCGATGGGCCTTCTTCAGCGCGTCGCTGGCCACGGGGGCCGCGGTGTCGCTCGGCGGCCCGGTGGGGTTCATCGGCATCGTGGTGCCGCACCTGGTCCGGCTGATGGTCGGGTCGGACCACCGCGTCGTCCTGCCCGCCGCCACGCTCTTCGGCGCGGCGTTCCTGGTGCTGTGCGACCTGGTGGCCCGGACGGCCATGGCGCCGATCGAGATCCCCGTCGGCATCATCACCGCCCTCATCGGCGGGCCGTTCTTCCTGTGGTTGCTGGTGAGGCAGGCGTGAGAACAGAAACCACGAAGGCACGAAGGACACGACGATCGGCACGAAGGGTCGTTCAGGGAAGCCAAGTCATCCCTGCCCTCAGGAGATGCTTCGTGACCTTCGTGATTCCCTTCGTGCTCCTCGTGGTTTCTCTTGACGCCGAGCCGCGGCGAATCGTCTCGCTCGTGCCGGCCGTCACCGAGATGCTCTTCGCCATCGGCGCCGGGCCGCAGGTGGTGGCGGTCAGCAGCTACGACCAGGATCCGCCGGAAGTGAAGACGCTGCCCCGCGTGGGGGCGCTCGTCGACCCGGACGTGGAGCGCATCCTGTCGCTCAGGCCCGACCTGGTGATCACCTACGGGTCGCAGGCCGATCTGCAGGCACAGCTCGCGCGCGCGCGGGTACCGTTCTTCGACTACCGCCATGCCGGGCTGGCTGCCATCACCGAAACCATGCGTGCCCTCGGAACGCGCACCGGGCATGCGCGGGAAGCCGAGGCGGCCGCCCGCGGTATCGAATCGCGTCTGGCCGCAATCCGCGCGGCGAGTGCGGGCTGGGCGCGGCCGCGCACGCTGCTCGTCTTCGGCCGCGAGCGCGGCGCACTCCGGAACATTTACGCGAGCGGGGGGCGGGGGTTCCTCCACGACATGCTCGAGGCCGCCGGGGGCGCGAACGTGTTCGCGGACGTGGACCGCGAGTCGGTGCAGGCCACCACGGAGCTGATCCTCGCGCGCGCGCCGGAGGTGATCCTCGAGGTGCGGTCCGCCGACATCCTGACGGCGGACGAGGCCGCACGCGAGGCGGCGAGCTGGGCGCCACTGGCATCGGTTCCCGCGGTGAAGCGGCAGCGGGTGGTCGTGCTGACCGGCCGCGGGCTCACCGTGCCCGGGCCGCGCGTGGCAGACGTGGTCCAGCGGATGGCGGAGGCGCTCCGGTGAGGCGCCAGCCCTTTGCTTCAGCGGGCCTCGTGCGAGGTTTCGATCAGCACCAGCGCGCTCTGCAGCGATTCGGGCAGCTTCAGGATGCTGCCGAACCCGGTCAGGTCGTAGCCGTCCTGCAGCCGGCCGGTCACGTTCACGCGGGCGCCCGTGCGGGGCGCGCCTCCACTGGTGATCACCCACAGCCCCTGGCCGCCATCCGTGAGGCGATAGGCGCCGCGGCCCATGATGGACGCGCTCTCGGCCACCGTGCCCCTCACGGTGATCGTCGTGTTGCGATACTTCGCGGGGTCGGCCAGCACCTGGTTGATGGACTTCGCGCCGCAGCCCGCGAGGACGAGAGCGGCGAGGATGACCAGGGCCCAACGGGCGCGTGGCAGGATCGACATGGAAGCCTCCTGGCGGGGTCAGCCGGATTATGGCACGGCCGATGAACGTGCTCCTCTCCTGGTCGTCCGGCAAGGACTGCGCCTGGGCCCTGCACGTCCTGAACCAGCAACACCCGGGCACGGTTCGGGGCCTGCTCACGACGACGAACGAGGCGTTCGACCGCGTCGCCATGCACGGCGTCCGTCGCGCGCTGGTCGAGGCCCAGGCCCTGAGCGCCGGCCTGCCGCTGCACGTCGTCCCGCTGCCGTGGCCGTGCTCGAACGAGGAGTACGAGCGCCGCATGACCGCCGCGGTTCGTCGCGCCGTCGCGGAGGGCTTCACCCACGTCGCGTTCGGCGACCTCTTCCTCGAAGACGTGCGCCGCTATCGCGAAGAACGCCTCGCGGGCACGGGCCTCGCGCCGCTCTTCCCGCTGTGGAAGGCGGGCGGCACGGCCGACCTTGCGCGGGAGATGATCGCGGCCGGGCTCCAGGCCCGCGTCACCTGCGTGGATCCGCGCACGCTCGACAGGTCCTTCGCGGGCCGGCGGTTCGATGCCGCGTTCCTGGCCGACCTGCCGGCCGCGGTCGACCCGTGCGGCGAGAACGGAGAGTTCCACACGTTTGCCTGCGCCGGGCCCATGTTCCGGACACCGATTGACGTCGTAGTCGGCGCGGTGGTCGAACGCGATGGGTTCACCTACGCCGACCTGGACACGGATGCGCCGCAGATGGGCCGCAGATGACGCAGATGGCGCAGATGGGCCGCAGACAGGCCGCAGATGGCGCAGATGGCACAGATGGCAGTTGGGTTCACTGATGCAACGAGCACGCGCTGAGACGGACGACCCCTATCCGCGGCGCATCGTGTGCCTGACGGAGGAGACGACCGAGACGTTGTACCTCCTCGGGGAGGGGGACCGCGTGGTCGGCGTCAGTGGCTACACCGTGCGCCCTTCTGAGGCGCGGCGAAAGCCGCGCATCTCGTCGTTCCTCCACGCGCGCTACGACAAGATCGAGGCGCTCGAGCCCGACCTCGTCCTCGCCTTCTCGGACCTGCAGGCCGACATCACCACCGAGCTCGTCAAGCGGGGGCACACCGTCTTCACCTTCAACCAGCGTTCGGTTGCCGAGATTCTCCAGATGATCCGCGTGCTGGCGGGCATCGTAGGTGTCCAGACGAAAGGCGAAGCGCTGGCGCGTGATCTCGAGGCGGGGCTCGAGCGCGTTCGCGGGCAGGCACGCGCGTTTCCGCGCCGCCCGCGCGTCTATTTCGAGGAGTGGGACGACCCGTTGATCAGCGGCATCCAGTGGGTCGAGGAGCTGGTGGAGATCGCCGGGGGCGACCCCGTCTTTCCGGACCGGCGCCACGCGAAGCTCGCGAAGGATCGCATCGTCACGAGCGACCAGGTCATCGCGGCGGCGCCGGAGGTGATCGTCGGGTCGTGGTGCGGCAAGCCGGTTCGGCCGGAACGCATCGCCTCGCGGCGAGGCTGGGACGCGATACCGGCCGTCTGCCACGGCCACATCTACGAGGTCAAGTCCGCGCTGATCCTGCAGCCGGGGCCCGCCGCCCTCACGGACGGCGTGCGCCAGCTGCACGAGCGGATCGCGCGCGCTATCTGATCGCGGGGCCGCCGGGCTCGGCCCGGTAGACCATCCGGCCGCGGACGAACGTCATCTGGCAGGCGAGATCCTTGAGCTCGGCCGACGGCACCACGTACGGGTTCCTGTCCCACACCGCCAGGTCCGCCTCCTTCCCCACCTCGATGCTGCCGACGCGATCCTCCAGGAACATCGTGTGCGCGGCCCACCGGGTGTAGGAGCGCAGCGCCGTCCTGATGTCGATCGACTCGTCGGTCCCGAATGGCGTCCGCCCGTGCGTGCCGTTCAGCGTCTCCCGGACCACCGACGACCACAGGCCGTAGCGCGCCGGGTACGGCGTGACCGCGAAATCCGATCCGCCGCCCCACTGTACGCCCTTCTGCAGGAACGTCCGGAACGGCTTCAGGCGGCGTCCGCGCTCCGGCCCGAGGTTCGCCGCGTAGGTGTCGCCAATCCACCAGAGGAAGGGCGCCTGTGCCTCCGGGTACGCCGCGTCGTAGTCGCGCTGCAGCCGCGCCATCACGTCGATGGCGTGATCGGTCGGGGTATTGCCGTGGATGATGCCGTGGCGCAGCCCCTTGGTCGGCGTCGCCTTCAGCAGCTGGTCGTACGTGTCCACCACCCAGTCGATGGCGCGGTCGCCGATGGCGTGCGTGCTGACGTGGATGCCGGCCGCGTGAAGAGCCGAGACGATCTGCCGGTAGTCATCGGGGGGCGTGGACGGGTATCCCTGGTTGCCCGCGTCGCGGCCGGTGAACTCCTTGTTCCAGTCCTCGTACATCCAGGCCGTCCGGGCGCCGCCGCTGCCGTCCATGAACATTTTCACGCCGCCCGACAGCAGCATGCCGTCGCCGAACGAGGCCGGCGGCTTCGGCTGCCGCTGCACCCGGGCCATCACCGCCGGGCCATCGGATGCCTGGCGCGCGCCGGACCACAGCGCGAACACGCGGACGTTGAGGGCGCCTTCCTGGAGCAGCTCGCGATACAGCTCCCACTTCAGCTCGCTGATGCCGGGATCCTTGGCGCCCGTCATCCCCTCGCGGTTGAAGTCCTTGATGATCTCGAGGATGCCCTGCTTCTGCTGCTCGCGCGTGAGCGGTGGCACGAGCGTGGTCACCAGGCCCTGTGCCGCCTCCTTCAGCACCCCCGTCGGTTTCCCGTCGGCGTCGCGATCGATGGTGCCGGCCGGCGGGTCCTTCGTCTCCTTCCGCACCTCGGCCATCTTCAACGCGTAGGAGTTCGCCACGCCGTAGTGGCCGGTGGTCTGGGTGAGCCACACCGGGTTGTTCGGCGCCACCTTGTCGAGATCCGCGGCCGTGATGTAGCGGCGCTCGGCCAGCCGGCCCTCGTCCCATCCGCGCCCGCGGATCCACTCCCCGGGCCTGGCCTGCTTCACCCGCGCCGCCACGCGCTGAAGCACGTCGTCCATGGACGTCACGGAGGGATCGCTCAGATCCACGTTGAACAGCTTGTCGGCTTCGGAGAAGTGCACGTGCGAGTCGATGAGTCCGGGCGTGACGGCGCGACCGGCCAGGTCCACGACCTCCGTGGCGGGCCCGACGCGCGCCTTGATCGCCGCGTTCGTGCCGACGGCGACGATCTTCCCGCCCGAGACGGCCAGGGCCTCCGCCACGGAATCCCGTGCGTCGACAGTGAGCACCGCCCCGTTCAGCAGCACCAGGTCTGCCGGTGCCGCCGGTGCCTGAGGCTGCGTCCCCGCCGCTACCGTCACCGCGACCCACGCCGCCGCGATTGCCACGCCGCCTGCGATCACCTTCTGCATATCCACCTCAGCCCGAACCCGCGTGCGTTGAACCTACCGTGCTTTGAACCTACCGTGCTTTGAACCTACCGTGCTTCGAACCTACCGTGCTTTGAACCTACCGTGCTTCGAACCCCCGCGCTTCGAACCCCCGTGCTTCGAACCCCCGTGCCTCGAACCTACCGTGATTCGAGCGTCCGAACAAACCCGTGCAGTGCCGTCCAGTATCGTTCAGGGTCCGCCGGATCGAGGTCGTTGTGATCGCCGCCCTGAATCGCGACGAACTGCTTCGGGCCCCGAACACTCTCGAACAGTTCCTGTCCCAGGCGGAACGGGATGACCGAATCGCGCTCGCCGTGCAGCACGAGCGTCGGCACCGTGACACCTTCCAGCCAGCGGCTGGCCGGGAAGCGGTAGCTGGAGAACCACGAGAGCAGCCAGAAGGGGCTGCCCTCGAGCACCGCCCGCATGGAAGGGAAACCCGCCTCGAGGATCAGCCCATCGGGCGCGTGCTCACGAGCCGCGCGCGCAGCCATCACCGCGCCGAGCGACCGGCCCCAGTAGACGATGGGAACCGCACCGCGATCCGCCCGTTCTCGCACCGCAGCCACAGCCGCGGACACGTCCCGATAGAGCCCGGCCTCGGAAGGCCGTCCGCTGCTCCGGCCATAGCCGCGGTAGTCCATCGCGAACACCGCGTGGCCCTGCCGCCAGATGCCGACCAGCACCGGCGCCCACAGCGAGAGGTGGCCGCCGTTGCCGTGGAAATAGAGTACGGTGGCCTGAGCGGACGCGCGCGGCATCCACCACGCGTGCACACGCTCGCCATCCGACGTCGTCAGGTCGATGGGTTCGAACGGCACCCCGAAGGAAGCCGGCGTCTCGTCCTCGCCCTGAAGGGGGAAGAACGCGAGGCTGCGCTCGAAGAGCCTCACGGCCACGAAGATGGCGGCCACGGTCACCGTCGCCACGAGAAGGGCCGTCATCATCGTCCGCCAGGGCGTGGGCACTGCGCGAACATCCTATCAATCCGGCAGGCCGGGGAGCGCCCGGGCACGTCATAATGGGGCAGATGAGGACGGTGGCGCTGTCTCTGCTGCTGGTCGCCGCGGTGGCTGGCACGGCCCGCGCGCAGGCGCCCGCGCCGGCGGAGGGCACGGCGGCTACCTCGACGGCCTCCCAGGCGGCCGACGGCCAGGAGCCCACGGTGGATGCGACGAAGATGGGCGTCTCGCTCAGCCGCATCCAGAAGGAGCTCCGCGTATCCGCGGCGCGCGAGCAGGTCTCGGGCACGCCCTTCAAGCTGGAGTACCAAGTGCAGGTCTACGGCACGGCGCCCCGGATCGACATCCTCGAGGACTTCGACACCTCTCGAGGCGCGCCGCTCCAGTACGGGGCACCCACGCACCAGGAGTTCCTCAATCACTGGACGCCCCAGGCGTATCGGTCTCCGCGCGTTCCGCTGTCCAGCATCGCAGGCTGGGCACTCTTCCAGCTCGTGAAGCGCGCCGACAAGTCGAAGTGCGAGCAGGAAATCGCGGAGTACCGTGCGCTCGTCATGCAGGGGGTGCCGGCCGCCGCGCCGCGCTGCACGCAGTAGGACCCGCCCAGGGCGCCACGGCCCCGTGGCTCAGGCGAAGACCGGCAGCGCCGGATCGCCCTTCGGGAACAAGGCTTCTTCCTCGGCCCACGCGATCATCCGGCGCACCGCCCGCTCGTCCAGCGCGCGCGTGTAGTCGTTCACGTAGAGCCTGATGTGGCGGGCCATGACGTCCGGATCCATCTCCTGGGCGTGGGCGGCCACGTAGTCGCGGCTGGCGTCGGGATGGGCGAAGGCGTACTCCACGCTCGCGCGGAGGGCCTGGTCCATCGCGGGCGCCAACGCCGGCGCCAGATCGCGCCGGATGGCGATGGCCGCCAGGGGCAGCGGGCACTGCATCCGCTCCTCCCACACTGTTCCGAGATCCGCGAGCAGCGCGAGGCCTTTCGCCTCGTACGTGAACCGGCCTTCGTGAATCAGCAGGCCGCAGTCCACGTCGCCGCACAGCACCGCATCCTCGATCTGGTCGAAGCGCATGGCCACGGTCTCGAACCGGCCCAGCAGCCGCAGCAGCAGCGCGGCGGTCGTGCGCTCGCCTGGAATGGCAATCCGCCCGCCCACCTCCCGCCTGGACCTGGCGACGATGATGGGACCGACACCGAAACCCGCGGCGCCGCCCGCGCGGAGCAGGATATAGCGGTCGCGCAGGCGCCCGTAGGCGGCTATCGACACCTTCGTCACCTCGGCCTCGCCGCGCTCCGCCCTCAGGTTGAGCGCCTCGATGTCGTCCATCAGCGGCGTCACGCGCGGGCCTGGTACCAGGCCGTGCACGAGCGCGTGGAACGCGAAGGTGTCGTTGGGACAGGTCGAGAATCCGAAGGTTACCGACGGGGCATCCACGCGAGCAGCGCCTCCTGGGCCGCGAGCGCAGCCTCTCTCAGCCTCCAACGGCTGGTGTCGCGGTCCGTGACCATGTTGCTGATGCCCCGTACCTCGCCCACCGGAATGCCGTGCAGGCAAGCGACGTGCGCGACGGCAGCGCCCTCCATATTCTCCACGGCGCCGCCCGTGCGCGCCGCGAGGGCCCGTGCCGCCGCGTCGGTGCCGGTGCAGGTGGTGACCGTGACGAACTTCACGCGCCGCTCCACGGGCCAGATCTGCATCGGCAGGTCGTTGTAGATGGGCCCGGGAGACGCGACCACCGGGAACCCAAGCGCCTTCATGTCCAGGAAACCGGTCGGCGAGGCCGAACCCAGGTCGCCGTAGCACTCCATGTCCGCACAGGCCACGTCGCCGACCGCCAGGCCGGATCCGGGATAGGCACCACCCACGCCGCACACCACGATGCTCTCAGGCTTCTGCCGGATAATCTCGAGCGTCACGGCGTGGGCGGCATTGACGGGGCCGACCCCGGTGACGACGATGCGCGTGTCATGGGACCCGAGCAGCCCCTCGCGTAAGGCTGTGGCCTCGAGCGCCGTGGCCGTGCAGATGAGGAGAGCCACCGAATCTAGAACAGGCCCAGCTGCAGCTTGGCCGCGTCCGACATCCGGTCCTTCGTCCAAGGCGGATCCCACACGACCTCGACCTTCGCCTCCGCAACCCCTGGCACGCTGCCGGCCTTGTGCTTCACTTCGACGGGCAACGACTGCGCGGCGGGACAGGCGGGTGCAGTGAGCGTCATGCGGATGCCGACGCGCGCGGCGGCATCCACGAGCACGTCGTAGATGAGCCCCAACTCGTAGATGTCCACAGGAATCTCGGGGTCGTACACCGTCTTCAGCGCAGCGATGACCTGCGGCTGCAACTCGGCCGTCTTCGCCGCATCGGGGACAATATCGACGATCGACTCCGACTGGTCGGAACCGGGCGCGTCCACGGGCTCGTCGAAGCCATGGCCAAAGGGCATCGGGATCATTGGCAGGAACCTCGGGTTCATTCGGTCGTCACGGGCCCCGCCGGCTGATCCGACACGGCCGCCTTCATGGTGTGCCACGCCAGGCCCGCGCACTTCACGCGGGTCGGGAAATCTCGCACACCGGAGAGCACCGCCAGCTTGCCCATCTCGGGCAGGGGACTTCCGGGCGGCGAGGTGATCATCTGGTGGAACTGCTCGAACAGCGCGCGCGCCTGCTCAACGGTCTTGCCCTTGATGGCCTCGGTCATGAGCGACGCCGAGGCCTTCGAGATGGCGCAGCCGGACCCCTGGAACGACGCGTCGGTGATGACCCCGTCGTCCACCGTGACGTAGAGCGTCAGACGGTCGCCGCAGAGCGGGTTGTAGCCCTCCTGCGACGCCGTTGGGTGCTCGATGGCGCGGAAGTTCCGCGGCTTGCGGTTGTGATCCAGGATGACCTCCTGGTAGAGGTCCGTCAGTTCCGACATCAGCCGAACACCTTCCGCGCCTTGTGGAGCGCGGCGACCAGCGCGTCGATCTCCTCGCGCGTGTTGTACATCGCCAGCGACGCGCGGGCCGTGGCCGGAATTCCCAGGCGGTCCATCACCGGCTGCGCGCAGTGATGCCCCGTGCGGATGGCCACGCCCTCGCGATCCACGATGGTGCCGAGGTCGTGCGGATGGATGCCATCCATCACGAACGAGAGGATACTGGCCTTGCGCGGCGCGGTGCCGATGAGCGTGAGGCCGGGCACCTGCCGCAGCGCCTCGGTGCCGTACGCCAGCAGCTCGCGCTCGTGCGCCTGGATGCGGTCCATCCCGATGGCGCCGATGTAGTCAACGGCCGCGCCCAGGCCCACGGCGCCCGCGATGTGCGGCGTCCCCGCCTCGAACTTGTACGGCAGCACGTTCCAGGTGGATCGCTCGAAGGTCACCGAGCTGATCATGTCGCCGCCGCCCTGCCAGGGGGGCATCGCGTCGAGGATCGCGGCCCTGCCGTAGAGCACGCCGATGCCCGTCGGCCCGTACAGCTTGTGCCCCGTCAGGACGAAGAAGTCGCAGCCGATGGCGCCGACGTCCACCGGCATGTGGTACGCCGCCTGCGCCCCGTCCACCAGCACGATCGCGCCCGCCTCGTGCGCCGCGCGGGTGATCTGCTCCACCGGGTTCACCGTTCCCAGCGCGTTCGACAGCGCCGACACGGCCACGATGCGCGTCCGCGGCGACAGCAGCCGCGCGTAGGCGTCCATGTCGAGCTCGCCCGAATCGAACATCGGAATCACGCGCAGCGTGGCGCCCTTCTCCTCGCAGAGCATCTGCCAGGGCACGATGTTCGAGTGGTGCTCCATGGCGGAGATGAGCACCTCGTCGCCGGCCCCGACGTTGGCGCGCCCCCAGGCCTGCGCCACGAGGTTGATGCCCTCGGTGGCGTTCCGCGTGAAAATCACCTCGCGGGGGTCCGCGGCCCCGATGAACCGGCCGATGCGCGCCCGGGCATCCTCGAAGAGGTCCGTCGCCTTGCCGCTGAGGTAGTGCACCCCGCGATGCACGTTGGCATTGCTCGACGCGTAGTACTCCTGAAGCGCCTGCAGCACCGCGCGCGGCTTCTGCGTGGTGGCGGCGTTGTCGAGGTACACGAGCGGCGTGCCGTGCACCTCGGTGCCCAGGATCGGGAAGTCGGCCCGTATGGCCGTGACGTCGAATGCGGTCGCCGTTGCCATCGCTGTCACCTCGGGGCGCCCCTGGGCGCCGCCTACTGCGCCCGGTCGTGCTCCGCCAGGTCGCGTTCCAGCTGCTTGAACAGTTCGCGCTCGAGCTGCGTGCGCAGCTGCGGAATCGCGATCCGCTCAAGCACCTCGCCCGCGTAGGCGTGGATGAGCATGTCTCGCGCGTCCTTTTGGTTGAGGCCGCGCGCCTGCAGGTAGAACATCGCCTCCTCGTCGAGCTGCCCCACCGCCGCCCCGTGCGTGCACTTCACGTCGTCGGCGAAGATTTCGAGCTGCGGGTTCGAGTTGATGGTGGCCTCGTCCGACAGGAGCAGCGCCCGGTTGGTCTGCTTCGAGTCGGTCTTCTGCGCGTCCAGCCGCACGATGATGCGACCGTTGAACACGGCCTTCGCCTTGCCGTCCAGGATGCCCTTGTACAGCTCGTGGCTCGTGCAGTTCGGCATGGCGTGATCGATGGTCGTGTGGTTGTCCACGAGGCTCGAGCCATCCGCCAGGTAGCAGCCATCGAGGTCCACGTGCGCGCCCTCGCCGGCCAGGACCGCCGTGGCGTCGTTGCGCACCAGCCGGCCGCCCAGCGTGATCGTGCGCAGCTTGAACGAGCTGTCCCGATCCGCCCTCACATGGAGGTTGGTCACGAGGAACGAGCCCTCGGTGCCCCGCTGGTCCAGGCAGCAGTTCACGATGGCCTGCTCCGCCAGCGACGCCTCGACGACGGCATTGGTGAAGTGCGCCTCGCCCGCCGCGGTCAGGAGGCTGACGGCGACGTTCGACTGGCTGCCCGCACCCGCCACCATCAGCACGCGCGGATGGATCATCGTCTTCGCCGCGCCGCCGGCTATGGAGATGACGTGCACGGGCGTCTCGATGACCGCCCCCTTGCGCACGACGATGAGCGCGCCGTCCTCGAGGAAGGCAGTGTTCAGCGCGGCGAACGGCTGCGTGTCCGACGGCTGCAGGCCGAGGACGCCGCACTCGGGAGCCCCCTGCGCGATGGCGGCGGCGAGGCTGCCCACCTTGAGGCCGACGGGCATGGTCGTCAGGTCCGATAGCTCGGGCGCGAATCGGCCGTTGAGCAGCACGATCCGGACCGCACCGGGCACCGCCACGCGCGAGACGAGGGGCGCGGGGTTGGTCGGGGTGCCCTCCGGCAGCTTGAACGCCGTCTGGGCAATCGCCGACACGTTGGTGAAGCGCCACTCCTCCTGCCGTGTCGTCGGGAAGCCGAGCCGCTCGAAGGCATCGCGCGCCTGGCCGCGCAGGGTCTTCACCCATGCCGGGGCCGCGTCGCCACGCCCGCGCACGAAGCGCTCGTGCTCGACGAGGTACGAGTCCAGGCCTTCTGCCACGGGGGTCATCACCGCACACCCTTCACGCCGGCCGCCAGCGTCCGATCCGTGGCGTCGGTGCCATCGCTTGCGACCGCCGCCGCCTGCTCCAGCCAGCCGTACCCCTTCTCTTCGAGCTCCAGCGCCAGTTCGCGCCCGCCCGACCTCACCAGCCGGCCCTCGCTCAGCACGTGCACGAAGTCGGGGACGATGTAGTTGAGCAGCCGCTGGTAGTGGGTCACGACGATGAACGCGCGCTCGGGGCTCCGCATGGCGTTCACGCCGTTCGACACGATGCGGAGCGCGTCGATGTCCAGGCCCGAGTCGGTCTCGTCCAGGATGGCGAGCGTGGGCTCGAGCACGGCCATGTGGAAGATCTCGTTGCGCTTCTTCTCGCCGCCCGAGAAGCCCTCGTTCACCGAGCGCTGCAGCATCGCCTCGTCCACGTCCAGGAGCTTGGCTTTCTCCTTGACGATGGCCATGAAGTCCATGGCGTCGAGGTCCTCGAGCCCGCGCTCCTTGCGGACGGCGTTGAGCGCCGCCTTCAGGAAGTAGGCGTTGTTCACACCCGGGATCTCCACCGGGTACTGGAACGCCATGAACACGCCCTTGCGCGCGCGCTCGTCGGCGGCCATCTCGAGCAGATCCTCGCCGCGGTACAGGACGCGGCCGCCGGTGACCTCGTAGCCGGGATGCCCCGCCAGCGCGCGGGCCAGCGTGCTCTTGCCCGAGCCGTTGGGCCCCATGATGGCGTGCACTTCACCGGGGTTCACTTCGAGATTCACGCCGCGGAGGATCAGCTTGTCCTCCGCCTTCACCTGCAGGGCCTTGACTGTGAGTAGTGACATGACGCTGTGAGAGTCCTTGGTCTTGAGGTCTTGAGGTCTTGGGTCCTGGGTCTTGGGTCTTGGGTCTTGGGTCTTGGGTTATCCCACCGAGCCCTCGAGCGAGATGCCGAGCAGCTTCTGCGCCTCGACGGCGAACTCCATGGGCAGCTCGCGGAACACTTCCTTGCAGAAGCCGCTCACGATCATGTTGATGGCGTCTTCCTTCGAGATGCCGCGCTGCTCGCAGTAGAAGATCTGGTCCTCGCCAATCTTCGACGTCGAGGCCTCGTGCTCGACCTTCGCCGAGGTGTTCTTGATCTCGAGGTACGGGAAGGTGTGCGCGCCGCAGCGGTCGCCGATGAGCAGCGAGTCGCACTGCGAGTAGTTGCGCGCGTTCTGCGCGTTCTTGCCGATCTTCACCGCGCCTCGATAGGTGTTCTGGCCGCGGCCGGCCGAGATACCCTTCGAGACGATGGTGCTGCGCGTGTTCTTCCCGAGGTGGATCATCTTCGTGCCGGTGTCCGCCTGCTGGTAGTTGTTGGTCACCGCCACCGAGTAGAACTCGCCCACCGAGTCGTCCCCCTGCAGGATGCAGCTGGGGTACTTCCAGGT
>JADZCN010000009.1 GCA_020851565.1 Acidobacteriota bacterium | reverse complement strand
CTGATCCTGGTGCCCGGGCTCATCAACCTCGACTTCGCCGACGTGAAGACCATCATGTCGGGGATGGGCGTGGCGATGATGGGCACGGCGCAGGCCGAGGGACAGACGCGCGCCACCGACGCCGCCAACCGCGCCATCTCGAGCCCGCTGCTCGAGGACGCGTCGGTGGACGGCGCCCGCGGCGTCATCATCAACGTGACCGGCGGCCCCGACATGGCGCTGATGGAGGTGAACGAGGCGCTCACCATCATCCAGGAGGCCGCACACGAGGACGCCAACATCATCTTCGGCGCCGTGGTGGACCCGCAGCTGCAGGGCCGTGTGAAGATCACCGTGATTGCCACGGGCTTCGACCACGTGAAGACCGACCGGTCCATGCCGGCGGCCTCGACGCTCCAGACGCCGGTGGACATGAGCGCCTACGCGCCGCCGGCCCGCGGCGTCACTGCACCTCCTGCTCCGGAGCCGGCACCGCCGCTGTCCTCCAGGCTGACCATTGCCCGCCGGCCGGGCCTGGACCTTCCGCCCAGCCGGCCGCTGGCCCCGGCGGTGGGCCAGTCGCCTGGGACGGGGGCCGCCGGCGGCCACGACGACCTCGAGCTGAACAACCCGCTCGACGTGCCGGCCTTCCTGCGCCGGGGCGAGGGGTAGCCCCCGCCGGCGGCCGGGCCGGGCGGTGATACAGTAGAAACAGCCAGGGGATCCGCGAGCTTCGGCGCCGGTGGAGCGCCAGCTCGATGGTCCCCTGATGTGTTGATGAACTTCCGCCAACAGCGCGATATCGCACAGCGCACCCTCTCACGCGAGGTCGGCTACATCGTCAAGCCGCACGCCAACCGGTTGCGCGTGGCCCTGGCATTCCCCAACACCTATTTCGTGGGGATGTCGAACCTCGGGTTCCAGACCCTCTACCGGCTCTTCAACCAGCGGCCCGACACGGTGTGCGAGCGCGTGCTGCTCCCCCCGAAGCAGGAGCTGGCGGCGCTGCTCGAGTCCGGTACCCGCCTGGTGACGCTCGAATCCCAGACGCCGGTCCGCGATTTCGACGTGCTCGCGTTCTCGGTGTCGTTCGAGTGGGACTACACCAACGTCCTGACGATGCTGCGCCTGTCCGGCCTGCCGCTGCGGGCGGCCGACCGCGACTACACCTACCCGCTGGTCGTGATCGGCGGCGCGGTGACGTTCGTGAACCCCGAGCCGCTGGCGCCGTTCGCGGACGTGATTGCCGCCGGCGAGGGCGAGGTGCTGGTCCCCCAGCTCGTGGAGGCCTGCGGCACGCCGTCCCGGAGCGAGACGCTGAGGCGGCTCACCGGGGAGCGCGGCTTCTACGTGCCCTCGTTCTACGACGTGGAGTACGGCGCGGACGGCACGATTGCGCGCTACGTCCCGCGCGAGGGCACGGGCGCGCCGGCGACGGTGCGGAAGGCCGCGCTCAAGACCACCGAAGCATGCGACCCGCCCGCCACCAGCATCTTCACCCCCGACACCGAGTTCGGGTCCCGTTTCCTGGTGGAGGTGGTGCGCGGGTGCGCGAACCTGTGCCGTTTCTGCTGGGCCGGCTACAACTACCTGCCGGTTCGCGCGTTTCCGGCCGATCGCATCCTGCAGCTGGCGCGGGAGGCGCGCCCCCACGCCTCGCGCGCGGGGTTGGTGTCCATCGCCCTGTGCGACCACCCCGAGATCGAGCACATCCTGCGCAGCCTGAAGCAGATGGGGTACTCCATCAGCCCGGCGTCGCTCCGCCTGGACGACCTCACGCCGACGATCGTGTCGTTGCTGAAGGAGAGCGGCGAGCGGACGCTCACCATCGCGCCAGAGACGGGCTCGGACCGCCTGCGGCGCGTCATCAACAAGACGATGACCAACGAAGAGATCCTCGAGGCGGCCGAGCTGATCTTCGAGAGCGGCATCGAGAACCTGAAGCTCTACTACATGATCGGGCTCCCGACCGAGACCGACGAGGACCTGGTGGCCATCCGCGACCTGACCGTGAGGCTGCGGGACGTGATGGTGAAGCACGCCCGCGCCCGCGGCCGCATCGGCCGCATCGTCGGCAGCGTGAACCCGCTGGTGCCCAAGCCGGGCACCGCCTACCAGTGGATGGCGATGGAGCGGTCCGACGCCATCGAGCAGAAGATGAAGCGGCTGCGGGCCATGGTGTCGGGCCTCGACAACGTCTACTTCAACATCAAGAGCGAGCGGCATTCCTACTACCAGGCGCTGCTGTCGCTCGGCGACCGCCGCATCGCGCCCGCCATCGAGGCGGCCGAGCGCAACGGCGGGCAGTGGCGCCAGGCGATGAGCGAGGCCGGGCTGGACGGCGACTTCTACATCTACCGCGACCGCACGAGCGACGCGGTGCTGCCGTGGGACATCATCGACGGCGGCATGAAGGCGGCGTTCTTCCGGTCCGAGCTCGAGAAGGGCGCGCGCGCCGAGTGGACGCTGCCTCCGAAGCGCGCGAAGGACAACGCCCGGCTGCTGACCATGATCAGTTGAGGGCATCTGGTCGCCACCTTTCGTCGTGGGCCTGCGGGGCGGCGGAGCTCCACGTGCCCCGCCGCTCCCTGAGTTCCCCCGCGCAGCCGGGCACCTGCTGCCTACCGGCAACTGAGCACCCGCCGGCGGCCGGCGAGTCAACTGCTGACGGCGGCCTGCGCCTCGAACTCGGCGTAGGCATGGAGGATGACGTCGCGCACGCGGTCCTGGCTGCCCGAGTCGTCCATCGGGCGAAGCAGAGCGAAGCTGCGGCGCTCGCCGTTCACCGAGTAGGCCCGCGCGGGGAAGGTGACATTGCGCCCGGTCCCGGTGCGGCGCTCCCAGACGGCGAAGCCCACGAGCTTCATGCCCTGCAGGTCTCCTCCTTCGAAGTGCAGTTCGGCATCGGCCAGCTTGCCGGCGGGGCTTCCCTTGTCGTTCGGCGTGATCTTGACCACCATGATGCGACTCTCCAGTCCGGCGCCGCGCGACGCGACGCCCGTTAGCGTTCGTGACCGGGCCTCGTCGTGGGCCCGCGTCCCACCGCATCAAGAGCGGTACCAGCTGGCAGCGCCCGTTTTCGGGCGATCAGGCGGGAAGGCGTGATGCACGACGACAACCGCGGTTTACGGGCGCACCCCCCGGCTCCGGGAATTCCTCCCACGCCGGCCGCCGCATTCCGTTGGGAACGCGAGACTTGGGGGCACGTGCTCCGATGCGTGCCGCTCGGCGTGGTGGCGCAACACCTGTTTACGTGCGCGCAACCGCCGTTACCGCTGGGTTCAGGTGATCGTGCCGGCCCGGGATCCACCGTCGCGCGGGACAGCGACGAGGCGTGGGCGCTGGTGGCGTCGTCGGTCGGGGCGGTACGCGGGGCCGTCATGCGCGTCCGTCAGGTGCACGGCAACGTGGTTCGCGTGCTGCCGCGCGACGCCCCGGAGGACGCGCGCGCCGAGGACAGGCCCGAGGGCGATGCCCTGGTTTCCAACCGCTCCGGCCTGGTGCTCGCGGTGCTCGTCGCCGACTGCGTGCCCATCCTGATGGCGGACGCGCGCAGCGGCGCGGCGGCGGCCGTGCACGCGGGATGGCGGGGGACGTGTGCGGGGGTGGCGACGGCGGCGGTCGCGCGCATGGCCGATCGCTTCGGGACGCGGCCCGCGGACCTGGTGGTGGCGCTTGGCCCGAGCATCGGGCCGGACGACTACGAGGTGGGAGAGGCGCTGGTGGCCGACTTCGCGGCTGCGGGACACAGCGAAGCTGCCCGCGCACGATGGTTTCGACGCGGTGGCCAGGGCGAGCGGTGGCACCTGGACCTCTGGCAGGCGAACCAGGACCAGCTCGTGGCGGCCGGCGTGCGCGCGGAGAACATCCACGCGTGCGGGCTGAGCACGTTCCGCCACCCGGCGTGGCTGGAATCCTACCGGCGGGACGGCCCGCGTGCGGGCCGCATGGCGGCGGCCGTCATCGTGCCGTAGACCCGTTCAGGTCCATGCCGATGTTCGACAGCCGGTCCGCCTCCTTGTTCTGCTCGCGTCGCACGTGCTCGAAGCGCACGTGGCCGATGTGCATCACCAGCAGGCACGCCTGCTTGTAGAGCGGCAGCAGCCCCTCGTTCTTGACGCGGTAGTTGCCGCGCATCTGCTCGATGAGCAGCTGCGAGTCGCCGCGCACGAGGAGCGATGGCACGCCGTGATCCACCGCCCACTGCAGCGCGGCGATGAGGCCGTGGTACTCCGCGACGTTGTTGGTGGCGCGGCCGAGCGCCCCGTGCAGCTCGGCGAGGACCTCGCCCTTGTCGTCCACGACGTAGGCGCCCCATCCCGCGGGCCCGGGGTTGCCGCGCGCGCCGCCGTCGAAATACGCGGTAATCACGAGTGGCTGGAGGCGGCCGGCGGTTCTGAGGCGCCGGCCGTGGACGGGTGCTCGCCTGGCGCCGGCGCAACGAAGTAGAGGATGCGCTGGCACGAGTCGCACTGGACGATGGCGTCGTTGCGGACGACGGCCTGGAAGATCATCGGGCGCAGGCGGACCTGGCACACGACGCAGCGCTCCTTCTCGGCCCGGGCCATGGCCTGGCCGTTGCGGACCCGCGCCACCTTCTCGAAGGTGGAGACCAGCTGCGGGCTGATCTGCCGGACCAGGGCCGCCCGTTCGGCGGCCAGGGCCTTCAGGGCGGCCTCGCTTTCGGCGCGCTCGGCCTCGATGGCCCTGCGCTCGGCGACAACGGCCGCCTCGTCTGCCTTCAGGCGGGCTTCGGCAGCCGTCAGCGCGGCCGCGAGCTCGTCGGCGTGCATCATGATTTCCAGCGTGCGGCTCTCGAACTGGTCGATCTCGGCCTTCACCGCCGCCATCTGGTGCTGCATGGCATGGAACTCGGTGTTGGTCTTCACCGCCATCGACTGTTCCTTGTACTTCTCGAGCCGCTGCTGCGAGGCCAGCAGGTCCTTGTCGACGGTGCGTCGCGCCGCCTGGTTCTCGGCGACGGCGGCCTTGGCGGCCTCCACGCCCTCTCGCGCGGCGGCCAGCTTCGCGTCGAGCGCCGCGATGCGTTCCGGCGCCGCGGCGACGATGCGCTGGGCTGCGCCGACGCGCGTTTCGATGTCCTGGAGGTGAATGAGGCGCTCGAGGTCGGGGAGCATCGGGAAGAGTGCTGGGTGCCGGGTGCGGGGTGCCGGGTGCGGCAAGTTTAGTGCAGATTCGCGCCCGGCGTAGGGGAGATTGCTGCACCGGGGGGCCGCGAAGCGCGGTTCCGGGGCGCACGCTGCCCTCGCACCACGCCCTCAGCACCCCGCACTCAGCATCCCGCACTCTCCAGCGAAGGGAGTGGGCCCACCTGGATTCGAACCAGGGACCAACCAGTTATGAGCCGGCCGCTCTAACCGCTGAGCTATGGGCCCTCACGGACAGTGACGGGAGGGCATGACGGTGTCGGGAGGGGATGACTCTCGGGGGGGAACTGCGGGAGGGAGGACGAAGCCTCGGGACTGCCACAAACCGGACAATCCCGACGCTGAGCCCCTCCCGACAGCCGAACCCTCCCGACGCCCAAGCCACTCCCGACGCGCGAGGCTCTGGACCACGCCTCGCTGTTCTCCCGGCAGGTCTCAGGATCGCCCTTCCAGGAACGCCCGCAGCTTCCGGCTCCGCGAGGGGTGGCGCAGCTTCCGGAGCGCCTTGGCCTCTATCTGGCGGATGCGCTCGCGCGTGACGGCGAAGTTCTGCCCCACTTCCTCCAGCGTGTGCTCGCTGCCGTCGCCCACGCCGAACCGCATCTTGATGACCTTCTCCTCGCGCGGGGTGAGGGTCTTCAGGACCGACTCGGTCTGCTCCTTCAGGTCGAGGTTGATGACCGCCTCCGACGGCGACACGGCCGTGCGGTCCTCGATGAAGTCGCCGAGGTGCGAATCCTCCTCCTCGCCAATCGGGGTCTCGAGCGAGATGGGCTCCTGCGCGATCTTGAGCACCTTGCGCACCTTGGACACCGGGATGTCCATCCGCCGCGCGATCTCCTCGGAGGTGGGCTCGCGGCCGAGCTCCTGCACGAGCGCGCGCGAGGTG
>JADZCN010000008.1 GCA_020851565.1 Acidobacteriota bacterium | reverse complement strand
TAACCGAACCGCTTGCTGCTTGAATTCATCCGTGAAGCGTCGGCGAGGGCGCCGACTGGGTGCATCTGCCATTCCGGACATCGTATCCACCTTTCGGAAGATGTCCACGAAAGCGGATCAAGCCCAGACACTGGTCTTCCCAACGCTGAAGCTTTCGACGCAACACGGGTACACGAACGTCCTTCGGAAGCACGTGCTACCCCATTGGCGAACGTGGCGATTGCGCGACATCGGTCGGATCGATGTCCAACAATGGGTCGCTGAGAAGTTCCGGCGAGGGCAAGGGTGGCAGACCGTGCGGAATTCTTGGGTGCTTCTCTCGGGCATTCTCGAAACGGCGGTGGAGTACGGATATCTCTCCGTCAATCCAGCACGCGGAATCAAGTTTCCGCAGAAGGAGTTGAAAGAGAGTCCGACAATAATCGCCGGCGCGGGTTTCGCCAAGCTGCTCGGAGAGCTCCAGGAGCCGCATCGCACGATGGTGAGTCTCATCGCTGCAACAGGACTTCGGATTGGAGAGCTGCTGGCCTTGCGGTGGCGGGCACTCGATTTCGAGATCGGCACGCTTGCCGTCCGAGAGTCGGTGTTCGAGGGTCAGTTCCGGCGGCCGAAGACGCAGAAGGCGTTGCGGACGATCCCCTTGGGGCCGAACGTCATCTCGCTGCTCAAAGAACACAAGCTGCGGGCCACTCGAACGGTGCCGGAGGACCTCGTGTTCGGGAACCGGATGGGCGCGCCGCTTCGCGAGTCCAAGCTGTTGCGCAACGTGCTTCAGCCCGCAGCTGAAGCCGCCGGGCTCGGACGGGTGACGTGGTATCAGTTCCGCCACATTCACTCGTCGCTGCTGAACGATCTCAAAGTGCCGGTCAAGATCGCGCAGGAGCAGCTGGGCCACGCGAGCATCTCGACGACGCTCAACATTTACACACATGTCGTCGATGCCTCGCACCGCAAAGCGATCGAGGATGTTGAACGCGAGTTGTTCCCAAGTGTTCCCAAATCGAGCGAGCGGGATGATGCGGAGAAATCCGCAAGTGCTACAGATTCAACTAGTTAGGATTGGAGGCGCCGCCCGGATTTGAACCGGGGATGGAGGTTTTGCAGACCTGATGCGGCCCTCGACCCGGCCCCTCTCCCTTCAACCACTTACGGGAATCGTTCGAGAAATCCCAACCTTTCGCTTCTCCGAGAACGCCGAGAATTACGAGGATTCCTCTGGCGATAGGGACAGCGTAGGGACAGCCCGGCGCCGCGCGAGACGCGAGCCTCGGCTCGTCTGGCCGAGTGCTCGCAGCCGGTCCCGACGGGCCTGCATGGCGCGCTTCTGTCGGACGCCTCGCGCCCGGCACCGCGGACAGTACTTCGCAGTCCGCCGGTCGGCCGTAAAGCCCGCTCCACACTCAGCGCACACAGCCAGCGACCGCACGCCGACGCACGCCTGGACCAACTGCGTCACCAGCGCCCCGAAGAGCCAGCGGGACCCTTCCACGACTACCATCCGTTGCCGGCTGGTAACGACCTCCCGACGGACGCGGGCGCGCGTCAGCAGGTGGTTGAGCAGCAGCACCAGGTAGGCGCGCCTGACCCGCTGGGCGTGGCGCGCCGGTGGCCGCCACATCACGTCGGCGCGCCCTGGGGACCACCACTCCAGCGCCCGTCGCACCACGCCGCGGTCCCATTCCGTGGCCGCGTCATCGAGCGTCCGACACAGGTGCAGGATGGCCGCGAAACGGCCAGCCCAGAGCTGCCAGTCGCTGACGCGCTCCGTGTGCCCGTCCGCCGTTGGGACCGGCTCATGCAGGCAGCGGGACTCCCCGCAGACGTCCAGAGGGGCGCCGTGCCGGCACAGATGCAGGTCGCCCCAACGCTGCGCGAACCTGAGCACCTGTCGGGGGGATGCGTGCTGCAAGCGGAGAAACGCCGTCAGCAGTGACGCCGTGGGCACCGGCTGGGCCGTCACCGTCGACGAGAACGTCAGAGCATCTCCCATCAGTTGAACCGGCCCAACCTCCAAGGCCAAACCCGTCACGATGCGACGGTCGGATTCCAGATAGTCGTCGGCGTGAGGCAATCGCATTATCGCTGAATTATCACATAGGCATCGACGAGGCGACCACTCCTGTTTGATGCTGCCCGCATGAGCACGACGACCACACCTACCGCCCGAGGGCATCGCAGTCCGCGCCCAGCGCGCGAGGGCGCCCGCCTCCTGACGGTCGCCCAGGCCGCGCTCGACCTGGGCATCCCCGCCACGTCGATCCGGGACCTCATCTCCCGCGGGCTGCTCCCCGTTGTGCGGTTCGAGGGGGCGCGGCGCATCTGGATCCGGCGCGCAGACCTGGATGCGCTCATCCAAAAGAGCATCGAGGTGATGCAGTGACCACGGCGGAGGCCGCGGCCCTCGTCGTGCGCCTCGTCCGCGAGCTCGCCGCGGCGCGACGGGCGCGCGACGCCTACCGGGAGGCGTTGCAGGCCGCCGTCGCGGTCATCCGGGCCCGCGACGAGGCGCTCACCCGCCTGCGCGACACGAACGCGCACCTGCGCGCGCAGGTCCGCGCCGCCGTCTCCGGCCGGACGCTGGCCGAGGAACGCCAGGCCATTGAGGCGGAGGCGGCGCCCGACAGCGTGAGGAGCGCGGCATGAGCCAGCCGCTGGCGCCTCCCATCGTCCCGGTCCTGACCCGCCTGGCAGACGTGCAGCCCGAGACGGTCGCATGGCTCTGGCCGGGCCGCCTCGCCGCCGGGAAGATCACGCTGCTGGTCGGCGACCCGGGGCTGGGCAAGAGCTGGCTGGCGTGCGACATCGCGGCGCGGGCCTCCACGGGCCGGCCGTGGCCGGATGGCGCAGCCGGCAGCGCACCCGTCAACGTGCTGATGCTGTCCGCTGAGGACGGGCTCGCCGACACCATCCGCCCGCGACTCGATGATCTCGGGGCCGACGTGACGCGCGTCCACCACCTCGCCGTGCTGCGGTGCGGCGACGCCGAGCGGCCGGTCCTGCTGTCCGATGTGGACGCCATCGAGGCCGCCCTCGACCAGACCGGCGCGCGCATCCTCACCGTGGACCCGCTGTCGGCCTACACGGGCCGCGTGGACACGCATCGCGACGCGGACGTGCGCGGGCTGCTGGCGCCCTTGGCCGCGCTCGCCGAGCGTCGGGGTGTCGCCGTGTGTGGCGTCATGCACCTGGGGAAATCGACGCAGCGGCCCGCCCTCTATCGGGCGGCCGGCTCGATTGCGTTCACGGCGGCGGCGCGCATCGTCCTGGCCGTGGCCGCCGACCCCGCACAGAGCGAGCGGCGCATCCTGGCACCCGTCAAGAGCAACCTGTCGCGGCCGCCCGAGGCCCTGGCGTACACGCTCGCCGACGGCCGGCTCGTCTGGGACGGGGCCCCCGTCGCCATCGACGTCGAGACGCTGCTCGCGGGCCCGCAGACGGGGCCTGACCGCGACGAGCAGACCGACGCGGAGGCCGTCATCGCGGAGCTGCTCGCGGATGCGTCGGCCTGGCCGATGCCTGCCCGCGAGGCCCAGCAGGCCGGCGAGGCCCAGGGTATCCACGAGCGCACGATGCGACGCACGGCGCGCCGCATGGGCATCCGCATCGAGCGCGTCGGCTTCGGCTCGCGCGGGCGATGGGTGTGGCACCGCCCGCTCGCCATCGGGGACATACCGGCATCACCCTCCCCCGTAGCGGAATCCGTGTCCGGTATGTCCGCTATGAGAGATCACACACACATACAGGACAACAACAACATAGAGGACACGAAAACCGCTATACGCGCGCGCGCGCGTCAGGAGATGGCCGATGCCCGTCGGTACTGACTACCCGCTCGTGGTCCTTCGCGGCGGCTTCTCGGTCCCTGCCCCCGCCTACGTGCTGCTCCTCGACCTCGAAGCCCGCGGCATCAAGGTCCGCCGTGACGGTCCTGACCTCGTCGTCGGCCCCGCCAACGCCCTCACCCCAGCAGACGAGCGGCGGCTTCGGCGGCTGAAGCCGCACCTCGTGGCGCTGCTCCACTACTGCGGGCGCATGGACACGGGCGACGTGGCGTTCACCGATGGCGGGCGGCGGTTGGGGTGCTCTCCCCCACAGCTGCGAGGTCAAACGGTCTGAGCGCATTACGTTGTTCTACGTAATACACGCTGAGGGTGCCACCCGGGGACAGTGCAGGGACAGGAGTGCGAGTTGGACACGGAAAACACGGGGCGAATCGAGGGCGTAGAGGTTGTGAACACCGCCACACCACCATCGACGGAGACAGCCGACGTCGAGGCGCCGACGCCGTCCGCACAACTGCCGGCGGTTGACCCGGAACTCTGGGCGGCCGCGAAGGCCGCGGTGACCAGGCTGCGCGGTGCGGGGCGCTTGCCCAACGGGCGCGCCGCACCCGGCAACGCCCTCGCCCTCAAGACCGGGCTGCGGTCGAAGCGCCTCATGGACGAGCCCGACATCATCGCGTGGCATCAGGCCCAGGTGAGGGAAATCACCGCGGACCTGGGCGGCGAGGACGAGCTGACGGCACTGAAGCGCGGCGCCGTGCGCGAGGCCGCGCGCGTCGAGGTGATTCTGGCCGCCCTGGGCGACAACCTGCTGGAGCAGGGCACGCTGACCGGCAAGGGCAAGACGCGGAGCGCGACGATGGTCTACCTCCACACGCTCGACCGCTTCGTCCGCCTCGTGCAGCTGCTCGGCTTCGAGCGGCGGGCGCGTCGCCTGCCCTCGCCGGCCGAGTGGCTCGCCGGCCGCGTGGACACGGCGGGACAGGACAACGACGGAGGGAGTGATGGCGGGGAGTGACTATCAGCTCGGTGAGCAGCTCGTGGGCCGGTGCGTCTTCTGGCGCGCCGACGACCGGCAGAACTTCGGATTCGTCCGCGTGCCCGGACGCACGAAGGATCTCTTCGTCGCCGGCCGCAACTGCGAGGCGGGCGCCCTCGAACCGGGTGAACTCGTCCGACTGGAGGTCGGCGTGGATCGGAAGGGGCGCCCTGAGGGCATCTACGTCGAGCGTGTCGAGCAGGAGGACTGCGCGTGAGCACGGCGACGGCGACGCGGACCGTCCTCGACGCCTTCGACGAGGTGTTCGCGCGGCACTTCGCGGGCCCGTCCTGGGACGCCTGGCGGGCGTTTCTGGCGGCGTTGTACGGGCTCCCCATGTCCGAGGCCCAGGCCGAGTGTTATCGCGCCTGTACGGGCCGGCAAACGCTGCCCACGCGCCCTGCACGCGAAGCCTGGATGGTGATCGGGCGCCGCGGCGGGAAGTCCCGCGTCGCCGCGTTCCTGGCCGTGTGGGCGGCGTGCTTCGTCGCCTATCCGCGCCTCGCGCCAGGGGAAGTGCCGGTGGTCATGGTGCTGGCCGCGGACCGGCGGCAGGCCAAGGTCGTCTTCCGCTACATCGACGGCTTGCTCCGGTCGGTGCCCTGGCTGGACGCGCTCGTGGTCGCGCGCACCGCGGAGGCCATCACGCTCTCGACGGGTGTGGTCATCGCGGTTCACACGGCGAGCTACCGCGCGGTGCGCGGCTACACCGTGGTCACCGCCCTCTGCGACGAGGTTGCCTTCTGGGAGACGGGTGAGGACGCGGCGAACCCGGACAAGCACATCCTCGACGCGCTCCGGCCGGCGATGGCGACCATCCCGGGGGCGCTGCTCATCGCGCTGTCGTCCCCCTACGCGCGGAAGGGCGAGCTGTGGCGGGCCTTCGAGCGGCACTACGGCCAGGACGGCGCCCCGGTGCTCGTGTGGCAGGCACCCTCGCGCACGATGAACCCGGAGTTGCCCCAGGCCGTGGTCGATGCGGCCCTGGAGGAGGACGAGGCGGCCGCCCGTGCGGAGTATCTCGCGGAGTTCCGGCGCGACGTGGAGACGTTCCTGTCGCCTGACACGGTGCGGGCCGTGGTGAGCCCGGACCGGACGGAGCTACCGCCCCAGCGGTGCGTCGCCTACCGCGCGTTCGTGGACCCGGCGGGCGGGAGCGGCCAGGACAGCATGACGTGCGCTATCGCGCACGGCGAGCGGCGCGGCGAGCACGACGTGGCCGTGTTGGACCTGGTGCGCGAGGTGCGGCCGCCCTTCGCGCCCTCCGCCGTCGTGCAGGACTTCGCGGAGCGGTTGCGGGCCTATCGGGTGCCCATCGTGCGCGGGGACCGCTACGCGGGCAGTTGGCCGGCCGAGCAGTTCCAGCGCCACGGCATCCGCTACGAACCGTCGGAGCGGCCGAAGGCGGACCTGTATCGGGACTGCCTGCCGCTCATCACGAGCGGCCAGGTGGAGCTGCTCGACCATCCGCGGCTGCTGAAGCAGCTCACGTCGCTGGAGCGGCGGACGGGCCCGAGCGGGCGCGACCTCATCGACCATCCGCCCCGGTCGCACGACGACGTGGCGAATGCGGCGGCGGGTGCGCTGCTTGAGGCGCTCAGGGCGAAGCGGGCCGGAGGACAGGTGAGCCGGCTCACGGGCTGGTGAGGGGGGCCCGAGGACGAGGGGACGACCACCGGGTGGGCAGATGACCAGACAGGAGTGATGACGATGGCGACAACGGACATGGGCTTCACGGTCGAGGGCGGCGAGGGGCTCCGCCTGGAGGCGCAGCTGGTAAAGTCGCAGCTGGGCGACGAGGTGCCGGGGGCGGTGGCCGCGGCCGAGCACGCCGCGGATCTGCTCGACGAGCGGAAGCGGAAGTTCGACGACGCGGTCCGCAGCGGTCAGTACACGCCGGCCGGCCTCCAGGCCGTCGTCCGCGCGGCCAGTGAGAAAGTGCTCATCGCGGCGGCGGAGGCCGAGCGGCTCGCGACGCGCATCGAGGCGCAGATCGGGCAGTCCATCGACAATGAGCTGGCGCGCCTCTCCACGCCGGCCCGCGACGCGGTCGAAGCCCTGCGGCACCAGCAGCTCGCGCAACTGCTCGCGGGCATCGACCCCATCTACCGGCAGCAGGTACTCGTCGCAGCCGCGCGACGGGGCGAGGGCATGGAGGCGGAGCTGCTCCGCGCGGCCCTGAGCTTCCCGCAGCCGCCCTTCGACACGCCGGGCTGGCCGGTCCTGGTGACGCCGGAGACACGGGCGGCCATCCGGGAGGCGGTCGAGGCGCGGGTGTCTCCGAGCGGGCCCGCTCCGTTCGAGGCGAGGGCTTACCGGAGCATCGCGGCCCACCTGCGGCGCGCGGTTGGGGTTGCCGCCTGATGAACCGGCCGCCGAGCTGACTTCACGTTCCTGCATTCTTTCTGCAGGAGGCGACCCGTCATAGCCGGCGGCGGGAGGGGCGAGGACATCAGCATAGGCTGGAACCGCAGGGCAGTCACGGCCCAAGGCAGCGACCGTCTGATGCCTCGCCGGTCCGACAGAATCAAAGTGACCGGATCTGGATACTATATGCAGAGCCTCCGGTCCTCGCTTTGTTGTCGAGCGCGGTCCGGAAACGGAACACGAGATGAATCAATTCCCCGTTCAAGAGTGGCTCGTCGAGTCTGCACGGCTCACATTCTTTCCGGCACCAGAGCCGTTCGAATCTGATGACTGGTGGGACAGCGTCGCTGGGATACCGGCGGAGACTGTCATCACCAAGAAACTCGGCGCGGAGATCCTGCGGGTTGGGACGCGTGATGGCAGAGCCCTTGAGCTGGCCGTATCCCCTCTTCGTATCGAGTGGAGACTTCGTGCCCCAGAGGCCGAAGGCACCGACGTGCCCAGGATTCCTCCTAACATCGGGGTGCTGGAGGACTCTCTGACGCTCGTAAAAGAGCTTGCTGAACGATGGTTCACGCTCCCAACGTGTCCGTCCGCCGCTCGGCTGGCATTTGGCGCGATCCTTTTTCATCCCGAAGAGACCCCACAGGCGGCTTTTGAGCGGCTCGAAGCGTATGTGCCCGTAACAATCGGCACGGGAAATCCACCGCCATCTGATTTCACCTATCAGATCAATCGCCCTCGGAAGTCGAGTGTGCTTGATGGTCTTGACATCAATCGCCTCTCAAGATGGAGTCGCGGACGATTCAACGTCCTCGCAGTCCTACAGCAGGGCGTCCAGGCAATTGTCGCCCACACGGAATTGGTCGAGCCGCAGTATTCAGCAAGAGTTGAATTGGACGTCAACACTTCTCCGAGCTTTAACAAAGCACTAACCCGGGAACAGTGCCTTCATGTCTTCGCCGAACTCCTGATACTCGCCCGGGAGATAGCGGAGAGTGGCGATACACCATGAACAGCTCAGAATCAGCCACTATCGACGCCGGTACTCTGAGGTCCGACGTATCGAGCGACACAGCGACGGCCCTGGTGGAGGCCGAACCGGTAATGACTGAGGCGACGGCGGCCGTTTCCGGAAGGCCAGCAGTTGCTCTGTGGCTTAGATTGCTGGCGGCTTCCACGGCCGCCGACCGAGCGTGGCGAAACGCGCTCTCGGACTACTGGAGTGCTGACACGGTTAGGACGACCGCGGCGACGAATCATGCGTCCGAGCAACTGTTCCGGGAACTTGCGACAGAAATCCTCTCAGCACGAGATGAACTCTTTGAGGATGGCGTGGCGAGTCAACTCGGTGCGAGGCTTCGGGGATTCTTTTCTCGGTATCCCGCCGACGATGTGACCGCGAACCTTGTTGCGATCATTGCGGGCGACGAGGCTCCAGTTGAACCTTCTGGAGAAGTCCTGAGGCTACTAAGCAAGATTCACGACGCCGATACTCATGCCACACGGTTGTGGCTGTTCGAGCGCTGCCTGCACTCCGCAAGGGCGACGATTCGCGATAGCGCCCTACTGGCATTGGAGAACTTGGAGGACCCGAGAGCTCTGGATTCACTTGAGCAGGCGTTGGGGCGTGAACCCATTCCAGTCTTGCGTCGTGAAATACAGCGGCTGATCACCGAGCTTCGGGCTGGGAAGGATGCCCTTCCTACTCCGTAAGGTGACTCAGCGGCGCTGGATTCCCGACAGTGGCCGCACATGGCTGGGCGAAGGGGAACCTCCAGGAGATGTACTCACGGACCTCCGAACAACCGGCTGCACGCTTTCAGTCTACCGAATCGCCGATGATCGATCGAACCTCGATCCTGTGATCTCAGGCTTGGGAGCGAACGGTACGAGTCTCGACAACGTCGACTACATGCTGCTCCCCGAGTTCAGGGCGATTGAACTCGGTCTGAAGCTGGACGACAGCGTACCTGGTGACGTTCCGAATCGCCTGGCGCAGGCGATGCACGTTGACATTTGTGAGTTGTCGGCTGCGAAACTTCTGGACTTGGCGCGAACGTTGTACCGAGAATGCGAGCCGATCAGGACGCCGCGCAGGAAGATCATTCAGCTAATAGTCGCCGACATCAGAAATGGCCATATTGACGAGGCAGCTCTCAGCGAACGCCTACGCAACGAAATTAGAGAAGCAGAGAGGAAGTTCGACGCGGCCAAGTAGGGCGCGGAAACCTGGTCGCCACCGCCTTCGCGTCGGCCGAAGAACATCAACAGCGATTGGACTTGTTTCTCGACGGGCGCCGTCGACAGACGGTCACGCAGCGCCCTGCACAGGCGTGAAGAGTCCGCCTTGCAGGACTACTTCGTAATACGTTAGACTACGCGCAGCATGCCCACGCGCCGGGTCACGACGTTCCGCATCGACGTCGAACTGCTTGACGGGCTGCGGTCCGTCCAGGAGCGCGACGGCGTCCTGGTGTCCGAGCAGGTGCGGCGCGCGATTCGCGCCTGGTTGCTCGAGCGGGGCGTGCTGAAGAAGACGGGCCACAAGCGCGCCGGTCACGCGCGCAAGCGGCCCTGAGCCCGTTCACCGTGTCACCGGTGAGGGGCCTGCCGGCAGTGTAGCAGGCACCCGCCGGACCTGCAGGAGGTCCGCCATGTCGGCTCGTCCACGTCCGCTTCCCCTCGACATCGAGTCCCACTTCACCAGGCTCCGGGCCCTTCAGGCGCTCGCCCAGGGCGTACTCGAATGCGCGTCTGCCCCGGACTCGGAAACCCTGGAGCAGCCCGTCGAGTTCTGGGAAGGGCTCGCCTACGTCATGGAGGACTGCCGCGCCCACCTGGACGCGCTTCAGGAGGCGCTTGTCGGCGACACCCCGACAGCTCACTGACGAGGGAGGCCAGCCATGGGAGAGATTCGTCAACGTGGCCGCATCTGGTGGATTCGGTACTACCGCAGCGGCCGGCGATACGAGGAAAGCTCAGGCAGCACCAAGAAGGGCGACGCCCGCGACCTGCTAAGGCGCCGGGAGGGCGCTGTCGCGGACGGGATCCCGGTGACGCCGAAGATCGGGCGGATTCGCTTCGAGGAAGCGGCCGCGGACGTCATCAACGACTACCGCGTCAACCGTAAGCGGTCGCTGGATGAGGTCGAGCGGCGCATCGACAAACACCTGCTCCCCTACTTCGGCGGCCGGCGCCTGGCGACCATCACCACGGTCGATGTCCGCGCCTACGTCGCTCAGCGCCAGGCCGAGCGAGAAGTCGTGCGGAAAGCCTACGCTCTCACCCTTCGGGATGGGACCGTCCGCCGGATGCCTGAACAACGCCGCGCGGTTTCCGGCGTCTCGAACGGCGAGATCAACCGCGAGTTGACCATCCTGAAGCGCATCTTCAGGCTCGCCGTGCAATCCGGCAAGCTGCTCCACGTGCCGTACATTCCACTGCTCCGCGAGGACAACGTCCGGACGGGGTTCTTCGAGCCCGACCAGTTCGCCAGTGTCCTCGCGCACCTGCCCGAACCGATTCGGCCTGTGGTCGAGTTCGCCTACATCACGGGCTGGCGCATCGCGTCGGAGATTCTGCCCCTGGAGTGGCGGCAGGTTGACTTCGAGGCAGGCGAAGTCCGGCTGGACCCGGGCACGACGAAGAATGGCGAGGGCCGCGTGTTCCCCATGACCGACGACCTGCGCGCGCTCCTGAAGGCCCGGCAGGTGGAGCACGAAGCGCGAAAGAAGGCGGGCCAGATCGTGCCGTGGGTCTTCGCCCGGATGGTCGCGAAGGGGCGAGACGGGAAGCAGGAACCGCGGCGCATTACGTCGTTCACGAAGGCGTGGAAGGCCGCGTGCGTGGAGGCTGGGTGCCCTGGCCGCATCCCGCACGACCTCCGACGCACGGCGGTTCGGAACATGGTGCGGCGAGGCGTGCCTGAGCGCGTAGCAATGCGACTCACCGGGCACAAGACCCGGTCGGTGTTTGAGCGCTACAACATCGTCAGCGATGGGGATCTGAAGACCGCGGCGGAGCGCCTCTCGGGGCTCACCACCACAGCGCCGACGGATCGGCAAAGCGGTCAATCATCTTGATCGGATTCCTCAAGCCGAAATAGTAGACGTCTGACGGTCTGATCCGCTAACCGCCGGGCCGTCAGCAACTCATGGCGCGGGTTCGACGGGTCCCTCCAGCCGACCTCCTCACCGTCCACGTCGAAGGCATAGGTCTCTGCGGGGGGCCGAAGAGGTCGGCTCCCCCCCTTGAACCAAGCCAGGCGCAACTCCGCACCTTTCAGCGTGTTCGCGTGGGCCAGTTGGAAAGCGAAGGTGGCAGTGTACCGGTGACAACGGAGGCCCACTACGTCAGGATTCGTCGACTTTTCGAGGATCACCAGGCCGCTGCTTTCCCCCGCCGCCCGAGCCACTTCCTCCTTGAGCTGCGTGAAGCACTCGCGTGCAGCCTCCACCCCCTCCATAGAGTCGAGGAGCCCGGCACGGCGCTTCCGCGCGGCCAACAGACGCTTCATGCGTTCGGCCAAGTCCGAGATCGAGTCGGGACGAGCAGTGCTGCCCGCCTCTCGCGCTCTGGACTCGATGACGCTCGCTGCGTGCGCTGGTCCGTATTGCTCCAATCCGATCCAAAGCCGGTTCCTGGGGAACCAGACCGGCGTCGTGGGCGGCGAGCCCAACGGGATGAGCGTCAGGAAGTCGTGGCCGAACTTGAACGCCCGATTTCGAATCGCCGTGGACTCAGCGGCTGTGAAACCGCTATTGCCCCACCCCTCGCGGTACAAGATGACGACCGTACGCGCCTGCTCGCCGAACACCTGCCCAAACGTCTCTTCGCCGTCAGTTCCTGCGATCGTCGCTTGGCGCTCTGCATCCGAATAGATGAACGTCTCAAGGCGCCCGGTGAGGCGGTTGTTCAGGTCCCGGGCAACACTCTCGTCTTGGCTGAGGAACGAAAACGCAACGTCGTAGCGGTACTCAGCGGGCGGTACGCTCATGGTGATGGGGACAGTTTAGGGACAATCGCGCGATCCGTACCAGATGCACCGGGCGAAAGCGGCGAGATTTCCTGGAAAAGTTGGAGGCGCCGCCCGGATTTGAACCGGGGATGGAGGTTTTGCAGACCTCTGCCTTACCACTTGGCGACGGCGCCGATTGAGGGACGTTGGCTGGCCAGCCGCTGCTCGAAGGACGCGGCGGAGGGGCCCGCCGTCGCGCCTGCGGCGCTGGGGCGGACAGCCTTCGCCAGCGTCCGCGGAGCGAAGGCTGGAGCGGGAAACGGGATTCGAACCCGCGACTTCGACCTTGGCAAGGTCGCACTCTACCACTGAGTTATTCCCGCTCGCGAACGAAGCCTGATTGT
>JADZCN010000007.1 GCA_020851565.1 Acidobacteriota bacterium | reverse complement strand
CCGAAGCCGAGGAAGTGAAGAGCGGATCATGAAGCTGAAGACACATCGTGGAGCCGCCAAGCGGTTCAAGAAGACGGGCAGCGGCAAGATCGTGCGGGCGGCGGCGTTCAAGCGCCACATCCTCACGAGCAAGACGACGAAGAGCAAGCGGCAGATGCGCGGCACCGCCGTGGTCGCCGACGCCGACGCGCCGAAGCTGAACCGGATGCTGCCGTACAAGTAAGTGAGAAGTGAGAAGTAAGGAGCAGGGAACGAGAGACTGAGGCGACAGGAGCGAGATGCGATTGGCTTCTCACTTCTGACTTCTCACTTCTGACTTCCCTCGGGGTGCGCCGCGGCTCGCGTCAATGGGGCCCTTCCGCCGCGGCACCACGCACCAGGTCACGACAAGGCGTCGCTGACCGCAAGTCCCGCCGCCGTGCGGGCCCCCATTCGCGACTGGAGCCATCATGCCGCGCGTCAAGCGTGGAGTCGTCCGTCGTCAGAAGCGCAAGAAGCTGTCGAAGCTCACGAAGGGCTACTTCCAGAACAAGAGCAAGCTCTACAAGTTCATGCGGGAGGCCGCGGAGAAGGCGGGCGTGTACGCCTACGTCGGCCGCAAGCGCAAGAAGCGCGACTACCGCAGCCTCTGGGTCGTGCGCATCAACGCCGCCGCGCGCGAGAACGGCACCACCTACAGCGTTTTCATGCGCGGGCTGAAGGCCGCGGGCATCGAGCTGGATCGCAAGAGCCTGGCCGAGCTCGCCGCGCGCGAGCCCTCCGCGTTCACGGCGCTCGTCAACAAGGTCAAGGCGGCCACGGCCTAGGGACTTGGGACCTGGGGCTTGGGACCTGAGGAACTGCCAGGACTCAGGGGCCCAAGTCCCAAGCCCCAAGTCCCAAGTCCCCTTGGGCCTCGAGAGGTGATCTCGAGGCCCTTTCTGTATCATCTCGGGCGATGACGACGATCGATCCATCCATTGGCACGGACCGCGCGCGGGCGATCTTCGACGAGGAACTGGCCGGCGTGGCGTCGGCCGCGGCCCTGCAGGAGCTGCGCAATCGATGGATGGCGCGCAGCGGCAGCTGGGTGGCCGCCTTCATGGACCTCATCGCCAGGGCGACGCCCGACCAGAAGAAGGCGCTGGGTCGCGGTGCGAACGAGCTGAAGAAACACGTCGAGGTGGCCCTTGCCGACCGCGAGGCCGCGCTGTCGGCCACGCGCCGACCCGCCGGCGCCGTCGACGTCACGCTGCCCGGCCGGGCGCCGCGCCTCGGTTGCCGACACCCGCTCAGCCTCGTCCGTGAAGAGGTCGGCGCCATCTTCTCCCGCCTCGGCTACCAGGTGCTCGAGGGACCGGAGATCGAGGACGACTACCACAACTTCGAGGCCCTCAACATGCCGGCGGAGCATCCTGCGCGCGACATGCAGGACACGCTCTACCTCGCGAACCCGTTGACCCCGGCGTCCTATGCTCCCCCCACGCGCGGGCTCGCCCCGCGGGCGCCGCAGCCGCTGACGCTGCTGCGCACCCACACATCGGCGATGCAGATCCGCCAGATGGAGCGCCACGATCCGCCGGTGCGGCTCGTCGCGATCGGGCCGGTCTACCGCCGCGACAACCTGGATCTCACCCACACGCCGATGTTCCATCAGGTCGAGGGGTTGGTCGTGGGCCGAGGCATCACGCTGGCGGATCTCAAGGGCACGTTGACCTCCATGGCGGCCGCGCTCTTCGGCCCTGCGACTCGCGGAGACGAGAGCGCTCGTTCAGGGCAGGCGCCGCTCGTGCGATTCAGGCCGAGCTTCTTCCCGTACACCGAGCCCAGCGCCGAGGTGGACATCCGCTGCATCCGGTGCGGCGGCGAGGGCTGCCCCATGTGCAAGCGCACCGGGTGGCTCGAGATCCTCGGCAGCGGCATGGTGCACCCCGCGGTGTTCGAATACGTGGGCTACGACCCGGACGAGGTGACGGGCTTCGCGTTCGGGATGGGCATCGAGCGCGTGGCGCTGCTCAAGTGGGGGGTCGAGGACATCCGTCTCTTCTACGAGAACGATCTGCGCTTCCTGGAGCAATTCGGCCGATGAAGGTGCTGCTCTCCTGGGTTCGCGAATTCGTCGACATCGACGAGCCGGCCGAGGCCATCGGCCGAAAGCTGTCGCTGCGCGGGCTGCCGCTCGAGGCTCTGGAGCCCATGAGCGATGACGCGTTGATGGACTTCGAAGTGACGGCGAACCGGCCCGACTGCATGTCCGTGGCCGGCATCGCACGCGAGATCGCGGTCGTGTACGGGCTGCCGTTTCGCGCGCCGCACTCCGCGTGGCCGGAGGCCGGGGCATCACCCTCGCCGGCCGCGGCCCCGCCCATCCGCATCTCCATCGAGGCGCCGGACCTCTGCGCTCGTTACGTCGGCGCGGTGGCCGACGTCACCATCGGCCCCTCCCCCGCGTGGATGGCCGACCGCTTGAATGCCTGCGGGGTGCGACCGATCAGCAACGTGGTGGACATCACCAACTACGTCCTGCTCGAGCTCGGGCAGCCGATGCACGCGTTCGACCACGCCCGGCTCGCGGGCCCGGCCATCGTGGTGCGCCGCGCGCGCGCCGGCGAGACGCTGAGGACGCTGGACGGCAAGCCGCGCGCCCTCGCGGCCGACATGCTGGTCATCGCCGACGCCGAGCGCGCGAGCGCCATCGGCGGCGTGATGGGCGGCGCCGAGTCCGAGGTGTCGGCGTCCACGCGCCGCATCGTGTTCGAGTCGGCCTGGTTCAAGCCGCAGTCGGTCCGCGCCACGAGCCGCGCCCTCGGACTGCGCACGGAGGCCTCGATGCGCTTCGAGCGCGGCGCCGACCTCACGGCGCCGGCCGTGGCCATGGCGCGCGCCTGCGAGCTGCTGTCGCAGTTGGGCGCCGGCACCGCGGGCCCGCTCCTCGACGTCTACCCCGCCCGGCACCAGCCGGCCGTGCTGTTTCTGGCCCAGCCGCGCGTGGAGGGCCTGCTCGGCATGCACGTCCCGGATGCCGAGATCGTGCGCATCCTCGAAGCGCTCGGCTTCGGCGTCGAGCCCGTGCCCGGCGGATGGTCCGTCGTGGCCCCCGGGTGGCGCGTGGACATGCACCGCGACGTGGACCTCATCGAGGAGATCGGCCGGCACCATGGCTTCGAGCACCTGCCGGCCACCTTCCCTGGAGTACAGCAGGCGCCGGCACCGTCCGATCCGCGCATCGCGCGCGACGCCCGGGCGCGGCGCGTGGCGCTGGCCGCGGGGTTCTCGGAGGCCATCAGCTTTGCGTTCATCGAGGCGCGCCACGCCGAGCCATTCCAGGGCGGTGAGGCCCCGGTCGCGCTGGCCAACCCCCTGTCGGAGAAATTTGCCGTCATGCGCCCGAGCCTCGTGCCAGGGCTGGTGGGCGCCGTGAGCCACAACCGGCGCCATGGCCGACGCGACGTCCAGCTCTTCGAGATCGGCACGCGGTTCTCGGCGCGCGGCGAGACACGCGCCATCGGGCTGGCGTGGACCGGGCTGGCCACACCGGATCACTGGAGCGGCGGCCGGCGCGACGTGGACTTCTTCGACATGAAGGGCGTGGTCGAGCAGCTGGCCTCGCTCTTCGACGTGGAGATCTCGGCGCGTGCCCCCGCGGAAGGCTCCGTGGCCGAGGCGGTGCTCGTGCCGGGACGCGCGGCAGTCCTCGTCAGCGGGGATCGCAGCATCGGCTGGCTGGGGCAACTTCAGGCGGCCATCGGCGATGCACACGATCTGCCGGCGAACGACGTCGTCTACGTTGCGGAATGCGACCTCGATGCACTCTCGGCGGCCGTCGCACCGGCGCGCATGACGACGCCGCTGCCGCGCTTCCCCGCCGCCGTGCGAGACATCGCCATGCTGGTCGACGAATCCTTGTCTGCCGCCACGGTTCGTGGCACCATTCGGTCCAAAGCTCCGTCGACGCTGGTCGGAGTGACGGAATTCGATCGGTACCAGGGGAAGGGCATCCCGGACGGCAAGGTGAGCCTGGCGCTTCGCCTCACGTTCCAGTCGCTCGAGCGCACGCTCACCGACTCCGAAGTCGAGGCGGCCACGACAGCCGTAGTCGACTTGCTCACCTCGGAGCTCGGCGCGGTCAGGCGGTAGGGGATCCCGGGTTCTGGGGTTCTGGGGTTCTGAAGTTCTGGGGTTTCTGAAGTTCTGGGATTGAGGTGGACGTGGCCACGAAGAGCGCGGCAGGACTGGAGCCGATCGATCGGCTCGAAGAGAAAATCAAAACGCTGGTGAGCCTGATCGGCCGGCTCAAGAACGAGCAGGCCAGGATCAGCGACGAGAACGCGAAGCTGCAGCACGAGGTCGAGGGGCTCAAGGCCCGGCTGGCCGACGCCGAAGGGAATTCCGCCGAGGCCGTGACGCTGCGCGAGGAGCGGGACCTGATCCGGGCGCGTGTCACCGAGATGCTGCAGCAGCTGGATGGCCTCAACCTCTAGCGGGTTGCGGCTGCTCCGATTCCGGAGCCACGCCTGAGGGCACCATGCGGGATCTCAAAGTCGTCACCGTCGAGATTCATGGCCAGCAGTACCCGATCAAGACGAGCCTGGACGCCACCTACGTGCAGCGCCTCGCCGCGCACGTGGACTCGCGGCTGCACAAGGCCGCCCTCGCCGCGCCATCGGCCGACACGGTGGCCCTGGCCATCCTGACGGCGCTCAACATCACCGACGAGTATTTCCGGGCGCGCGAGCAGCAAGCCGCGGACTCCGGCACCCTCGCCGAGCGGACCGCGGCCCTCGAGCGGATCGTGGACCAGGCCCTGGCCCTGGCGGACTGAATCGCCCTCCGCAGCTGGCCCGAACCGTGCCCGAAACCCCGCCGCGGCGGCCCCGATGATGTCGACCATGCCGGTGCTGCTGGCCCTCCTGGCCGCCGCCATCGGGTTCGCGCAGCCCACGCCGCTTCGGGTCCTGTTCGTCGGCAACAGCCTGACCTACGCCAACGACCTTCCGGGCATCGTCTCGGCCATCGCGAGGGCGGAGGGGCACCCCCTCATCTGCGAGATGGTTGCGTTCCCGGATGTGAGCCTCGAGGACCACTGGCGCCGCGGCGAGGCCCGCGCGGCGATTGCACGGGGCGGCTGGCACACAGTGATCCTCCAGCAGGGGCCCTCAGCCCTGATGGAGTCCCGGGCGTTGCTCGTCGAGTACGCGAAGCGCTTCGACCGCGACATCCGGAAGAGCGGCGCCTCGACGGCCCTCTACATGGTGTGGCCCTCGCGCCAGCGCCGTGCCGACTTTCCCGGCACGAGCACGTCGTATGCGGCAGCGGCGCGTGCGGTGGGCGGCCTGCTCCTGCCCGTCGGCGATGCCTGGCGCGAGGCCTGGCGCATCGATGCCGGGCTCGCCCTTTACGGGCCCGACGGGTTCCACCCCTCGAAGCTCGGCAGCGCCCTCGCCGCAATCGTCATCGTCGAGGGACTGACGGGCCGCGTCGTGCGTGGGCTCCCACCCGACGTACCCGCGACGGCGTCCGAGGCGGCGGCTCTGGTCGCGGCCGCCGGGGCCGTTCGAGCTCGCCCGCAGGTTTTCGCTCGATTTTTGCTCCCGGCCGGCCAAGCCTTGACCCGGCCCGCTCTGGGCCCTAAGATCTAGCCAGTCCTGCGTTGTTCGTGATGGTTTTCCGGAGGCTTGTCTGAGCCAACGTTAAAACCAAGCGAGTTGCGACAGCCGCGTGGTGTGCATGCCTCCGTGGAGAGGAAGCCTGAAGCGCGGCTCTTACAGCGGCTCCACCTGCTCTTGCAGGTTCAGCAACCCTCCCCACACGGCAAGGCGGGACACCCTTTCGTGACGGTATCGGATCTGGGCGAACATGCCCTGCTGGCGCGCATCCTGGCGCGCCTCCCCCGGCCCGGGGCCCAAATCCTGGTCGGGCCGGGCGACGATGCCGCGGTGATCGAGCCGGGGCGCAATCATCGGCTCGTGGTCACCACCGACGCGCTGGTCGAGGACGTACATTTCTCCCGCGCGTGGTGCCGGCCCGCCGATATCGGGCGCAAAGCCCTGGCCGTGAACCTCAGCGACCTGGCCGCCATGGGGGCAACGCCGCGCTGGGCGTTGCTGTCGCTGGCCGTGCCCGGTGCGCTTCCGGTGGAAGACGTCGAGCAGCTGACAGAGGGCCTCGCCGCCCTGGCGCAGGTGCACGGCGTCTCCGTGGCGGGTGGCAACATCACGCGCAGCCCCGGTGGCCTGGTGGTGGATGTGACGGTCGGCGGCGAGGTGGCGTCCCGCCGGTGGCTCACGCGCAGTGGCGGTCATCCGGGCGATGAGCTGTGGGTGAGCGGCACGGTCGGCGCCGCGCGCGCCGGGCTCGAGATGCTGGTGGCCGGGGACGCGGCGGATGCCAGCTGCATCGCGCGGCACGTGCGTCCCGAGGCCCGCGTGCGGCTGGGCATCGTGGTGGCAAAGGCGCAGGCGGCCCGGGCGGCGATGGACCTGAGCGATGGCCTGGCCGACGCGGTGCGAAAGGTCGCGGTCGCGAGCGGTTGCGGCGCCCTCGTCTCTGGCGAGGCGGTGCCGGTGGATCCGGCGGCACGACGGTGGTGGGAGCGGCGCGGGGTCGACGTGCTCGACAGCGCCGTGGCAGGCGGCGAGGACTACGAGCTGCTCTTCGCTGTCCCGCCCCGCTGGGGCGGGCGGCTGAGGAATGTCCGGCGGCGCGTGGCCACGCCGTTGATCACGCGGATTGGCGTGCTCACGCGAGACGGAGGGCTCTGGCTCGAACGCGACGGCCACCGGCACTCGTGGCCCGAGGGCTTCGAGCATTTTCGGGGGTGAGGCCGATGCAGATCGCACAGTCCATCGTGCTGCGCACTCTCGCGACGCTGGTCATCGCGCTCGTCTACGTGTTCCTGTACGAAACCACGATCCGCGACTCGCGCTACGCCGCGCGCCAGGCTACGATCGCGGAAGCCACGACCCTGCCGCAGGCTGGTGCGCAGCTCACCTTCACCGCGACGGCGTACTGCAAGGGCGAGACGACCGCGTCCGGCGTGATCGTGCGTACGGGAATCGCGGCGGCGGATCCCGCGCTGCTGCCCGTCGGCACCGTCGTGCGCGTGGACATGCCGAACCAGCGTTACAGCGGCATCTGGACGATCATGGACACGGGGCCGGCCGTGCAGGGGCGCCTCATCGACCTCTACTTGTGGAGCTGTCACGAGGCGCTGGCATTCGGCCGGCGGCCGGTGCGATTGACGGTGCTGCGCCTCGGGTGGAATCCGCAGATGAGCGCGCCGGGACTGGTCGATCGTGTGTTCCGCCAGAGAGAAGCGGAGAAGGCCGCCTCACCCGCGTCATCGGTGCCTCCGGCAGATGGATCCACGCCGAAACCGTGATGGATTCCCGCCCGGCCAGGTTACACACTTACACACCTGACGCGCCGTAAACGCTGCTATCATCGCGCCTTATGCATGCGCTTTACGTCGTGATCCCCGTCCTGGGCATCCTGGCGATCGCCTACCGCTACTACAGCGCGTTCATCGCCACGCGCATCTGGATGCTGGACGATGCGCGGGTCACCCCGGCTCACAAGAACTACGACGGCGCGAACTACTATCCCACGTCCCGCTGGGTCCTCTTCGGGCACCACTTCGCGGCCATCACCGGCGCGGGCCCCCTGGTCGGGCCGATGCTGGCGGCGCAGTTCGGCTACGCCCCGGGGCTGATCTGGCTGGTGGCGGGCGTGGTGCTCGCCGGGGCCGTCCACGACTCGATGATCCTGTGGGCATCGACGCGCCGGGGCGGGCGATCGCTGGCCGACATCGTCAAGGACGAGATCAGCCCTTCGGCCGGCATCGTCGCGTCGATCGCGATCCTTTTCATCCTCGTCATCGCGATCGCCGGCCTGGGCATCAACGTCGTCAACGCGCTGGCGGACAGCGTGTGGGGCACCTTCACCATCGCCATGACCATCCCGCTGGGGATCTTCATGGGCTTCTGGATGTACGTGTGGCGCAAGGGCCGCATCATCGAGGCGACGGTCATCGGGGTCATCGGCCTGTTGCTGGCGCTCGTCGGCGGCGAGCCGCTGAACCACTCGGAAGGATGGTTCGCCAGCCTGTTCGACCTGTCCCGCACCAAGATTGTGATTGCGCTCTGCGTCTACGGGTTCGCGGCCTCGGTGCTGCCGGTCTGGCTGCTGCTGTCCCCGCGCGGGTACCTCAGCTCGTTCACGAAGATCGGCACCATTTTCTTCCTCGCCCTCGGCGTCATCTGGGTGAACCCCGAGTTCAAGATGCCGGCCCTGTCGGAGTACGTGGACGGCGGCGGCCCCATCATTCCGGGCCCGCTCTTCCCGTTCTGCTTCATCACCATCGCCTGCGGCGCCATCTCGGGCTTCCACGCGCTCATCAGCTCGGGCACGACCTCGAAGATGGTCGACAAGGAAAGCGACATCCGCCCGATCGGCTACGGGGCCATGCTGATCGAGTGCCTGGTGGGCCTGATGGCGCTCGTCGCCGCCAGCGCCATGGAGCCGGGTGACTACTTCGCCATCAACGTGCAGCCCGCCGAGTACGCCAACCTGACCTTCCAGGGCGTGCAGATGGCGCCGGTGCACCTGGCCGAGATCGAGGCGTCCGTCGGCGAGACGGTGATGGGCCGCACGGGTGGCGCCGTCTCGCTGGCGGTGGGCATGGCGCAGATCTTCTCCGCGATGCCGGGGATGCAGGGGCTGCTCGCCTACTGGTATCACTTCGCCATCATGTTCGAGGCGCTCTTCATCCTGACCACCATCGACTCCGGCACCCGCGTCGGGCGGTTCCTGCTGCAGGAGTTCCTCGGCAAGGCATTCCCGAAGTTCGGCGAGAAGGAATGGATGCCGGGCGCCATGACGGCGACGGGCCTGCTCGTGCTCGGCTGGGGCTATTTCATCTACACGGGCGAGATCAACACGATCTGGCCCATGTTCGGCGTCGCCAACCAGCTGCTGGCGTCGGTGGCGCTGGCCGTGGCCACGACCATCCTCATCAACACGGGCAAGGCAAGGTATACGTGGGTGACGCTGGTGCCGCTGGCGTTCCTGGCCACCAACACCCTCTACGGCGGGTTCCTCAACGTGCGCGACAACTTCTGGCCCCTCGCCGTCGGTCCCGACGACGGCACGCACGTGCAGGGCTGGGTGCTCACCATCTGCACCGTCGCGATGATGCTGTGCGCCGTCATCATCCTCGGTCAGGCCATCGCGAAGTGGGTCAGCGTGCTGGGGAACGGGCGGCAACTGGTGGCGGAGGAGCCGTAGCTGAGCCGAGCCCATTGATGATTGCCGATTGCTGATTGGGCGATTCACCGGGCGATTGGGGCATTGGGCATTCGGATTGGGTATTGAGTGATTGGGTGATTGAGTGATTGCCGTGTACAAGTCGAGAGCCTTCTGACAGTCGCGTCTGCTCGCTCCGCGAGGCGCTTCGGGATGGGTCGGACGTCGTACCGGACCTAGATATTCCGATGCCGGTCGGCGACACCCGGACCTCGCCGCCGCCATGCGGCGGATGGGCGAATCGCTCAATCGCGCGATTCCCCAATCGCGCAATCCATTGCCCAATGCCCCCAATCGCCAATCGCCCAATGAATCGCCCATTCGGCAATCACCAATCATCAATGGATCTGCCCTTCACCAATCTGCTATCCTGACACCCGCCCGACTCCCACTCGGGCGAGCCGGCCTCCTCCCTCTGTCCGGCTAAAGGGCCGTTGGTCAACGGCCGATACGGTAAACGGCAACAATCTTCGGGGCCAGGTGAGACTGTCATGGCACAGAGGGGAATCGTGCGGTTGTCGGCGGCGTGGCGGGTGGGCGCCTTGGCGGTGGCGATGCTCGGGGCGGGGGCGCTGCCGGCGCTGGCCCAGTTCCGCCCGCCGATGGAGGCCGCCGTCGGGGAGGACTATCACGTCGAGGCGTCCTACGGCTGGTGGAACGCCACGCCGGGCCTCATCGTGAATTCGGAATCGCTCGGCATCCTCGGCACCGACGTGAACCTGG
>JADZCN010000006.1 GCA_020851565.1 Acidobacteriota bacterium | reverse complement strand
TCGGATTGGCGAGGAGAGCTGACCACGCCCAAGAACGGGCGCGGCCGGTTCGTGGCGATGACGGAGAGGCTGGTCTCGGCTCTTCGCAAGCATCGCCACCTTCGCAGCTCACGTGTCCTGTGCAAGGACGACGGGCAGCCGATCAGCCGTCAGGGTGCCTGGTCTCGTGTTCGTTACGCCGCGGAGAAGGCGGAGGTGCCGACTGGTGTGCACATCCTGCGTCACACGTTCTGCTCGCACCTCGTCATGCGGGGGGCGGCAATGCGTTCGGTGCAGGAGCTGGTCGGCCATCAGGATCTGACGATGACTCAACGCTACTCGCACTTGAGTCCGTCGGCCCTGGTCGAGACCGTTCGACTGCTGGAGACGCGTCCAGTCGACTCCGAGCGTGGAGACATTCTGGAGACGCAGAACAGCCGTGAACGGAAGTCTAAGCTTTAGAACGGGTTAGTTGGCTGGGAGGCAGGGATTCGAACCCCGATAACCGCGTCCAGAGCGCGGTGTCCTACCGTTGAACGACCTCCCAGTAGGAGCAGGAACTACTGATTATAGTGGCCGGCCCGACCGCCTGCAACCCGGAGCGCGGCGAGGACACGCGGCGCGTCACGGGGCAGAGAGGCGGGGGGAAGAGGGGGAGAGTCGAGCGGGCGGCCGTCCCTCAGTCCGGCTCGGGGGGCTGGGCGAGCCCCGGCTCGGCCTCTCGCGGGGCAGACTCGCCGAGGAACCGCTCCAGGTCACCCTTGACCCCACCGTGCTTCCAGACCTTCTCGTATACCCGCACGAGGGCATCCCGGCTGACCACACGCATGGCCACCTCGTTCGCCAGCCGCTCGGTCTGCAGGTAGGGGTGGTGGGTGAACACCCAGACATGGCCCAGCTCGTGCGCGATGGCGGCTTCCACCTCGTCGGTCGTGAGCAGCACCAGCATGGCCTGCTCGACCTGCACCACGAAGGGCGCGCCCACCTCGACCGGTGGCCTCACCGAGAGGTGATACGGGTCGGCCTCGACCACGCTCACCTTCACGGTCCCCTCGAGTCCCAGGCGCGCGCGGACCCCCTCGAGGACGAGCTGCAACTGCCGGGCCTCCTCGGCTCGTTCGTCCGCGGCCATGGCCGACACAGGGTTGAGAAAGACAGCCGATGCGGCCGCCAGGACAATGCCGCGACACGCACGGATGAGCCGGCCGCCGCCCGCGGACGGCAATCGCCGACGAGAAGGTAGAGCCATCAGGAGTTGTCCGCGGGAACCTGTGACAAGAATACCAGCAGACCGGTACGAATTACCCGGTCGTTCCTTCAGCCCATCCGACCGCCCGGTTGCCCATCCACCTGCAGCGACCGCGATTCCGCCCGGAATTCCGCACGGCGCGCCGTCACCTCGTTGGCATGGGATTCGCTCGATTGGCCCGCGAGGAGGTAATGAGCATGACGATGACCAGAATCAGCGTGGCGGTGGGCGCCATCGCGATGGTGGCGGCCACGGCGTCCGGCGCCTTCGCGCAGGAAGCCCAGGCGGCCAGGACGCCCGTGCTGCGCATCGTGCAGACATCGCCCGCCTCGACCATCGAGGGCGAGCTCGTGCGCGTGGACACCATGGCCCGGATGATCGTGGTCAAGACCGCCGACGGCAAGGAAGCGCAGCTCGCCTACACCGACAACACCCGAGTGAACGGCGCGCAGAAGACCGTCGCCGGGCTCGCCGGCACCACGCCGACGCAGGTCTCCGTCCGGTTCACGGGATCCGGCGCGAACCGCGTCGCCACGGAGATCACGGTGCGCGAGGCGAAGTCCTAGCGCCAGCGGCGCCCGCCCAACCCGGACACCCCGCACCCCGGGTGTTCCGGGAATCCCCCGACAAGCTGTCCGGATCCCCGGCCCGATTTCGATTCCCCATTCAGACCCCCCGGCGATGGGAGAACCTCCATGTCTGGCCACCTTCGTGCTGCGAACCTCCGTGCTTCGAACCCCCGCGCTTCGAACCTCCGCGCGACACTCCTCCTGGCCGTCGTGCTTGCCTGGCCTCTCCGGGCCGCCGCGCAGCCGCTCGGCACCTTCCGCTGGCAGCTCCAGCCCTACTGCAACATCGTCAGCGTGTCGGTCACCCAGAACGGGTCGATCTACCGGGTCGAAGGCACCGATGACCAGTGCGGCGCGGGTGCAGACCTGGCCTCGGTGATTGGGACCGCGTTCCCCAATCCGAACGGCTCGATCGGGCTCGGCCTCAACATCGTCTCGTCGCCGGGAGGCGTGCCGGTGCCGGTCAACGCCACCATCTCGCTCGCGACGCTGAGCGGCACCTGGAACGACGGCGCCGGCCATTCGGGCGCGTTCACCCACACGCCTGGCGCCGGCACGGGGGGCAGCCCTCGCCCCGAAGTCGCGGGATCGGCCGTGATCCCGACCGTCTTCCGGCTGGAGGACGATGGCGGCTTCGTGGCGGGCGGCACACTGAACACCGGTGTCATTCCGGCATCCGGCCTTGGGACGCGGATGATGTGGCACCCGCGGAAGGCCGCGTTCCGTGCCGGGCACCTGACGATCCCCGCCTGGGACGATGCCAACGTGGGGCTGTACAGCACGGCGTTCGGCCTGAATACCGTGGCCGCAGGATCGAGCAGCCTCGCGCTTGGCGAGGAAGCCGTGGCGGGCGGCCAGCGCTCGGTGGCCTATGGCTACAACACCATCGCATCCGGCACGAACAGCCTGGCCGGCGGGGACTTCACCACGGCCAGCGGCGCCAACAGCATCGCGCTCGGGCACTCGACGACGGCGAGCGGGCCCGACGCGCTGTCGATGGGCTCGAACACCCTGGCGTCCGGTGCGTATGCATTCGCTGGTGGGGCCAACGCCATCGCGCGTGCCACGAGCAGCTTCGCGTACGGAAACGCGGAGGTTGCGGCGAATGCCCCCGGATCCTTTGCCTTCGGCGACGTCAGCACGTCGTCGCGCATCCTGGCCGACATCGCGGGGCAGTTCAAGGTGCGCGCGTCTGGCGGCGTGCGGTTCGCGACCAACGCCAGCGAGACCGCCGGCGTGCAGATGGTCGGCGGATCGAGCCAGTGGCTGCAGCTCTCCGACGTGAACGCGAAGCAGTTCTTCCGCGAGCTGTCGGGCGAGGACGTGCTGGCGAAGGTCGCGCGGATGCCGGTCATGGAGTGGAGCTACAAGGCGCAGGACGCGTCCATCCGGCACGTCGGGCCGACGGCGCAGGATTTCCACGCCGCGTTCGGGCTGGGCGAGGACCCGCGCTACATCGGCAGCGTGGACGCGGACGGTGTCGCGCTGGCGGCGATCCGCGCGCTCGAGGCGCGGTCGCGCGCGCAGGCGGAGGAGAATGCGGCGCAGCGCGAGGAGATTGGCGTCCTGCGGAACGAACTGAATGAGCTGCGGCGGGAAATCGAGAGGCTTCGGGTCGGTGGCCGGGACTGAAGTCCCGGCGCCCCACGGCGTCCGTTACCGCGTCACGCGCAACGTGGCGCGGTACTCCTCCGGTTCGATCGCCTGGGTGCTGAACGGATAAGGCGACAGCTCTTCCAGGGCGATCGTCAGCTCGCCGTGCCGGACGGGTTGCATGTCGCCCGTGTGTAGCTCGTAGTCGGTCTGGCCCTCGCTCGAGACGACCGAGATCAGGACCCGCGCGTCGCCGCCCCAGACACACACCACGTCCGCCAGGCACCGCGAGTCGCCCTCGACGCCGCCAAACTGCACGCGGACCCCCGCCCGCTCGATGCCGGCGACTTCACCCGGCGCCAGGGTGAACCGACTGTCCAGAGGGTAGGTGGGGCCGGTGAACGACTCGTCACAGCCGGCGAGCCACCCCGCCAGGAGAAGACCGAGGACTCCGCGCACCCGCATTGCCGACCGACGCATACCGGGTAAGACGGCCGGGTCAGCGGGCTGGTTCGCCAGGGACTCGGGACGCCGGGACTGAAGTCCCGGCGCTCCGTACGGCCCCAAGCCCCAAGCCCCAAGTCCCAAGTCCCAAGCCCCAAGCCCCAAGCCCCAAGCCCCAAGTCCTCAAGACCTCGAGATCAGATCCGCCGCCTTCTCCCCAATCATCACGCAAGCCGCGTGCGTGGGCGCATTCACCACCTCGGGCATGATCGATGCGTCCGCCACGCGCAGCCCTTCCACGCCGCGCACGCGCAATGCGGAGTCCACTACTGCCATGGGCTCGGCCCCGGGGCCCATGCGGCACGTGCCGGCGCCGTGGTAGATGGTGTCGGCGGCCCGGCGGATGAAGCGCTCGAGATCCGAATCGCTGGTGGTCGCCTTTCCGGGCTCGAGCTCCTCGCCGCGGAGCGGCTCGTACACGGCCTGCTCCGCGAAGAACCGCGCGAGGTGGACGCCGCGGGCCAGGGCGCGCACGTCGGACGCCTCCTGCAGGTAGTTGGCGGTGATCACCGGCGCAGCGAGTGGATCCGCGGAGCCGAGGCGCACGTGCCCACGCGAGCGCGGGCGCGTCAGCGACACGGTGATCGTCACGAACGGGTCGGGTTGATCCAGGCCGCGCCCGAGGTAGAACTGCAGGTCCGCCGGGACCGTGCTCGCCTCCAACGGGTTCGAGTGGGTGAACAGGCCGGCGGTGACCGAGGAACCCTGCAGCTCCGTCTTCCCCTGCCAGCGAATGGACAGCTTCAGGTGATCCTGCAGGTTGCCGCCGACGCCGGGGACATCGGCCACCACCGCGATGCCGTGTGCCTTCAGGTGATCGGCAGGGCCGATGCCGGAGCGCATCAGCAGCGCCGGCGAGTCGATGACGCCCGCCGCCAGGATCACTTCGCGCGCGGCGCGCAGTTGCTGCGGCTTCCCATCCTGCAGGTATTCGACGCCGACGACGCGCCTGCCCTCGATGATCAGGCGGGTGACGTGCGCGCGCGATCGGACCTCGACGTTGGGACGTGCCATCGCCGGGACCAGGAAGGCCGCCGCCGCGCTGTGGCGCTTTCCGTCGAGGATGTTCTTCTGGACGTAACCCGCCCAGCCCTGGGGAATTGGCCGGTTGAAATCGAAGCGCGCATCGGACTGGTAGCCCGTGTGCACAGCGGCGGTCAGGAACGCGCGATGCGACGCGTGCGGGTCATAGCACCCCGACACGGCGAGCGGGCCCTCGCCGCCGCGATACTCGCTCGCGCCGGTCTCGTTCTCTTCCAGCCGCTTGAAAAGCGGCAGCACGTCCTCGTAGCCCCAGCCCGGGTTGCCGAGATCGCGCCAGCGGTCGAAGCAGCGGCGATCCCCGCGGATGAACGTCATCGCATTGATGGCGCTCGAGCCGCCGTGCGCCTTGCCGCGCGGGAATGCAATGCGGCGATCGCCCATGCCGGCCTCGGGCCCGGTGCGGTAGCCCCAGTCGTAGGCCGAGCCCATGAGTGCCGTCCACGTTCCTGGCGTCGTGATGGCGGGATCGGCCTCGCCCGACACGCCCGCCTCGATTACGGCGACACGCACGGCGGGGTTCTCCGACAGACGGTACGCGAGAGCGCAGCCGGACGAACCTGCGCCGACAATCAAGTAGTCGGGGTTGGCACGCTGGGTCGAAGCACGGTCGTTCAAAGCACGGTGGTTCAAAGCACGGGGGTTCAAAGCACGGAGGTTCGGAGAGACCGGCGTCACCGCCAGGGCGGCGGCGGCTTTGAGGAACTCGCGGCGTTTCGTCTTCACGGCCACTCCACCTCCCGGCGGGCCTTCCAGATGGACTCGAGCACCGCGTGCACGTGCTGCTCGTCGGAGAAGGGGCTCAGGATGTAGGACTTCAGCGCGTTGATCGGCTCGCCGTAGTCGGAGGTGCGGTAGCAGTCGGTGAGCGAGATCACCACGCCCTTGCCCTGCAACGCGTCGGCCTGGATGATCTCGAAGATGCGCCGGTTGTACTCGTTGTGCGCCAGCAGCGACTGGCGGAGCGCCGGGTCGCGGCGCTCCTGGTCCGGCGCGCTGAACGTGTCCACGCCGTCGGGATAGACACGGAAGAGCGTGACGGGCCCGAAGTTGTCGCCGTTCATCACGGTCGTGGCGGCGTTGCCCTCCAGCTGCTCCCTGAGCTCCTCGGCCATCGTTACCAGGTGACCCAGCAGGGCCTGCAGCCCGCGCGTCCCGAAGAGCCGGAGGTTCGCCAGGGCCGCCAGCGGCCCGCTGCCGGCGCGCGTCGTCTCCAGCGTGTACTTGCCCGGGTGCCGGGTGCCCGACTGGAAGATGTAGGGCGTGTCCTCCTCGGCGCGGGTGAGATGCCCGAAGTCGCGCTTGTCCTTCAGCAGGACCGCGCTCGAGATGTAGGGCGTGAAGCCGGTCTTGTGGAAGTCCACGCCGATGGAGTCGGCGAGAGCCAGGTGGCGGATGCGCCGCGACGTGCCCGCAAGCGCACGAAGCGTGCGGTGGCGGAAACCAAGCGGGTTGGCCTCGAAGTCGTAGTCGTTGAAGACGCTCCACGCCCACCCGATCACGGCATCGGCATGCACGTGCGGCACGTAGTCCAGCCCATGCTCGCGCACGGCCTCGTCGCGCACCCGGACGATGGCGGCCAGATCGTCCAGGCCGAAGGCGTCGGTCGTCCCCATCGTGGCGACGATGCACGCGATGCGGCGGCCGCTGGCGACGATGTCCCGCAGGCAGGGTGCGAGCAAACCCACCTGCATCTGGTTGTCGTCCGTCGCCGGGATCATGACGACGTTCTCCTCGCCCAGGCCCAGCCAGTTGGCGATGGTGAAGCAGGCGTAGTGCGCCCGTTCGGAGCACACGATCACGGCGGGCGTCCGCAGGCCATGGCGCCGGACGCCGGGCACGGCCTTCTCCAGGCCGATCTTGGCGCCGTAGAGCAGCGTCCCCGTCCCGCCGAAGGTGAAGACGCCGTCTGCTACCTCGGCGTCGTAGCCCATCATCGCGCCGGTCATCGCCAGGGCCTCGACCTCGGCGAGCAGCACCTGGCGCGACGACTCCTCGCTCACGAGGTTCGGATTGTAGATGGACGGGAGCAGCCCCCCGATGATGCTGGGAATGGTGGGCGAGGGCACCACGTTGATCTGCGCGCGCGGGTGGCCCCAGATGAACATGCCCGAGAGATAGCGCACGAGGTCGTCGCTGACGGCTTCGACCGTGCCCGGATCGTCCGGCACGCGCGCGTGGCGGGCGGCGTCGTAGTCCAGCTCCACCGGTCGGCCCAGCATCGGCGCGGCCGACTTCAGGTCGTCCACCTTGTCGAGCGCGCGGAGGAACGAGAAGACGAAGTAAGCGTCGTGCAGCCGGTCCGAGACGGGGGCGGGAAACGCCGTTCTCAGCTGCGACACGAGGTCCTGGTACGGCGCGGTCATGCGCCCTCTGCCAGGTGTGCCAGCAGGCGGTCCATCCGGGCCAGCGCCCGATCGCGGCCGATGAGCTCCAGCATCTCGAAGAGGCCGGGGCTGACCATGCGACCGGTGAGCGCGAGGCGCGTGGCGTGGATGAGCGCGCCGGCCTTGAGGCCGCGGTTCTCGGCCAGCGCCCGGAGATCGCGCTCGAGGGCTGGCGCCGTGAAATCCCCTGCGGCCGCGTACGTGGCGCGCAGTGCTCGCACGTGGTCCGCCATGCCCGAAGAGGAGAGGTGCTTCTTCACTCCCTCCTCGTCGTATCCGTCCGGATCGACGAAGAACGGCGCGAGCTGATCGAGGAACTCGTTGAGCTTCTTCGCGCGCGGCTTCAGCAGGCCCAGGACCTTGACGAACCAGTCGCGATCCGCGCCGCCAAGCGCATCGCGCCAGTAGCCGGCGGCCTCGAGGCGCGAGCGGAGGCGGGCGATGAGCTCGTCGTCGCCGAGGCGGAGCAGGTACTGGTGGTTGAACCAGTCCAGCTTCTCGGTGTTGAACACGGCGTTGCCGCCGGAGATGCCTTCCAGCGTGAAGCGCTGCACCAGCTCGTCTCGCGATAGCAGCTCGTCGTCGCTGCCCGTGCCCCAGCCGAGGAGCGCGAGGAAATTGAAGAGGGCTTCGGGGAGGTAGCCCTGTTTCTCGTACTCCATCACCGACGTGGCGCCGTGGCGCTTGCTGAGCCGCTTCTTGTCCGGGCCCATGATGAGCGGCACGTGCGCGAACACCGGCGGCGCGGCACCGAAGGCCTGGAAGAGCAGCACGTGCTTGGGCGTGTTCGAGATGTGGTCGTCGCCCCGGATGACGTGCGTCACCTGCATGTCGATGTCGTCCACCACCACCGAGAGGTGATAGGTGGGGTGCGCATCGGACCTGAGGATGACGAAGTTCTCGATGTGCTCGTTGTCGAATTCGATCGGGCCGTGCACGCTGTCGGTGAACGCGGTCTTCCCGGGGGGCACCTTGAAGCGGATGGCGCCCTCGTCTTCGATGGCGAGGCCCTTCGCCAGCAGATCGCGGGCGGCGGCGCGGTACCGCTCCAGGCGCTCGGATTGGAAATAGGGCGCGTGGGGGCCGCCCACCTCGGGGCCCTCGTCCCAGTCGATGCCCAGCCATTTCAGGCCGTCGAGGATGCCGCTCACCATCTCCCAGGACGAGCGCTGCACGTCGGTGTCCTCGATGCGGAGGATGAACGTGCCGCCATGGCGGCGGGCGTAGAGCCAGTTGAAGAGGGCCGTGCGGGCGCCGCCGACGTGGAGGTATCCGGTGGGAGAGGGGGCGAAGCGAAGGCGTGGGAGCATGGTGCGCGGCCCACAGAATATCAACGGGGCAGCCAAGTCCGAAGGGTTGCATCGCCCCCGACGAAATCCCGTCACGCCCCACGCCCCCTCGGACGACACGAACGGCCATGCCCGGCCGTGGGCGTCATTTCGTCCTCCCGCCCGGGGCATGCTTCTTGCTCGATACCTCCGTAGGGAGTCCCTCAAATGTCGGCAGCCAAGCCCGGCAGTCGTTTTCTCCTGGCCCTCCTGTTCCTCGCGGCCCTGGTTCCAGGCACGCCAGCGTCAGCCCAATACTTCGGCCGCAACAAGGTCCAGTACCACACCTTCGACTTCCAGGTCCTGAAGACCCCGATCTTCGACATCTACTACTACCCGTCCGAGCGCGAAGGCGTGGACCTGGCCGCCCGCATGGCCGAACGCTGGAACGCCCGGCTCGAGCGCATCTTCGAGCACGAGCTCCGCGGCCGACAGCCGCTCGTCCTCTACGCGTCCCACGTGGACTTCGAGCAGACCAACATCATCAGCGGAGAGCTGGGTGAGGGCACCGGCGGCGTCACCGAGCCGCTGCGCCGCCGGATCATCCTGCCACTGGCCGGCGCGCTGACCGACACGGATCACGTGATCGGCCACGAGCTCGTGCACGCTTTTCAATTCGACATGGCCGCCTCGCCCGATCGCCGGCCGGACGAGTACGGCCTGCTCCGCCTGCCGCTCTGGTTCATCGAGGGCATGGCCGAGTACCTGACGCTGGGTCCCGTGGACCCGAACACCGCGATGTGGATGCGCGACGCGGTGCAGCGGGAGAAGCTGCCCACGATCAGTGACCTGGAGAACCCGAGGTACTTCCCGTATCGCTGGGGCCAGGCCTTCTGGGCGTACGTGGGCGGGCGCTGGGGCGATGAGGTGGTTGGACCGATGCTCCTTTCCGCCGTCGGGGCCGGCGGCGCGGAGGGCGCCATCGAGCAGGTTCTCGGAGTCACCAGCAAGGAACTGTCCAGCCAGTGGCACGACGCGCTGCGCGCCCAGTACGAGCCCATCCTGGCGGCGGCCACGCCGCCGGACCGCACCGGGCAGTTGACCATCACGGGCCAGGAGCTGGGCGGCGCCCTCAACGTGGGGCCATCGCTCAGCCCGGACGGCCGGTGGATGACGTTCCTGTCCGACCGCGACTTCCTGTCCATCGATCTCTATCTCGCCGAGGCCGCGACCGGGAAGATCGTCCGCCGTTTGACGCGGACGGCCACCAACCCGCACTTCTCGAGCCTGCAGTTCATCTACTCGGCCGGCGGGTGGGACCGCGAGAGCCGGAGGATCGCCGCGGCCACGGTCGTGGACGGGCATCCGGCCCTCGCCATCTTCGAGGCGGCCAGCGGGAGGAAGGAGCGCGAGATCCGCATCGAGGAGGTGGACGAGATCTTCAACGCCACCTGGTCGCCCGACGGGCAGGCCATTGCCTTCACGGGAATGAAACAGGGGTTAACCGACCTCTTCGTGTACGACCTGACGGCCGGCACGCTGCGCCGGGTGACGAGTGACGCATACACGGACTTTCAGCCGGCATGGTCCCCCGACGGGCGGCGCATCGCGTTTGCAACGGATCGCTTCTCGGCCAATCTCGACACGTTGTCCATCGGCGACTACCGCCTGGCCTTGCTCGATCCTGCCAGCGGCGCCATCGAGCCCGTGGCCGCGTTCGATGCGGGGAAGCACATCAACCCGCAGTGGTCTCCCGACTCGCGCACGCTGTACTTCGTCGCGGAGCCGGACGGCGTTCCCAATCTCTATCGAAAGAACCTTGATTCCGCCGTCGTGGAGCAGCTCACCGCGGTTGGCACCGGCATCAGCGGGATCACGGCGTCGAGCCCGGCCGTGTCGGTGGCGTCCGGCACGGGCGCCATCGCGGCGACCGTCTACGACGACGGCCGGTACCACATCTACCACCGCGAGCCGGCGGCCATCAGGGCGATCTCGGTGAAGCCGTTCCCCGCAGGAGCGGCGCACCTGCCGCCCATGAACCGCGTGCCGAGCGACGTCGCGGCAGCGCTGGCGGATCCTCTGCTGGGCGCCGTCGATCCCTCGACGTTCACGACCGGGCCCTACAAGGCCAGCTTCGCGCTCGAAGGCGTGGCGCAGCCAACGGCGGGCGTGGGCGTGAGCCAGTTCGGCACCTCGTTCGGGGGCGGCCTCAGCCTGTACTTCGGCGACATGCTCGAGAATCACCTGCTCGGGACGGCCGTGCAGGTGAATTCCGGCATCACCGGAGGCTTCAGCCTGAACGACGTCGGGGCGGAGGTGGCCTACCTGGACCGGGAGCACCGGTGGAACTGGGGCGCGAGGGGCGGGCAGTTCCCATACCTGAGCGGCGCATTCCAGTACTCGGTGGATCAGGTGCCGAGCGGCGACCTCGTTGAAACCGACCGGCTGCTGATCTACCGGCAGACCGAGCGCAGCGCGTCGGGCGTCGTCGCCTATCCGTTCAACCGCGCTCGTCGCCTGGAGTTCCAGGGCGGCATCGGCCACATCTCGTTCGAGCAGATCGTCCGGACGACCTCCTACTCGCTCTTCACCGGCGAGGTCTATCAGGACACCACCGAGACGACGCAGCTGGCCGAGTCGCTGACACTCGGCACGTCGTCGGCTGCGCTCGTGTTCGACACGGCCAGCTTCGGTGCGACCAGCCCCATCAACGGACGGCGGTACCGGCTCGAGGCGAGCCCCACCTTCGGCAGCATCAACTTCACCAGCCTGCTGGCCGACTACCGCCAGTACGTGATGCCCGTACCGTTCTACACGCTGGCGTTTCGGGCGATGCACTACGGCCGCTACGGGACGGGCGGCGAGGACCCGCGGCTGTATCCGATGTATATCGGGTACCCGAGCCTCGTCCGGGGCTACGATGTCGGGACTGTCGAGGGGAGGGAGTGCCTGCCCGTCGCCTGGAGCGACTGCCCGGCCATCGACCAGCTGCTCGGCAGCAAGATGCTGGTCGGCAACGTGGAGCTGCGCTTTCCCCTGCTGCGGCCCTTCGGCCTGTCGCGGAGGATGTACGGGCCGGTGCCCGTCGAGGTGGCGCTCTTCGCCGACACGGGCGTGGCCTGGACCCGCGATCAGACACCGCAGCTCTTCGGCGGCTCGCGCGAGGGCGTGTCCTCGGCCGGCGTGGCGCTGCGCGTGAACATCCTCGGCTTCATGATCGGCGAGTTCGATTTCGTCCGGCCGTTCCAGCGCCCGAAGCAGGGCTGGATGTTCGCGTTCAACCTGCTGCCGGGTTGGTGAGCGTCACGCGCTTGCGCCCGGCACGCGCGCCCAGCTTCACGATCTCCGATGAGAGGATCGCGGCGCTGCGGTCCCACGTGTATCGCTCGCGCACGCGCTCGCGCGCGGCTGCGGCGAGCCGGTCGGCGAGCGCCGCATCGGCGGCCAACCGCAGGGCCTGGGCCGCCAGCGCCTCCGCCGTGTCGCCGAGCAGGAAGTGACGCTCCGGATCGACGGCGAGCCCCTCGACGCCCTTTGCCGTGGAAACGACTGGTGCCCCGAGGGCCATGGCGTGCAGCACCTTCAATCGGGTGCCGCCGCCGACGCGCAGCGGCACGACGCACGCGAGGCTGTCCGCGATCAGGCCGTCCACGTCGGGAAGCCGTCCGGTGAATCGCACGCCATCGACGGAAGCCAGGTCGCTCACGTCCACGCCCGACGTCTCGCCCGTGACAACGAACTCGAGATCGGGGCGCGCGCCGCGGATGCGCGGCCAGGCCTCCCTGATGAAGAACGCCACGGCGTCCAGGTTGGCGCTGAAGGTCACCGCTCCGGGGTAAATCAGGCGGGGCGCACGGGGGCGCCGCACGGGCGACCCCGCGGGCAGGGTGACACCGTTTGGCACGACCGCGACGCGCCCGGCCTCGCAACCGAGCGCCACGAGGTGGTCACGCTCGGGCGCCGAGACGACCGTCACGCGATCGACCTGCCCAATCAGCCGTTGCAGGAACCGGCGGTGCTTCCACCAGGTGAGACGCTGGCGCGCGCGTCGCCAGCCGCGCGCGGGGCCTGTCCCGGATGGCTCGAGCGCCGCGCCCACTTCCGCCTCTTCGAACAGGATCGGGATGCCAGGGCGTGCCTCGACCAGGTGGTAGGCGGCCCGGATCTGCATCGCCATGGCGGCGTCGTGCCGGGAAGCCTCGGCCGCGATGAGGGCCAGCATCTCGGGACTTCTGGTCTGCGCGAAGTACCGGGGCACCGTCGAGAACAACCCGGCCGCGGCGAGTCGGCCCGGCGGGGTATTCGGCACCACATGTACGGCCTCGGCATACCTACGGAGTGGAGCCACGTCCTCACCGCCGCCCTCCCGGCCGAACGACAGCAATGTGATCGGGTGATCCTTCGCCACGGCTTCGAGCAGGTGGGCGATGCGCAGACGGCTCCCGTTGTCCATCGGCCAGGGGAACCACGTCGAGACGACCAGCAGGCGCATGCGATCAGGCCCCCGGGACGGGTGGGCTGTGGACTTTTGTCACTTTCATACCGGACTTCCGGCCCTGCGCCACGGGGTTGGCGTGGGGGAGCCTTGGCTTGAACTATGCAACCATACCGCGCAACCTTCCCGCCGTGTCAGCCCTTCCATTGCGCCCCGGCTCACTGGTGTCGTCGTGTGCATGGCTGTGACTGACGGGGCGGGAGCCTGCCCGACCGGGCCCTGGAACGTGCCGGTTCACCACGGATCATGAACATGTCAGCCACCGCCACCGCCAGAGTGACCGAGCGCCTTGACGCCGCCGCGGCCTGCGGCCTGTCCATCTGCATCCCGGCCTACAACGAGGAAGGGGCCATCGCGGAGACGCTGGACCGGTGCCTCTCGATTGGCGATGCCCTGCGTGGAGCGGGCGTCGGGTCGTTCGAGGTCATCGTGGTGGATGACGGGTCGAGCGACCGGACGGCGGAGATCGTGGGCCGCTACCCCGACGTGCGGCTCTTCCGCCAGCAGAACCGGGGCTACGGCGCCGCGCTCAAGGCCGGTTTCGACGCCGCGCGCTACGACCTCATCGGCTTCCTGGACGCCGACGCCACCTATCCACCGGAGGAGTTCCCGCGCCTCTGCACCGGCATTCTCGAGGGCGGTGCGGATCTGGTGATTGGCTCCCGGATGGCCGGCGCCGAGACCGAGATGCCCGCCGTCCGGCGCCTGGGCAACACCTTCTTCGCCAGCCTGCTCACCATCATCGGCCGGACGACGGTCACCGACAGCGCGAGCGGGATGCGGGTGTTCAAGCGCGAGGTGCTGGACCTGCTCTCGCCGCTGCCCGACGGGCTGAACCTGACCCCGGTGATGAGCACCCGGGCGGTCCACGAGGGCATCACCCTCGTCGAGCTCCCCATTCCCTATCGCGAGCGGGTGGGGGAATCGAAGCTGAGCGTTGCGCGCGACGGCATGCGCTTCCTCACCACGATGGTCACGACGGCCCTGGCGTACAACCCGGTGCGCATCTTCGGGGCGCTGGGGCTGTTGGGCATGGGGGTCGCAGGTGCCACGCTGGCGACCCTGGCCTGGATGCGGTTCCAGGGGACGGCCACGCTGGGACCGCTCGGCACCTTCGCGGTGTTCGCGGCGCTGGTGTGCGGGGTAGCGGGCGTCACGCTGTTCGCCCTGGGTGCGAGCTTCAACTACCTGGTGTCGCTCTTCTACAACCGGCCCATCCGGCAGGGCCTCTTCCGGCAGCCCATCCTGACGCGGCCGGTCGAGACGCTGTTCCTGCCGGTGGGGCTGCTGGCCGGGGTGACCGGCCTGGTCGTGGCCGGAGCCAGCCTGTGGCTCTCGCTCCGCGGCTGGCCCATCGAGCGGCTCTGGCTCTACCTGATGGCGAGCGCGATGGCCATGCTGACCGGCATCCAACTGGTGCTATGGTGGCTGATGGCCTCGGTCCTGCGCGAGCTGAGCGCGCGGCTGATTGCCGGCGCCGCCCGGAAGGATTCCCGTGTCTGATCAACCGGTACGTCCCGGCTCGACGACCTTCGTTCCCCTGCGGAACGTCGGGACGAAGACGCGCACCATCGTGGTGCCCGCCAGGCATCCCGACACCGACGCCATCGCCCGGCAGTACGCCGAGCGCCAGGGCGAGCCCAAGCGCCTGGACGTGCTGCTGGTGAACCCGCCCACCCCCGACGGCGCCATCTGGATCCGCTCGCAGCACCGGGTCGGCCGCCGCTCGCGCGAGAACATGATCTGGCCGCAGGTCTCGCTGGCGCAGATGGCGGCGCTTTTGAGCCCCACCTACACGGTGCGCGTGGTGGACGCCGTGGCCGAGCGGATGGACTGGCCCACGTTCGAGCAGATTGTCCGCTCGGAGCGACCCCGCTACTACGTCACGCAACTCACGGCCCCGACACTGCAGAACGATCTCTACGGCACCTTCCTCGCCAAGGGCGTGGGCGCCGTGACGATGGCCTTCGGCACGCACATCACGCCGATGCCGCGGGAGACGCTCAAGCCGTACCCGTCGCTCGACTATGGCCTCCGCGGCGAGCCCGACCTCACGCTCCGGGACCTCATCGATCGGCTCGAGGGGCGCCAGTTCGATCGGCCGGACAACATCCGCACCCTGTTCGAGAAGCACGATGCCGCCTACCGGCCGGCCCCGCTCGCCGACGGCCCCGACGGCCGCCCCGACGTGTCCGACATCAAGGGCCTGGTCTGGCGCCGCGGCCAGGAGATCGTCGTCAACCCGGACCGGCCGTTCATCGCGGACCTCGATGACCTGCCGGTGCCCCGCTACGACCTGCTGCCGCTCCAGAAGTACCTCATGCCCCTCATCAAGGGGCCGTTCTGCTTCATCGTCACGAGCCGGGGCTGCCCGGCCGGCTGCACCTACTGCATCAAGCACGTGAGCTACGGCCCGACGATGCGCCTCCGATCGCCGGCGCGGCTGATGGAGGAGATCACGCTGCTGCACTCGCTCGGCGTGAAGCACATCCACATGTACGCGGACCTGTTCACGGTGAACCGCGACCAGGTCGTGGGTCTCTGCCGGGCGCTCATCGACGCCAACCTGGGGCTCACGTGGACGTGCAACAGCCGCGTGGACTTCGTGGACCAGGAGATGCTGCAGCTCATGGCGAAGTCGGGCTGCTATTACATCGCGTGGGGCCTCGAGTCGGGGAACAAGGAGATCCTGGCCCACGCGCGGAAGGGCGTGGACCCGGACCGCGCGCGGCAGTCGCTGAAGTGGGCGCGCGAGGCGGGGATCAAGAACTGGGGCTACTTCATCATCGGCCTGCCCGGCGAAACGAAGGACAGCATTCGCCAGACGATCGATTTCGCGAAGGCGCTGCCGCTCGACATTGCGCTCTTCCACATCGCGGCGCCGTACCCCGGCACGCCTTTCTTCCACGAGGTGGTGAAGAACGGCTGGTTCCGTCCGGGCGTCCGCTGGGAGGAGGTGGACATGGACGAGTCCACGGTGCTCGACTACCCGGACCTGCGCGCCGAGGAGCTCGAGTACTGGCAGAAGCGCGCGTTCCGTGAGTGGGCGCTCCGGCCGGGCCCGATCATGACCTACGTGAAGATGCTCCTGTCCGATCGGCGCACGTTCCGGTCGGCCATGGAAGTGGGGCTGCAGCACCTGGGCTGGACGCGCCGTGCGGCGCCCCGTGAGGTGGCCATCGCACAGGCCAAGCGGGCGGGGAGCGCACCCGCATGAGCCAGGGGCGCGTGCCCACGGGGCCACCGGACGCCCTCGTCCCTGCGCGCGAGGCGCAGGTGTCGATGGCGCGCTACGTGGCGGCGCCGCCCGAGTACGGCGCCCCGGGAGACGAGTCGCTCAACATCCGCCGGCTGGTGTGGGCGGTGTGGCGGCGACGCTGGCTGATCCTCGGCGTGATGGCGCTCGTCGTCGTGCCCGCCATGGTGGCGACGCTGCTCGCGGAGAAGCTGTACCGCGGCTCCACGCTGCTGCAGGTGAACGTGGACGCGGTGCGCGTGCTGCCCTATCAGGACGTCTCCACGCCGACCGTGCCGTCGAACTACCTGCTCATGATGACGACGCAGGAGCAGGTGCTGACCGGGCCCGTGCTCGAGACGCGCGTGGCGACACGCCTGGGGAAGGAGACGGACCCGGCGTTGGCGGCCGAGGCCGGCCGCGTGGGCAGCCGGCGCGAGATCGCCCAGGTCCCCAACAGCCAGGTCTTCCGCATCGCCTATTTCGCGCCCCGCCCCGAGGTGGCTGCGGCCGTCGCCAACATCTACGCGGAGGAATACATCAAGTTGCGGTTCGAGAGCAGCCAGGAGACGCGCCAACAGGCGCGCCAGCTGCTGGAGCGCGAGCTCGCGACCCTCGAAGCCCGCGTGCAGGCCTCCGAGAAGGAGCTCGTCGCCTACGCGCAGGCGCACAACATGTACCGCAACGAGTCGGGGCAGGGCGATCTCGCACAGGACAAGCTGGCCCAGGTCTCGCGGCAGCTCATCGAGGCGGAAGGGGAGGTCGTCTCCGCGCAGGCCAGGCTCGACACGCTCCGCCGGGCCACCCTTGCCGACTTCCCGAAGAGCCTCGAGACCGACCTGCTGTCGAGCCGTCGCTCGGCGCTGCTGCAGCTCGAGCACGACCTGGCCTCGCTCCGGGCGAACTTCGGGGAGAACTGGCCCGCCGTGCGCCAGAAGCGGGACGAGATCGACGTCGTGCGGCAGCAGCTGGTGCGCGAGCAGGAAGCCGTGCTCGCGCAGGCCCGCGAGCAGGCGTCGCTCGACGTCCGGGGCGCGGAGAACAAGCGGGACCGCCTGGCCGCGGCCAAGCGCGAGCAGGAAGGGCTCGTGGTGGACCTGCAGAAGGCCTCGGTCCAGTACAACATCCTGCGCCGCGAGGCCGAGACGAACCAGAAGCTCTTCGAGGACGTGATGGCGCGGCTCAGCGAGACGGGCATCACGCCGGGCATGGAGCTTGGCGACGTGCACGTGCTCGAGCGGGCCATCCCGAACAGCATGGTCGCGCGGCCCAATGTCCAGTGGAACCTCCTGCTGGCCTCGGTGCTGGGCCTGGCGCTCGGCATCGCCGTGGCTATGGTGGACGATTTCTGGCGCGGCTCGATCACGACGATCGAAGACCTGGAGCAGGTGAGTCCCCTGCCCGTTCTCTCCACGGTTCCCGAGATTCGCGCCGCGCGGGCCCGGCTGCCTGGCGTGGGGGGGCTCGTGCTCTGGGGTGGCGGCGAACGTGGTGAGGCAGGCAACCCGGAGGCCCTGCGTGCAGATCTGAGCCGCACGCCCGAGGGGGCCGAGGCCATACGGACGCTGTGCGCCGCGTTGCTTCTCTCGCAGTCGTCGCGCCCGCCCCGCACCCTGGTCGTGACCTCTGCTGCCCCCGGGGAGGGCAAGACAACGGTGGCCGTGCAGCTCGCCCGCGCGCTGGCCGACACCGGCGCGCGCACCTTGCTCATCGAGTGCGACCTGCGCCGCCCCGCCTTCGGCGACGAGTTCGGCATCGATGGCGACGGCGGGCTCAGCATGTTCCTCGCTGGCCACGTCGTGCGGCCCACGGTGCACCCGACGTCGAACCGCGCGCTGTTCGTCATCGGCGCCGGTCCGACGGCCCCCAACCCGGTGGCGCTCCTCAACTCGGATCGCATGACGAAGTTCCTGGAGGCGATGGCCGACGCGTTCAAGTTCGTCATCCTCGACACGCCGCCCGCGGTGCCGATGGCCGACGCGCGGGTCGTCGGCGCGAAGGCCGACGGCGTGCTCGTCGTCGTTCGTGCCGGGCGGACGCCCGCGCACGCGCTGCGCCGCGTGCAGCTCGCCCTTGAGCGGACGGGCTCGACGATCCTGGGCACCGTGCTGAACGGCACCGATGGGTACGATCTGGAGTCGTACCGCTACTACGGGCGCAACGACCGGTCTGCGTGATCAGGGCCTCGCGGGCCGGAGACACGGCCGGCGGCGGCACGGGACACGGGGAGCAGGACGGTTGACGAGCGACGAGCGTGGCATGCTGGCGGGATTGCGGCTCTACGTCGAGCGCCAGGCCGCCAGCCCCTGGCGGTATGTCCTGGAGCAGGCGGTCGTCGGCCTGACCGGCTGGGTGCCGACACCGCTGGGCATCGCGCTGCGCGCCGTGGCCTACCGCCTGATTCTCACCATGCGCGGAGTCGCCGCCGTCGAACGCGGCGTGCGCCTGCGCTTCGCGAGCCACGTCACGCTCGGGCACGGCGCCTACGTCGATCAGGGCGTCTACCTCCACGCCTGTCCCGCGGGCATCGACATCGGCGCGGGCACGATCGTCATGCACGGGTCCGTGTTGCACGTGTACAACTTCCGGGAGCTTCCGCACGCAGGCATCCGCGTTGGCGAGCAGTCACTCATCGGCGAGTACAACGTGATCCGCGGGCAGGGCGGCGTGCGCATCGGCAGCCGCGTGTACACGTCGCCCATGGTGCAGATCATCGCCGTCAACCACGTGTTCGACGATCGCTCGCGGCCCTTCGTGGAGCAGGGGATCACGGCCGAGGGCATCACCATCGAGGACGACGTCTGGATCGGATCGGGTGTGGTGATCACCGACGGCGTGCGCGTGGGCCGGGGCGCGGTCGTCGCCGCCGGGGCCGTGGTGACGAGGGACGTCGAGCCGTACACCGTGGTCGGGGGCGTTCCGGCTCGCGTGCTGCGCCGCGTGGGTGAGGGCGACCCGCGGCCGACGAGCGAGGTGCACCACCTCCCAGGAGCGCGTGGATGAGCACGGCGGCCTCGGTCCTTCGTGAGCCCCAGGGAGCGCCGATGTCGGGCCGCCGCGCGGTTGCGATCTGGGCAGCGGCGCTGGTCGGGGCGGTGGGGATCGGCTTCCTGCTGTCGCCGGAGACGCTGCTCCTGCTGGTCGCGGGCGTCCTGGCCCTGGTCCTGGTCCCGGCCGTGGTGACCCCGGTCGTGCAGGCGCCGTCGATGGGCCTGTCCGCGCTCCTCGTCGCCTCGGTGCTCGTCCCGTTGAACGTGCGGCGTGGCGGGATGCCCCTCAGCGTGTGCCTGCTCGTCGCCGGCGGCGTCTGCGCGACGGCGCTCCTCCGGCGGTGGCTGGTGCCGCCGTCCGCGGTCCCCGTGACGCGCACCGAACGCGCCGTGGCAGCCTTCATGCTCGTGGCCGTACTGGCCTTCGTCGTGGGGCAGTACCCGTGGTTCCCGGCGCCGCCGGCCCCGATGACCGCGCAAGCTGCGGGGCTCGCGCTCTTCCTGCTCTCCGGGGCACTGCTGGTCTCAGTCGGTCGCGAGGTCCGAACGCTCGCGCAGCTGAAGCGACTGACGTGGCTGTTCCTCGCCGCCAGCGCCGCGGCGATCGTCGTGATCATGGTCCAGCCGCTGGCTCCCGGTGTGGCCCTCTTCAACATCGTCGATGCCACGACCGTCGGGAGCATGTTCTGGACGTGGGTCGTGGCGGTGAGCGCCAGCCAGGCGCTCTTCAACCGCGAGCTGTCCTTTCCCTGGCGCGTGGGGCTGTGGGGGCTGACCCTGCTCGTCCTCGCCCGCGGCCTGATCCTGGCGTTCTCGTGGGCGTCGGGATGGCTGCCGCCGCTCATCGCGCTTGGCACGGTGTTCTTCCTGCGGTTCCCGCGCGTCACGCTGGGTGTCGGGCTGCTCTCGCTCGCCCCGCTACTGATGGTGTCGAACCAGGCGGTTGCACCGGTAGCCGAGCAGGAGAGCTACAGCCTGATGACGCGCCTCGAGGCCATCAAGGTGCTGTGGCGTGTCGTGGAGCACAACCCGTGGCTGGGCCTCGGTCCCGCCAACTACTACCACTACACGCTGCAGTTTCCGATTCTCGGCTGGTACGTGCGCTTCAACTCGCACAACCAGTACCTGGACCTCGTCGCGCAGGTCGGGGTGGTGGGACTGCTGGCATTCCTCTGGGTGGCGGGTGAGGCGGCGCGCCTGGCCTGGCAGCTGCGCGAGCGGCCCCGCTCCAGGTTCGCGCGCGCCTACGCGGTCGGCGTGCTGGGCGGGCTTGCCGGATCGCTCGCCGCGGCGGCGCTGGCCGACTGGATCGTGCCCTTCGTCTACAACATCGGCATTCCCGGCTTTCGTTCGAGCGTGCTCTTCTGGTTCTTCCTCGGCGGCACCGTCGCCCTTCGGCGCATGATGCTCGCGGGCACCGAGCCCGCGCTGGCGCCACGGACCCCACGCCATGCATGACGCGATTGGCCTGATTCCCGCCGCCGGCAAGGGCGTGCGGCTCGGGCTCCCGTATCCCAAGGAGCTCTACCCGATCATCCGGGAGAACCGCTACAAGCCCGTGGCGCAGTTCGTGGTGGACAACCTCGTGACGGCCGGCGTCCGCGACATCGTCATCGTGATCAACGAGACGAAGGCGCAGCTGCTGGGCTACTTCGGCGACGGACGGCGCTTTGGCTGCAACATCGCCTACACGGTGCAGGAGCCGGCCGCCGCCGCGGGCGCTTCCACCTCGCCGGGGCTGGCCGACGCGCTGGACGCGGGCTATCACCTCGCGCGCAACCGCACCGTGCACTTCGGCATGGCCGACACGATCATGTCCCCGCCCGACGTGTTCGCGCGTGCGAGCGCCGCGATGGCTCCCGAGGACGACGTGATGCTCGCGCTGTTCCGCACCACGCGCCCGGAGAAGTTCGGCATGGTCCGGCTCGGCGAGGGCGGGCGCGCACTGGAGATCGTGGACAAGCCGCGCGAGAAGACCACGCTCACCGAGATGTGGGGGGCCATCGTGTGGCGGCCCCGCTTCACGGAGTTCCTGCACGAGAAGGTCCGAGCGAACGAAACCGACTTCGCGAAGATCCTGAACGGCGCCATCCGCGAGGGCCTGCAGGTGAGCGGCGTGTCGATCCCCGGTGGCAGCTTCAGCGACCTCGGCACCTACGAGGAGATCCTCGAGCTGGACCTGACGTCGCGCGAGCCGTCGGCCGGATAGTCCCGATTCGTGCGCATCCTGTTCGCCGCGCAGCTGCTCCCGTTCCCGCTCGATGCGGGCCCGAAGGTTCGTGCCTACTACGTGCTGCGGTACCTGGCCGACGCGGGCCACGACGTGACGCTGCTCTGTTTCGTGAGGCCCGAGGATCGGCTGGAGCATCTCGAGGAAGTGGCCCGCTACTGCCGATCAGTGGAGCCGGTGCCGATGTCGCGATCCCGACTGCGAGACCTCCGGGACGGGGCCCTGAGCCTGGTGTCGGACACGCCGTTCCTCATCCGGCGCGATCGGCGGCCGGAGATGGACGCGCGCCTCGCCCGGGTGCTCGCGTGCGGCGGCTTCGACGCGTTCCACGCGGATCAGCTGTGGATGGCGCCGCTCGGCGAGCTCTGCGGCGGCGTGGGGCTCAAGGTGCTGGACCAGCACAATGCCGTCTTCAAGGTGCCGGAGCGGATGGCTGAGCACCACTCCAATCCGGTGGCCCGCGGGCTGCTGCGCGGCGAAGCCCGCAAGCTGGCGCGCTTCGAGCGCGAGACCGTCGGCCGGTTCGACGACGTCGTGTGGGTCAGTCGCGAGGATCGGGATGCGGTGGGCGCCGACGCGCGCCGGCGACAGCACGTGATACCGATTGCCGTGGATCCCCGCGCCAGCGCGCCGGTCGCGCGGCCGCGGCCGTCCCGCGTGACGTTCCTCGGCGGGTTGCACTGGCCGCCCAACGCGGACGGTGTCCGGTGGTTTGCCGCGGAGGTGTGGCCGGCCGTCTCGCGCGCCGTGCCCGGCGCCACCTTCACCGTGATTGGCAAGGGAGCCGAGCGCGTGATCGCCTCGAGCCCGGAGGCGCGCATCGACGTGCGGGGGTACGTCGAGGATCCCGGCGGCCTGCTCGCAGAGACGGCCGCGTTCGTCGTGCCGCTCCGGACGGGCGCGGGCATGCGCGTCAAGATCCTCGACGCGTGGTGCTGGGGGCTGCCCATCGTCTCCACGACCGTTGGTGCCGAGGGCATCGAGACCACGCCGGGCGAGGATCTGGTGCTGGCGGACGAGCCCGCGGCGTTTGCGGACGCCCTGACGCGGCTGCTGACAGATACCGCGCTTGCGTGCCGCATCGCTGCCGGCGGGCGCGCCACGGTGGAAGCACGCTACGACTTTCGGAAGGTGTACGAGGCGTGGAGCCAGGTGTACCACTGAGCGTGCTCTTCGTCGTGCCGTACGCCCCGACACGGATTCGCACGCGCGCGTATCACCTGATCCGCGCACTGGCGGGATCGGGCGTTGGCCTGACGGTGGCCACGGTGTGGTCCGACGAGACCGAGCGGGCGACCGTGGACGCCCTCGCCGGGGTGGAGGGCGTGCGCGAGGTGATGGCCGAGCGGGTGTCGAAGGTCGCATCGTTGTGGAACTGCCTGCGCGCGGCACCGGGGCCGGACCCGCTGCAGGCGCATTTCAGCTGGAACGCCCGCCTGGCCTCGCGACTCGCCGAACGCGTGCGTGCCGGTGGCATCGACGTGGTGCACGTCGAGCACCTGCGCGGCGTGCGGTACGGCCTCGCCCTGGCCGACCAGCGGTCGCGAAACGGCGCGGCCGCGCCGGCCCTCGTGTGGGACGCCGTGGACTGCATCACCAGCCTCTTCCGACGGACGTCGGCTCAGAGCCAGGCGTGGCGAGCCCGGTGGGCCGCCCGCCTCGAGCTGCCGCGCACGGCTCGCTACGAGGCCGTGGCCGCCGGCCGGTTCGATCGCGTGGTGGTGACCTCCGCCGACGACGGGCGCGAGCTGCAGGCACTGCCCGGCGGCGACCGCCTGCCGGCGGGGCACGTCGGCGTGCTCTCGAACGGGGTAGACCTGCGGCGAGCATCCGCCAAGGGCGGATCTCGCGAGCCGGGCACCATCGTGGTCACCGGCAAGATGAGCTATCACGCCAACGCCACCGCGGTACTGTGGCTGGCGCGCGAGGTGATGCCGCGCGTCTGGGCCCAGGCGCCCGGCGTGCGGCTGTGGATTGTCGGCAGCCGTCCCCCTCGCGAGGTGGCGGCGCTCGCCGGGCCCCGCGTGGAGGTCACCGGCGAGGTGCCCGACGTCGGCGACTACCTGTCCCGGGCATCGGTGGCCGTGGCGCCGATTCAGTACGGCGTCGGCGTGCAGAACAAGGTGCTCGAGGCCATGGCCTGCGGCACGCCGCTCGTGGCGACCTCCACGGCCGTGGGCGATCTCGCGGCCGACCCGGCGCGCGATCTCGTCGTGGCCGACGGCGCCGTCGACTTCGCCAGGGCCATCGTGTCGCTGCTCGCCGACGACAGTCGCCGGGCGACGATGGGGCGTGCCGGCCGGGCGTTCGTCGAGCGGCACCACGGCTGGCCCGCGATGGCGACCCGATTGACGCAGATCTACCAGGAGGCCATGGCGTCGCGATGATCCCCAAAACCATGCCGCTCACCAGCTCTCGCGTGCCCATCGTCCAGCCCGAGATCAGCGGCCCGTCCCTGCAGCTGCAGCGGGCCCTGATGGCCGGATGGCTCATCGTGACCGACGCCGCGGCCCTCGCAGCGGCATTCCGTCTGGCCTACTGGGTCCGGTTCGACCTGCAGATCACGGTAGCGCCGGAAGTGATCGAGTCGCCGTCCACGTACTTCCAGCTGGCGGTTACCCTGATCCCGCTCTGGCTGCTGCTCTTCGCGCTTTCGAGCCTGTACGACCCGCAGGCCAAGCTCGGGGGCATTCGCGAGACGTCGCGCTGTTTCTCGGCCTGCACCGTCGCCACGATGCTCGTGGTCGTGGCCACGTTCCTCGTCCCGACCTTCGTCGTGTCGCGCCTCTGGGTCATCGCGGTGTGGCTCCTCTCGTTCTTCCTGGTGTCGGCCAACCGGTTCATCCAGCGGCGCGTGCTCTACGCGCTTCGCCGGCGCGGGTATCTCCTGCGGCCGGCGATCATCGTCGGCACGAACGAGGAGGCGAGGAGCCTGGCGAGCTTCCTGGCGGACACGCAGTCGTCCGGTGTCCGGATGCTCGGCTTCGTCGCCACCCGGGCCCATCAGTCCTCGCCCTCGATGCCGGTGCCCATCCTGGGACGGACCGCGGAGGTGGCGGCGCTGGCCACCCGGCACGGCGTGGAGGACGTCATCGTGGCCATCACGGCACTGCCGCGTGAAGAGCTCCTGTGGCTGTGCGAAGAGCTCGACGCCCTTCCGGTGCAGCTGCGACTGTCGTCGGGGCTGTACGAGCTGCTGACCACGCGCGTGGAGGTCCGGCAGCTCGGCCCGATGCCGCTCCTCAGCCTGCTGAAGCTGCGGCTCGATCCGACGGAGGCGCTGCTGAAGAGCGCCTTCGAGCGGACGGCGGCGTTCCTCGGCTTGCTGCTGCTCGCGCCCTTCCTCGCGGGACTGGCCATCTGGATCCGGCTCGACTCGCCCGGGCCGGTGTTCCACCGGCGGCGCGTCCTGGGCGTCGGCGGGGAAACGTTCGACGCCTTCAAGTTCCGCACGATGTACGTGGATGGACAGGCCCGGCTGGCCGAGCAGCCGGACGCGGTGGCCCAGCTGCAGGCCCATCACAAGCTGAAGGTGGATCCGCGCATCACGAAGGCCGGGCAGTTCCTCAGGCGCTACAGCCTCGACGAGCTGCCGCAGCTCTTCAACGTGCTGGTCGGGCAGATGGCCCTCGTCGGCCCCCGGATGATCACCCCGGAGGAGGCGGCCAAGTACGGGCGGCAGCGCATGAACCTCCTCAGCGTGCGGCCCGGGATGACCGGGCTCTGGCAGGTCTCCGGACGGTCGGATCTGACCTACGAGGAGCGTGTGCGCATCGACATGTACTACGTGCGCAACTACAGCCTCTGGCTCGACCTCCAGATTCTCTTCATCGAGACGCTGCCCGCCGTGGTGAAGGGCAAGGGCGCCTATTGACGACGCGTGCCTGGGCGGGGATGACGGCAGCCATCGCGTGCGGGCTTGGCCTGTCCACGCGCGCGATTCAGCCCACGGAGCAGGCGCCGGCGCCGCTGGCCATCGTGGACGTGCAGCAGATGCCGCCGGCCACCCTGCCGCAGTACGGGCTGCTCGAGGTGCAGTTCCAGGTACTGGGCACGCAGGCCACGAACTTCCTGTGGCCGTTCGATCCGGATCCGCCCGCGGGCGTGCCGCGCGGCGAGGGCATCTCGGTCGACGCGGTGTTCACCGACCCGGATGGCCGGCAGTTCAGCCAGCCGGCCTTCCATGCGCGCGAGTTCGTGGACGCGGTCGAGGACGGGCGCGACTGGCACCTCCCGACGGACCGGACCGCATGGCACGTGCGCTTCACCCCGAATCGCCCCGGCACGTGGCACTACGTGCTGAAGGCCCGCGACCGCGCCGGGGAGGCCACGCTGCCGGGCCGCACCTTCATGGTGACGCCATCGGCCGCGCGCGGTTTCGTTCGCGTCAGCGCCGCTGACCCGCGCTACTTCGAGTTCGACAACGGCACGCTCTTCACGGGCCTGGGCTTTGAAGTGCCCGAGTTCCTCGACGAGCCGGCGAGCCGAGGCGCGCCGGAGTACCAGCGTTTCGCGGGATACGGCGTCACATTCGGCCGCCTGACGCTGGCGTCGATGTTCGGGTCGGCGTGGCTGCCGTGGATTGGCGGCCGGAATCAGTATCGCGGCTACCTCCCCGTCACGGGACTGGTGCCGTTCCGGGACACTGAAACCGGCGAGACGTCGCTGGCGATGCGGCTCGATTACGAGCCGGTCGGCGACAGCGGGTGGTTCGACGCCTGTCGCCTGCAGACCATCGACAATCCCGAATCGGTGAAGCCCCGCACGCTCTACCGGCTCAGGGTGCAGTACCGGGCGAGCGGGATCGCCGGCCCTCGCGATTCGAAGTTTCCGAAATTCGGGATGGTGGTGAAGATCGGCGGTTCGCATCCCGACTGCTACGAGCCCGAGACGGGGACTCCCATCACCATGTACGGCAGGGACACCGCGGGGTGGACCGAGCTGATGGGCGAGTGGTGGTCCGGTGACGAGCGGTTCCTGCCCCGCCTGCACCTGGCCCTGGAGAACGTCCGGTCCGGTGCGGCCTACGTGCGTGCCATCTCGATGCGCGAGGTGCTGGGCGGCGTGGAGGAGGGCCCGGAAATCATCATCCGCCCGTCGACCGACGTGCACACCTACGTGCCCGAGGAGCAGGCGCACGCCTTCGACAAGGTCGTCGCTGCAGCCGAGCGCACCGGCGTCTTCCTCAAGATCGTGCTCGGCGAGGTGAACGACAAGCTGTTCTTCAAGCTGAACGACGATGGCAGCTGGGTGTCGGGCGAGGACAACACGGACGGCTTCTACGGGCTGGGGCGCCGCATGAACCGGACGCGGTGGCTCCAGCAGTCGTGGTGGCGGTATGTGCAGGCACGGTGGGGCTACTCGCCGAGCGTGCACTCGTGGGAGCTGGTGAACGAGGGCGATCCGGCGTCGGTACCGCACTACGAGATGGCGGACGAGTTCGGCAAGTACATGCACTGCCGCGTGTTCGGCGTGGAGCCCGGCGCGGGCGCCGGCGCGCGATGCGGGATCGATCATCCCAACGATCATCTCGTCACCACCTCGTTCTGGCGAACGTTCCCGGCGGCCGCGTTCTGGGCGAACCCGGCCTACCCGAACGTGGACTACGCCGACCTGCACGCGTATGTCGCGACCAGCCCGGCGCCGCGTGACGAGCGCCAGTCGATGACCGTGGACACGGCGTACTTCCATCTCTGGCACAGCGACATGGTCGCGCGGGCGAAGGTGGGCAAGCCGGTCGTGCGCGGAGAGGCCGGCCTCGACCTGCCGGAGGATCATCGCGAGGACGCGCTGCCGCTGGACGCCGACGCGCGCGGCATCTGGCTGCACAACTTCCTCTGGTCCACGCTCGATGCGGGCGGGCTGCACGAGATCTACTGGTGGCGGCGTCACATCTGGACCGAGGCGTACGACCATCGCCACGTGTACGCGGCGCTCTCGAGCTTCCTGCGGGACCTGCCGCTCAACAAGGGCGGGTACGAGGACTGGGGCGGCACCGTGACGCCCGACACGCTCCGCGTAGTGGGCCAGAAGCACGTCCGTGCGGGCCGGATGCACCTCTGGATCCAGAACCGGCAGCACCAGTGGCGGCGGCCATCCGGCCGCGTGACGCCGGACCCTGTGTCCGGTATCATCATCGTTCCAGGCTTCGAGCCGGGCGCGACCTACCTCGTCGATTGGTGGGACACCTACGCGCCGGCGGGCCGCCTCATCGTGCAGGAACGGCTCACCGCAGATGCCGGTGGCGCCCTGCGTATCGGCGTCGCGCCGCTGGCCATGGACGTGGCCGTGAAAGTTCGTCCCAGTGAGGGCACACCATGACGTATCGCTCCCTCCGCTTCCTCGCCGTCCTCTTCATCGTCGCCGGCTGGATGACGATGGCGCCGTCGCCCGCGGCTGCGCAGGTCGACTCGGACTTCATCGCCTTCCCGCGGAACTTCGTGGACATGAGCGGGCGCAACACCAAGAATCCGCGGCAGCTGCCGTTCAATCGGATGCCCGGCCTGTCGCCGGATTACGAGGTGGGCCCCGGTGACGAGCTGGACCTCACCATCGTGGGGGACTCGCCGCAGACCTTCTCGCTGAAGATCAGCGGCGCCGGCGAGATCACGGTCCCGCTGGTCGGGCCGATCAAGGTGGCCGGCATGACGGCTGAGCAGGTCGAGAAGGCGGTGGCCGCGGGCCTCAAGGATCGGCAGCTGCTCAACAATCCGGAGGTGCTCGTCTTCATCTCCGCGTACGAGTCGAAGACCATCTACGCGCTCGGCGAGGTGGACCGCCCGGGCGAGTACGGCGTGTCGTACCAGACGCGGCTGGCCGATCTCATCTTCATGGCCGGTGGCCTGGATTTCACCGCCGCGCGCTACGGCTTCCTGCACCGCCGCGTGTCGGCCACGGCGCCCGAGTGGCGTCCCACGTTCGTTGCGGCGAACGATGTCCAGCTGGCTCGTGCCCCGGATCAGGCACGGCCCGGGTTCGAGGTCATTCGCATCGACCTGCAGCCGCTCAAGGATGGCAAGGCCTTCGAGCAGAACTACGTCCTGAGGAACGGCGACGTCTTCTACGCGCCGCGGCGCACCATCGACGTCGTCTACGTCATCGGCGATGTGGGGCGCGCGGGGGCGTTCGAAATGCCCGAGGAGAAGAAGCTCACCGCGCTCCAGGCCATCTCGTGGGCCGGCGGGCCGACGAGGACGGCCAAGATGAGCAAGGGCGTGCTCGTGCGCTTCGAGGGCACCCAGCGCCGCGAGATGGCCGTGGACTTCGAAGCGATGCTCCGCGGCGACACGCCGGACATCGACGTGCGGGCCAACGACGTGATCTTCGTTCCGGGCAGCGAGGCCAAGACGATGGGGTACGGCATCCTGTCCACGATTCCGCGAGTCCTCATCTCGGGACTGCTCATCTTCTAGGCCCGGGCCGAGGAAAGCGCCATGACCACCCCGATTTCCCGTCGAGTGCTGCCAGCCCTGGTGCTGGGCCTGTCCGTCGTGCTCGCGACCCCGTCCTACGCGCAGGAAGCCGCTCCCGCGGCCTCCGCGACGAGCGCGGCAGCGCCTGCGCCCGCGGGCACCGAGCCCGGCTATCGCATCGGCCCCGGGGACCTGCTCTCCATCGCCGTCTCGAACATCAAGCAGTTCGAGCAGACCGTTCGGGTCAGCAATACGGGCAAGATCCACGTGCCGTTCCTGGGTGTGATCAAGGTCGCCGACATGACGCCCTCCGGGCTCGAGCGCCACCTCGCGGAACGCCTGCGGACCGAGGGGCTGGTCAAGGACCCGTGGGTGGGCGTGAGCATCCAGCAGTATCGTGCGCAGCCCGTCTACATCCTGGGCGAGGTGATGGACCCCGGGCAGTTCGTCATCCGCGACGAGATGTACCTCATCGACCTCATCACGCTCGCGGGCGGATTCAACGACGTCGCGACGCCGGTCGGCTATCTCTATCGCCGCCGTTCGGACGGTGCCGCGGCCACCAACGGCACCAATGGCGGCGCCGCCGACGCCAGTGCCGCGGACGAAGCCGTCGAGATCGACTTCCGCGCGCTCAACGAGGGGAACCGCCCGGACCTCAACGTCAAGCTGCGCGGCGGCGACGTCCTCTACGTCCCGCAACGGCGCAAGGAGCATTTCTTCGTCGTCGGCGACGTGAACCAGCCCGGCGCGTACGAGTTCCCGGACCCGCCGACGCTGCTGAGCAGCCAGGCCATTGCCAAGGCTGGCGGGCCGATGCGCACGGCGAAGCTGGCCAAGGCCATCGTCGTCCGGTTCGACGAGTCCGGTCGCCGCCTCGAGATGCCCGTGGACATCAAGGCCGTCTTCGAGGGCAGGAAGCCCGAGGTTTCGATCCAGCCGAACGACATCATCTTCGTGCCCGGCAGCACCGCCAAGACGCTGGCCTACGGCCTGCTCGGTGCCGTGCCCCTGGCCGTGGAGCGCGGAGCGACCGTCCGCCAGTAGGCACGTCCGTCTCGCGTTCCGGGTCCGACTTCCTGACACCATCCGTGTCCCTCCCGCTCGTCGCCTGCGTGGTCCTCAACAGCAACCGCCGCGAGGACACGCTGGAATGCCTCGCCTCGCTCGAGGCTGGCACCTGCCCGAACGTCCGTATCATCGTGCTCGACTGCCAGTCCACGGATGGATCGCCGGACGCGGTGCGCGCGCGATTCCCGGGCGTCGAGCTCATCGAGCTCGAGGAGAACCGCGGGTATGCGGGCAACAACAACGTCGGCATCCAGCGCGCGCTGGACACGGGCGCCGACTGGGTGTGCGTCCTCAACGAGGACGTGGTGCTCGACCCGCACTGCCTCGAAGCGATGGTGCAGGTCGGCGAGAGCGACCCGCGCATCGGGGTGGTCGGGCCGATCGTGTACCACCACGACGAGCCGGGTGTCATCCAGTCGGCGGGTGGCGGACTGACGCGCTGGTGGGAAGGCTTCCACTGGGGGCAGAACGAGCTGGACCGTGGTCAGTTCGCCGCGCCCAGGGACGTCCAGTGGATCTCCGGTTGCGCCATCCTGGTGCGGCGTGCGGTGATCGAGGCGATCGGCGGCATCGACGAGCGCTTCTTCATCTACTGGGAAGAGACGGAATGGTGCGTCCGCGCGGGGCGCGCCGGCTGGCGCCTCGTCGTGGCACCCGCGGCCCGCGTCTGGCACAAGGGCGTGCAGCGCGACTACCGGCCGAAACCCTCGGTCACCTACTACAGCACCCGCAACCGCCTGCTGATGCTCTCCATCCAGCACGCGCCTTTTCCGGCGAAGGTCGTCGCCTGGGCGCAGATCCTGAGGACGCTCGCCAGCTGGAGCATCCGCCCGAAGTGGCGGCAGAAGCGGGATCACCGTGACGCGATGTGGCGCGGCCTGGTGGACTTTGCGAGGGGGCGAACCGGACGGATGCCCGCATGAAGGTGCTCTACGTCACCAATGGATTCCCGCCGCATCGCTGGGCGGGCACCGAGGCCTACACGGCGGCCATCGCCCGGGAGTTCCACGGCCGCGGCGAGAGCGTGCAGGTGCTCTGCGTGGGCGCGTGGGACAACGGCGAGGCGTACTTCAACGGGTACGAGGACTCCACCTACGAGGGGATCCCGGTCCGCCGGCTGAACCTGAACTGGACGCGGGGGGATGATCCGTTCACGTGGCTGTTCGACAATCCCGTCACCGCGAGCCTCTACGGCCGCTGGCTCGACGAGTGGCGGCCGGACGTCGTCCACGTCACGTCGTGCGAGACCCTCTCGGCCAGCGTGCTGCGTGTCACGCGCGAGCGCGCCCTGCCGCTGGTCCTCACGCTGACCGACTTCTGGTTCATCTGCCCCCGCATGACACTCCTGCGCAGCGACATGCGGACATGCGACGGCCAGACGACCGCCTGGGAGTGCACGAAGTGCCTGTCACGAGGGAGCAAGGCATACCGGTGGCCCAGCGCCCTGCTGCCGGAACGCGCGGTCGCGGGCCTGCTCACGGCCGTCGGACGGCAGCCCGTGCTGGCGCGCCAGCCGGGGCTGCGCGGGATGATTGGCGACATGGACGCGCGCAAGGCCTTCCTGCTGCGCGCTATCGAGTGGCCGCAGGTCAGGCTGACCGCGTCGCCGTTCGTCCGCCAGACCTACATGGCCAACGGCGTCACCGCGCCCATCGAGGTCTCGGCCTATGGCAACGACGTGTCGTGGCTCTCGGCGTTCGCGGGCCGCACGGCCTCGGACGTCCTCCGCGTCGGGTTCGTGGGGCAGATCATCCCGGCGAAGGGGCTGCACGTGCTGCTCGACGCCCTGCGGCGTGTGCCCGACGACCTGCGGTCTCGCATCGAGCTCGTGGTCTATGGCAGCGTGCGCCAGTCGCCGGAGTACGGGCAGCAGGTGATCGAGCAGGCGCACGGCCTTCCGGTCCGGTTCATGGGCACATTCCAGCGTGAGGAGCGCGCGTCGGTCATGGCCACGTTCGACGTGCTCGTGGTGCCGTCGCTCTGGTACGACTTCCCGCTCGTCATCCAGGACGCCCTGGCCGCCGGCGCACCAGTCGTCGCTACCAACCTCGGCGGCATGGCCGAGGCCGTGAAAGATGGGGTGAACGGCTTTCTCTTCGAGCCGGGTGATGCCGCGATGCTGGCCACCCATCTCGCGCGCCTCGTGCGTGAGCCCTCCATCGTGGACGAGCTGCGGAAGGGCATTCCTCCCGTGAAGACGGTCCAGGCCAACGCCGACGAGCTCGGCGCCATCTACGCATCCCTTCGCTGATCCGCCATGGCTGCGCGCCTGAGCGTCATCATCCCGGACTTCAACCACACCCGCTACCTGGACGGGGCGATTCAGAGCGTGCTCGACCAGACCGAGCCGCCCGGCGAGATCATCGTGGTGGACGATGGATCGACCGACGGGTGTGAAGCGGCGGTCCGCACGTACGGCGAGCGCGTGCGGTATCTGTATCAGGAGAACCAGGGCCTGGCGGCCGCGCGAAACACCGGTATCCGCGCGGCTGGAGGGGAGCTGGTGGGGCTGCTCGACGCCGACGACCGATGGCGCCCGCAGTTCTGCGCGGAGATGACGCGCGTCGCGGATGCGAATCCGGGCGCGGCCGCGTACTACTGCCGCGCGCAGACCATGGACGAGCGCGGCACACCGCTGCCGCAGGTGCTGGGCGGCCCGCCAGTGCCTGCGGGAGAGCTCTTCCAGCGGCTGCTGCGGGCGAACTTCATCATCCCGAGCACCGTCGTACTGCGACGGGAGGTGGTGATGGCCGCGGGGCTCTTCGATGCGGGCCTCAGGTCGTGCGAGGACTGGGATCTCTGGCTGCGCCTGCTCCCGGAGCACGCCATCGTCGGCCACGATGCATGCCTGGTGGACTACCGCGTGCACGGCTCCAGCCTGTCCGGGGATCCGCAGGCGATGCAGCGCTGGGCGCGCACGGTGATCGAGAAGCGATTCGGCGCTGGGGACGAGCCGCGCGAGGCGTGGCCCCCGGAGAAGCGGCGCGCCTTCGGCGGGCTGTACCGGTACTGCGCCATCTCCACGGTGCAGCGTCAGATGGACTGGACGAAGGCCGCCGGTTTCCTGCGCACGGCGCTCGAGATCGACCCGACCCTGGCGGAGGATCTCGACCTCTTCTACGACCTGGCCCTGGCGGGCCAGCCCGTAGGGTATCGGGGCGCGGCTGCCGCACCGTTGACCGAGCACGTGCGCCCGTTCACGGACGCCATCGAATCGGTGCTCGGCAGCCTCGAAGACCGGGGCACGCGCGCGCGCGGCGCGGGCACCGCGTACAAGGCACTTGGACTGGTGGCGTACAACGCAGGCCACTACGCGATGAGCCGGCGGTTTCTTACGAGGGCGCTGGTGCGCGACGCGCGTCTCTGGGGCGACACGCTCGTCGTGGGTGACCTCGTGAAGTCGTTCGTGCGGGGATGGCTGCCCGGACGCGCCGCGGCGCGGGCCGGGGCCGCGGGGGCATGAGCGACGCGCCGGCGCGTGGCGCCGTCATCGGTTTCACGGCCTGGCACGGGGCCTCGTCCGGTGCGGTCGAGGCGGCGCGGGCGGCCCGGCGGCGCGTGACCGACCGGTTCGCCCGGCTGACCACCCGCTCGATTGTCGTCGGGGCGACGACACTGGATATCTGGGGGCCGGGGGCGCCGGATGCGTGCCTGCATCGGACGGCTGACGGCTCGCTGCTCGTGCTCGTCGGAGCACCGCAGCCGCCCGTTTCGTGGGACGAGCTGCCGTCTGCGTACCTCGAGGGCAACCCGTCGGCAGACGTGGAGCTGCCCTGGGAGGGCCGCGTCGTTCTGCTCCGAATCGCTCCGGACGGCGAGCAGTGGACGCTCTGGAACGACTGGCTGGGGGCCATCCCGGTCTTTCACGCGGGTGGGGCAGCGGGCCGCGTGGCGAGCACGCTGGAGCCTGCGGTTGTCGCGGCCACGGGATATGGCCCGGCCGACATCAGACTCGCCTCGCTCCTCTGCATCCTGATCAACGGCCACCTGCTCTCGGACTGGACGTTCTTCCGCAGCATGCGGACGATTCCGGCCGATTCAGTGGCCGTGTGGGATCCCGCCTATCGCCATCGCATCGTCGGCACCGTTGGGCCCACGCGAGACCGCTGGGAGTCGCGCTGGGACGACCTGGTCGACGAGGCGCATGCGCTCGCCACGCGTGCGATTGCGGGTGCGTTGGCCGCGGAGCCGTCATGGATGCTGCCGCTCTCTGGTGGGCTCGACTCCCGACTCCTCGCCTCAGTGAGCCGCGACCTCGGCGCGGACGTGACGACCTGCGCGTGGGGTGCCGCCGACACCGTGGACGTGGTGTGCAGCCGCCAGGTGGCCCGCTCGCTGGACCTGCCGTGGCGGCACGTGGACCTGGGGACCGGCTACCTGGCAAAGTGGACGCGGCCCTGGACGGAGTGGTTCGGCAGCTCGATGCACGTCCACGGCATGTATCAGATGGCGTTCTACGACGCCGTTGCGCCGTTTGACGCGCGTCCGATCGCCTCGGGGTTCCTCAACGACGTGCTGTGCGGGGGCTCGGGGCGGCAGATCGAGCCCGCACGCGGCCAGCTGTACAACGAGTGGTACGGCCACTGGACGATCGAGGAACTGCGGGCGGTGATGCGGGTTCCGCTGGACGATGCGCTGGCGGAGCTGGAGTCGGAGATCGAGGCGCAGTTCCGCGAACCACCTGGTGCGGAGTACCAGCGCGACGCACTGCTCGAGATCCGGAACCGGTGCCCGCTGTTCACGAGCTTCCAGCTCACGCTCGCGGATTACTGGAGGGGCGCAGCCACGCCGTTCATGAATCGCGCCTATGCACGATTCTGGCTGTCGCTCCCGCGGGTGGCGCTGGACGGGAAGGCGCTGCTGCGCGAGGTCATCAAGCGGCGCTATCCGGCTGTCGCTGCGGTGCCGGGGACCTACGGGGATGAGCCGCTGCTGCGCACGGGGCGCTACCTGCTGGCCCGGCGCATCGCGGAGGCGTTGCCACCGGCCTGGCGAGTCGGACCGTTCAAGATGTTCGGCGCCGTGGACCCGCGGATGGACTGTGATGCCTTGCGGCACGCGGGACGTGACGGGCTCTGGCCCATTCCGGAGGCCGAGCGCGCGCTGTCGGACTGGATGGACGTGAGCCACATCCAGCCGCTGTACGAGCGGACGGTGTCGGACGACAAGGATTACCGCACGCTTCGCCGCCTGCAGTCGGTGCAGACGCTGGCGTATCGCCTGATCGGCTCCTGACATGCAGGCTGCCATCATCGGCTTCACGGCCTGGCGTCACGCTTCGGAGGAAGCCTTCCGTGCGGCGCGCACCGCGCAGGCACGCGTCGTCTCGCGCTTCCCGCACCTCGCCACGCGATCGTTGACCGTGGGCTCGACGACGATCGACATCTGGGGCGCGGGCGAGGTCGAGCGCTGGCTGCACCGTGCGCCGGATGGCTCGTGGCTCGTGCTCGTGGGGCGGCCGCAGCCTCCGGTGTCCTGGACTGATCTGCCGCCCGCATTCCTCGATGGCGACGATGCCGCACTGAACGGCCTGCCGTGGGAGGGCCGCGCTTTGCTTTTGCGCGTCAGCGCGGACGGCGAGCGATGGGTCCTCTGCAACGACTGGCTGGGTGCCATCCCCGTGTTCCATGCGCGGGGGCCGAAAGGCCTCGTCGCCAGCACGCTCGAGCCCGCCGTCGTCGCGGCCATGGGCTACACGCCGCATGACATCCGGATCGCCTCGCTGCTCTGCATCCTGATCAACGGCCACCTGCTGTCGGACTGGACGTTCTACCGCGACATGCGGGCGCTGCTGCCCGATGCGGTGTCGACATGGGACGAGGATTTCCGGCAGCGGATCCTGCACACCGTCGTTCCCACCACGGACAGGTGGGAGACGCGCTGGGTAGACCTCGTCGAGGAGATGCACGCCCTGCAGACGCGGGCCGTGGCCCAGGCGTTGGCCGCTGGGCCGGCATGGACACTGCCGCTCTCGGGCGGGCTCGACTCCCGCCTCATCGCCTGCATCGCCCGTGGTCTCGGCGTCGACCTTCGGACGTGCGCGTGGGGATCCGCGGACACCATCGACGTCGTGTGCAGCCGCGCTGTGGCGCGCAAGCTGGACCTGCCGTGGACGCACGTCGATCTGGGCACCGACTATCTCGACAGGTTCACGCGCCCCTGGGCTGAGTGGTTCGGGAGCACGATGCACGTTCACGGCATGTACCAGATGGCCTTCTATGACGCATCGGCCCGGTCGGATACCCGCCCGGTCGTTTCGGGGTTCCTGAACGACGTGCTGTGCGGCGTCGGAGGGCGCGAGACGGTGCCCGCGCGAGGCCAGTTGTACGACGAGTGGTACGGCCATTGGACGATTGACGAGTTGCGGCGCCTGCTGTGCGTTCCCCTCGACGATGCGCTCGATGAGCTGTCGCACGAGATAGAGGTCCAGCTGTCGGCCAGGGGTGGCGCCGGGTTCCAGCAGGACATGGCCATCGAGATCTGGAACCGCTGCCCGCTGTTCGCCGGGTTCCAGGTGACGCTGGCGGATTACTGGCGCGGCGTCGCGGTGCCCTTCCTGAACAGGGCGTTTGCCCGGTTCTGTTTCTCCCTGCCACTCGTGGCGGTGGACGATCGCCGCCTGTTGCGCGAGGTGTTCCGCACCTTCTATCCGACGGTGGCGGCCATCCCCGGCACGTACGGACAGGAGCCGATGCTGCGGACCGGGAGCTACCTCGTGAGCCGGCGCGTTGCGCTGATGCTGCCTCGTTCCTGGCGCAAGGGCCCGCTGAGCGTCTTCTCGGGCGTGCATCCCCGCATGGACTGCGACGCCCTGCGCGCCTCGGGGCCGGCCGCCCTGTGGCCGATACCGCAGGCCGAGCACGCGCTGGCCGAATGGCTCGACGTGAAGCAACTCGGGCCGCTGTACGACCGCGCGGTCTCGCCGGCCAAGGACTATCGCGCGCTTCGCCGCCTGCAATCGGTGCAGACGCTGGCCTATCGACTGATCGATGCCTGAGTCGACGCCGCACGTGATTCCGGCGGGGAGCGAAGCTGGCCCGACGGCCATGCGCGCACGGGGGGCCATCGTCGGCTTCATGGTCTACCGCGGCTCCTCGCCCGGGGCCCTGGTCGCCGCGCGCAAGGCCCAGGCACGTGTCCTCGGGCGTTTCGGCCACCTGCGCGCTCACGCGATCGTGATGGGCCGGACCACACTCGACGTGTGGGGACCCGGAGCGCTCGAGACGCGGTTGCACCACTGCCCGGACGGTTCGCTGCTGGCCCTGGTGGGAGCGCCCCACGGGACGGTCTCGTGGACCGACCTGCCCAGGGCGTTCCTGGACGGGGACGCGGAGGCCGACGCCGAACTGCCCTGGGAGGGGCGCGTCGTCCTGCTGCGCATCAGCGCGGACGGTGAGCGCTGGACCATCTGGAACGACTGGATGGGGGCGATCACCGTGTTCCACGCGGATGGACCGCCTGGGACCGTCGCAGGCACCCTCGAGCCGGCCGTGGTGGCCGCGATGGGCTACACCCGCGGGGACATCCGGCACGCCGCGCTCCTCTGCATCCTGCTGAACGGCCACCTGCTGGCGGATTGGACGCTGTTCAACGGTATGCGGACGCTGCCGCCGGACTCGGTGAGCAGGTGGGATGGGGCCTTCCGGAGCCGGTCGCTCGGGAGCGTATCGCCGAGCCGCGATCGCTGGGAGACGAGGTGGGACGATCTCGTCGACGAGATGCATGCGCTCGCCACCGCTGCGGTGCGAGCGACACTCCACTCGGAGCCGGCGTGGATGCTCCCGCTCTCCGGTGGGCTCGATTCGCGGCTTCTCGCGTGCATCGGGACCGATCTCCAGGCGGACCTCGCCGCGTACGCCTGGGGCTCATCCGACACGATGGACGTCATCGGGAGCCGCGCCGTGGCACGGACGCTCGGCATGCCCTGGACGCACGTTGACCTGGGGCGCGCCTACCTGGCGACCTACACGCGTCCGTGGGCCGAGTGGTTCGGCAGCTCCATGCATTTCCACGGCATGTACCAGATGGCGTTCTACGATGCCGTGGCCCCCGTGAGCGGCCGTCCGGTGGCGTCCGGCTTCCTCAACGACATCCTCAGCGGCACGAGCGGCTCCCGGCAGGTGATCGCGTCGCTCGGGCAGCTGTACAGCGAATGGTACCGGCACTGGACGATCGACGAGCTCCGTGATGTCCTGCGCGTGCCGGTGGACGAGGCGCTCGCCGAGCTGGCCACGACGATCGACGAGGAGGTGGCCGCGTCAGGCGATGTCTACTTCAAGCACGACCTGGGCATCGGGCTCCGCAACCGGAACCGCCTGTTCACGGCGTTCCAGCTCGTGCTCGCCGACTACTGGCGCGGCTCGGCGTCGCCGTTCATGAACCGCGCGTACGCCCGCTTCTGCCTGTCGCTCCCGAGAGGGGCGCGCGACAACCGGGCGCTTCTCCGCGACGTGTTCCGCCGGTTCTATCCGAAGGTGGCCGCCATCCCCGGAACATACGACGACGAGCCGATGCTCCGCACAGGCCGCTACCTGCTGAAGCGGAGGATGGCCGCGGCGGTACCGGCGTCGTTGCACAAGGGGCCCCTGAAGGTGTTCGCCGCCGCCGACCCGCGCATGGACTGCGACGCGCTCAGGGCCGCAGGCCCCGCCGGGTTATGGCCCATCCCGGAGGCCGAGCGAGAGCTCTCGGATTGGCTCGACACCAGGTGGCTGCAGCCGCTGTACGATCGGGCGACGTCCGACGCCAGGGATTACCGCGCGCTCCGGCGCCTGCAGTCCGTGCAGGCGCTGGCGTATCGCCTGTTGGACTCCTGAGCCGGACATCAACGAGCCGCATCGTGGATCACGCCGTCCGCTTCTCGCACGTCTCGAAGAAGTACCACCTCGGTCTCACGCGCACGAGCGTGGCCGCGGCGGCGTGGCGAAGCCTGCGCCACGCGTGGAACGGCAGCCGTGGAGCGGATGACGTCTACTGGGCACTCCGGGATGTGTCGTTCTCGCTCGAAGCGGGCCGATCGCTCGGGCTCCTCGGCCCGAATGGTGCCGGCAAGTCGACCATCCTCAAGCTCCTGGCCGGCATCACCGAGCCCACGAGCGGCGAGGTGGAGTCGAGCGGCCGCCTGGCCGCGCTCATCGAGCTCGGCGCCGGGTTCCATCCCGACCTGACCGGCCGCGAGAACGTGTTCCTCAATGCCACGCTGCTGGGGCTGCCACGGCACGAGGTGCGGGCGCGCTTCGACGAGATCGTCGCGTTCGCCGAGCTCGAGCGCTTCATCGACACGCCGATCAAGCGCTACTCGTCGGGCATGACGGTGCGGTTGGGATTCGCCGTGGCCTCCTGCATCGAGCCCGACGTCCTGCTCGTGGACGAAGTGCTGGCCGTAGGCGACGCGGCCTTCCGCCAGCGATGCGTGGCGCGGATTCAGGACCTGCGGTCGGCCGGCACGAGCCTGCTCTTCGTCTCGCACGACATGGGCCTCGTGAAGGCCGTATGCCAGGAGGCCCTCTACATCGAGGACGGTGCCATCCGGCACGCCGGCGACACCGGCGAGACGATCGATCACTACAATCGCGTACTCGACCAGCGGCGCCTGGCAAAGCTGCAGCAGCAAGCGGGCTCGCCCGGCGATCACGGCATCGTCGAGATCGGACGCGTGGAGGTGCTCGCCGGCGATGGCGGCCCGGTGCGCGCGGTCACGAGCGCCGAGCCGGTGCAGGTGCGCATCTCCTACACCGCGTACACCGACGTGCCGAAAGCCAACGTGCTGGTCCGCATGATGCGCTCGGACGGGCTGTCGTGCTTCGTGCTTCGCACGAGCCAGGACGGCGTGCCCGTGAGGTTCGACCGTGGGACCGGAACGGTGGCAGTGACCATCGACGCCACGCGACTGTTCCCCGGCTCGTACTACGCCGTGGTCTGGTTCCTTGACGCCAGCGACGCCAACGGGATGAGCCGCGCGACGTCGGACTGGTTCGAGGTGCAGGGGCGGACCGCCGGTATCGATCACCACGATGGGGTGTTCGAGCCGGACCATGCGTGGCTGACCAGGCCGGCTGCCGCCGAGGGGGCGGCGCCGGTGGGAGCCAAGCCCGGCCCGGCAGGGGAGCGTGGCTGACATGCCAGCCGCCGCAAGCCCGGCCGCCGTGGCACGGAACCGCGCGCCCGCCTCCCCCGCGATGGTGGCGCTGGACGTCACCCGGGCGTGGGCCGCGCGAACCCTGCGTGCGCGCTACCAGCAGTCGGCGTTCGGCTGGGCGTGGGCCGTCGTGCAGCCGGTGGCGATGGTGGCAATCTTCACCGTGGTCTTCACGCGGTTCGTCCGCATCGAGACCGGAGGCATCCCCTACGTGCTCTTCGCCTACACGGCAACGGTGCCGTGGACGCTGCTGGCCAACGCGTGGGCCGATATGGCGGGATCGCTCGTGGCCAACCTGAATCTGGTGACCAAGATTGCATTCCCGAGGGCCGCGCTGCCCGCCGCCGCCCTCGTCGCGCGGGCCGTGGATTTCGGCATCGGCATGGTTCTTCTCCTCGCGCTCGTGGTCGCCTACGGGATGCCGGTCACGGTGCAGTGGCTGTGGGTGCCGGTCATCGTTGCGGTGCTCGTGACCTTCACGCTTGGTCTTGGCCTGGCCTCGTCGGCCCTGAACGTTTTCTACCGCGACGTGGATCCCGCCATCAAGCTGCTCACCCAGCTGTGGTTCTATGCCTCGCCCATCATCTATCCCACGGCGCTCGTGCCGGACGAGTGGCGGTGGCTCTACTACGCCAATCCCGTGGCGGGCGTCATCGACGCACTTCGCGACGTTCTGCTCCTCGCGCGCGCGCCCGGGCCCGAGCTCGCGGCGGCGGCGGCCATGGCTGTGGTGGCCCTCGCAGCCGGATACGCCTTCTTCAGGCGCGTCGAGGGTCGCCTGGCCGACGTGATTTGATGACCATGTCACCGCTGCCAGTGGTCGAGGACCCGCTCGTCAGCGTGGTCATCCCCTCTTTCAGGCAGGCTGCGTTCCTCGCCGAGACGCTCCGGAGCGTCTTCGCGCAGACGTGGCCGCACCTGGAGGCGATCGTCGTGGACGATGCGTCGCCAGACGAGACGCCGGAGGTCATCGCGACCTTCGACGACCCGCGCCTGGTCTACATCCGCCACGACACCAACCGCGGGCTTCCCGAGTCGCGCAACACCGGCATGCGTGCCGCCCGGGGCGAGCTGATCGCCTGGCTCGATGCCGACGACGTGTATCACCCGGAGAAGCTGGAAGCGCACGTGGCCTTCCTGCGGGCCAACCCAGCGGTGGGGTTCACCTACAGCGCCCGCTTCGAGTGGAACCACTCGCAGACGACGATTCGTGACCTGTTCCGGCCGCCCCTGGCGGTGGACCTGCTGGACCTCGTGAGGTGGTTCCCGTTCTGCCCCAGCGAGGTGGTGATGCGGCGCGAGTGGCCGTTCACGGCGGGCCTCTTCGACCCGGCGCGCGGATCGGCGGAGGACACCGACCTGCCGTGTCGCATGGCCCTGGCGGGCTGCCGGTTCGCCAGCGTGGACCGCGCGCTCAACTACCGGCGCTATCACTCGGGCCGAGGCCGGCGGAACCTGGCGGGACGCCTGGCGGACGTGAGCGGGGTGCTCGAGGCGGTGTTCGCCGACCCGCGGTGTCCCGATCACGTGCGAGCCGCGCGCGACACCGCGCTGAAGGTCCATCTCATGGACATCGTGTCGCTGTCACTCCGGCAGGAGGAGACCGCACTCGCCCAGCACTCGGTGCGCCGCCTCGTGCGCATGGATCCGACGATGCTCCAGGGGGAGCATCCGGAGCTGCTCACCTATCTGCTCTCGGAGAGCATTGCGGACGAGAACCTGGATCACGAGCGCGTGCTCGACGTCATCTTCGCCCAGCTGCCGACGGAGGCCGACTTGTCGGCACACCGCGCGTGGGCGGTGGCGCGCGGGCACCTGCTGCGCGGGGTCCGGCACGCCTTGTGGGGACGCCTGGCAGAAGGAGCGGAGCACTGCGGCGCCGCCGCCCGGCTGGGTGCCGGGGTGGACACGACGCTCATCCAGATGCTGACCACGCAGGTGTTGAGCTACGAGCAGGAGTTCGGCGAGGGGGCGGCGGACGAGGCCGTCCATCGCCTCGGCGCGGCCGTGTCGCGCGTCAGCGGCGGCGCGTCCGCGCGGCAGTTGCGCGGATCGGTCGCCATCAACCGCGCGTTCCGCGATTACCGGGCGAACCGGCGAGCCGCCGTCCCCGGTCGGGTCGTCGAGGCGGTTCGGCACACGCCGTCGCTGCTGGCCAACCGCGGCGTGCAGTCGATCCTGCTGCGATCGCTCGTCGGGGGCGGCCCGCCCCCGGCCGGCGGCGGCCTCGAGGGCCACGGGAGCGCGTGATGCGAGTGTGCATGTTGATGTACGACGTCCAGGACTTCGGCGGGCTCGAGGAGTACGCCATCAACCTGGCGACAGGGCTGCGGCGGGCCGGACACGACGTGAGCGTCCTGTCGGTGCACTACATCCCCCCGGAGAACCAGTATGCGCAGCGGATTCGGGCGGCCGGCATTCCCCTGGCACAGCCGCCCCGCTGGATCTCCGACCTGGCGGCCCACTGGCACACCAAGGAGCGCGTGCTCGCAGCCCTGATGACCGTGCTTGCGCCGGTGACCTGGGTGGCGGCGCTCGGCCTGATGCTCGGCCGCGGGCAGGGCTGGTCCGCCGCGCTGGGGAGCGCCCACGGCTGGCTGCGGCGGCAGGTCATGACGCGGATGGTGGGCCCCAACCGGAGCCCCGCGCTCGGGCGCGCGATGCTGCGGTGGTGGCGCTTCCGCTGGCGGCCCGATGTCGTGCACATGCACGGCTACACCTCGAACCTGCTCTTCGCGATCGAGTGGTCGCACGCACACGGGCTGCCGGTGGCGTACCAGGAGCACCAGACCCCTGACGCCCAGTTCGACTGGTGGAAGGGCTTCGATCGCATCGTCAACAAGGCGAACCTCGTGGTCGCCGCCTCCGACATCAGCGCGAACAAGCTGCGGCAGATCGCGGGCGTGACGCGCCCCATCGTTGCCAGCGAGCCGATCATGCCGGACCCGATGGCCTCGGGATGGCGGCGTCCCGCTCGCCCGGCAGGGCAGGGACCGGTACGCATGGTCACGCTGGCGCGACTCTACGTCACCAAGGGGCTCGTGCACCTGCTCGACGCCATCGTGGAGGTGCGCCGAACGCACCCCGACACGGCATTCACGGTATACGGCGATGGGCCGCTCCGGGACGAGCTGCTGGCGGAGGCGGCCGCGCGCGGCCTCGACGGGCACGAGATCTTCCAGCACGCCTTCACGGATCGGGCGTCGCTGACGCGCATCCTCGGTGAGAACGACGTGTTCGTGATGTCGTCGATCCTCGAGGGCCAGCCGCTCGCGCTCATCGAGGCCATGGCGCACGGCTGCCCGATCGTCACCACCACCGTCGGCGGTATCCCGGAGCTGATCCAGGACCGCGTGAACGGCCTGCTGTGCCCCCCCGGTGATGCCGCGGCGCTGGCCGAGGCCATCCGCGTGATGATCGATGACCCGGCGCTTCGCGATCGGCTCGGCCGCGCGGCACGGGCATCGTACGAGAAGGGGCGCTTCTCGCCGGCGACGGTGTGCGAGACCTTCGTCCGGGCCTACCAGCAGGCCATCAACACCTGATGCGCATCGCGTTCTGCCCGCCCGAGCTCGGCGAGTTCCAGCGGGCGACCGCGGGCGCGCCCACCAACGCCACCTACCTGATCCAGGCCCTGGTCGCCTCGCGCCTCCGCGAGCGCGGCCATGCCCTCACGTTCATCGCGCCACGCGCGCTTGGCGAGGAGGTCTGCACCTCCGATCCGCGCGTCGAGACGCCCGCGCCGCGATCCTGGTCCGCGCGGCCCTGGTTCCGTACGCTGGCCGGCGGCGCCTGGCGCGTGCAGCGCGCGCTCGGCGTTCCCTACCTGAACGTCTTCAGCAACCTGTCGCTGTACGACGCCTGCCTGCACTGCCTGCCCGGCCACGACGTGGTCTATCAACGGAGCGCGCTCTACCGCGACGGTATCGCCCGCGCCTCGGTGCAGCTGGGCGTGCCGCACGTGCTGTTCGTGGAAGCCGACGAGATTCTCGAGCACGACCTGATGGGGACGCCCATCACCGGCCTGCTCCGGTGGCGGGCCGGGCGGATGTTCCGCCACAATCTCGAAGCCGCCGACCGCGTGATCTGCGTGTCGGAACCGCTGAAGGCGCACCTCGTCTCGCGCTGGGGCGTTCGGCCGGAGGCCGTGGTGGTGATGCCCAACGGCGTCGATGCGAAAACGTTTCGCCCGGACGCGGACGCGCGGCACCGTGTGCGCGCGGCACTCGGGATCGCGGAAGGCGCCCCGGTTGTGCTCTTCGTCGGCAACTTCTACGAGTGGCACGACGTCGAGACGGTCCTGAATGCGATGGCGCCGCTCGCGCAGGCCAATCGTGCCGTTCGGCTGGTCCTCGTCGGTGACGGCGCCACCCGCGCGGCCATGGAGCAGCGCGCGCAGGCGCTCGGCCTGGGTGCGGTGGCGCACTTCACGGGCCTGGTGGCGCACGCGGAGGTGCCGCAGTACATGGCGGCGGCGGACATCGCGGTCGTGCCCTATCCGAGACTGCCGCAGGAAGTGTGGCTGTCGCCGCTCAAGCTCTTCGAGTACATGGCCTCCGGCGTGGCCATCGTCGCGTCGGCGGCGGGGCAGGTGAGCGACGTGCTCCAGGACGGCGTCAACGCCCTGCTGGTGCCGCCCGGCGACGCGCAGGCGACGTCGGCGGCATTCGGCCGGCTGATCGACGATGGTCCGCTGCGGGCCGCGCTCGGAACGCGCGCCCGGGCCGACGCGGTGGAGCGCCACTCGTGGGATCAGTACATCCGCCGGCTCGAATCGGTGATGGAGGACGCGCGAGACAGCCGGGCGCCTGCTACTCGCGGTAGCCGTGCGGGTGGCGCTGGCGCCACTCCCAGGCCGACCTGATGATCGCGTCCAGCCCGGCCTCGGGCTGCCAACCCAGCTCCGCGCGGGCGCGCGCGGCGCTGGCCACCAGGACCGCCGGATCTCCGGGTCGCCTTGGCGCCGGCTCCGACGGCACCTCCCGCCCCAGCGTGCGTGCGACGGCATCCAGCACCTGTCGCACGGAATAGCCGGTCTCGCTCCCCAGGTTGAAGAAGGCCAGCCCGAGCTGGTCGATCCGCTCGAGGGCCAGCAGGTGCGCGCGCGCGATGTCCGCCACGTGGACGTAGTCGCGCACGCACGTTCCGTCCGGCGTCGGGTAGTCGTGGCCGAAGACGCGAAGGGGTGGCCGACGCCCCGCCATGGCGTCGAGCGCCAGAGGGAGGAGGTGCGTCTCGTGCCGCCGGGACTCACCGCGTGCCGCGGTCGCTCCTGCCGCGTTGAAATAGCGGAAGGCCACCGTGCGAAGCCCGTACGCCCGGTGGTACCAGCGCAGGCAGGTCTCGAGCATCAGCTTCGACTCGCCGTAGGCATTGACCGGCGCCTGCGGGTGGTCCTCGGTGATCGGGACCTGCCGTGGCTCGCCGTAGGTGGCTGCCGTGGACGACAGCACCAGCCGCGCGACGCCGTGCGCGCGCATGGCGTCGATGAGCGTCAGGCTGTCGGCCAGGTTCACCTGGAAGTACAGCGCCGGGTTGGTCGTCGATTCCTCGATGGCGGCCTCGGCGGCGAGGTGCATCACGGCGTCGAAGGGCCCGGATGCGAACGCTTGCGCGAGCGCCGCCGGGTCCCCGATGGCGCCCACGATCAGCCGGCTGCCCTGGGGCACCGCCGCGCGGAATCCCGCCCGCAAATCGTCGAGCACGACGACCTCGTGTCCCGCATCGGTCGCCAGCTCCGCGACCACCGAGCCGATGTAGCCGGCCCCGCCCGTGACGAGCAGCTTCATGCCGGCGTGACCGCCGGGCGTACCGGGTGCGCGGTCGAGGCCTGAATCTGGCGCGCGATGAGGTCGCGCACGAGCAGGCAGAGCAGGTGGCCCGTGACCATGGTGGCGTCTTCGATGTGCTGCACGCTGTCGGACGGCACCAGCACCACGTGCCGGGCGCGCGCCTGAAGAGCTTCGCCGCTCGTGCTCGTGACGCCGGCCGTGACGGCGCCCACCTCGGCCGCGAGCTCGAGCGCCCGCAGCACGTTCGGCGACGAGCCGCTGGTGCTGAGGCCCACCACCACGTCGCCCGGCTCGAGGAAGCCCCTCAGCTGCTCGGCGTAGATGTGCTCGTAGGCCAGGTCGTTGGCCGCGGCGGTCAGGCCGGGCAGGCTTTCGCCGAGCGCCACCGCGCGCAGGCGCGGGCCGCTGGCCGGAGCCGTGAGCTTCGTCAGATCCGCCGCGATGTGGGCCGCATTGGCCGCGCTCCCGCCGTTGCCGCAGAAATAGACCGTGCGCCGCTGGCGCCACGCCTCGGCAATGACGCCGGCCAGCGCTTCGATGGAGCCGCTGTCCAGCGAGCGGACGACGCCCGCGTAGGTGTCCACGTAGTGCCTGATGTCCAGCATGAGCTCCGCTCTCCCTCGAACGGGCAGGTGGATTGCATGGTCAACGCCAGATGCAGTCGGATTGGAGCGCACTCCCTAACATGCTGCCACGGCACCTCTTAGAGGGGGGGTGTCCGGCGCGGCCGTGGGCGCGCCGGGAGGTGAAGTCTACCGAGCGGCAGCCTATTTTCTCTTCCCGGAACGATATCAGGGCCCGGAGGCGCCGGTGAAGGCCTATCTGCTCGCGGGTGGGCGCGGCGAGCGCCTGCGGCCGCTCACGCTCACAACCCCGAAGTGCCTTGTGCCCATCGACGGCGTTCCGCTCCTCGGGCTCTGGCTGGAGCTGTGCCATCGCAACGGCGTGACGGACGTGCTGCTGAACGTTTCTCACCACGAGGAGCAGGTGCGGCGGTTCCTCGACGCGCGGGCCGCAGGCCCACGCGTGACGCTGGTCACCGAGCCGGAGCCGCTCGGCAGCGCGCGGACCGTCTTCCAGCACCGCGAGTTCGCGCAGGGCGAAGAGAGCTTCTGGATCTTCTACGCCGACAACCTCACCGACATGCGGCTGGCGCCGATGGCCGCCGTGCATCACGCGCACGACGTCGTCCTCACGATGGGGCTGTTCCATGCCCCGAATCCGCGCGCCGCGGGGATCGTGCAGCTGGACCGGGACGGCCTCGTCGTGGCCTTCGACGAGAAGCCGGAGCACCCACAGGGCGACCTGGCCAACGCCGGCGTCTACCTGGCCCGCCCGTCGGTGTTCGACTACATCCCGGATCGGCCCGGCGTCGTGGATTTCGGGCACGACGTGCTGCCCCGGCTCGTGGGCCGGATGGCGGGATACGTCATCGACGATTTCCTCGTGGACATCGGGACACCGGCCGCCCTCGAGCAGGCCGGCCGTGCCTGGCACGATCGGCAGGCGCGAGAGGCGCGACCGTGATCATCTCGAAGACCCCTTTTCGTGTGAGCCTCGCCGGTGGCGGCTCCGACCTTGCCGAGTACTATCGCCATCGTCCCGGCCGTGTCGTGTCGCTCGCGATCAGCCGCTACATGTACGTCACGGTCAATCGCCGGTTCGACCGCAGCATCCGCGTGTCGTACACGCGGACCGAGATCGTGGACAGCCTGGAAGACCTGCAGCACGAGCTCATCCGCGAAGCGCTGCGCATGACCGGGGTGACCGAGGGCGTGGAGATCACGACCATCGCCGACCTTCCCGCGGGCATCGGCCTCGGGTCGAGCTCGGCCCTCACCGTCGGCGTCCTGAACGCGCTGTACGCGTTCAAGAACGAGTGGCGCACGCCCGCCGAGCTGGCTGCACGCGCGTGCCAGATCGAGATCGACGTGCTGGGGCGGCCCATCGGAAAACAGGATCAGTACATCGCCGCCTTCGGCGGCCTCCAGGAAATCGAGTTCAATCCAGACGGGTCGGTGAAGGTTCACCCTCTCATCTGCGCCCGGACCACGCGCGCGCGCCTCGAGCAGAACCTGCTCCTCTTCTTCACCGGCACCCAGCGCGAGGCCGGCTCCGTGCTCGGCGACGCCCGCGGGCGCATGGCGACGAGCGAGGAGGCGCGCGAGAACATCGACCGGCTGGTGGGCATGGCCGACGCCGTCAAGAAACTCCTGGTCGACGCGCGTGTGCCAAGGCTGGGCCGCGTCCTGGACGAGTCGTGGCAGGTGAAGAAGCGGATGGCCTCGGGCGTCTCGACGCCGGCGCTGGACCGCCTGTACCGGCGGGCCGTGCGTGCGGGAGCCGACGGTGGCAAGATCTCGGGAGCCGGCGGCGGCGGGTGCCTGCTGCTCGTCGTGCGTCCAGCCGCGCAGGCGCGCGTGCGCGAGTCGATGCGGCGCGCCGGGCTGCGCGAGGTTCCGTTCACCATCGAGCCCGAAGGCACCCGCATCATCCACTATGGCGACTGAGCCCCTCACCCGGCCGGCGGACGTCTCGGTCGTCATCGTCACGCGCAGCAACCGGAAGTACCTCGAGCCGTGCCTGGCGTCGCTCATCGGGCCGCCGTTCCGCCACACGTACGACGTCGTCATCGTGGACAACGGCTCGACCGATGGCACGCAGGACTGGCTGAAGGCGACCTACCCGGTCGTTGCGCTCATCGACAACGGCGCCAATGTCGGCCTCAGCCGCGCCTGCAACCAGGGCATCGCCGCCTCGACGGGGCGGTACGTCCTGCTCCTGAATGACGACACGCTCGTCACCGCCGAGGCGCTCGACGGGATGGTGGACTTCCTGGACCGCACACCCGAGGCCGGCGCCGTCGGCGGGCGCCTCATGAACGAGGACGGCACGGTGCAGGCCTGCTACAACTCGTTCTCGACCTTGCGCGAAGAGGCGCTGATTGCCACGCGGCTTGGCGAGGCGCTCTGGCCGGGCTACCCCTCCGTCATGGACGCGACCGAGGTGGCGCGCGTGGACTGGATCTGCTCGGCGTGCATCATGCTGCGGCGGGCCGCGCTCGACCAGGTGGGCCTGCTGGACGAGGAGTACTTCATCTACGGCGACGAGGTGGACCTGCAGTTCCGCCTGCAGAAGGCCGGGTGGGGTGTCTACTTCCTCCCCGGCGCCGATACGCTGCACTACGGCGGCCGCAGTCTTGACCGCTGGAGGCGGCGGCGCATGGTCTACCGAGGCAAGATGCTGTTCTACCGGAAGCACTACGGGCCGCTCCGTACCGTGGCCCTCCGGCTGCTGTTTGCGTCCCTCAGCGTTGCGAAGCTGGCGTGGTGGGGGATGCAGTCGGTGCTGCCGTGGAGGCGCGAGCGCGCGGCGCGGGAGATCACGTCGAATCTCGAGGTGGTTCGGCTGTGCGCGCGGCTGCAGTAGTCCGGGACGCCATCGGCCGATGGGCCGACCCGCGCGTGCTGCCGCACATCATCCTGGTGTCGGTGGCCCTGCGCGTGGCCGCCGCGCTCGTTCTCGGCAACGAGGTCACCGAGCAGCCCGGGATTGCGGACCAGCTCTCGTATCACGCGCTCGGTCAGCGCGTCGCCGATGGCTGGGGCTTCACGTTTGGCGAAGGGCACTGGCCGGCGACGCCCGCTGGAGAGCCCACCGCGCACTGGAGCTTCCTCTACACGCTCTACCTCGCGGCCGTCTACACCCTCGTCGGCGCCCAGCCGGTGGCGGCCCGGTTGCTCCAGGCGGTTGTGGTCGGCGTGCTGCACCCGTGGCTGGCGTGGCGCGTGGGCGGCCGCCTCTTCGGGGAGCGTGCCGGCGTACTCGCCGCGCTGTTCAGCGCGGTCTACGGCTACTTCGCCTACTACGCCGCGGGCCTGCTCACCGAGGCGTTCTACTTCGTCGGCATCCTGTGGACACTCGATGCGGCGACGCGACTGGCGGCGCGGGTGCGCGCGGCCGATGACGATCCGCGCCGGTCGGGCGTGGGCGAAACCTGGGACGTCCGTGGGTGGGTGGAGCTTGGCCTGGCCATCGGGCTCACCGGGCTGCTGCGGCAGGTGTTCCTGGTATTCGCGCCCGTCCTGGCCTTCTGGCTCCTGTGGGTGACCGCTGGCCCTCGTGGCCGGCTTTCGTGGGAGCGGGTGCGCCGGCCGCTGGCGGGCGTGGCCGTCACCGCGACGGTGGCCGTGCTGCTGGTGGCGCCGTGGACCATTCGCAACTATCGGGCGTTCGGCACGTTCGTCCTGCTCAACACGAACGCGGGCTTCGCGCTCTATTGGGGCAACCATCCCGTCCACGGCAGCAAGTTCATCCCGATCTTCGACGGCGAGTTCTATGGAAGGCTGATACCCGACGAGCTGCGCCACCTGAATGAAGCGGCGATGGACCGCGCGCTCCTCGGGCGCGCCGTCGAGGAGATTGGCCGCGACCCCGGCCGGTTCCTCCGCCTGTCGGCGAGCCGCGTCCGCGAGTACGTGCGCTTCTGGCCGTCGCAGGACTCGGGCCGGGTGGGCAGCGCGGTGAGGCTGCTCTCGTTCGGCGTCTTCCTGCCGTTCATGGCCCTTGGCCTGGTCGCCGCCATCCGCACTGTGCGGGACCGCAAGGAGGAACGGCTCACCCCCGGCGCATCGCTCCTCGGCCTGTTCGTGGTCGTCTACACAGCCATCCACCTGGTGACGTGGACGCTCATCCGCTATCGCCTGCCGGTGGACGTCGTGCTGCTCGTCTTCGCGGCCCACGGCGTCGCCTATCTCACCTCCGGCGCCGACCGGCGCGCCGCTCATCCGGCAAAGATGTAATCGACCGAGTAAAAACGTAAGGGCCAGCCTGCGAACCGCTCGCGTCGATCACATATTCACGCCAGAAAATCGTAAGTTGCCGCGGCGGAAGCTCGGCAGGGTTCTTGCTCCAGCGGCTCCAAACCATCATGCTCATTGGAGTTCGCCGCCCGGGATGGGCGTTGACTGCCGTCCTGGCTGCGGCCGTGGCCGCGTGCTGGCCCGCGGACCACACCACCAGCGCGCAGGTCGCGCCGGTTCCATCCATTGTCTTCGTGTCGCGCGCCATTCCCGCGCGGGGCACCGTGTACTGGAACGTCCCCCGGGGCCTGCCTGGCGTGATGGCTTACAGCCGGTTCCAGGTGGCGGCTCCCGGCCGACTGCTCGTGCGCGAGCCCGACGGCCAGATCCGGACGCTCATCGACGGTGCCCAGCCTGCCGGCAACGCCTTCCGCCTCGTGGACGTGAACGCTCCGGACGTGTCGTGGGACGGGCAGCGCATTGTCTTTGCAGGCCTGCCGGAGGGCAGCTACTCGCTCGAGCCGGTCGAGGGCCCAGGCGCGTGGCGCCTGTTCGTCATCAACGTGGATGGCACTGGCCTGCGCCAGCTCACCACCTCCGATCGCACCATCGACCTCTCGCAGTTCGGATCGCTGGCCAGCCGGTTCTCGACCTACGACGACACCGATCCGGCATGGCTGCCCGACGGCCGCGTCGTGTTCTCGTCCACGCGGTGGCCTGCCTTCGCTCAGTACGGCGGGGCGCGGGCGACCAACCTGTTCGTCGTCAATGCCGATGGGTCCGGGCTGCACCGCATCACCGGTGAGAAGAACGGGGCCGATCGGCCGATGGTCGATCCGCTCACCGGCCGCGTGGTCTACTCGCGCTGGTGGCGCAACTACCGGTTCGCGTCGAACGACCTGTCCACCGTGCCGCATCCGAACGGCGGGTTCAGGCGGCACCTGGGCCTGGTGGCGTCAACCGACACGGAGCTCGGTGGCATCCCGGGCGGGCCGAACAACCTGCAGCGCAACTCGTGGCACCTCATCTCGATCACGCCCGATGGATCCGACATGGTCCAGTTCGCCGGCGGGTCGGGGCTCTTCTTCGAGGCGGAGGACAACAACCACGCCTACGGCGGCTCGTTCGCCCCCGACGGCACGCTCTACGCGAACTTCTTCCCGATGAAGAACGGTACCGAGGCGTCCGGCTTCGGCGGCGTGCGGCGCTACGCCCGGGGAGTAACCCGCCCCGTGCCGGTGATCGGCATCACGACGAACCTCAACCAGCAGTACGTCAGCCAGTCACCCCGGTCGTTCGGGGTCTACGTCGGCAGCTACGCGGCGGAGCCCGCGGCCCTGCCCGACGGGCGACTGATCGTGTCGGGCGCCCCCGATGTCTTCCAGGACTACGGCCTGTATGTGGTGAACGGCGATGGCACCGGCCCGACGCCGCTCTACGACGAGCCAGGCCGGAGCGAGCTTCGGGCGCGCGTGGTCACGCCGAGGGTCGTGCCGCCCGTCATCCCGGACGTGGTGAACCAGGTGGCCAGCGCCCTGCCTCCGCGGGCGGAAGGGCCGTATGACGTGGACGGCACGTTCCTCTTCGATGCCCTGAACGTCTTCTTCAACGCGCCGGTGGACGTGCCGATCATCAACGCGCCAGGGATTGGGAGCGCGTCGCTCATCGCCTTCTTCCTGGATCACCAGCGGCTCAACCCCGGCTCGTTCGAGCGGCTCGACTGGCCCATCCTGGTAGGCACGGCGCCGGTGCGGGCCGACGGATCGGTCGCCCCCACCCCGCTGCCCGCGAACCTGCCGCTCTTCGAACAGCTGCGCAGCGCCGGGATGGCCGTGCCCTTTACGGGCCGCGGATCCCGCGGCGCCACGCCGGGCGCCGCCCACGTCGCCGGCATGAACTACGGCCGCACCGGCGCGCGCGTGCGCTGCGTGGGCTGCCACGCGGGCCACACGATGATCCCCGTGCCGGCCACCGATGAAGAGGCGCGCTGGACCAACCTGGCGCCGGGCGCGGAGGTCGTGCAGTCGTCGGTCGATCCGGCGCTCGAGGACACCGACGGGCTCGTGGATCGCCGCGTGCGGACGGGTCGTCCCGAGTGGTTCTGGCGCAGCCACCCATCGCAGTCGCCCAACGGACAGTGGGTGGGGCTCAGGTTCGCTCAGCCTATCCGGGTCCGCACCGTGCGACTGTACAACCCGCCACAGAGCGACACGCTGACCACGCGGGTGCAGTCCGCCCGCGTTCGCCTCTTCGCCGATCACGAGGGGCGACAGGAGCTGGCGTCGGTCACCACCGGTCCCATCAGTGACGATGGCACCGACGTGGCGTTCGATGAGGTGGTCGCGCGCATGGTCGGCATCGAGTTCCTCAACGTGACGGGCCTCACGCGCTACATGAACGTGGCGAGCCTGGCCGAGGTCGAGGTCATGGCGCGCGGTGAGGCCACGCTCGCCTGCACGCAGCCGGGGGGGCCGGGCTCGCTCGAAGCGCACGTGTCGGGGGCGCGCGTCTCGCTGGCCTGGCTTGCGCCGGCCGGGTCGCCCAGCGGCTACGTGATCGAAGCCGGGTCCGCTCCCGGCCTGGCAAACCTCGCCACCCTGCCGCTGGCGGGTGGGGCCACGAGCCTGGCCATCGACGCGCCCAACGGGAGGTACTTCGTGCGCGTGCGCGCCGTCAACGCCTGTGGTGCCGGCGCGCCGTCGAACGAAGTGGTCGTGGACGTGCCTGGCGCCTGCCCGACACCGGCCGCGCCCGGGCCCATTGGCGTCTCGGTCGCCGGAGGCACCGTGTCGCTCGGTTGGCCCGGCGTGCCCGGCGCCGCGGGCTACGTGCTCGAGGCGGGCTCGTCCCCAGGAACCAGCAACGTGTTCGTCGGGCCCGTAGCCGGCGCAGGCCTTCAGGCTGCACCGCCGCCAGGCCGCTACTACGTGCGCGTCCGTGCGCGGAATGCGTGCGGCGGGCTCTCGGCCCCGTCAGGCGAGGTCGTCGTCAACGTGCCGTAGCCGGGGCCGCGGCCTGGCCCGGAGCATGGCCGCATGCCCCTGCACGACGCCACGGCCGCGGGCCGGGACGACCGCCTTCGTGGCGACGCACCCACCGACAACTACGGTCCCGGCGCCCTTGCGGACTGGCTGAAGCCGGGCGGAGGATGCTTGGGGGGTAAAGGCCGCGTGCGGGCCCGTGCAGTAGCCCCTCAACCGCGGCCAACCCCCGTCCTCCAATTGTCCCGTCACGCGTCCCTCACGCCGTGAGTCCCGCCAGCGGGATGGCGCCGCTTCCTGTCGACACTCGCCGCAGGTAGTCGATCTGTCCGAGGTGGTAGTTCAGGTGGCCGCTCAGATGGATGAGGAACTGCCTGTTGCTCATCGGGACACCGAGGACCTCTTCGGGGAACGTTGCCGACAGCTCCGCGTCCGAGAGTCTTGCGATCGCCGCCGGGATCTGCTCGCGCAAGGCCTCGGCTCGAGCCGCCAGTTCCTCCCTGGCCACCTCGCGGGTGCTGAACTCGGCCGGCCGGTCACGCCGGTATTCGATGTGACCGAGCTGGCGGCCAATGTACTCGCGCAGATTACCTTCGAGGTGCAGGGCCAGTGTCCCGGCAGAGTTCGACACGCCGGCGGCCGTGGCCCAGAGGGTCGGCGTATCGGGGAAGGCCTCGATCTCCTGATGGAGGCGGGTGAGGTCGCGGGCGAAGAGCGCGGCGAGTTCGGTGGCGAGCATGGCGGCATTCTACGGCTCGGCCGGGCTGCGGATACACTCCGAGAATGCCTATTCCCGTTGCACCCCGCACCGCCGGCGTTCTGATCGTCGCGGGCGTCATCACCGTCCTGGCGGCATCGCCGGTCGCACGTGACCAGGCGCCTGTCGGGACGTCGTCGCCGCCCTCGGCGCTCACCCTGGCGCCGCTGAACGATCTGCGCGTGCCGCCGGGCTTCAGCATCACGGTCTTCGCCGCGGACCTGCAGGGGGCGCGGATGATGGCGGTGAGCCCTGAGGGCACGCTGCACCTTGCGCGCCGGGGCGACGTGGTGGCCTTGTCCGATTCGGACCACGACGGCCGCGCCGAACCGCGCGTGGTCCTGAGCGGCCTGGTCAACGCGCATACTCTCGCGTTCCGCAACAGCTACCTTTACGTCGGCACGACACCGGCTGTCGTCCGCGTGCGATGGGCGAACGGCATGCCGGTCGGCGAGCCCGAGGACTTCGTCGAGCTTCCGACGTCGACGCCCGCGGTGCACGTCTCGCGTTCCATCCTCTTCGGTCGAGACGGCCGCTTGTACGTGGGCATCGGATCGTCGTGCAACGTCTGCATCGAGGGCGACGCGCGTCGCACCACGATCCAGGTGTTCGATGCCGACGGCCGCAACGGCCGCACCTTCGCCGCCGGATTGCACAACGCGGTTGGCCTGGACTGGGACCCGCGCACGGGCAGACTGTGGGCCACCGACACGGGGCAGGAACAGCTGGGCGACGATCAGCCGCCAGAAGAGATCGACCTCATCGAGGACGGCCGGCACTACGGCTTCCCGTTCTTCTACGGCCGGAACGTCGAGAGCCGGGTACCCGAGATCGCGGGCACGCCCCGCGCCATCGATGCCGCGAGTGCGGTTCCTCCGGCGCTCGAGCTCCCCGCGCACAGCACGCCGCTTGGGCTGACGTTCTACACGGGCTCCAGCTTCCCTGAGGAATACCGCACGATGTACGTCACGCTGCACGGCTCGTCGGCCCGCTCGGTCAGGAACGGCTACCAGGTGATCCGCGTGCGCATGCAAGACGGGCGGCCGGTGGCGAGCGACGACTTCGTCACGGGCTGGCTGAAGGACGGCGCAGTGTCCGGACGTCCGCGAGGGATCATCACGGGCCCCGATGGCGCACTCTACGTATCGGACGACAACAAGGGCTTCATTTACCGGATCGCCTACGGGCGGTGAGGGAGGTGTCCATCGACACCGAGACGACAGAGATTCCGGCCGGGCTCGAGGGCCTGTCTTCCATCGAGGCGCGCCGCCGGCTCGCTGAGGCGGGACCGAACCGATGGGTGAAGCGGAGCCGCCTAGCAGGCGTCCGGGAGGCCATCGGTCTCCTGTTGGATCCGATGGCCGTCATGCTGGCGGTGGCTGCCGCGGTCTACTTCCTGCTCGGCGAAACGCGGGACGCGGTCGTGCTGTCGCTGGCCCTCATCCCGGTGCTGGGTGTGGATGTCGTGCTCGAGGCGCGTTCCAGGTCCGCCCTCGACAAGCTCGCTCGTGCGGCGGCCCCCTTTGCCGACGTGGTTCGGCAGCAGCACGTGGTGTCGGTCCCTGTCGAGGAAGTGGTCCCGGGCGATCTACTGGTGTTGCGCGAGGGCCACGTGATGGCGGCCGACGGCGTCGTCCGGTGGGCGGCGAACCTGGCGGTTGACGAATCGTCTCTGACGGGCGAATCGGAGCCCCAGTCGAAGCGCGAGTGGACATCCGAGCCTGGTGAGGCGCCGGCTGAGGCCCGGTTCTTCGCCGGGTCGCAGGTGCTCTCGGGCCACGGGTTCGGCCTCGTCTCCGTGACGGGACCGGCGACCGAGTACGGCGGCATCGCGGCCCTCGTGGCGCAGACGGCTGCAGCGACCAGCCCGCTGCAGCGGCAGGCCTCTGCCCTGGTCAAGCGCCTCGGCACCGTCGCCGTGATCGTGGCGGGCGCGCTTTTTGCGCTCAGCCTCTTCCGCGGCGAGCCGTGGACGCGGGCGCTTCTGGGCGCCGTCAGCCTGGCGATGGCGGCCATCCCAGAGGAGTTCCCGATCGTCCTCACCCTGTTCCTGTCGGTGGGCGCGTGGCGGCTGGCGTCGCACGGCATGCTCGTCCGTCGGCTCGCGAGCGTGGAAACGCTCGGATCGACGACGGTGATCTGCACCGACAAGACCGGGACGCTGACGCGCGGCGAGTTCCGGATGACCCGGCACCTCGTGCTCGTCCCGGACCTGTCGGAGCGCGAATTCCTGGAGGCCGCGGTGCTGGCGTGCGAGCGCCATCCAACCGACGCGATGGAGCGGGCCATCGGCGCGTATGCCGACGCCCGCGGAGTCTCGCCGAACGAGCTGGACGCCCGCTGGGCGCTCATCCGCGACTACGACTTCGATGCGGTGGGCAAGCACATGTCGCATGTGTGGCAGGCGCGTGACACCGACGACACCTACCTGGTGGTGGCGAAGGGCGCCGTCGAGGGCATCCTCGCACACAGCAACCTGGACGAAGGCGCGCGCCGGGCCGTGCTCGACGCCAACGGCCGGCTAGCGGCCGTTGGGCTGCGCGTGCTCGCGCTGGCGGGCCGGTCTACCAACCGGCTCGGCGCGGGCCGAGACGAGGACGAGCGCGACCTCACCGTCTATGGCCTCATGGGCTTCCAGGACCCCCTTCGCCCCGAGGTGGCCACGGCGGTGGACGACTGCCAGCGGGCCGGCATCCGCGTCACGATGATCACTGGCGACCACGCGCTGACCGCGCACGCCGTGGCCGAGGCGGCCGGCATCATGCACGACGACAGCCTGATCGTCACCGGGGACGAGCTGGCTGCGCTGGACGAGGGGGAACGCACCGCGCGCATCACACGGGCCGCGATCTTCGCGCGCATCACCCCCGAGCAGAAGTTCCTCATCGTGGACGGGCTGAAGACCGCCGGCGCCATCGTCGCGATGACCGGCGATGGGGTGAACGACGCTCCCGCCCTGCGCCGCGCCGACATCGGCATCGCCATGGGCCAGCGCGGCACCGACGTAGCCCGCGCGACGGCGGACCTCGTACTGCTCGACGACAACTTCGCGTCGATCGTTGAAACCGTTCGCCAGGGCCGCCACATCTTCCAGAACATCCAGCGCGCGTTCCTCTACCTCATCGCGTTTCATCTCCCCATCGTCGTTCTGGCGATCGCGGCGCCGCTGGCCGGCGTGCCTCTCGTGCTGCAGCCCATCCACCTGGTCTGGCTGGAACTCATCGTCCACCCGGTCTCGGCCGTGGTGTTCCAGGCGGAGCCGGCGGCGGCCGACATCATGAGTCGACCACCACGCAGCCCGGCCGCCTCGCTGCTGCCGCGTGCGGCCTTGAGGCGTTCCGTGATGTCCGGTGGGGTGTTGGCGGTGGCATGCTTCGCGATGTTCTTGTGGCAGTCACCGATGATTGGCGAAGCGCAGGCGCGCGCCCTGTCGCTGGTCGTGCTGCTGTCCGGCTACCAGGTCCTGATGTTTGCGGAGCGACTGGCCTTGCCGGAGCTGGCCGTCAGCGCTGTGCCCCGGACGTTTGTGTTCTGGACCGTCTGGTGCGCCGCCGGGCTCAGCCTGGTTGCGATGCTGTACGTGCCCGCCATGGCCGGGATGTTCAGGATCGCGAGGCCACCCGGGGCGCACGTATCCGCCGCCATCGGGCTTGGCGTACTGGCGGTGGGGTGGCGGCTGCTGCCGAGATGGTCGGGCGCGGGCCGGACGAAATCGCGCTAACGCGTGGCCGCGCGCTGCTAGAATCGGGAGCCGCCATGCCCGGGAGCGTGGCCGTTCACACGGTGTTCGGGAGGCAGCCCATGACACGAGGATTCACGATCGGCTTGATCGCCACCATCGGCGGGCTCTCGATCGCTGTCGCCGCCTTCCAGGCGCCGCCCGCGGCGCCATCGGCGGCAGCGCTGGCCGCGACGAAGATCGAGAAGGTCAGGGACAACCTCTACATCATCACCGGCGCCAACCCGGTGCCGCCCGAGACCTTCGCCGGCGGCCACACCGGCGTCTTCGTCACGGACAAGGGCGTCGTGGTCGTGGACACCAAGCTCGCGGGCTGGGGACAGGCACTGCTGGATCGCATCCGTACCGTCACCGACAAGCCGGTCACCACCATCATCAACACCCACACGCACGGTGATCACACCGGCAGCAACGAGTTCTTCGGCGCCTCCGTGGACAGCGTGGTCCACGAGAACACGAAGGCGAACATGGCCCGCATGGACGCCTTCAAGGGCGACAAGGCGCAGTTCCTGCCGAAGCGCACCTACAAGGACAGGCTCACGCTCGGATCGGGCAAGGATCAGATCGACCTCTACTACTTCGGCCCCGGCCACACTAATGGCGACACCTTCGTCGTCTACACGGCGCTTCGCACGATGCAGGCGGGAGACATGTTCCCGTGGAAGGATGCGCCGTTCATCGATCGCAGCAACGGCGGGAGCGGCCGTGAATGGCCGCAGACACTGAAGAAGGTGCTCGACAACGTGAAGAACGTTGAAACCGTGATCGGCGGGCACCAGCCCGTGGCGGGATGGAAGGACCTGGCGCTCTTCCAGCAGTTCACCGCGGAGCTCTACACGCAGACCGCAGCGGCACACAAGGCCGGGAAGACCGTGGACCAGGCGGCGGCCGAAACCGCGTGGATGAGCAAGTATCCGGGCTACGAGGCCACGCGCCTGAAGGCGGCGGTGGAGGCCATCTACGACGAGCTGAACGGTAAGTAGCGGCGGACGCTGCTGAAGGTCCGGGGCCCTCAGCAGCGGACCGTCGGCACTATTCGGCGACGACGCGGGCCGTGCCCCGGCCCGATGCGCTCACGCCGGGCGACTCGCCACCCTGGCCGTCGTAGAGGACGAAGCGCCCCGAGAACGAGAACCGCACGGTCGATCCCTCCACCGAGTCGATGCGCACGGTCCCCGTCTCGACACCCAGCAGCCCGTTCGAGCCGACGAAGCACAGGTTGAAGTCGTCGCCGTCTCCAGAGAACTCGAACGGCAGCTCGCGTCCGGCCAGGTCGGCAAGCGAGGTGGCCGAGGGCGGGATGTCTCCGTACAGGGCAATCCCGCCCCCCAGGCCCGGAAGGCAATCCTCATTGGCGTGCGCCGCATCGTCTCCTTCGATGCGGAAGTAGCCGTCGTTGCCCAACGCGTGGGTCAGCGTGATGGTGTTCACGCCGAAGGCCCGGTCGCCAATGGTCACCGTGCCCGTGCCGCCGTCCCCGCCAGCGGCCGAGCCTCCGCACGCCGCGGCCAGCAGCGCGAACGCGATCCCGTGCAATCCGACGGATGCCTTGCGCATCGCTCCTCCTTCCCCATTGGTATCGGCCGCGGCCCGGACGAGCCCAGCCCGTGGCGGGGGGAAGAACAGGGCAGGGACGTGAAACGCCGCCTCGGTTCTTGATCCAGATCAATGTCCGGTGCGCTCATTTGCGCGACAGTTTCCAAGAGGCCGGAACGCCGGCCGTTGACTGCTCCCCTCACATCGTAAGGGGAACATTCTCCGGCCCCGTTCGTCCAAGCCCCTCGTGAGCCATCCCGCCCTGAACCTGATGCAGGGAACCGTCGACCTGCTCATCCTTCGTGCCCTTCAGCAGGGCCCCGCCCACGGCTATGCCGTGTCCCGATGGGTCCGAGAGCGCACGGACGGCGTGCTGTCGATGGAGGACGCCGCCCTGTACCAGGCGCTGCACCGTCTCGAAGCGCGGGGCTGGATCGCGTCGGAGTGGGGATTGTCCGAGAACAACCGGCGCGCCAAGTTCTACGCGCTCACGCCGGTGGGCCGCCGCGAGCTTCGCAGCGAGGTGTCGGCGTGGCGTCAATACGCGGAAGCCGTCTTCAAGGTCATCGAAACCGCCTGAGGTGAGCCCGTGCATCGTTCCCGCATCACCCGCGTCTTCCGCTTCCCGTTCCGCACGCGGGCCCAGGTGAGGTCCGACGTTCAGGAGGAGTTCCAGTTCCATCTCGACATGCGAACCGCGGAGCTCGTGGAATCGGGCGTGCCCGAAGCCGACGCGCGAGCCCGGGCCGTGCGTGAGTTCGGCGACCGGGCTGCAGGCGCCGTCGCGTGTGCTGATGTGGACGCCGGGATGGAGCGCCGTCTCCGCCTGGCCGTCTGGGCGGAGGATCTCAGGCGCGACGCGGTTCTGGGGTGGAGGCTGCTGTGGCGCAGCCCCGGCCTCTCGCTCGTCGCCATCCTCACGCTCGCCCTTGGCATCGGCGCCAACACCGCCATCTTCTCGATGTTCGAGCAGACGCTGATGCGTCCCCTGCCCGTGCCCGACCCATCCGCGCTGGTGAACCTCGGCGCGCCGGGCCCCAAGCCCGGCGGGGACAACTGCAACCAGGCTGGAAGTTGCGCCGAGGTGTTCAGCTACCCGATGTACCAGGACCTCGAGCGCCTCGCCGCCGACACGGTGGCCATGGCGGCACATCGGGCCACGGACGTGACGGTCGTCCCGCCCGGCCGCTCGACCGGCGCCTGGGCGATGGCGACGTTCGTCTCGGGCAGCTACTTCCCCGTGCTGCAGCTCGTGCCCGCGATGGGCCGGCTCATCGATCCCGTAGACGACGATGTGGCCGGGGGGACGGAGGTCGCCGTCCTCAGCGACGACTACTGGCGCACCCAGCTCGGCGCGGCCCCGGACATCCTCGGTCAGACGCTCCTCGTGAACGACCACGCGGTGACGATTGTCGGCGTGGCGCCACGCGGATTCACCGGCACGACCCTCGGCATCCGTCCAGCGGTGTTCCTGCCCATCACCCTGTACGACCGCCTCCAGCCGGGTTCCCAGTCGTGGGCGAACTCGCTCGAGAACCGGCGCCGATACTGGGTGTACGCCTTTGCTCGGCTGAAGCCCGGCGTGACGATCGAGCTCGCGCGGACGGCCCTCAACATGCCATACACGCGGATCCTGCACGAGGTCGAAGCGCCGCTGCAGCTCGGTGCCAGCGATCTCGTGATGTCGCGCTTCCGCTCGAAGCAGCTGACCGTGGCCGAAGGCGCGCGCGGGCAGAGCCGCATGCACGCCGTGATGTCCGCCCCCCTCACGCTGCTGCTCACCGTCACGGCCGTCGTCCTGCTGATTGCCTGTGCGAACATCGCGAACCTGTTGCTGGTTCGATCCGCCGGGCGTGCCGGCGAGATGGCCGTGCGCCTCTCGATCGGCGGCAGCCGCTGGCAGCTCGTCCGCCAGCTCCTCACCGAGTCGGGCGTCCTGGCCGTGCTGGGCGGGTTGGGCGGGCTGCTGGTGGCGCGGTGGACGCTTGCGGCGGTCGCGCTCTTCATGCCGCGGCAGACGTCCGAGACCGTGGTGACCTTCGCGCTCGACTGGCGGGCGTTGCTGTTCTCCGGAGGACTGGCCCTGGCGGCCGCGCTCCTGTTCGGGCTGGCACCGGCGCTGCACAGCACGCGCCCCGACGTTCTCTCCACGCTCAAGGACCAGTCCGGTCAGCCGAGCGGCGCCCAGAAGGCCGCCTGGTTTCGCACGGGCCTCGCGACGGCGCAGATCGCGTTGGCCATGGCCCTGCTGGTGTCGGCGGGCCTGTTCGTCCGCAGCCTCGCGAACGTGAGCCGTGTGGATCTTGGCCTGAGCGCCGAGCACGTCGTCAGCTTCGCCGTGGCGCCAGGCATGCAGGGCTATTCGCCCGAGCGCACGCGGGCCTTCCTCGAGCAGCTCGAGGAGCGGCTGGGCGCGCTGCCTGGCGTCACGTCCGCATCGGCGTCGCGCGTGCGCGTCCTCTCGGGCCAGACCACCGGTGGCGACGTGGCGGTCCAGGGATTTGGCGCGGGGCCCGACACTGACGTCAACGTACGCTTCCACCAGATTGGGCCGTCGTTCTTCCGGACGATGGGCATGAGCATGCTGGCGGGACGCGAGTTCACCGTGGCCGACAACGCCGCGTCGCCGAAGGTCGCCATCGTGAACGAGGCCTTCGTGCGGAAGTTCGACCTGGGCGCATCGGCGGTCGGCGTGCGGATGGGCGACGGGAGAAGCGGCCCCACCGACACCGAGATCGTCGGCGTCGTGCGCGACGCGAAGTACAGCGACGTGAAGGGGGACGTGCCCGCGCTCGTCTATCGGCCCTACCGCCAGAATCCCGCCCTGTTCGCCTCGTACTTCTACGTGCGGAGCGCCCAGCCACCAGAGGCACTGCTCGCGGCGCTGCCGCGCGTGGTGGCCGAGCAGGATCCGGCTGTCCCGGTGCGCGACCTGATGACCATGTCGGAGCAGGTCCGCGACAACGTGTTCCTGGACCGGATGATCAGCCTCCTCTCCGCCTCGTTCGCGGTGCTCGCCACGCTCATGGCCGCGCTTGGCCTCTACGGCGTGCTGGCGTACGCCACGGCACAGCGCACGCGTGAGTTCGGCCTTCGGATGGCGCTTGGCGCCGCCCCGGCGCAGCTCCGGGCCTTGATCCTGTGGCAGGTCGCCCGCATGACCATGGTCGGCGGTGTCCTGGGCCTGGCCGCGGCGCTTGCGCTCGGCACGGCCGTGCGCTCGCTGCTCTTCGGCCTCGACGGCTACGATCCCGTCGTCGTCGGACTCTCGGTGGTCCTGCTTGCCGTGGTGGCCGTTGGCGCGGGCCTGCTGCCGGCCGTGCGGGCGGCCCGCACCGATCCCATGCAGGCCCTTCGCGCGCAGTAGGGGAGGCGTTATCCTGATGGCTTCCCATGCCGCGATCGAACACCAGTGCTACCACGAGGGCCGCCACGCTGCCCGGGGACCGCTCCACGCTCGCGCTGCTGGGCACCGGCCAGATCGTCCACAGCGTTGAATCGCGCCTGTCGTATCGCATCGGGCGGATGCTCGGGCAGGGCGGCTTCGGGCAGGTGTTCCTTGCCACGCGCATCGGCCCGTCCACCAGCGTGCCCGACACCGTGTGCGTGAAGGTGAGCACGCGCCTCGACGGCTGGCTGCGTGAGGCGTACTTCGGCCAGCTCCTCCAGGACCATCCACGCGCCGTTCGCGTGTTCGACACGTTCCCGGTGATGGATCAGTCCGGCCAGGTCCTGTACTGCCTGGCCATGGAGTACGCGCCCCACGGCGACCTGAGCGCATACCTCGCGCGCCACCCGAAGCCGTGGCGTGAGACGACCGTGCGCCGCGAAATCGCCGGCATCCTGCACGTGCTCGACAAGCTGCACCGCGGGCAGCTCCTGCACCGGGATCTCACGCCGCTGAACGTCTTCGTCTGCGAGGGCTCTCGCCTCAAGCTCGGCGACTTCGGCATCGTCCGGCAGCAGAGCGATCAGCGTGGCATCACCGCGCGCACGCTCAATCCGTTGATGGCGCCCAGCGACATCTTCGACGGCGCGGTGCCGAAATGGCAGGCGAGGGACGACGTCTACCAGGTAGGCCAGCTCCTGGGAATGCTCGTGAAGGGGGACGCCACGCGTCGCGTGCGGACGCCCGAGGTGCGCACGCTCGACTGCAGCGACCAGCTGAAGGAGATCGTGTACCGCTGCATCGGCGAGCGCCGCAAGCGCTACGAAAGCGCGGACGAGCTGATTCGTGCGCTCGAGCAGGCGCCGGCGCGCATGCGGGTGGGCGCCGCGAAGTCGCTGAAGGGCGTGCACCTGGCTTTTACCGGAATCCTGAGCGTGCCCAGGGCCGAGGCGGCAAAGGCCGCGCGGCGGGCCGGCGCCATCGTCCACACCGGCGCGTCGGCGCAGACGACGGTGCTCGTGCGGGGCCGCCCGAACCCGCGCCAGGCCGCGAGGAAGGACGGCGGTCTCAAGCTGATGGAGATCAAGCGCCTCGGCGAGAAGGGCGTGCGGATTACGCTGCTGAGCGAGGCGCAGTTCTGGAAGCTCGCCGGGAGGCGCGCGCCCCGGGGGACGTGAGCCCCCGGGACGCATCGTGGATCACCGGCCGCCGCCCGGCACGGGCCCCAGGGTGCGCCTGAACACCCAGTCGGCCACCCGCGAACCCTGGCGGCGCGCTTCCTCGTCCGCGAAGCGGAAGTGGAAACCGAGCAGCATGCGCGCCTCGACGACCTCCTGCGCGGCATCCGAGATGCGCGTGTAGGCGCGGGTCCGTTGCTGGACCATCGGGGCATTGCTCGTCACCGCGAACGCGAGGTCATCGGTGCCGAAGAAGCGCTGCAGCGTGGTCGTCATGGCGCCGGACACGTTGTTCGCGCCCGACGAGTACTCCGGATAGTTCGGCGTGTTGACCAGCGGCTGCCAGAGGAAGTCGCCCACCGTCTTCGCATTCCCATCCGTGTCTCCCTCCTGGATGGCGGTGATGGGCCGCCAGAAGCTGTAGTGGTACTTGGTGTCCCAGCAGCTGATGAGGGCGTCCGAGGTGGCGAGGTTCGCGAGCGCGAAGAGCCGCGCGCTGTCGCCCAGGCTGGTGACGTAGGTGCCGGCAATGGAGCGCAGGACCGCGTTCCACTGCGTGACGACGTTGTCGTTCCAGAAGTACGCCATGTCCGTCTGCTCGGCGGTTCGCGCGCTCCCGAAGCGTGCCCCGTAGGCCTTCACCTCGTCGTAGTCCCGGCGATAGCGCTCGCTGGTGAGCGGCGGCGGTGGTTCGGGTCGGAACTGCGAGGTGCGATTCAGGGTGAACGGCTTCGTGAAGGCCATGTACAGCAGCGCCATCGGCGAGTACGGCGGCGGCGCGGGCGGATCGCCGATGTACGACGGCGTGGGTCGCCAGACACCCGGCGCCGTGCCGCCGGTGTACGGCGGAAGCGGTGGATTTGGCGCCGCGCGGTGCTCGGCCAGGAGGGCCGCCGCGGCCTGCTGGCCGGCGGCCAGCCCCGGATCCCCCACGAGGCCGTTCGCCGTGAGGTAGGCCAGATAGTCGGCCTCGAGCGCGCCCTGCTGTGACGGGTAGATGCCGGCGAGCACGCCGTACGCGGCCGCCGCGACGGCCGCGGCCGGCGATCCCGTGGCGTCCGTGATGGTCGCGCGATACGGCTCGAAACGATTGTCGAACGCCTGGACCGCGTCGTGAATGGCGGCGTGGACGAGCGCGACGTCCAGGAAGCCCACCGCCCCCGGACGCCCGGTGCTGACGGCGCGCACCGTGATGGCGTTCCAGTGGGTGACGGCATCGGCGTGGGCGGGGATCGCCCAGCCGAGACATATGCACACGGCGAGCTCCGTGAGGCGTCGCTGCAATCTGGTCATGGTTTCACTCTCCCGTGGGGTCGAATCGACAAGTGCCCTCACAGGGGACATCGGAAACCGAGCGGGGATGCCGCCATTGGATGAGGCGGCCGGGCGTTACGTTGCGCCGCGGCGCGCCTCGCCGGGCCAGCGGCCCGTCACGCGCTTGAACGCCCTGGCGAACGCGGCCTCCGACTCGTAGCCGAGCCTCGCGCGCCATGGCGGCTCGTGCGACAGCCGGGCGCCGCGCACGGTCTCGTCGAGCCGGTTCGCGTCGTGCAGGGTGACGTCACGCCGCCCGACGACGTCGATGCAGCGATGAGCGGGCAGGACGCGGTGGTGGTGACGGTGGGGATTCGCGAGAACCCGCTCCCCGTGCGCCTGCTGGGGAGCAGGGCCACGCCCATCGACGTGCGCTCGAGTGGAACCGCGAACGTCATCGACGCCATGCGTCGTCACGGCGTCGGCAAGCTCGTCGTGCAGAGTTCGTTTGGCGTGGGCGACACGCGCGGGCGGCTGCCGTTGAAGTGGCGTCTCATCTTCGCGTTGCTGCTCGCACCGCAGATCGTGGACACCGAGGTCCAGGAGCAGCGTGTCCGCGCCAGCGGCCTCAGGTGGGTGATCGCGCAACCGGTGGCCCTCACCGACAGTGACGATGCCCGCGTGCCATTCGCGGCTCTCGACGGGAGCGTGCGCTCGATGTCGATCAGCAGGCGGAGCGTGGCGAGGTTCCTCGCCGACGCCGTCGAAGGCGCGGCATGGGATCAGCGCGTGGTGGCACTGTCCTGAGAAGGCACTGAGGTTCGACGGGAGGGCAGCGGCGAGGCCATCGTGGCTCGCGCGCGCCACGTAATGGGTAACGCCCTGCTATCCCGCGCTGGCACGAGACCTGAATCCCTGACCACCGACCGATCATGGAGGTGATCATGCGATTCATCATTCCTGCTGCACTCGTTCTCGCCGCGGGCTGTTCCGGCTCTCCCACGTCGCCCTCGGCGCTCGTGCAGTCACCCGTTGCCGAGGCGCGCTCTGTTGCATCCCCTGGTGAGGGTGCGCCAGCCGGAGATACGAACGGCACTCCCGCGCTGCGATGGGACGTGGTCGCGCCGGGATGCACGCCGCGACCGGTGCCGAGCCCTCTTCCGGATCCGACCGACGCGAGGCTTTCGCCGGGGCCGAACGGCATGACCGCGGCCTCGTGGTCGTGGACGTCGGCCGGTCGTGACGTGCTGCTCATCGCCTACTTCATCGAGCACGACGGCATGCTGAAGCTCTGCTCGTGGGACACCTCGGACGTGTAGCGCCACTGAGCGGGGAACGATCATGCCGCGGCTGGGTAGCGCGGTGCCACGACAGGGCACCGCGTTACCCGTGACCGCCGTCCTTGCCGCCTGAACCGGCGATTCCTGCTGGCATGGTCCATGCTCAACAGGCCGTAGGAGCAGTTGATGACAGCCGACCTTGTGACCGTGGAATGGGCGCTCGTGGCAATGGCCGTGGCGGCATGGCTGCAGGTCCTTCTGTTCCTGGGACTGCTCGTGGGCACGTTCAAGGCGTGGCAGCACACTCGACAGCTGGCCGATGAACAACTGGCCGTGGTTCACACGCGCATCGACGAGGTGGCGCGCGAGGTGAAGACGGCCGTTCGCGCGGTGGACCGGGTGGCGGACCGCACCGGCGCGCTCGTGCTCGACACGGGCAATGCCGTCCGCGCCGTGGCCACCGCCGTGACGCGGCCGCAAACGGTGCTGATGGCGGGCGCCGCCGGCCTGGCCGGCCGCGCCATCGCAGTGTGGAAGAAGCGGCGTGCCCGCACATCAGCGGCCGCGCAGAGCAAATCACTGGAGGATCGTCATGTTTCATCACGGTAAGAACACGTCGTCCGGCTTCGGCACGGGCCTGCTGGCCGGTGCGGTGGTCGGGGCAGGGCTGGCGCTGCTGTATGCGCCGAAGGCGGGCGCGGAGCTCCGCGGCGACATCGGCGAGTCGGCGGGCGCGCTGCGCGACTCGATGACCGAGCGCTATCGCGACCTGGCCGCGCGCGTGGCCGGGCGGCTCGACACGCTGCTCGCGCGTGTGGAGCGCGCAGCCGATCGCCTCGAGGCCGAGGCGAGGGATCTCGTAGAGGCCGGAGCGGAGGCCATCCCCTCGGGCCGCCGGACCAACGGCTGACTCTGGTACAGAACGCAAACGAATCGAGGACCCCAATGCTGAATACGATTCTCGTCCTGCTCGTCGTCTTGTGGCTGCTCGGAATGGTGAGCTCCTACACCCTGGGAGGCTTCATCCATGTCCTGCTCGTGCTCGCGGTGGCGGTGATGCTGATCCGCGTGCTGCAGGGACGTACCCCGGTGTGAGGGGCCCACGCGGGCGGCGGGTGCGCCATCAGCGGGCGCACCCGTCGCGGCATCGGCCGGGTTGGGGCGGCCTGACCGGAACCCCCGGCATGGGGGATGATGGGATGAATGAGCCACGTTCCTGTCGTCGCCTCGTCGCCCGACGAGGCCCTCTCCATCGTCAGGAGCGGCATGCGCCTCTTCGTGCACGGCGCCGCCGCGACGCCCACGCCGCTCGTCGAGGCGCTCGTCCGAAACGAGTCTCTCTCGGGCATCGAACTCTATCACCTGCACACCGAGGGGCCCGCACCCTTCGTCAACGCCGAGCATCGCGGGCGGTTCCTGTCGGTGTCCCTCTTCGCCGGGCCGCCGGTGCGACGCGCCATCGACGAGGGCGCGGCCGACTTCATCCCGGTCTTCCTCTCGGACATCCCGGCACTGTTTCTGACCGGCCGGATTCCACTCGACGTGGCGCTGCTGCAACTCTCGCCGCCTGACTCGCACGGTTTCTGCTCGCTGGGCACGTCGGTGGACGCGGCCCTGGCGGCGTCGCTCTCGGCACGGCACATCGTTGCGGAGATCAACCAGCAGATGCCGCGCACGCTCGGGAACACGTTGGTGCCCTTCTCGCGGATCGACGCGTGCGTCTACACCGACCGGCCGTTGCCCGCCCACACGGCGGCCCCACCGACGGATGTCGAGGACGCCATTGGCGCACAGGTGGCCGCGCTGGTTGAAGACGGCGCGACGCTGCAGATGGGTATCGGGGCCATCCCGGATGCCGCGCTTCGCCGCCTCGGCGACAAGCACGACCTCGGCATCCATACGGAGATGTTCTCGGACGGCATCCTCGACCTGGTCGAAGGGGGTGTCATCACCAACCGCCGCAAGAAGGTGCACCCCGGACGCATCGTCACCAGCTTCGTGCTGGGCAGCGAGCGGCTCTACCGATTCGTGGACGACAACCCGCTCGTCGAGTTCCACCCGTGCGACCGGACGAACGACACCGCCCTCATCCGGAAGAACGACAAGGTGGTGGCCGTCAATTCGGCCCTGGAGATCGACCTGTCCGGCCAGGTCGTGGCCGACTCCATCGGGTTCCGCATCTACTCCGGCATCGGTGGCCAGATGGACTTCATTCGCGGGGCCGCGCTCTCCGAGGGAGGCAAGCCCATCATCGCGCTGCCGTCGATGGCGGCCGGCGGGCGCGTCTCGCGCATTGTCTCGGCGCTCAAGCCGGGCGCGGGGGTGGTGACCACGCGGGGGCACGTGCACTGGGTGGTGACCGAGTACGGCGCGGTGAACCTGTTCGGGCGGTCGCTTCGGCAGCGGGCCGAGGCGCTCATCAGCATCGCGCACCCCGATGTGCGGGCGGAGCTCACGCGGGAGTTCGCCGAGACGCGCCACGTCGTGCTCGGGTCGTAGGGCTGCTTCGCCACCGGATCGCATCCAGGCGATTGCGGGCCACCAGGATGTCGCGCTTCAGCCGACCGACCATGTCCCTCACCAGGTCCCGGCCCCGGGCGGCCGCCTCGTCCACCATCGCCTTCAGCTTCCCCAGCGACGAGTCCTGCAGGGCCGCCAGGTGCTCGGCGTGGGCGCCGAGCTGTTCCTCGATCTGGGCGATGCGGCGGACCAGCCGCAGCCTCGCGGCCTCGAGATCGGTGCCCTGCACGGCCTCGGGACTGCTCTCCCAGGCCTGCAGGATCCAGCGGAGGCGCTCCTCGTCGCCGAGGGCATAGGCACGGTTGGCCTCGATCATGAGCGCATGGCGACGATCGCGCGCCAGTTCGTCGTGGGCGAGATCGGGGTGGACGGCCTTCGCGACGTCGCGAAACAGCCTGCGTGCCGCGTCGGACGTGTAGCGAGGCGGCGGCTCCGGCATCGGGCCCGGAGGGGACTCCGCCGCCTCCGTGTCCGCGTTCGTCGCGGTATCGGAGATCTGGCCCCGCGTGGCCTCGTCGATGGCGCGCTCGAGCTCGTCGAGCTCCTCGTGCAGCAGCCCGACCTCCTGGCGGTACCTGATCCTGAACGCAGCCAGCTCCGACGTTACACGAGCCACCTCCGCGGCGCGCTCGCGGAGCGCCGCGTCGAGCTCGGCGAGCCGCGCGCGCAGGCCCTCGATGTCCTGCTCCTGCGGCTGTCCGGATCGGACAAGGCTGGTCACCGGTCAATGATATCCAGATGAGTCCCGTGAGCCTGGTCGACCTCGCCTGCGAGCTCGTCGCGATCAATTCGATCAATTCCACCCTGGTGCCTGGCGCCCCGGGCGAGCGCGCCATCACGCATACCGTCGCACGGTGGCTGGCCTCGAGGGGCGTTGACGCTGCGGAGGTCGCATCCGGTGAGCCCGGAACGGACCGCCCCAGCCTGCTGTGCCGCGTGCCCGGCACGGGCGGCGGCCGCAGCCTGATGCTCTACGCGCACACCGACACCGTCGGCGTGGCCGGCATGGCGAGCCCGTTCGCCGCCGCCGTCCGCGCGGGCCGGCTGCACGGGCGCGGCGCCTACGACATGAAGGGGAGCCTGGCCGCGATCATGCGCGTGGCGGCGGAGGTGGCCGCGCAGCCCTGTGCCGGGGAGCTGTGGTTGATGATTGTCGCCGACGAGGAGAGCGACAGCCGGGGGGCGGAGGCGGTGCTGGCCGAGCTCGCACGACGCAACGTCCGGCCGGATGCCTGCATCGTCACCGAGCCCAGCGACCTGCGGCTGATGATCGGCCACCGCGGCTTCGCCACGGGCACGATCGCGACGCGAGGCCGCGCCGCGCACACGGCCCGGCGCGACGAAGGCATCGACGCGATCGCGATGATGGCCCGGATCATCGTGGCTCTCGAGGATCTCGACGTGCGGCTCAACGCCGGCGCGGGTCACCCCTTGCTGGGGCATGGCGCGGTGGTGGCCTCGCTGGTGCGCGGGGGCACGGAGATCTTCACCTGTCCGGCGGCGTGCGAAGCGCAGTTCGTGTGGCGGACGCTCCCGGGCCAGACGCGGGCCGGCCTGACGGCCGAGGTCGAGCGCCTCTTCGATTCCCTGAGGGCGCGCGACCCTCGCTTCGAGGCGACGCTCGACTGGCGGCTGTGGCGCGATCCGATGCTCGTGGACGAGGCGACGCCCGTGGTGCGTGCGGTGGCGGACGCGGCCCGGGCCGAGATGGAAAACACCGCCCTCGTGTGCGCCGCGCCGTGGTGGACGGACGCGGCGCTCATCCAGGCGGCGGGGATTCCGTCGGTCATCTTCGGCCCGCCCGGAGGAGGCATCCATGGCCTGGACGAGTGGGTGGATCTGGAGGGACTAGCGCAGCTCGAGCGGATCCTCTGAGCGTCGTCAGGCGCTTCTGTGGATGACGCCGCCGGCGGCCGGGTACGGCCGTTTCCGGGACGGCTGGGCGCAGCGTATACTTGAAGGTCCGCGCGGTGAGGTGGCCGAGAGGCTGAAGGCGGCGGTTTGCTAAACCGTTGTAGGACCTTTAAAGTCCTACCGAGGGTTCGAATCCCTCCCTCACCGCCAGAACAGGCGGCGCTTCGCGCCGTGGGCCTCTCTTCGTTCGGCAGCCCTCGCTTCGCGAGGTTGGAGCCAGAATCTCACGCGCCGTAGGCGCGCCGACGGCGCGAAGCGCCGCCCACGGCTGGCCCCGCCAGCCGCCCACCGAGCGGCCATGGCCGCGAGGCCCGCACGGCGCGAAGCGCCGCCCGCTTGCACCATCCCTCCCTCACCGATACGCTTGCTCCGGCGTGTCCACGCGTTCACCCCTCGCGACCCGGTTCCAGGCGTGGTCTTCCACTACCTCGACCCTGCACATCGTCCTGCAGAACGCAGCGGTTGCGCTCGGTTACATCCTTCTCGCCGAACTCGTCCTCCTGCCCCGGTTCGCCGGCGGGTCCGCGGCCACCCCGGTCTGGCCCGCCGCCGGCCTCGCCGTGGCGGCCGTCTGGCTGCTCGGGCCTCGGGTTCTTCCCGGCATCTACCTCGCCTCTGCCCTCGTCGTCTGGCTTCGTGCACCCTGGCTCGTGGCCCTGTTGGGCGCGTTCGCGCCCGTCGTGGAAACACTGCTGGTGGTGCCGCTGCTTCGGCGCTTCCGCTTCGACGATCGGCTCGAGCGCATCCGGGATCCGCTGGGGCTGTCCCTCATTGCCGCCCCTGTAGGCGCTGCGGCCGCCGCCACCATCGGGGTGACGGCCGCCTGGGCCTTGGGCCAGTTGCCGACCGCGGACCTCGCATGGGGCTGGCTGCTGTGGCTGATGCGCGACTGGCTCGGCATCGCGATGTGCGTGCCGATCGTGTTCGCCTGGCTCAAGGCTCGGCGCGTCCCGGACAGCCCGCTCCACATCCTCGAGGCGATTTCCCTGCTGCTGAGCCTCTTCGGCCTCGCCCTGCTGGCGTTCGGACTTCTGCCGACCGGCCTGTTACCGCCGGGCGGGATCGCCCTTCTTGCGCTGCCGCTCGTCGCCTGGGCGGGGCTCCGCTTCGGCGCCCGCGGCGCGTCGGCCGTGCTGGCGCTCATCACCGGGGTGGCCATCGCGCTGGCCGTGTTCGGCCTGGGGCCCCTCCAGGGCCTCTCCATCGAGGCGGCCAGGACCGTCACCTTCGTCTTCCTGCTGCTCGCCTCCACCATCGGCCACCTCCTGGCGGCCATGAAGGCCGAGCGGGACGACGTCCGCCTGAAGCGCGTGCAGCTCGAAGAGCAGCTGCGCCACGCGCAGAAGATGGAATCGGTCGGCCGCCTGGCCGGTGGTATTGCGCACGATTTCAACAACCTGCTGACCGCCATCATCGGCTACGCCGACATCCTCCGGGAATCGCTCGAGCCAAAGGATCCGCGCCGTGCCGACGCCGAGGAGATCGAACGCGCGGCGCTGCGCGCGGCGGAGCTCACGCGCCAGATGCTGTCGTTCAGCCGCCGAGAGGCCGCGAAGGCGAAGGTGCTGGACCTGAACACGGCGCTCTCGAAGGTCGAGCCCATGCTTCGGCGGATGATGGGCGAGGACATCCAGCTCGCCGTCTCGGCGAAGTCCGCGTTGCCCTTCGTCCGGGTGGACGCGGGCCAGATCGAACAGGTGCTGATGAACCTGGCCGTCAACGCGCGCGACGCCATGCCCAAGGGCGGGCGCCTGGCGGTGGAAACCGCCGACGTGACCATCGACGAGTCGACCGCGACCGAGCTCGGCCTGCGCGCCGGCCCGCACGTGGCGCTCATCGTCTCCGACACGGGCACCGGCATGTCGCCGGGTGTCCGCGCGCGGATCTTCGAGCCGTACTTCACCACCAAGGAGGCCGGCAAGGGCACCGGCCTCGGCCTCTCCACCGCCTACGGCATCATCCGCCAGGCCGAGGGGAACATCAGCGTGAGCAGCGAGGTCGGGCTTGGCACGACGTTTCGCGTGCTGCTCCCGCGCGCGGAAGAGGAGCCGGCCACCGAGCCGGAGACCGCCGCCCAGAAGCTCCCGGGCGGCACCGAGCACGTCCTGCTCGTCGAGGACGATGCCTCGGTGCGCCGGCTGGCGAAGGAACTGCTCACCCGGCTCGGGTACACCGTGACCGAAGCGGCGTCGGGCCGTGCCGGCCTGTCCCTTGGTACCGACGACACGCGGCACTTCGACATCGCCGTCTGCGACGTCATCCTGGGCGACATGAGCGGCACGGCCATGGCCGAGGCGCTGCGGGCGCTCCGGCCGGCCACCCGTATCCTCTACGTGTCCGGCTATACGGACGAGGCCATCGTCCGAACTGGCGTGCTGGACGAAGGCAAGCCCTTCCTGCAGAAGCCGTTCACTCCGATGGAGCTTGCCCGTAAGATCCGTGAAGTGCTCCAGGAACGCGAAACGGGTGCGGCATGACGGGACAGACGGTCTCGCACTACCGGATCGGCGAACGGCTCGGCCGCGGCGGCATGGGTGTGGTGTACGAGGCCGAGGACCTCCGCCTGGGCCGCAAAGTGGCCGTCAAGTTCCTTCCCGAGGAGGCGTGCTCCGACCCGGAGTCGGTTCAGCGGTTCCTGCGGGAGGCGCGCGCCATCTCGTCGCTGAACCACCCGCACATCTGCACCCTGCACGACATCGGCGAGCGCGAGGGGCAGCAGTTCATGGTGATGGAGCGGCTCGAAGGTGAGCCGCTGAAAGCCCGCCTCGCGCGCGGGCCGCTGCCGCTCGACGACGTGCTGTCCTTCGGCGAGCACATCGCCGACGCGCTGGACGCGGCCCACGCCAAGGGCATCGTCCACCGCGACCTGAAGCCCGCCAACCTCTTCATCACGACGCGCGGCCAGGTGAAGGTGCTGGACTTCGGCGTCGCGAAGCTCACCGAGCCCGGCCGGGCGTCGGCCGGGGCCGAGACCATCGGCGGCTCGGACCAGGTGACGATGGCGGGCTCGGCCATCGGCACCATCCACTACATGTCGCCGGAGCAGGCGCGCGGGCTCGAGATCGACGGGCGGAGCGACCTGTTCTCGCTGGGCATCGTGCTCTATGAGATGGCGACGGGCCGGGCACCGTTCCAGGGCGCGACGGCGGCCGTGGTGTTCGAGGGCATCCTCGGCGGCGTTCCTCCCGCGCCCTCGCAGGTGACGGCGGGCGTACCCGAGGACCTGGACCGCATCGTCTTCCGGGCGCTCGAGAAGGACCGCGAGATGCGCTACCAGAGCGCCGCAGACCTGCGCGCCGATCTCAGGCGGCTCCGAAAGGCACTGGAGAGCGGCCGCACACTGACGGCGACCGCCGGCACGACACCCCAACCCCATCTGGCCCCCCCTGATCTATCTGCGTCATCTGCGCCATCTGCGGCTCCCGCTTCATCTGCGCCATCTGCGGCTCCCGCTTCATCTGTGTCATCTGCGGCTCCCGGTTCATCTGCATCATCTGCGTTCCCGGCGCCATCGGCGTCCGTGTCTCCCCGGCGATCCGCGTTGTGGATTGCGGCACCCCTCGTGACCATCGGCGTCGTCGCCGCGGTGTTGCTCTGGCGCTCACAGCAGACGCCCGCGCTCGCCGACCGGGATCTCGTCGTCCTGTCGGAGTTCGTCAACCGGACGGGCGACACGATGTTCGATGACACGCTCGACGAGGCGCTTGCCGTCCAGCTGCGGCAGTCGCCGTTCCTGAACGTGCTCAACGAGCAGCAGCAGCAATCCACGTTGCGGTTGATGGGCCGGGATCCGATGTCGCCGGTGACGCCCGACGTGGGTCGCGAGCTCTGCCAGCGCGCGGCCGCCAAGGCGCTGCTCGGCGGAACGATTGCCGGTCTCGGATCCGCGTACCTCGTCACGCTGAGCGCGCAGGACTGCGTCACGGGCGACATCCTCGCGGAGGAGCAGGTCCAGGCCTCGGGCAAGGAGGACGTGCTCGCGGCCCTCAGCGGAGCGGTCCGGCAGTTCCGCGAGCGCCTCGGGGAGTCGCTCGCCTCCATCCAGCGTTATGACGCGCCGGTCGAGCAGGCGACCACGCCGTCGCTCGAGGCGCTCAAGGCGTACAGCCAGGGCACGACCACGCGGCGCACCGAGGGCGACTTCGAATCCGTGCCGTTCTTCAGGCGCGCCATCGAGCTCGACCCGAACTTCGCCCTGGCCTACGCACGCCTCGGCACGGTGTACTCCAACCTGGGACAGCTGGCCGAATCGCGGGCCGCCACCACGAAGGCCTACGAGCTGCGGGAGCGCGTGAGCGATCGCGAGCGCTACTACATCGAGGCGCGGTATCACACCACGGTCTCCGAGGATCTCGACAGGGCCATCGACACCTACAAGCTCCTGCTGGCCACCTATCCCGACGATTACGCCGCGCTGGCCAACACCGGCCTCCTGCTGCGCCAGCAGGGCCGGGTCAGCGAGGCCATTCCCATGCTCGAGGCCGCCACGAAGGCCGGGCCGGATCAGCCCAACGCCCATGCGAACCTCGGCTACGCGCTCATGGACGCCACGCGCTTCGAGGATGCCCGGCTGGCATTCGAGCAGGCGGTGAAGCTGCAGGACAGCACGAGCGCGCGGTCGGGCCTGCTCGTCCTCGCCACGCTCACGGGTGACGACGCCCTGGCGCAGGCGCAGGTGGAGGCCGTCAAGGGCCGGCGCGACGAGGTGAACATCACGGGTCTCCGGGTGCAGGCCGCGCTCTTCAGGGGCCGCGTGCGCGAGGCCTGGACACTGGCCGACGCGTGGATGGCCGGGATGGTTCGCGACGGCCGGGCGACGGCCCTCGCCGAGCCGGCGATGGGGACCGTCCTGACAGCCGCCACGTTCGGGCTGGCCGCCGATGCCGATCGACGGTTCGCGGAGCTGAGGAAAGCCGGCCACCTCACACCCGGCTCCGCGGACGAGCAGTTGTTCTACGCCGCATTCGCCCGCAACGCCGCGCTGGCGCGACAGGCCTTGCCGGCGGCTGTGCGCGAGCTGGCGAACACGCCGGAGGGCGAGGCACGGAGACCCGTTTTCAATGCAGCCGTGGCCCTGGCGGAGGGACGACCGGCCGACGCCCAAGCCATGGTCGACCCCCCGACGTTCACGCCGAAGCGAGCCGACGCCCTGGTCCTGTGGGCGGTCGCCCAGTTGCTCCAGGGCCGGCACGCCGACGCGCTGCGCGCCTTCGAGTATCTGCTCGCGCCGCCCGTCCAGTCCGGTCTGAACGGGCTGAAGCCCTGGCTGATGGTGCAGCGGGCCCGGGCCCTGGCGGCGCTCGGGCGCCACGACGATGCGCAGGCTGCCTACGCCGAGTTCTTCGAGTTCTGGAAGGACGCCGACGCGGACGTGCCGCTGCTCGTCGATGCCCGTGCCGAGGCCGCCACGCTCGAACGCAGATGACGCAGATGATGCAGAAGCCGCAGATGACGCAGATGGCACAGACATCCAATTCACGGCGCGGAACAGTGCCGGCCGCCCACGGCGCGAAGCGCCGCCTGCCGAGCCGCGAAGCGGCGAGGCCCTCGGGCCAGGTGTGGCTCCTGCTGATGGCCTTCCTCCTGTGCGCCACGTCCGCGTGGGCGCAGGCCGCGCCGTTCGAGTACCGGCTGTCGTTCCCGACCCCCGAGCACCGGTGGATGGTGGTCGAGGCACGGTTCAGCGGGCTGCCGGCAGGAACCGCCGAGATTCGCATGAGCCGCACCTCCCCCGGGCGGTACGCGCTGCACGAGTTCGCGAAGAACGTCTTCGAGCTGAGCATCACGGACGGCAAGGGGCGCGCCCTCGAGCCGGCGCGGCCGGACCTGCACCAGTGGAACGTCTCGGGGCACGACGGGGCCGTCGTCGTCACCTACAAGGTGTTCGGCGATCGGACCGACGGGACGTACCTGAGCGTGGACGCCGCGCACGCGCACATGAACATGCCGGCGACGGTCGTGTTCGTGCGCGGACAGATGGACCGGCCGGCGCGGGTCACCTTCGTGCAGCCGCCGGGCCGGAAGTGGCGCGTGGCGACGCAGCTGTTTCCGACGCAGGATCCGCTCGTCTTCACCGCGCCCAACATCCACTACCTCCTCGACAGCCCTGCGGAGTTCAGCGACTTCACGCTGCGCACCTTCGCCGTCGACAACCAGACGATCCGCATCGCCCTGCATCACGATGGGACCGACGCGGACGCAGACGCCTACACTCGGGACGTGGAGAGGATCGTGCGCGAGTCGGCGAAGGTGTTCGGCGAGATGCCGCGATTCGACACCGGCACCTACACGTTCCTGGCCGACTACCTGCCATGGGTGGACGGCGACGGGATGGAGCACCGGAACAGCACCGTGGTGTCCAGGCGGGGCGCGTTGCGTAACCCCGATCAGCGCCTGGGCATGCTCGGCACCGTCTCGCACGAGTTCTTCCACGCGTGGAACATGGAGCGGCTCCGTGCGAAGCGCATCGAGCCCTTCGATTTCGAGGACGCCAACGTCTCGGACGAGCTCTGGTTCGGGGAGGGGTTCACCAACTACTACGGTGGTCTCATCCTGGAGCGCGCGAACCTGATGCCCCTCGAGATGCTGCTCGGCGGGCTCGCGGGCGTCGTCAACACCGTGCAGTTCAGCCCCGGCCGGCAGATTCGATCGGCGGTGGAGATGAGCCGCCTGGCGCCCTTCGTGGACGCGGCGGTGTCGATCGATCGCACGGCGTGGCCGAACCTGTTCATCTCGTACTACACCTACGGGCAGGCGATCGCGCTGGGGCTCGACCTGAGCCTCCGCGACCGCAGCGACGGTAAGCTGACGCTCGACGACTACATGCGCGCCCTGTGGCGGAAGTTCGGGCGGAGCGCCGACAAGACGCCGGGGATGGTGCCGGTCACCTACACCATCCAGGACCTGCGTGACACGCTGGCTGAAGTCTCAGGCGACGCGAAGTTCGCCGAGCAGTACTTCGAGCGCTACGTCCTCGGTCGGGAGCTGGTGGACTACGCGAAGCTGATGGGGCGGGCAGGGCTGGTCGTTCGGAAGCACCAGGCGGGGAAGGCGTGGATGGGCGACGTGAGGCTGCAGGCCGGCGCCGGCGGCGCGCGCGTGACCATGCTGGTCCCGTTCGGGTCCCCGCTCTACAAGGCCGGCGTCGCGCAGGACGACTACGTCGTCAGCCTCGATGGCACCGACATCGTCCGCGAGGGCCAGGTCGAGGAGATCCTCGCGCGGCACAGGCCCGGGGAGCGCGTGGCCCTGCGCTTCGTGCGCCGCGGTGGTGAGAAGGTGGAGACGACCATTACCTTCGAGGAAGACCCGCGCATCGAGATCGTGCCCGTGGAGCGCACGGGCGGCACGCTCTCCGCGGACCAGAAGCGCTTCCGCGACGCCTGGCTCGGCGCGCAGTAGCCCGTCCAGACGAAACCACGAAGACACGAAGGGCACGAAGGAAGGCGCAGGGATGCGGGGCGGCACGCTTTAACGGAGCCGCGCGACTTCTTCCGCCTGCCACTCCTCCCACTCGTCCCGAGGCACGACGCGGTAGTCCCCTCGCATGCGGTAGTGCCCGAGCCCGCAGAGCTGCGAGCATCCGATCTCCCAGGCGCCGGGGGCGGTGGGCGTGAACCAGGTCCGCGCGGTCAGGCCGGGTGTCGCGTCCTGCTTCACCCTCATCTGCGGCAGCGTGAAGCTGTGCACGACATCGCGGCTCGTCAACTGCACCACGATCGTGCGGCCGAGCGGAAGCACCAGGAGGTTGACCAGGCCGATGTCGTCCGCCGCGGCCGGGTCGTCGCGGTCGATGCCCACCGGATTCGCGGCGCTGATGAACGCGGCGCCCGTCCGGCCGAAGCGGCCATCGGGGCCGGGGTAGTGGATGTTCCACGCGAACTGCTCGGCCGCCACGTGAATCTCGAGCGGGGCCTCGACGCCGGCCGCTGGCGGTGCCATCCGCGCGTTCCACGCCGGCAGCGCGCGCGTGGCCAGCAGTACCACATCGCCCAGGATGACGGCGGCGATGGCCACGGCCGGCCACAGCATGCCTGGGCCGGCGGCGCGCGGCTCGGGGCTTCGCCCCTCGCGAAATCGCACGAGCGCCGTGACGAAGATCACGGACCACACGAGGAACACGGCCAGCGCATGCCAATGAACGTCCACGAGCACGGCGTCCAGCATGGCCGCGTGCGCGGACGCAGCCTCGGGCAACAGTCGCTCGATCACCGGTGCTCCCGCTCCCGGCGCCACAATCGGACGCCAAAGGCCGCCAGTGGTGTGAGCACCACGACGGTCACGACGATCAGGACGAGTGCGCCCGTGCGCGCCCCGTCCGACATCAGCGCGCCCTCGGGCGTGGCGCAAATGGGACAGGCCAGCATCACGCGACCGAGAAGGCGGACAAGAGGACGAGCCATATCAGCGACAGTGCTCCCCAGACGATGCGAAGCCCGCGCGCCCGCGCGGGCGATGACGATCGGACGAACGCGCTCCACGCGGCGGCCATGCAGCCGAGCGCGATGACGGTCAGCAGCATGCCGGTGAGCGTGAACCACGATGCGAACTCCAGGTGTGCGGCGGGGGTGCGGCCCGCCTCGAATGCCGCGCCGTGCAGCGTCGTGAGCCACGCGACGAGCGCCGCGCCCGGAGCCGCCGAGAGCAGCAGGGCCGCCCGCGATGGCCGGGTGACCACGGCGGACGCCAGCAGTAGCGCCGAGCCGCCCAGGGCGAGGCCCCACCCGCTGGCCCGGTGCGGCCACTCGGCGTTGCCCGTGCGCAGCAGTACATAGCCCGAGAGCAGCGAGCCGAAGAACATCGCCAACCATGCCACGAGGAGCCAGACGGGTAGATCAGGTGCGGGCGGGTGCGAACGGGTGCGGGCGGGTGCGGGCGGGTGCGAACGGGTGCTGGCAGGTGCGGGGGGGTGCGGCCAGGTGCTGGCAGGTGCGGACAGGTGCGAACGGGTGCCGGCAGGTGCGGACAGGTGCGACCGGCGAAACGCCATCACGAGCGCGACCAGGAAGGGGATCTGCGCGACACCCAGCGCGAGGGCCGACCACGTCATGTGACGCTGCAGTGCCTGGAACGGCTGCGCCAGAGCGAACTGCAGGCCGGCGTCGTACATCCGGCGGTTCACTCCCGCCAGGCCGATGACGAACATCGGCAGGAAGATGTTGTTGATCAGGTAGAACGACAGCCAGAAGTGCCACTTGCCCAGCCGCTCGCTCAGTGCCCGCCCTGTCACCGCCGGAAACCAGTGATAGATGCCCGCGAACAGCGCGAACATCGTTCCCGGCGCCACCAGGTAGTGGAAGTGCGCGACCACGTAGTAGGTGTCGTGCAGCGTGATGTCGCTGGCGGCCAGGCCGAGCGGCAGACCCGTGAGGCCGCCCAGGCCGAACATCGGGAGGAACGCCAGCGCGAAGAGCATCGCCGTGGGGAAGCGGATCGACCCGCCCCACAAGGAGAGCACGAGGGCTGTGATCAGCACCACCGAGGGGATCGACACGATCATCGTGGTGATCTGGAAGAACGTGCTGAGCGTCGTGCCCATGCCGGTCAGGAACATGTGGTGCGCCCAGACCAGCATCGACATCAGGCCCAGGAAGAGCACTGCCGACACCATCAGGCCGTAGCCCCACAGCGGCCGCCTTGTATTGCTGACGATCACTTCCGAGACGATGCCCATCGCGGGAAGCACGAGGACATACACCTCGGGATGCGCGAGGAACCAGAACAGGTGCTGCCACAGGATCGGGCTCCCGCCACCCGAGTAGTCCTGCAGCGGAATGCCGCCGATCACCAGGCCGCTCGGCAGGAAGAAGCTGGTGCCCGCCGTGCGGTCCATCAACTGGAACACCGCCGCCGCCTGCAGCGCGGGGAACGCCAGCAGGAGGAGCAGCGCCGTGACCAGTTGCGCCCAGACGAAGAACGGCATCCCCGAGAGCGTCACGCCCGGCGCACGAGACCGGACGATGGTGGTGATCATCGCGATGGCGCCGAGCGTGGCCGACCCGCTGACGAAGACCATCCCCACGAGCCACCAGGTCTGGCCCTTCGTCGCCAGGATGGAGAGCGGCGGGTAGGCCGTCCATCCCGAATTGGCGGCGCCGCCGTCCACGAAGAAGCTGGCCACCATCACCGCGCCGCCCGCGGCATACAGCCAGAAGGCCAGGCTGCTGACTCGGGGCAGCGCCATGCCCGCGGCGCCAATGAGCTGCGGCACCAGCAGCGTGCCGAATGCCCCCGCGGCCATCGGCACCACGGCGAGGAAGATCATGACCGTGCCGTGCATCGCCACGAGCTGGTTGTAGAACTCGGGCAGCATGATGCCGCCGGGCGCGTTGGCGTCCCCGAGCAGCGGCACGAGCCACGCGGGCAGCGGTTGACCGGGCCACGCCAGCTGCCATCGCATCAGCAGCATCAGCAGGAAGCCCACGAGCAGGAACAGCAGGGACGTGACGGCGTACTGGAAGCCGACCGTCCGGTGATCCGTCACGCCATTACAATACCCTGATGGCTCGCACCACCTTCTTCGCGCTTGCCGGCGCTCTCCTTGTCGTGATGCTCACCACCACCGATTCGATCGACGCGCAGGCGCCGGAACCCATCCGCTACACGCTGCGCTTCCCTGCACCGCAGACGCACTACGTGGAGGTCGAGGCCGTCTATCCGACGGGCCGCCAGCCGTCCATCGAGGTGTACATGGCGGTCTGGACGCCCGGGTCCTACCTGGTGCGCGAGTACCAGCGCCACGTCGAGGCCGTGACCGCGACCGCCGACGGCAAGCCGCTCGTGGTGGAGAAGTCGCGCAAGAACCGCTGGAGAATCACGACCGCCGGCGCCTCTTCGGTCACGCTGCGCTACCGCGTCTACTCCCGCGAGATGACGGTCCGCAACAACTGGGTGGAGGCCGGCTTCGCCATGCTGAACGGCGCGCCGACGTTCCTCACGCTCGTCGAGCGCGGGCCGCGGCCGCACGAGGTCCGGATCGAGCTGCCATCGGGCTGGACGGGCTCCGCCACCGCCTTGATGCCTGTCACCAGCAGCCCGCACGCCTACCGCGCCGAGGACTTCGACACCCTCGTGGACAGCCCCATCGTCGCCGGCAACCCCGTGACGCGCGAGTTCACCGTGGAAGGCAGGAAGCACGTGCTGGTGCTCGAGGGCGATCCGTCGCTCTTCGATGCGGACCGCGCCGTGGCCGACGTGCAGAAGATCGTCGAGGCGGGCCGCCGTGCGATGGGCCCCCTCCTCTACCCGCACTACTACTTCCTCAACATGGTGGTGGATACCGGCGGAGGGTTGGAGCACAAGAACAGCTTCCTCACCATGTCGAGCCGTTTCACCACGCGCACGCACCGCAGCTATCTGAACTGGCTGTCGCTCGTCGCCCACGAGTACTTCCACAACTGGAACGTCAAGCGCCTGCGCCCGGTGGAGCTCGGTCCGTTCGACTACGAGAACGAGAACTACGTGAAGACGCTCTGGGTGGCGGAAGGCTTCACCGACTACTACGCCGACGTCCTGGTGCGGCGCGCCGGACTCTCCACCCTCGACGAGTACTTCGACGGCCTCTCCAACCAGATCGAGGCCGTGCAGTCGCGTCCAGGTCGACTCGTGACGCCGGTGAACATGGCGTCCTACGACACCTGGATCAAGCAGTACCGCCCCGACGAGAACACGCCCAACACCTCCATCGACTACTACCCCAAGGGCGCGGTGATTGCGTTCCTCCTGGACGCGAAGATCCGGAAGGCCACGGAGGGCACGAAGTCGCTGGACGACGGGATGCGGATCGCGCTGCAGCGCTACGGCGGCGACAAGGGCTACACGCCGGAGCAGTTCTACCAGGTGATGACCGAGGCGGCCGGGATCGATCTCAAGCCGTTCTTCCGGACGGCGGCCGAGTCCACCGACGAGCTCGACTACACCGAAGCGCTGGAGTACTACGGCCTGCGGTTCCGCCCCGTGGATCCGCGCACCGCGCGCGCGTTCCTCGGCACAACCACTCGCACCGACAACGGCCGCCTCGTCGTGACCGGGGTGCGCCGCGGCACGCCGGCCTTCGACGGGGGCCTGAACGTGGACGACGAGATCCTCGCCGTCGACGAAGTGCGCGTGCGCCCCGATGGCCTGGCGGCGCGGCTGGATCAGTATCGCCCCGGGGACAAGGTGCAGCTGCTGGTGGCGCGCCGCGACAAGCTGACGCGGCTGGACGTGACGCTCGGCGCGGACCCTGGACGTTCGTGGCGCCTCGAATTGCGCCCCGACGCGACCGAACAGCAGAAGGCGCGCGTCCTGGCCTGGCTGGGGCAGGGGCAGTAGACACTGTCGGGAGTCGGGAGTCGGGAGTGCCCGATTCTTGCCTTCCTAGTTCTGCCTCTTGCCTTGCTTCTGCTTGTTGCCTTGCCCAGGGCTTCTGGCAAACCGCCGGGGCGTCGTGCCCATGGCCTTCCGGAAGGCGGCCACGAACGCGCTGGGGGTGCGGTAGCCCACGTCGCGGGCCACATCGCCCACGCGCCGGCCATCGGAGAGCAGCGTCACGGCGCGCGTGAGCCGGACCTGCTGTCGCCATCGCCCGGGCGTCAGGCTCATTTCACGCGCGAAAGCGCGCTCCACCGTCTTTCGACTCTTCACCAGTGACGATGCCAGGTCCGTGATTGAGGGGGCACGCCCCTCGGGCACGTGCGCGCCCAGGTCAACGACCGAGGCCAGGCGTCCCTCCGACGGCGTCCGCACGAATAGCGGGAGGCTGCGCGCGGCGCCAATCCGGTCGAGAAGCACGGCAAAGAGCCGCCGGTCCCCGGGCACACGCGCTCGCAGGGACGTCGCCGCGGCATGGCGCACGATGGCCGCCAGCACCGCGTCATCGTCGAGGACGGCGGATGCGCGGGTGACCGCCCGGGCCCGGGTCGGGTCCAGCAGCAGGGCATCGGCGTCCACGGGCGCCTCGGAGTGAAGCCGGAACCGCGTCCATGCCGTTAGCCACATCATTCGTCCCAGGGGAACTGCCCACGCGCCCGCCCGTGTGCGGACAACGATCGGCCGATCCGCCCAGAGCAGCATGGGCCTGTCATGCACGTGCTCGATGGCCGAGAAGGAAGGGAAGTGGCTGATCCTGAGGTGTTTCGACAGCTCAGTCGGCGCGCGATGTCCTTGTCCAAAGTTCGACATTTTTCGAAATATATCGTGAAACAGACATCAGAATGCGGCTCGGTGCCGTTCGGCCTTGCGCCAACTATTCCTGGGACCAATCCGTCTACAGGGGACATGCGCATGGTCCTTCGGGCATGGCTCCCGATGGCGGTGCTGATCACCGCCGCGTGGGTGCCTCTCAGTGCCCGAAGTGACGCCAGGGCCGCGGCCAGCGCTGCCGCGGTCCCTGTTGCCGAGGGTGAGCCCATCGTCATCGACGGACGGATGGACGAGGGCACCTGGGAGCGGGCGGGCCGCATCACCGATTTCGTCCAGCGCGAACCGGCTGAGGGCCAGGCGCCCAGCCACGCCACCGAGGCGCGCGTCGCCTTCGACGGCTCGGCGCTCTACGTCGCCATTCGCGCCTTCGACTCCGAGCCCGACCGCATCGTCGGCATCCTGACGCGCCGCGATCAGCACTCGCCGTCCGACTGGGTGAAGGTGATCGTGGACTCGTACCTGGACCGGCGCTCGGCGTACGAGTTCGCCGTCAATCCCGTGGGCGTCAAGCGCGATCGCTATTACTACAACGACGGGCCGAGCGACGACAGCTGGGACGCCGTGTGGGACGTGCAGGTGGCGCGGGACAGCGAAGGGTGGCGTGCCGAGTTCCGCATTCCCTTCTCGCAGCTCCGCTTCAACGGGACCGAGGGCGGGCCCGTGGGTTTTGCCATCGTGCGCGAGGTGGGCCGGCTGAACGAGATCTCGACCTGGCCGCTACTCTCGCGCAACGCCAACGGATTCGTCTCGCAGTTCGGCGAACTGCAGGGCATCCGGTTGGGCGGCTCGCCTCAGCGGCTCGAGCTGATGCCGTACACGGTGGGCAAGCTGGACACGCACACGGTGGATGCGGGCAACACGCTGGCGAAGTCGCCCGACCCGGGCGGAGCGCTGGGATTGGATCTGAAGTACGCAGTGACGCCCGGCCTCACCCTCACCGCCACGGTGAATCCCGACTTCGGCCAGGTGGAAGCCGATCCGGCGGTGGTGAACCTCGACGCGTTCGAGGCGTTCTTCCCGGAGCGGCGGCCCTTCTTCGTCGAGGGGTCCGGCACGTTCCGTTTCAACATGGACTGCAACGACGGGAACTGCACGGGCCTCTTCTACTCGCGGCGCATCGGCCGCGCGCCACAGGGCTCGCCCGACGCCGGCGACAGCGAATTCTCGACGTCCCCCGATACCGCCACCATCCTCGGTGCCGCCAAGTTGACCGGCCGGATCGGGAGCTTCTCGGTGGGCGGGCTGAACGCCGTGACGGTGCGCGAGGACGCGGTGATTGCCGGCCCCGGCGGCGTCGACCGCCGCCTGCAGAGTGTCGAGCCGCTGACCTCGTACAGCGTCGCCCGCGTCCGCCGCGAGTACGCCAACCAGTCGGCGCTGGGCTTCATGTTCACGTCCACCAACCGGCAAGTCACCGACGACGTGAGCTTCCTGACGGACAACGCGTATGCCGGTGGCGTGGACTACGACTGGCGCCTGTCCCGGACGTACAGCGTCTCCGGGTTCTGGGCGGGGAGCCACCTGCGCGGCAGCCCCGAGGCCATCGAGCGGCTGCAGCGCAACGCCGTGCACTCATATCAGCGCCCCGACGCCGGCTACACCGAGGTGGATCCGCTGGCCACCACGCTGAGCGGCCACGCCGGGTCGGTGTCGTTCGGAAAGATTGCCGGCGACCGCACGAGGTTCAACACGTTCCTCGGGTACAAGAGTCCCGGGTTCGACAGCAATGACCTGGGCTTCCAGCGCCGCGCCGACGAGCGCACCATCAACAACTGGTTCCAGTACCGCGACTTCGTCCCCGGGCGCTACGTGCGCAACTGGAACATCAACTTCAACCAGTGGGCCGGCTGGAACTTCGGCGGGGACCGCCTGTTCTCGGGCGGGAACATCAACACGCACTGGACGTTCGTCAACCAGTACAACTTCGGCGTGGGCGTCAACCTCAACAGCGCGCCGTTCCGCGATCGCATCACCCGCGGCGGGCCGGGCGTGCTCGCCAACGCCAGTCGCAGCGTCTGGTTCTACGCCAACACCGACAACCGGAAGGCGCTCTCGTTCAGCTACAACGGCTACTACGAGGCGGATGGCCAGGGCACGGCGCGACGCAACGTGAACCCGTGGATCAACCTGCGGCCGTCCTCCGCCATCTCGCTCTCGGCGGGTCTCCGCTACGAGATCAACAAGGACGACGCGCAGTGGGTTGAGAACGTCGAGGCCGATGACGGGACAACGCACTACGTGTTCGGGCGCATCGATCAGAAGACCGTGGCGATGACCCTCCGGTTCAACTACACGGTGACGCCGAACCTCTCACTGCAGACCTACGCGGAGCCGTTCGTCTCGGCTGGCGACTACTCGAGGTTCCGCGAGCTGGTGAACGGCCGCGCCGCGGAGTACCCGGACCGCTACCAGCCCTACGACTACACGGGCTCGGCCGACTTCAACATCCGCTCGTTCCGGACCACGAACGTACTGCGATGGGAGTACAAGCCGGGCTCGCAGCTCTTCCTGGTCTGGCAGCAGGGGCGCAACGAGAGGCTCAGCGACTACGGGAGCTTTCAGTTCAACCGCGACTTCGGCGGCCTGTTCAGCTCGCCGTCGCGCAACGTGTTCCTGGTCAAGTTCACTTACTGGGTCAACATGTAGATCAGGGATCAGGGATCAGGGATCAGGGATCAGGGATCAGGGATCAGGGATCTGGGATCAGGGATCTGGGAGCAGGGAGCAGGGAGCAGGGGATCAGGGGTCAGGGGCGGCTGCCCTTGCCAGGGGCGTTGGCCTTGCTCACGGCTGAGGCGAGGCGGTGCAGCATACGGCCGACCTCGGAGGCCTGCGCCAGCAGGCCGTTGCCGGTCGGTGGGGCGATGACACCAGCCCTCAGCGCGATTTCCAGCTGGGTCTGGAGTTCGGCCTCGCTGCCGAGTGCCACGCGAAGATGGAAGCGGTAGGACCGACCAGGGCCACGGGCCCAGCCTTCGGCGACGTTCGACGGGATTGAGACCGCTGCCCGCTGGAGCTGTTCTGCGAGCGTGCGGTCCCGACGCTCGAATTCTCGTGCGAGACGGTAGACATCGGTAGCCAGGACGACCCCTTTCTGCCAGACCACTCGGTCACGGGACGAGTGTATGGGCATGCTCCAACAACACGCACGGCCCGTGCCATTCAAGAATCCCACGCAAACCAATGGGATCGTGCCTCGAGGTTCGCAGTATCTGCTGCGCCGACCAACCAGCACCGTGGCTGTTTCTGCAATCCTCCCTGACCCCTCCTGACCCCTGATCCCCCTGATCCCCTGATCCCTGACCCCTGCTCCCGGTCTATGATCCCCTCGTGCCCCTCGGCAAGAACATCCGCGACTTCGTGCACGGCATCGCCTACAGCCACTACGAGCGCGAGCTGCGGAAGCAGGCCAACGAGCTGAACGACCTGTTCCTGCTCCTCTGCTACATGGAAGTCGTCGGACTGCCGAACCCGGCCACGCTCTACATGCTCGACATCTATCCCTACCTGCTGGAGCAGTTCCACCTCTGGCACCGGCGGATGGGCATGGACCGGTCGCCGCTCGGCACCCTGCCCTGCTGCTGATGGACGATCGGGTGCGCCTTCTCGATCGGAAGGTCCTGTTCTTCGGCGGCAAGGGCGGCGTGGGGAAGACCACGAGCGCTTCCGCCACCGCGCTGGCCGCGAGCCGTGCGGGACGGCGCGTGCTGCTGGTGTCCACCGATCCCGCGCACAACACGGCCGACATCTTCGCCCGCCCGATCGGCCCCGACATCGTCGAGGTCGCGCCGAACCTGCACGCGCTCGAGATCGACGCCGGGCGCGAGTCGGCCCGGTACGTCGCCGAGGTGAAGGACCGCATCAAGGCGCTGTTCGGGCACCAGATCCTCAAGGAGGCGAACCGGCAGATCGACCTGGCGGCCAGCATGCCGGCGGCGGAGGAAGTGGCACTCTTCGACCGCATCGGATCGCTCATCCGGGGGGAGGACGAGCGGTTCGACCTGCTGGTCTTCGATACGGCGCCCACGGGCCACACGCTGCGGCTCATCCGCATGCCCGAGCTGATGGAGGCGTGGATCCGCGCGCTGTCGCGTTCGAGGCGTGCGATGCTGGGCGTGGAGCAGGACGACAGGAACGATCCCATCATGCTGTCGCTCGCCGAGCGGCTCGAGCGCCTGCGTGAGTTCCGCGCGCGGCTCGTGAGCCCGCGCGTGACCGCGTTCGTGCTGGTGCTCGTCGCCGAGCGGCTGCCCATCGAGGAAACCGCGCGCGCGCTGGCGCAGCTGGACGAGGCTGGCGTGCGCGTAGGGGCGCTGGTGGTGAACCGCGTGCTGCCTCCCACCAGTTCCGATCCGTTCCTGGTGGCCCGGCAGGCGCAGGAGCGCGTCTACCTGGAGGAAATCGACCGGCGCTTCACCGGCGTGCCCATCCTGCGCGTGCCGCAGCTCCCGCGCGACGTGCACGGCCTCGAGGCCCTCGGGACCATTGCGGCCGCCCTGTTCCCCGGATAAAGTCCTCTTCATGAGCCACAGGCCTGCCCCCCCGATCACCCTGCCCGGTCCGGACGAGTTCGCGATCTTCTACGCCGGCTACATCAACAAGGTCCCCGCGAGCGGGCCGCTGGCGGCGCTCGAGGCGCAGCGCGCGGACATCAGGCGTTTCGAGGTGCTGAACGACGCGAAGGCCTCGTTCCGCTACGACGAAGGCAAGTGGAGCGTGAAGGAGGTGCTCGGGCACATCGCGGACGCCGAGCGCGTGTTCGGATACCGCCTGCTGCGCATCGCGCGGGCCGACACCACGCCGCTGGCCGGCTTCGACGAGAACCAGTGGGCCGCGACGGCGCCGTACCACCAGCGATCCATCAAGGACATCGTGCACGAGCTGCTGGCGGTGCGAGAGGCGACGCTCGCGCTCGTCTACTCGCTGGACGAGGCCGCGCTCGGCCGGTCGGCGCTGGCGAACAACAAGGCGGTCAGTGCCCGCGCCCTCTGCTGGATCCTCGCGGGGCACAGCCAGCACCACCTGATGATCCTGCACGAGCGCTACGGCGTCCGCGAGCTGTGGGGCGCGACGGTGCAGCCCTCCTGGGAGCCCGGCGTCCTCGGCGGCTGACCCGCGCGTCGCGAGAGGACGAAGACGACGGGTTCTGGGGTTCTGGGGTTCTGAGGTTCGGGGGTTCGGGGGTTCTGCAGTCTGGTGGCACGGCGCTGTGGCCGTGCGAGCCAAAGAACCCCTACGCCCGAACCCGGGAACTTGAGGCCCCAGGACCTCCGAACCCCCGAAACCCCCGAACCTCCGAACCTGCGTGCCCCCTACCGTTGCTGCGTGCTCGTCGTCGCCGGTGCGAGCTGGGTGACGCTGTCGGTCACCGATTCCACCTTCTTCCGCGAGTAGGCCACCGGGAAGTAGCGGCCCTTCGCCCACAGGTCGAACAGGTTCCGGTAGAACTTGTTGTCCGGGTCGCCGGACTGGCCCGGCGTGTTGAGTCCAATCGAGTTGTCCCAGTCCTCGGTGTCGGCGATCAGCTTGAACGACCCGCCCGAGGTCTGGTTGTCGCCGCTGCCCGTGGCACTCACCGTGGTGCCATCGCCGCCGCGCGGCGCCGGGCCGGCGTTCAGCTTCGCGCGTGTCGTGTCGTTCACCGCGGCTGACAGCGGGTGGCGAATCAGGGCGTGGTGGTAGCCCTCCTGGCCCCACTGCCACTTCGCCATGTCGGCGCCGAAGCGCTTCGTCAGCTCGGCCACCGCCTCGTCCAGGCTGCGGGCGACCAGCGCGTCGCGCGCCGCCACGGGGTCGGCGCCGAAGCGGCCGTCCGGGGCGTACAGCCAGTCGATGGCCCGCTTGAGCGAAACGGCCCCCTGGCCGAGCACGGCGCGCGCACCCTCGGGGACCAGCTGCTCCCGCAGGTTGGCGAGCAGGCGCCGTTGCCACATCGCATGGATACCCGCGGGCACCGAGCTCTTGTCCATCACGAAGTCCCATGCCATCAACTGGTCGCGGGCCTTCGCGGACGCGGCGTTCGACAGCGACAGATCCTTCAGCAGCGGCACGAGCGCGCGCGCAGGAATCGACAGGTCGTCGTTCTGCAGCCGCGCCATCTCGGCCACGCTGAACAAACGGCCCGACCCCAGCACCTCGGTGATGCGCGAGGCGCGGTACGGGTCGGCCCACGTGTAGTGCATGGCCTCTGGATAGGGGTAGTCGTTCGGGAACAGGTAGTGGTTGGCCGTCGCCACGAAGCCGCGTGACGGGTTCACCTCGTGCGGCAGCGCCGTGATCGGAAGGTATCCGTCCCACTCGTAGCGCCCGTCGCCCGGCACGGGCAGCAGGCCGCTCCAGTTGCGGCGCAGCGGCTGGATGCCTGCCGCCTGCCAGCCGATCGTGCCGGTGCGATCGGCCCACACCATGTTCTCGGCCGGCATGCGGCTGTAGCCGCACGCCTCGCGGAACTCCTCCCATGTGCGCGCCTGGTTCATGCGGAGGCTGGCCAGGTACGGCGCCGAGCCCGGTTCCATCCACGCCGCGCGGACGGCGTACGCCTTGCGGTTCGCCCGGTCCTCGAAGATCACGGGTCCGTGGCGCGTGAACTTCAGTTCCACGGTTTCAGGCTTCTCGCCCTTCACCGGGATGGTGTCCGCGACGACCCGCATCGCTTCCCAGCCGCCCTGGTAGCGATACTCGTTCGGGTTGGCCGGGTTCACGTCGTAGACGTAGAGGTCCTCGTTGTCGTTGCCGAAGATGGTGAGGCCCCACGCGCCGTACTCGTTGTGGCCGATGGAGATGCCGGGCAGCACGGGCTCGCCGCCGCCAATCACGTTCCATCCGGGGCCGACCAGGTGCACCCAGTAACGGAGCGACGGCGCACCCTGGACGCGGTGCGGGTCGTTGGCCATGATCGGATAGGTGCTCTGCGTGCGTGAGCCGCTGACCACCCAGTTGTTCGAGCCGATGTCGCGGGGGTCGACGAAGGAGTCGGGAGTCGGGAGTGGGGAGTCGGGAGTCGGGCCGGACGAGACGGCGGCGACGCGCTGTGACGGAGCCCGGAACTCGGCGGCCACGTCCTCTGGCTTGAACTCGACCGCATTGCGGAAGGCGCTGTAGAGCTCCAGCACGTTGTCGGGAAAGGTCTTTGGATCCAGCGCGGCGTCCGGTGTGAACACCGGCTCGCCGCCCTGGAAGTACATCAGCTCGCGCAGCGCCTCGGGGGTCATCGTCTTCAGGGCGCGCATGGAGCGCACTTCGTCCGTGATGTTCGCGGTGAGGCTCTGGTGCCGCGAGATGACGACGGCCGGCGTCCACCGACCGGGCGTGATGCCCAGCATCCTGAACTCCAGCGGCAGCAGCGACGGGGTGCGCTCGGTCTCGGCGATGTACGCGTTCACGCCGCGGACGAACGACTCGATGATGAGCTTCCCGCGGGGGTGGTAGTGGTTGAGCTCGGCGTCCAGATTGCCGCGGAACATGTGGAGCCGCGTCCCCCGGTCGCGCGCCAGCTCCCGGCGCCCGAGGATCTCGGCCACGGTGCCGGTGGCCTGGCGGCGCCAGAGCTCGAACTGGAAGAGCCGGTCCCTGGCCGCGGCATACCCTTGCGCGAAGAAGAGATCCGCTTCGCTCTGCGCGTAGATGTGGTTGATGCCCCACCGATCGCGCCGGATCTCGACGGCACGCTCGAGCCCGGCGACCGCCAGCGTCGAGGCGGCCGGCGACTGGCCCGCCGATCGTGCGTCCAGGGCCGTCGGCCCCGACAGCGCCAGCGTCACGACCGCTCCCATCAGTGCGACCTGCCGTTTGATCGTGTTCACCACGCCACCCCCCACCTTCTCTCGCCTGCATCACCTCGCGCGAGCTCCGGTGCCGCAAGCCCGCCCGCGCCCGTTCGCACCTGCCCGCACCTGCTCGCACCCGTTCGCACCCGGACTATATACTGCTGGGAGCCCGAATGCGCTTCGCCCCCGAATACGTCACCATCGTCCTCAACGAGAACTTCGAAGACGCCAAGGAGCTGCTGCTCACGCCGCTCATGGCCATCCATTACGCCCACCTGGTGATGCTCACCGAGTGCGGCATCGTGACCCGCGAGGACGCCCGCGTGCTCAGGGCCTCGCTCGACGGCATCTCGCTCGAGACCGTCCGCGAGGTCAGCTACGACGGCACCTACGAGGACCTGTTCTTCTTCATCGAGCGCCTCGTGAAGAACGCCGCCGGCGAGGACGTGGCCGGCCGCCTGCACACCGCCCGCAGCCGCAACGACATCGACATGACGATGTATCGCATCCGGCAGCGGGAGTTCGTCGCGGCCGTGGTGGCGGGGGTCCTGGAGCTCAGGTCCGCGCTGCTGAACCTGG
>JADZCN010000005.1 GCA_020851565.1 Acidobacteriota bacterium | reverse complement strand
GAGGTGGCGCGCTCGACAGGGCTCGAACCCGCTCGCGGGCGCCGCAGGCGCGCGCGGCGTGAACTAGAGGCTGGCGAGCGTGGCGACCTCGCCGGAGGTGAGGTGGCGCGCTCGACAGGGCTCGAACCTGTGACCCCCAGCTTCGAAGGCTGGTGCTCTATCCAACTGAGCTACGAGCGCGGGTAGATCGCAGGCTGCGGGCCGGTGGCCTGCGGTGAAGCGTGAGGAGTGAGAAGTCGGAGGTTCCTCCAACTTCTCACTTCTGCTCTTCGCCCCTCAGGGCTTCGAGGCCTTGTACTGAATCTGCTTCGCTGCATCCAATTCCGAGGGCAGCTCGGTCTTGCCCGCCGGGAACTGATTGAGCTTCAGGATGTGCGCGATGATGTCGGCCTTGGCGGCGGTCGTCACCGAGTTGGGGTCGCTCGGCGGCATCGAGATGCGGATACGCTCGAGCAGATCGCCGACGGAGAGCCCCTCCCACGCAGCGGCGAACTCGGGCCCGGCCAGGCCGGGAGCAAAACCATCGCCGGCCAGATCGGCCTGGTGGCAGCTGGCACAATCCTTCTCGTAGGCCTCGGCTCCACGCTTGGCCTGTTCCTCCGTGTACACCCCGTCCCACACGGTCTTCTGCTGGGCACCCGTCTGGGCGACCGCGCCGGCCAGCCACACCGCACTCACCATCACTGCTACGACTCTGAACTTCATGTGTAAGTCCCTCGCCTGTCAGCATTTTACCGTAAAGCCGCAGACGTCCCGCACTCGGTGTGTGTCTCCCTATTCCGGGCGCTCGGACAGATGAGCTCCGACCACCGCCGCAATCTCATCGAGCGCGCGGGCCAGGGTCCGGCTCACGCGATCCCGCTCGTCCGGCGTGAGGGCGGACAGGGCGCTGTGCATCGGCGTGGTCCGGCTCCTGAGCGACAGCGTCAGGTGGTAGTCCCGGGTGGGGTCCAGGAAACGCTCCCGTGCAATCTCCATATAAGCGGGTAGTGTATCTGCCATAAGGCCAGCGCGTGGGTGGGATAACAGCCCCGCCGGGCCGAACGAGCGTTGTGTTTTGCAGTGACAAAGGGGGGAGGGCCGGTGTAGAATCTGCCACCCGTCGCTGTGGCCTATGTGCTGGCGGGTTGAGGGTTTGGCTGTCGGTTAACGGGGGAGTTGAGCTATGGCAGATGCTCGTTTCCGTTGGGGCGCGTGGGTGGGCGCGTTGGGCTTGGCCCTGGTGGCCGGTCCCGCAGCCGCGCAGACACAGCCCGCTGGTCAGGTCACGTTTACCAAGGACGTCGCCCCGATCTTCCAGAAGGCCTGTGAGTCGTGCCACCGCAAGGACTCGATTGGCCCGATGTCGCTCGTGACCTACGAGGAGGCACGCCCGTGGGCGCGGTCCATCAAGGCCCGCGTTGCCGCGCGGCAGATGCCGCCATGGCACATCGACAAGAACGTCGGCATCCAGCACTTCCAGAATGATCGCTCGCTGACCGACGCCCAGATTGCCACCATCGTGAAGTGGGTGGATACGGGCGCCCCGAAGGGCGACATGAAGGACATGCCCGCCCCGGTGAAGTGGCCGAACGAGGAGACCTGGAACTTCACCAGCCTCTTCGGCGAGCCGGATCTCATCATCAAGTCGCCAGCCTACAAGATGCCCGCACAGGCGCAGGATGCCTGGTACAAGCCGGTCGTCCCGACGGGTCTCACCGAGCCCCGCTACGTTCGCGCCATCGAGATGCGTCCCGGCACCGTGCAGGGCCGCAAGATCACCCACCACGCGCTGGCGCGCCTCCAGCAGAAGGAAGGCGAGGCTCCCGGCTCCTCCGCGCCCCGCGCCGACGACGACCCGGGCCCGGGCCTCTTCATGGAATGGGCCGTCGGCAAGCAGGGTGAGATCATGCGCGAGAACAGCGGCAAGCTGATGCTGCCGGGCTCGAGCATCGTGTGGGACATCCACTACCACGCCGTCGGCGAGGAGATCACCGACACGGTGGAGATGGCCGTCTACTTCTACCCGAAGGGCCAGGAGCCCAAGTACCGCCAGACCCTGTCGCTCTACAGCGGCATCGCCGGCGGCAACCGCAACCTCGACATTCCGCCAAACACCGTCGCCGTCACGCAGAACTTCCACGTGATGCGCAAGGCCGGCCGCGTCGAGAACTTCCAGCCCCACATGCACCTGCGCGGCAAGGCCATGTCGATGGAGGCCATCCTCCCGACGGGCCAGACGCAGATGCTGAGCATGGTGAGCGAGTACAACTTCAACTGGCACACCAACTACGTCTACGCCGACGACGCGGCGCCGCTGCTGCCCAAGGGCACCATCCTGCGCATCACCTCGTGGCACGACAACACGAAGGACAACCCGAACAACCCCGACCCGAACCAGTGGGTGGGCTGGGGCGACCGCACGGTCGACGAGATGGCCCATGCCTGGGTGAACATCACCTACATGGACGACGAGGACTACAAGGCCGAAGTGGAGAAGCGCAAGGCCAAGACCTCGACGACGACCGCAGACCAGCAGCAGTAACCCGGTAACAACCATGAAAGGGGGTGCCTCCGGGCACCCCCTTCTCGTTTCCGGGCGAGAGACAGGTCCCCTTCCCTTTCTTCTTCTTCGGAGTACATCGGATGCAGGCGTATCGAACCATCGTCACGCGCACTCTCGGTGCGCTCGTGATAGCCGGAGCGGTGCTCGTCGGGACGGGCACGGTTTCCGCCCAGCTGCCGTTGCAGGTCATCAGGGAAGCGGGCGAGAGCGTCACGCCGGCCTATGAAGGCTGGTACCGGCTGCCCGACGGCCGCCGCGTGCTGCTCATCGGCTACTTCAACCGCAACACCAAGCAGGTCCTCGACATCCCCGTCGGGCCCAACAACCGCGTCGAGCCGGGCGGCCCGGACCTGGGCCAGCCGACCCACTTCAACCAGCGCCGCGGCTGGGGCGTCTTCACCATCATCGTCCCCGCAGACTTCAAGGACAAGTACACCTGGACCATCGTGGCCAACGGCAAGACCGAGTCGATCCCGATGGGCCTGCACACCGATTACGAGGTGGAGCCCTTCAAGGACGCGGCCATGGGCAACACGCCGCCAGTGCTGAAGTTCGAGATGGGCGGCAAGACCTACACGGGGCCGCCGATCGGCATCGCCAGGGAACTGACGGCCACCGTCGGCCAGCCCCTCGCCCTCGATGTGTGGGTGACGGACGACGCGCACCGCGAGCCTGGCTCGCTGCGCCCCGCCACGGCGCCGCCGGCCACCTTCCAGTGGCACAAGCATCGCGGCCCCGGCGAGGTGACGTTCGCCGAGCAGCGGCCGAAGATCGACTTCGCCGCCGACGGGAAGACGAGCACCACGGCCACCTTCAGCGCGCCGGGCGAGTACGTGCTTCGGGCGCAGACCAACGACGCCACGGGCGAGGGCGGCGGCGGGTTCCAGTGCTGCTGGACCAACGCCCACGTGAAGGTGACCGTCAAGTAACGCGTCGGGAGGGACACACGAACCTGTCGGGAGGGACAAGGACCCGTCGGGAGGGAATCGCGTCGGGAGGGAATCGCGTCGGGAGGCGGGAGGCGGGAGGCGGAGACAAGCGAACCCGAGAACCCCAGAACCCCAGAACCCCAGAACCCCAGAACCCCAGAACCCCAGAACCCGAGAACCTCGAAGAGCCGGGAAGCCCTAGGCTTCCCGGCTTTTCGTTTGTACGGCCAGCGCGTCCCCCTCCACGTCCACGACGATACGGGCGCCGTCGGCGACGTTGCCGAAGAGCAGGAGCTCGGAGAGCGGCTTCTTGATGGTGCGCTCCACCAGCCGCGCCATCGGGCGCGCGCCGAAGGCGCGGTCGAACCCGTGCGTGGCCAGCCACGCGCGGGCGGCGGGCATGAGCTCGATGGTGATGCCGCGCCCCGCCACCATTGCGGCCAGCTCGGCGACGTGCTTGTCCACGACGCGCTCGATCTCCCGCACGCCAAGGGCGTGGAAGTGAACGGTGGCATCGAGGCGGTTGCGGAACTCGGGCGAGAACATCCGCTCGAGCGCACCGGTGGCGCGGCCTCCCTCGCCGGCCTCGCCGAAGCCCATCTTGCGGCCGGAGAGATCGCGTGCCCCCACGTTGGTGGTCATGATGAGGATGACGTGCCGGAAGTCCGCCTGGCGCCCGTGCGTGTCGGTGAGCGTGGCGTGGTCCATCACCTGCAGCAGGATGGCGAAGAGATCCGGGTGCGCCTTCTCGATCTCGTCGAGCAGCAGCACGGCGTGCGGCGCCTTACGGACGGCGTCGATGAGCAGGCCGCCCTCCTCGTAGCCGACGTACCCCGGCGGCGCGCCGATGAGGCGGGCGACAGCGTGCTTCTCCATGTACTCGGACATGTCGAAGCGGAGGAACTCCACCTTCAGCACGCGCGCGAGCTGGCGCGCCAGCTCGGTCTTCCCCACCCCGGTCGGCCCGGCGAAGAGAAAGCTGCCGATGGTCTTGTCCGGCGCCCTGAGGCCAGAGCGCGACAGCTTGATGGCGGAGGTCACATCGTCGATGGCCTCGTCCTGGCCGAAGATGACGGCCTTCAGCTCGGCGTCGAGGCGCTGCAGCGACACGCGATCGTCGGAGGACACCGCCTGGACGGGGACGCGCGCCATCTTCGCGACGACGCGCTCGACGTCGACGACGTCGACCAACACCGACGTCGATGGGGACGCCGATGACGCCGATGGCACAGCCGCAGAGGACGCAGATGACTTGGCCGCAGATGGCGCAGATGGCACAGATGCGGAGGGAGCCACAGATCGCGCAGGCGCCCCGGAGTCCTCGACCTCTGCTTCTGCGGATGGCTGCTCGTTCAATGGAGTGGGTAACCCGGGTTCGACCGCCCCTGCCCCTGCTTTCCCCATCTGCGTCATCTGCGCCATCTGCGGCTGCGTCATCTGCGGCATCTGCGGCCCGGACTGCGGCCGCATCAATTTCGCGTAGGCGCCGGCCTCGTCGATGACGTCGATGGCCTTGTCGGGCAGGTGCAGGTCGCGCAGGTGCCGCGCCGACAGCGTGACGGCGGCCTCGAGCGCCGCGTCCGTGTACGTCACGCCGTGGTGCTGCTCGTAGGCGCCCTTCAGGCCCTTCAGGATGGCGAGCGTTTCGGCCTCCGAGGGCTCGAGCACCTCGATCTTCTGGAAGCGGCGCGACAGCGCGCGATCCTTGTCGAACGACTGCTTCACGTCGCTGAAGGTCGTCGAGCCGATGCAGCGCAGCGTGCCTGACGCGAGTGCCGGCTTCAGCAGGTTGCCCGCGTCCATCGTGCCGCCGGAGGCAGAGCCCGCGCCGACGAGCGTGTGGATTTCGTCGATGAACAGGATGGCCTGCTCCTGCTTCTCCAGCGCGTCCAGCACCTGCTTCACGCGCTCCTCGAAGTCGCCCCGGTAGCGCGTGCCGGCGACGAGGGCACCGAGGTCGAGCGCGAAGACACGAGCCCCCTTCAGGGCGTCGGGCACGGCGCCCTGGTGGATGCGCAGCGCCAGCCCCTCGGCCAGGGCTGTCTTGCCCACGCCGGGCTCGCCGATGAGCAGCGGGTTGTTCTTGCGCCGTCGGCACAGCACCTGGACCATCCGCTCCACCTCGGTCTCGCGTCCAATCAGCGGATCGATCTGCCCGCGCGCGGCTCTTGCGACAAGGTCGGTGGCGTAGGCCTCCAGCGGGTCCTGCGGGCGCGCGCCATCCGGCTCGCCGCGTCCCGCGGGCGCCTTGTCGTCCGCCGGATGCGAGATGGCCCGGAGCAGCGTCAGGCGGTCCAGCCCCTGCTTGCGCAGGAAATAGGCGGCGTGGCTGTCCTCTTCCTGCAGCAGGAAGACCAGCAGGGCGCCGCTCTCCACCAACTGGGCGCTGGAGTTGGCCGCATGGACGACGGCGCGCTCGACCACGCGGTCGAAGCCGATGGTGGACTCGGGCTTGACGGCCTTGCGGCCAGGCACGGGCAGGAAGGCGCGCTGCAGCACGTCCGCGAGATCCTGGCGGAGGACGGCCACGTCCGCCCGCGCGGCCTGGAGCACGCGGAGGGCCTGCGGGTCGTCCAGAAGGGCCGCCAGCAGGTGCTCCAGGCCCACCATGTCGTGGCGATGATCCGCCGCCAGGCGGAAGGCCCGGCGGATGGTCTCGAGGGTCTCGGGGGCGAAGGGGACGGGCTGACGGCTCACGATGACGATCCTTCCGGCTCGGGCTCGAGGGTGACCAGCAACGGGAATTCATGCTGCTCGGCGAGCCGTTGTGTGGCCTGCTGCTTGGTTTCGGCGACGTCGCGCGTGTAGAGGCCGGCGACCCCGACGCCCGCGTGATGGACGTGGAGCATGATGGCCCGCGCATCGGCGGCGGGCTTCTGGAAGACCGTCTCGAGCACCCACACGACGAACTCCTGCGTCGTGAAGTCGTCGTTGTGGAGCAGGACGCGCCACATCTTCGGCTTCTCGACGCGCTCGTCCGCGCGCGATTCGCTCAGCAGGTCTTCGCGAAACTTCGCGTCAGGCACACTTTGATTGTAGGGGAATCCCGAACGTGCCGGGAGGGGGAGCTCGTCGGGAGGGACTTCGCTGTCGGGAGAGGAACATCGTCGGGAGTGCGTCACGACGGGAGCGATGTCCCGTCGCGATGCCCTCCCGTCGCACATCCCTCCCGGCGGAAGTTCCCTCCCGACGGGGTTCAGCCTCCCGACACTGACGATCTCACCTCAGCCATGAGCGCCAGCGTGTTCCCCTCCGTGTCGCCGAAGAACGCCATCCACAGCTCGTGGTCGGGCAGGCGGGCCACCAGGTGCGGGGCGGTCTTGAAGGCCACGCCCCGCGCCGCGAGGGCCTCGTGGGTGGCGGCGATGTCGTCCACCTTGAAGTACAGGATGGACCCGGGGTGGTCGTACTCGGGACCGCTCGGCAGGCCGAGCATCAGCCGAGTGCCGTCGCAGTCGAAGAAGGACATCGTCCCGGCCGAGAAGAGGAACGTCAGGCCGAGCACGTCGCGGTAGAACGCCGTCGCGCGGGCGATGTCGCGGGCGTTCATCGAGATCTGGCCAATGGTCGCAAGGGTCATGATGTGGCTCGCACCGCAGTCTAGTAGAGGCGCGGGGCGCTTTGCACGCGAGGTGTGCGCGAAGCCGCAAGGCCCCCGCCCTCAGGGTCTTGCGGGCTCCTCCGAGGCCGTCGCCAGGACAACGGTGGGGTCGAGGCCCTCGTCGAATCGCCAGTCGTCGGGGCCGGGCCCGGCGCACAGCTGCGCTACCCACTCGAGGAACACGCGGCGCGGCACGAGACGGGCACCAAGCGACTCCAGGTGCCCGGTGGCCATCTGGCAGTCGATGATCGGCATGCCCCAGGCGGCCATCTGCGCGGCGAAGTACGCGATGGCGATCTTCGATCCGTCCGTGCGCCGCGAGAACATCGACTCGCCGAAGAACATGCGGCCGATGCCCACGCCGTAGAGGCCGCCGGCCAGCCCGCCGTTCATCCACACCTCCACCGAGTGCGCGAGCCCCTTATCCCGCATGTCGGCGTAGGCAGCCTGCATCTCCGGCACGAGCCAGGTGCCGCCGCCCGGCTCCCGCGGCTCGGCGCAGGCCTGCAGCACCTCCTCGAAGGCCTCGTTGAAACTGACGCGGAAATCCCGACGGCGAAGCCGCCGCCGGAGCGAGCGCGACAGGTGTACCTCCGATGTCGGCAGGACCATCCTCGGATCCGGCGACCACCACAGGATGGGATCCCCTTCGCTGAACCACGGAAAGATCCCGTGCGTGTAGGCCTCGACGAGCGTCGTGACCGTCAGGTCTCCGCCGGCGGCCAGAAGGCCGTTTGGCTCGCGGAGGGCACGGCTGGCCGGCGGGAACCGCGCACCGGCGGCCAGAAACGGGATCCTCATGCTAAAATCAGGGTTCGCCTTCCCGGACGGTGAGTGTAGCTCAGTGGTAGAGCTCCGGATTGTGGATCCGGCTGTCGCGGGTTCGATCCCCGTCACTCACCCCAGTCTCTACTTCCCTTTCAGGGTACGGCCCATGTCGAGGCCGAACTTCGGCTCGTCCACCGTCCCAGACACCTTGATCGCCAGGCGCGAGCCGGCGCCGCCCTTGCGGAACAGCGGGTCGAACGGCTTCAGCAGGAAGTGCTTCCATCCGGTCTGCGTCTGCGACACCGACGCGCGCAGGCGCGCGGTGCCCGCGAAGTCCAGCGCGCCCGACTCGAGGCCGTAGACGCCGCGCATCGAGACGTTGGCGCCGGGGACCGCGTACGCGATGTCCTGCAGCGTGATCCTCCCCTTCTCCATCGTGAACGTCGCGGTGATGTCCGATGCTACTTCGTCGATGGAGACGTCCTCCGGCCGGCCGCGCGCGCGGCGGCTGAGATCGTCCACCTTGTCCTGCACGGTGTCGCTCGCGAAGCGGGCGCGCTTGATGGTCACCTTCCCCGCCAGCTTCAACTTGTCGATGACGTCCTCGTCGCCCTGCGGCAGGTCGAACGACGTGGTGAGCGCCACGGCACCGCTCATGGCCGGCGGCTGGCCGCGGACGGTCAGGCTCAGGATGTCGGCCATCCGCGCGTCGGTGGAGGTGACGTCGAGCAGGATGCGCTTCCCCTTCACGCCCTTCGTCCCGACGATGAAGCCCTTCGCAATGAACAAGGATTCGGCCAGCTTCGCGTCCACCTGCTCCAGCTGTACGTCGCCCTTGGTCCCGTCCACCACCGCGCGGAACGTCGTCTCGAGCGGGAGCGCCAGGGCCTTCAGCTTCGGGATGCTGAAGTCGGGCGTGCGCGTGGTGCCCGTGGCCACGATGCGATCCACCGGCCCCGAGTACTGGCCCTCGGCGTCGAGGGCGCCCGCGATGCCCTTGATGGTTCCGAGATCCGCGTCGAACGTGAAGCGCCCGTCGAGTGGCGTGTCGCCCGGCTCCTCGCGATCCCATGGCCCGAACGAGCCGCTGGTCTCGATGGTCCCGACGGGTACGGGATTGATGAGCGACGCGACGAAGGTGGAGGGCGACACCAGCGTGAGGTCGCGCACCTCGAGCGAGAAGATGTCGAATACCCGCGGATCCTTCTCCGGGTTGCGCGGCATGATGCTGAGGCGCGTGTTCGTGGCCGTCAGCGTGTCGATGGCGAAATCGCGGCGCCCGGTCGACGGCCCTCCCGGCCGGCCTCCGAGCGACGGCATGTCGTCGCGCCGCCGTGGCGGGATGGTGACTTCGAGGCCATCCAGGCTCACGTCCGAGACGCGCCTGGCCAGGGCGCCCGACCAGGATGCGTGACCGCGGAACGTGCCCACGGTGACGAGCGGCGGGATGTCGGTGCGCCCTTGGTGGCGGATGACGAGGCCGCGGCCCGTGATGGACGGCCGTGGGAACAGCGTGACCTCGAGTCCCTCCAGCGTGACCACGCTGTCCAGCCGCTCGCCGAGCACCCGCTCGATCTCGCCGCGGAGGAAGGGTTCCGCACGGCGCGCAGCGACAACCGCCGCAACCGCCAGCACCAACGCCACGACGCCGCCGACGACGACCCAGCGCTTCGCGTTCATGCCGGGCCCATTGTACGCTTCGAAGCGATTCATGCCTGTCGAGCTGGCTCCCTGGATGGCGCGCCTCGAGGCGCGGCACCTCGCCAACCTGCAGTTCTCCGAGGTCTCCCGCGCGCTGCGCGCGCTGTCGTCCGCCTACGTCGAGCGGCGGCACACCGCCATCGCCGCGCACCGCGTGCTGGACGGCGCCGGCAAGCGTGCGGCGTTCGCGCTCTACTACGGGCCGGTGCACTTCCTGGCGACCTCTCAGGTCATCGCGGCGCTCCGCGAGCAGACGGGCGGGCCGGACGCGTGGCGCGCCCTGCCCGTCATCGACGTCGGATGCGGCACGGGTGCGGTGGGGGCGGCTGCCGCGGTCGCCACGGGTGCGCACACGGTGCTGGGCCTCGACACGCACCCCTGGGCGCTGGACGAGGCGCGCGACACGTACGCGGCCTTCGGCCTCGACGGGTCGGTCGTGCGCGGCAGCGCCGCGAAGCTGCGCCGGCCGCGCCAGCCCTCGTTCATCGTCGCGGGCTACGTGGCCAACGAACTGCCGGAGGCCGAGCGGGCCGTCCTGGGTCGCACGCTGGTGGATGCCGCACGCCACGGCTCGCGCGTGCTGGTCATCGAGCCGCTCGCGCGGGCGGCCACGCCGTGGTGGCCCGAGTGGGTGGAGCTGTTCGCGTCACTGGGCGCACGCGCGGACGAGTGGAAGCTCACGATCGCGCCACCGGAGATCGTGCGCCGACTCGGAGAGGCCGCGGGGTTGACGCCGACGGCGACGAACCTCCGGACGCTCTATCTGCCGTGCGGCAACCGCTGAACCGCGAGTCTTCCCGGACCAGACCGGGTCGGTTGGCCGGTCAACCTCGCCTCCGGCGAGCACAAGCACTCAGGCAACTCGCGCCCACTGCGCCCACGCTCAAACAGGCCCAGTGGCGGCCTCCGGCTCGGTTGTCGGTGTCTCCGTCGGCCAGCCTCCAACGGTCTGGCCCGGGAAGACTCGCGGTTCAGCGGCTGCAGAGCCCGGCCAGAGGCGCCGGGGCTGGGCCGCCACTGCGATAGGATGGCGCAACGCATGCGTGAGCTGATGCTCGTGGCGCTCGGTGGTGCGGTTGGGTCGGTGGCGCGCGTGGTGACCACGGGCGCGGTCTATCGCATCCTGCCGGCTACCTATCCGTGGGGCACGACGGCGGTGAACCTCGCCGGCTCGTTCGCCTTCGGCCTGGTCGTCGGCTGGGGCATGACGCGCGACGGGCTGTCACCGGAGGCGCGTGCGCTGCTGCTCTCGGGCCTGCTGGGCGGATTCACCACGTTCTCCGCGTTCTCGTTCGAAACCGTGGAGCTGATGGCCACCGGCTACTACACGCGCGCGATGGTGAACGTCGTGCTCCAGGTGGCGCTCGGCACCGCGGCGCTGTGGGTGGGGATCACCTTTACGCGCCCGTGAACCCGAGAACCCCAGAACCTGAGAACCCCAGAACCCGAGAACCCCAGACCCCCCGAACCTTACTGCAGACTCCCCCTGACCGGAAACCGCGCCACGATGGCGGCGTGGAACCGCTGCGCCATCACGTCGTAGCCCGCGGGCGTGGGGTGGAGCCCATCGTTACCAATGAGCGACCGGTTCGACCCGAACGCCGCGTAGATGTCCACGACGTAGACGTTCTGGACCCCCGAGAGCAGCCGGATGACCTCGGTGTTGAACGGGACGATCTTCTCGACGGAGTTGTGACGCGTCTGGCCCGTATTGGGATCGACGGTCTCGTAGGTCTGGGGCATCGTCGCCACGAGCACGGTGAGGTTGTGGAGCCGGCCAATCTGCGCCATCTCGGCCAGCGACGCCGCCGCGCGCGTGGCGCTCACACCGTTGTTCATGTCGTTGATACCCTCGAGCAGCAGCAATCCCTGGGGGCGCTGTGCGGGCGGAACGCTCGGGCCGGCGAGCTCGGCCAGCTCGGTCCGCAACCGAGTGGCGCCGTCCTGGGCCCACTCGCCGGGATAGCCGCGCTTCGTCATGGCGAAAGTCTGCGCGGGATTGTAGGCGGCGAGCATCGCCTGCACGCGCTCTGGATAGCCGTGGGTACCGCTCGGGCATGGAAGCGGCACCAGGAAGTCGAAGGCTGACTCGACCCCGCACGTGATGCTGTCGCCGAACGCGACGAAACGCGTGGCGCCCAGCGCGTTGGACGGCAGCTGCGGCGGAGGGATGACAACGGCAGGCACCGACGGCGGCTGCTGCGACACGCTGAAGAGAGTGATGCTGTCGGCGACAGGCGTAGGTGCCGTGGGGGATTGGGAGCACGCGCCGGAAACGACCAGGACAGCCACCACCGAACTGAAGGCGGCGACCAAGCGGGACATTCCGCTTATTCTAACGGTTCTGGGGTTCTCGGGTTCTCGGGTTCTGGGGTTCTGGGGTTCTGGGGTTCTGGGGTTCTGGGGTTCTCGGGTTCTGGGGTTCTCGCGTTCACGGCACCTCGACCGACTCCCGACTCCCGTCGTGAGTCCCTCGCGACCCCGTTCCCCTCCCGACGCGGTCCCCTCCCGTCGCAGTTCCCTCCCGGCCCAGTTCCCCTCCCGACGCTGTCCCCTCCCGGCTCCCGCCAGTAGACTACTCCCGATGTCCGACACCCTCGTCCAGAAGCGCCTCCGCTACATCGAGCGCCAGCGGGCCCTGCGCGCGAATGCGCCCGCGGCCTTTGAGCGCGCGCAACCTTCCGGGACCGGCCCGGCCAACCGCCACGGCATGCCGAAGCTGCCGGTTGGCCAGCACGAGGTCCGCAACTGGCCCGTGCTGGACCTGGGCGACCTCCCCGATGTCGCGCTCTCGGACTGGCGACTCGAGGTGGGCGGCCTCTGCGAGAACCCGTTCACGCTCACGTGGGAACAGTTCATGGCGTTGCCACAGGCGGACGACGTGAGCGACTTCCACTGCGTCACCACCTGGAGCCGCATGGACAACCGCTGGGGCGGCGTCCGGTTCCGGACGCTGGCCGAACTGGCCGTCCCTGCTCCCGAAGCCGCACACGTGCTGTGCACCGGGTACGACCACATGCCCGGCACTCGCATCCCCTACACCGTCAACCTGCCGCTCGCACGTGCGGTGGAAGAGGACGTCCTGCTCGTGCACACCTGGGAAGGTCAGCCCCTGCCCCGCGAGCACGGCGGGCCGTGCCGCATGATCACGCCGAAGCTCTACGCGTGGAAGGGCGCGAAGTGGATCCGGCGGATCGACTTCCTCGCGGAAGATCAGCCGGGCTTCTGGGAAACACGCGGCTACTCGAACTCGGCGGAGCCCTGGTTCGAGGACCGTTTTGCCTGACAGGGTGCAAGGGTGCAGGGGTGCAGGGGTGCAGGGGTGCGGGGGTGCAAGGGTGCAGGGGTGCAGGAGTGCAGGGGTGCGAGGTGCACGGGTGCCAGGGACACGTCCGACTCCTGACTCCCGCCACGCTTCCCTCCCGACGCCATCGGCTCCCGTCACTCGTCCCTCCCGACTCCCGACGCGCCTCCCTCTCGACTCCCGACTCTCGTGGCAATCCACTCCCGTCGCCGTTCCCTCCCGTCGCATTTCGCTCCCGTCGCCTTTCCCTCCCGACGTGATCTACTGCTCCCGTCATGATCCCCCCGACGCGTGACCTGAGGCCGATGCTGGCGGTCGGAGGCGATCCCGAGCCGCCGCTCGAGGGCGCGGGGCTCGTCTACGAGCCGAAGTACGACGGGATCCGCGCCCTTGTCGAAGTGGCGGGCGGCGCCACGCCGCGTGTCGGGATCTGGTCCCGCAACGGCAACGAGAAGTCGGCGCAGTTCCCCGACATCGTCGCGGCACTCGTCGAGTGGGGCCGCGCGTTCGACGCCGTCGTCGTGCTGGATGGGGAGATCGTCGCTCTTGACGCCGCCGGGCGCCCGCAGGGGTTCCAGCGGCTCCAGCACCGCATCCACGTGAGCGTGCCGGGCTACCGATCGAGCAAGGCCATCCTGCCGCCCGAGGAGCAGCCTGCGGCACTCGTGGTCTTCGACCTGCTCCGCTTCGGCGATCTCGACCTGCGCGACAGCCCCCTCAGCGAGCGACGCCAGGCGCTCGAGCACCTCCTGGATGTACATCCGTTCCCCTCCGGCACGCTGCGCCTCACCGAGCAACACAGCGACAGCGGCAACGCGCTGTATGCACGGGCGAAGGAGCAGGGCTGGGAGGGCCTGCTGGTGAAGCAGGCGCGATCGCCCTACCGTGCCGGCAAGCGAAGCGCCGAGTGGCGAAAGCTCAAACTGCAGAACGTGGACGAGTTCGTGGTGTGCGGCTACACCGAGCCCCAGGGCACGCGCACCCGCTTTGGCGCCCTGGTCCTGGGCGTCCACGAGGCCGCCCCTCGGGCGACGAGGCCAAGGAAGCCTGGCACGCGCGCCGCACCGCAGGCCGCCCCGCTTCGCTACGTCGGGGACGTGGGCACCGGTTTCAGCCACGCGGAAATCGAGCGACTGTGGACCCTCCTCGCGCCGCTCGCCACGACGACGTGCCCGCTCGCAGACCCGCCCGCCTCGCTGGAGCGCCGCGCGCACTGGGTGCGGCCGAAGCTGGTCGCGCAAGTGCGCTACACGGAGATGACCGACGAAGGACGACTGCGGCACCCGGCGTACCTGGGATTGAGGGACGACAAGGAGGCGGAGGAGGTGCAGGGTGCAGGGGTGCAGGGTGCACGGGTGCGCGGTGCAGGGGTGCGGGGTGCACGGGTGCTTGGGCCGGGACGGGGACGCGACGCCGATGCTGCGAGCCACGACTCGCTGGACGCTGTCATCGATCAGCTGACCGCGCTCGAGAAGGCCCGCAAGAACGGCCGCATCACGCTGCCCGACGGCGACACGCTGGACGTCACCAACCTGCACAAGGTCTTCTGGCCCGAGGGTGCCCGTACAAAGGGCGACCTGCTCCGCTACTACTCGCGCATCTCGCCGCTCATCCTGCCCGTCGTCGACAATCGCCCGCTCGTGATGAAGCGCATGCCGGACGGCGTGACGGGTGAAGCCTTCTACCAGCACCGCGCGCCGGAGCCGGTGCCGTCCGGCGTGCGCATCGAGACGCTCCCGGACGATGACGTGCCCGCGCGGCTGGTGGGCGGATCCCTCAAGACACTCCTGTACATGGCACAGCTCGCGTCCATCTCCATGGACCCGTGGTTCTCGCGCATGGACGCGCTCGACACGCCCGATCAGGTGGCCATCGATCTCGACCCGCAGCCCGGCGCCACGTTCGGCCAGATCCTCGACGTGGCCCGCTGGGTGCGCGACATCCTCGAGCGCGTCGGCGTGCGCGGCTATCCCAAGACCTCGGGCTCCGAGGGCCTGCACGTCTTCATTCCGCTCCCCCCCGGTACGCCGTACCAGGCAGGCATGCTCTTCTGCCAGATTGTCGCGACGATGGTCGCGAGCCAGCATCCCAAAGTCGCGACGGTGCAGCGGATGGTCGGCAGGCGGAAGGACGGCACGATCTACGTGGACTACCTGCAGAACATCCAGGGCAAGACGCTGGCCTGCGCCTACAGCGCCCGCGCCAGCGCGTTTGCGGGCGTCTCGACGCCGCTCACCTGGGAGGAAGTGGACGCGGGCGTCGCGCCGCAGGATTTCACCATCGCGAATATGTACGCGCGCGTGGAGCGCGTGGGCGACCTGTGGGCAGGAGTCCGCGAGGACCCGGGCGCCGACCTGCTGGGGGCGATGGAGCAGCTGCGGTAGGGCGGCGCTGCGCGGTAGAGGCGGCGCTGCGCGCCGGGGAGGCGGCGCTGCGCGCCGTGGAGGCGGCGCTGCGCGCCGTGGGCGGTGCTGCGCACCGTGGGCGCGGCTGCGCCGCGTAGGCCGCCCTCCGGGCGGTGGGCCTTCGGTGGGATCTCACGCGCCGACAGGCGCGCCCATACCGAGCGACGCGAGGCCTACACGCCGCAGGCGTGCCCACGCGCCGCCAGGCGCGTCCACCGAGCGAAGCGCGGCCCACGCGGCGCAGCCGCGCCCCGTGATACTTTCTTCCCCCGATGACCCTCACGCGACGCGACGTGATGACGCTGACCGCTGGCGCGCTGGCGGCGGCGGCCTGGCCGGCCCGGACCCAGGCCCGCCCGCTGCGGATGCTGCTCAACTCCGGCTACTCCGGGGCCAACTCGTTCTTCCTGCTCGCCGAAGACAGAGGCTACCTGAAGGAAGCCGGCGTGAGCGTCACGTTCACCGCCGGACGCGGCGCCTACACGGCTGCGAACCGCATGATGGAGGAAGGCTTCGACGTGGCCTACGGCGACGTCAACGCGCTCATCGAACTGGTCTCACTCGAGCCCGGGAAGTCGCCGGTCGGCGTCTACATGGTCTTCAACAGCACGCCGTCCGCGCTGGTCGTCAAGGCCGACGGCCCCATCCAGCTCCCCTACGACCTGCTCGGCCGCCGCATCGTCGGCCACGCCACCGACGTCGCGCTCAACACCTTCCGCGTGTATGCCGCACACGCGCGGGTGGATCCGGACGAGATCACCATCGACACGTCCGAGGCCAGCATGGAGGACATGCTGAAAGACCTGCTGGCCGGCAAGGTGGACGCCGTCTTCGGCTACGCCTCGACCATCCGCGCCGCCGCGACGGCCGCGAAGATTGACGCCGGGAAGCAGTTGAAGCTGTTCAAGTACGAAGACCTGATGACGGAGTTCTACGGCAGCACGGTGATGGTCAGCCGGCGCCTCGTGGCGGAGTCGCCAGAGCTGCTGCGCGGGATGCTGCGCGCGTTCACGCGGGGGCTCCGGGATGCCATCCTCCAGCCCGACTCGGCCATCGACGCGGTGGCGAAGCGCGATCCGAAGATCGATCGCGCCATCGAGCGCGCGCGCCTGCAGGACACCCTGGACGGCGAGATGGCCCATCCCGAAGGCCAGCGCATCGGCATCGGCGAGGTGGACCCCGGCCGCCTCGCGGCGAACATCGTTCAGATTGTGGAGACCCGCAAGCTCCAGCGCGTGCCCGGCATCCTGGAGATCTTCAACGACGAGTTCCTGCCGCCCATCAACGAGCGCATCACGTCGCTCGGACAATGACCCAGGGCGCGGCTGCGCCGCGTGGGCGTCGCTTCGCGCCGTGAGATCCCACGCGCCGGGAGGCGCCGGCCGCGCGCTGTCCATTGGCGATTGCCGATTGGTGATTGACGATTCATTGGGCGATTGATGACTGAGGCATCTTGACGTTGGATTGGGGAATTGAGCGATTGGGCCACTGGGCCATTCTCGCGGCGGCGAGTGTCCCGGCGGCCCGGCGGGACAGCGGCGAATCACAAATCACCCAATCGCCAGTGCCTCAATCACCACTCCAATGCCCAATGACTCACTCGCTCAATCGCCCAATGAATCGTCAATCACCAATCAGCAATCATCAATGGACAGGGCGGCGCACAGCCTAGAACGTCACCCTCACCTCTCCGATAACCTGCCGCTTGAGGATGTCCCCGAACACGTGGGACTGGATGTCCTCGTTCAGCAGGTTGATCACCTTCACGGTGGTGATGAGCCTGTCGCCACCCCAGCGGACGCCGAAGGCCCCGTTCACCTGCGAGTAGGCATCCGTGGGGCCGTGGAAGCGCGAATCCAGCACGTCCTGCCAGTACGCCTCGTCCACCCACGTGTAGGACATGTTCCCGGTGAACCGTCCCTGGGTGAAGTTGAAGCCCAGGTTGAAGCGGTTCTGCGGCGGCAGGTTCACCTCCGAGATGTCGAAGTCCGGATCCGGCTTCGCCTGGTACGAGTAGTTGGCGAACACGTTCAGCGCCTGGCTGACGGCGCCGTCCACCCCCAGCTCGAAGCCCTTGTTGATGACCTCGCCGAGGTTGCGATAGCTGAACTCTGACGGCAGGCCGCCGGTCGTGCACGGCGTGCCGGGCGGCAGCGTGAGGCAGGAGGGCGGCAGCACCTCCAGCACGCCCAGCGCCACCGCCGCGGGCAGCGGCGCCAGGGCCTGGGTCCAGCCCGGCGGCGGGTTCGCGGCGCGGTAGCGCGCCGTCTGCGTGAAGAAGATCTCGTCGGTGTTCTTCGTCCAGTAGACCGCCGCCGACACCGTGGCCCGGTTGTTGATGACGCCTGTGTAGGCCAGTTCCAGGGCATTGGTGCTCTCCTGCACCAGGTCCTCGTTGCCCACGGCGGCCACGGGGAAGTTGTAGACGCGGCCGGCGAAGAGCGGGTTCACCAACCCCAGGTTCAGCTGGTTGACGATGGAGGTTTCCAGGTAGTTGTTGATGAGCGACGGGGCCCGGAACGCGCGGTTGAACGACAGGCGGATGGCATGGTCGGCCTGCGGCTTGAAGATGAACGCCGTCCGCGGCGAGAACACCGCATCGTCGATGTTCGCGAACTTGTCCACGCGCGCGCCGATGTTCCAGCGGAACTTGTCGCTGATGAAGATCTCGTCCTGGATGTAGCCGCCCACCTCGGTGCGGTCGGAGCCGCGGGGCGCGATCGACAGCTCGAAGTCGTTCCGGCGCAGGTTGCCGCCATAGGTGATCACCTGGCGCGTGCCGATGGTCTTCACGTGCCCCAGCTCGACGTCGAACGTCCGCGTGTCGAACTCGAACGGGATGGGGTTGCCGTCCCGGCCAATCGCCAGCAGCGCATTGGCCTTGCCGTTCAGGATGTTCGTGAAGAAGTTGAACTTGAACGCCCCGCGCGTGTAGCGCATCGTCCCGTAGCTGAGGTGGACGCCCGTCATGTCGAAGGGGCCGATACCGGTGTGGATGATGCCGTCGGTGCCCGAGTAGCCGCCCTCCAGCACGAGCTTGAACGCGCCGTCCGGATCGTCGTAGTCGGCGCGGCCGACGAACTTGGGCTGCGAGGTGCCCTGGTTCGAGAACGCCGGGTAGGACGTGCCCGTGCTGTTCGGGATGAGGCCGGTCGGCCGCGCGAACGCGTCCGACGCGAAGTAGCCGGCCGACAGCTTGTAGGCCCACCGATCGTTCACGGCGCGGGCGTGGGTGACGTTCACCGAGTAGAGGCCGCCGGTGTCGAGGTCCTGGCCGTTGGCCGGGCTCCGGTTGAAGCCGCCGAAGTTGATGGTGAGGTTGTTGCTGTTCAGCTCGCGCGGCGTCTTCGAGATGAAGTTGATGACGCCGTTCATCGCGTTGGCGCCCCAGATGGCCGACGCCGGCCCGCGGATCACCTCCACCTGCTTCAGCTCGAAGGCGTTGACGGGCACCAGGTCCCACGCAATGAAGCCGAAGAAGTCGAGGTAGAGGCTGCGGCCGTCGAGCAGCGCCAGCTGCGAGGTGGCCAGCGTCGACGTGGCCCCGCGCATGGTGATGTTGTAGTCGCGGGCCGAGGTCTGGGTGATGTTCATCCCCGGCACCTCACGCAGCAGCTCCGCGTAGTTGTTGATGGGCGAGCTCTGGATGGTGTCGGACGACACGACGGTGACCGTGGCGGGAGCATTGACGATCTGCTGCTCCACCTTCGACGCCGTGACGACCACGGCCTCGGTGTAGACGGGCGGCTGCTCCTCTTCGGGTTCCTGGGGCGGCTGTGGGGGCTGCTGGCCGGCAGGCGGCTGCTGGGCCGCCCCGCCGCCCTGCGCCAGGGCAAAGCCCGGCACGAGCAGGCAATAAAACAGGCCTATCGCGAATCGACGCGCCATAAAGTGGCCTCCAATTACGCCCGGCCGCGGGCCCGTGGGCCAGCCGCCAGCGTCAAGGCATTGTAATGCCAGTACTTTGGGCGATGAGGGCCAGGTAGTCGGGGCGATCGGCCGGCGAGTGGTGCCGATAGGCCGCGAGGATGCGGCTCCCTCTGATCACGAAGACCCCGGGGAGTTGGCGCAGCATCTGCGACGGCTGCGCGCCGAAGCCGTGGGCCATCGCGCAGACGGTGCCCCGTGCCCAGACCCGTGGGCTCACCAGCTCGCCGGCGCCGGTCCGGCCCAGGCCAAAGGCGCGGTAGTGAGCCCGTTCCGGATCACTGATGCGCGGGACGTCCCCGAGCCCGGCCCGTGCGAACCACGGGTCGGCCTCACCTGGCGTGACGGCGTGCACGAACGCAACCTGCGTTCCCGTCGCGTCGATGGCCGGCTTCGCCCGGGCGACGTCGGCCAGCGCCTCGCGACAGAAGGTTCAACCGAAGTGTCGGAGGAAGACGACAAGCGTCGAACGATCGCGCGCAAGGGCCTCGAGCGGGGAACCGGGGGGATAGGCGATCGTGGACATTCGTCGGTTCTGGGGTTCTGGGGTTCGGGGGTTCGGGGGTTCAAGCGCTCAGTCCGAGCGTCTCACGCCCTTTCAGTCCTATCCCACCCCCTCCGCCCACCGCTCCAACGCTCGCGCGTCGGCGTCGAAGCGGCGGATGCCGTCCGACAGCTTCTCCACCGCCATCGGGTCCTGGTTGTGCAGCCAGCGGAAGGCCTTCTCGTCGAGCGTGATCTTCTTCTCCGCGCTGGCGCGCGCGCCTTCGACGGTGAGGGCGGGGGCGAGATCCCCAGCCGTGTTCGCGAGGTCCCGCAGCAGCTCGGGGCTGATGGTCAGCAGGTCGCAGCCGGCCAGGCGGATGATCTGCTCCACGCGGCGGAAGCTCGCGCCCATCACCTCGGTGCGGTAGCCGTGCTTCTTGAAGTAGTTGTAGATGCGCGTGACAGAGTGGACACCCGGATCCTCGTCGATGGGGATCTCGGCGCCCCGCTCCTTCCGGTACCAGTCGTAGATGCGGCCGACGAAGGGCGAGATGAGCGTGACGCCGGCTTCGGCACAGGCCACGGCCTGGGCGAAGCTGAAGAGCAGCGTCAGGTTGCAGTGGATCCCCTCGCGTTCCAGGACCTCCGCCGCCTTGATGCCCTCCCAGGTGCTCCCCACCTTGATGAGCACGCGCGCGCGGTCGACGCCGGCGGCTTCGTACAGCCGCACGATCTCGCGCGCCTTGGCGATGGTGCCCTCGGTGTCGAAGCTGTACCGCGCGTCCACTTCGGTCGAGACACGCCCCGGGATGATCTGCAGGATCTCCCGGCCGAACTGCACCGCCAGCCGATCCATGAAGGCCTCGGTGGCCGCGTGTCCCGACAACCCCAGCGCCTGCGCCTCCCCGCGCGCCGCCTCGACGAGTGCCCGGTACTGCGGCTGCTGCGCCGCCTTCAACAACAGCGAGGGGTTCGTCGTCGCGTCCTGCGGCTGGTGCTGGCGGATGGCGTCGATGTCGCCGGTGTCCGCCACGACTACGGTGTGGCATTTCAGGGAGTCCAGGAGTGTCATTGGTGTCAGCATAGCAGGACGGGCGGAGGGTGAAGGCACCCATTGATGATTGCCAAATGACGATTGACGATTCATTCGGCGATTGGTGATTGGGCATTGCACATTGGATTGGGGCATCGAGCGATTGGGCCATCGGGCAATTCTCGCGGCGGCGATTGTCCCAGCGGGCCAGCGGGACCGCGACGAATCGCAAATCAACCAATCGCCAATGCCTCAATCACCAATCCAATGCCCAATGCCCCGATCACTCAATCACCCATTGAATCGTCAATCACCAATCGGCAATCACCAATGGACACGTCTCTTCGAATATGCTGGCCAGCATGCGCATCCTGGCAGTCGATGTCGGCGGCAGCCACGTCAAGCTGCTGGTCACGGGAGCTGACGCGCCGCGCCGCTTCGACTCCGGGCCGGATTTCACGCCGGCGGAGCTCGTGGCCGGCGTGAAGGCCCACGCGACGGACTGGCCATTCGACGTCGCCGCCATCGGCGTCCCCAGTCCCGTCCTGCGCGGCGCCGTGATGGAGGAGCCCTGGAACCTCGGGCGCGGCTGGGTGGGGTTCGACTTCGAGGCGGCACTCGGCGTGCCGACGCGCATCATCAACGACGCTGCCATGCAGGCCCTTGGGAGTGACGAGGGCGGCCGCATGCTCTTCCTCGGCCTCGGCTCCGGCCTTGGCACGGCGCTGGTGGACGAGGGACGCGTCGTCCCCCTGGAGCTGGCCCATCTGCCCTTCCGGGGTCAGACGTTCGAGGACTACTGCGGCCAGCGAGGGCTCAACACGCTCGGGGAAGACGCCTGGCGCGCGGTCGTGCTCGAGGCCGCCGAGTTGCTGCGGGCCGCGGTGGCCGCGGAGTACGTGATGCTCGGGGGCGGCAACGTCCGCCTGATGAAGGACCTGCCGCCCCGCGTCCGCCGGGGCCATAACGACCGCGCGTTCGAGGGCGGCTTCCGCCTGTGGGCCGACGGTCCCCCGCTCCCCCCCGCCTGGCGCGCCCTCCAGGCACACGCAGCCGACTGGACGCTCTTGGCCGCACCCGCCAGCACCGGCCCGCGCCCGCCCGCACCTGTCAGCACCCGTCCGCACCCGCCCGCACCCGCCCGCACCCGTTCGCACCTGCCGCACCTCTTCGGCGACGATCCCTCCCGCGCCCAGTCCTTCACCCTCCGCCTCGACGACCTCGTCGTGGACTACTCCAAGAACCACGTGACCGCCGAGACGATGAAGCTCCTGGCGGAGCTGGCTCGGGCGACGGGCGTCGAGGCACTGCGGGAGCGGATGTTCGCCGGTCAGGCCATCAACAACACCGAGGGCCGCGCGGTGCTGCACACGGCCCTTCGCAACCGGTCCGTACGGCCGGTCCTGGTCGATGGCCGCGACGTGATGCCGGACGTCCGCGCCGCGCTGGACCACATGCGCACCTTCAGCGATGCCGTGCGCGCCGGCAACTGGACCGGGCACACCGGGGCACGCATCACCGACGTCGTGAACATCGGCATCGGCGGATCGGACCTCGGGCCGGCCATGGCCACCGCGGCGCTCGCGTCGTACAACGAAGGCGGGCCGCGCCTGCACTTCGTGTCAAACGTGGACGGCGCGCACATCGGGCAGACTCTCCGCCAACTCGATCCGCGCACGACGCTCTTCATCGTGGCATCCAAGACGTTCACCACGCAGGAGACGATGGCCAACGCGCGAACGGCGCGCGAGTGGTTCCTGGGCCACGCGAAGGACGAGGCGCACATCGCCCGGCACTTCGGGGCCGTCTCGACCAACGAGGCCGAGGTGCGGCGCTTCGGCATCGCGCCCGAGCAGATGTTCGTCTTCTGGGACTGGGTCGGGGGCCGCTACTCGGTGTGGTCCTCCATCGGCCTGCCCGTGGCGCTCGCCGCCGGGTTCGAGCGCTTCGAGGAGATGCTCGATGGCGCGTTCCGCATGGACGAGCACTTCCGCACCGCCCCCATCGAACGGAACATCCCCATGGTGCTGGGCCTGCTGGGCGTGTGGTACGCCAGCGTGCTCGGCCACGAGACGCACGCGGTGCTGCCCTACGAGCAGCTGCTCCATCGCCTGCCGGCGTACCTGCAGCAGCTGGACATGGAGAGCAACGGCAAGCGGGTGGACCGTCATGGCGCGCCCGTGCCGGTGGGCACCGGGCCCATCGTGTGGGGGGAGCCCGGGACGAACGGCCAGCACGCGTTCTTCCAGCTGCTCCACCAGGGTACGCGCGTGGTGCCGTGCGACTTCCTGGTGGGCCTCGAGTCGCCCTACCCGCTGGGCGAGCACCATCGGTTGCTGCTCGCCAACTGCTTCGCGCAAACCGAGGCGCTGATGCGCGGGAAGACCGAAGACGAGGTGCGGCGGGAGCTTGCGGCACAGGGGCACTCAGGGGAGGCGCTGGAACGGCTGGTGCCGCACAAGGTCTTCCCCGGCAACCGCCCCTCGACAACCATCGTGTACCGGAAGCTGGACCCGGGGACGCTGGGGATGCTGCTGGCGATGTACGAGCACAAGGTCTTCACGATGGGTGCGGTGTGGGGCGTGAACTCGTTCGACCAGTGGGGTGTGGAGTTGGGCAAGCAGCTGGCGAAACGCATCGACGCGGAGCTGGCCGGTGCGGCGGACACGACGGCGCACGACGCGTCCACGAATCAGCTGGTCAACCTCGCGCGGGGGCGGTAGACGACGTCGGGAGGGGAAACAGGGTCGGGAGGAGATTGCGACGGGAGGCGCACGGCGACGGGAACAGGCGCGACGATGGGAAACCGCGGCGGAACCGGCAACCGGCCGAGCCTCCGGGCCTTGAACCTGCGTGCTTTGAACGCGTGCGGTTCGAACTGCCGTGCTTCGAACCTCCGTGCTAAACTTGTTCCTTCGCCAGGGCGACGGTGTTCCATGCCCTGCGCGCGCATCCTCTCGCACGCGCCCGTAGCTCAGCTGGATAGAGCGTTGGCCTCCGGAGCCAAAGGCCGCAGGTTCGAATCCTGCCGGGCGCGCCACTCAACGTTCGTTGAGCGCCTGCTCCCGGCCGATTCCAGTTCACGCCGCCTCGGGCCTGCCGGCCCGCCGCGAGCGGGCTCGAATCCTGCCGGGCGCGCCACTCAACATTCGTTGAGCGCCTGCTCCCGGCCGATTCCAGTTCACGCCGCCTCGGGCCTGCCGGCCCGCCGCGAGCGGGCTCAACACGTCTCCAGCCGGTCACCGCGCTCCCCTATAATCGCGGCGACACGAAACGGACCTGGGCAGCCGCCGCGCTTTCTCGGCAGCTGGCGAGCATGGAGGGGACATGGGCGGACAGCTGCGTCGGGTTGTAGCGGTAGCCGCACTGCTGGCGGCGCCGGTATCGGCCTGGGCACAAGGTGCACGCGCGTATGTGCTGGACCAGGAGGCTCGAACCGTCACCCTCCTCGACCTGCCAGGCGGACAGGCCGCAAAGACCGCGACGCTGGAGGGCTCCCCGTCGCGGCTGCTGCGGACCGCCAATGGCGCGCGGGTCGTCGTCCTCGACCAGGGGGACGGCCGCGACGCCGGCGACGCGGGTTTCCAGGCGAAGACCCGGGCGGTGGCCACCATCCTCGACGGCCGCACGCTCGCCGTGCAGGGACGTGTCGAACTGGGCTGGGGCCTTTCCGCAACGCCGATGCTGTCAACGGCCGGCGATCGCCTGTCGGTGATGAGTCCGGGATTCCAGGGAAAGACGGCCGCGGAGTCGCTGCCGCGCGAGCTGGTCACCGTGGACCTGGCGGCGGCCAGGCTGCTGTCGCGGGTCGAGTTGCCGCGTAAGGCGACGGCGGCAATCGCCACGCCCGATGGACGCACGGCGGTCGTGCTCTCCGCGCGCGAGGAGCCACGCAAGGCCGCGGTCCTGCCGGCCGAGCTCCGCTTCATCGATCTCAGCGCGGGAACGATCGTCGCGACGGTTCCGCTCGACGGCGATCCCGGCGGGCCGGTGCTGTCACCGGACGGCCAGTTCCTGTACCTGCTCGACCGCGGGAAGCCGAACAACAATCCCGACAAGAACGTGAACGGGCGCCTGCACGCCGTGTCGATGGCGACGCGGAGCGTAGCCGTCTCCGATGTCGGATCCAAACCGCGCGGCCTCGTGCTCGACGAGCGCGGCGGCCAGCTGCTGGTGGTCAGCGACGGACCACCGGTCAAGGGACCTGGTAATCGTGACCGGCCGGGTGAGCTGCGCGTGATCAAAGGTGCGGCCCCGGCGCCGCCGATTCCGGTCGGCACCGGACCCGAGCGCCTCGAGGCCACCGCGGATGGCCGCACGCTGTGGGTCCTCGGCACCTACAGCGCGACGAAGCTGGCGCTCCCTGGCCTGGAACCGGCGCCGCCGGTCACCTTCAAGACCTGGGGCGAGGAACTCTCCGTCAGCCCGGACGGCAAGCGGCTGTACATGCTGAATGGCGAGTACCTCTATACCTACGACCTGGCGACGGGCCAGAAGATCAAGGACATCAGGACGGGGCGGATGGGCATGAAGACGCTCCTGGCGCTGGAGTCCGGGCTGAAGACCGAGACCGCGCGCCTCGAGGCCGAGAACCAGGCCCGGCGCGAAGGCCGCTCGTACTACGCCTACACGGAGTACACCCTGGCCGAAGCGCATGGCTCGATGGCGATCCGGCCCGATGGCAAGGCCATCTACGCGCTCAACAGCCAGACCTCCGACCTCACCATCATCGACGGCGTCACCGGCGAGGTCATCAAGAAGGTGGCGGCGGGCGGCTTCGCCGTCCACTTCATGGCGGGCACCTCGGTGGCGCTGGTCCCCTCCGCGTCGACGGTCCACGCGGTGGACCTGGCCACGCACGAGAAGCAGGCCGATCTGATCGCCGAGGGCACCGGCAACTTCGCGAGCTCGGCGCTCTCGCCCGATGGCCGGACCGCGGTGATCTACGGCACCGGCGGTGTCGTCATCGTCGATGCCTCGAGTGGCAAGCCGGTGGCGACGATGAAGGCGTTCCGCCGCGTGGCGGCCGTCGAGATCGACTGGAGCGCTGGGCGCTGAACGGACCTCCCGGTCCGCCGACGACATAGGTCCAGGGCGGCAGATCCTGGCGGATCGCAACCGGCGCCGAGGCCGGCGCCTCGATGCCGCCGGGCATCGTGGTGACGGGATCGCCCACGCTCACGGTGGCGCGGGCTGCCAGCGGCAGCGGCGCCGTGGGCGGAGGTGGGATGCGCGCGCGCCCGAGCGCGAGGAACCCGTTCGTCAGGATCCGCAGGTCCTCCATTCCGGCACGCCCCTCCATCGCCAGCACTTCGATCACGGGCAAGCCGCGCTCGAACAGGGCCACGGCTTCCCCATACGCGCTGCGCTCGAAGGCCGCACGCCCCTCGTCGTAGAGCCGCCGCGCCAACGGGGGCAGCGCGCGGTCGCGCACCGCCTGGATCGCCACGCGCACGCGCGGCGAGGTGTCGGCGGCAGGAACGTAGGCGGGGTGCGCCATCACCAGCTGTTCGGCGAGCGTGTCGGCTTCGTCTGCCCGCCCCAGCGCCATCAGGCACGACACGCACAGCAACTGGGCCTCGGCGCCGTGTTCCGCGCCGGGAAGCGCACTGCCGTCGAGGAGCGACAGCGCGGCCTCGTACTCGGCGGATGTGTAGAGCCCGCGGGCCCGATCGAGCGGCGACTGTGCGGCAGCGGGCGCCAGCGCTCCCGCGAGGCACGCCGCGGCCAGGATGATCCGGAGGCTGGTGGTCATGGCTGCCACTCCACGCCGACGCGCGCGGGCGTGCGCGCGCCGACCACTACGGTCCGCCGCTGCTCACCAAGCGCTGGATGACGCAGCACGATCTCGTGCTCGCCGATGGGGACGGCGAGGTTGCCGATCGGCGTGTCGCCGGCGCGCTTCCCATCCACCCACACCGCCGCCCACGGGCGAGCGTTCACGTGCAGCGCGCCGACGGGCGTGTCCACGGCGACCGACACCGTGCGGCGCGCCGCGATCGTCACCGCCTGATCCTGGCGGAACTCGAGCGGCTCGTTCACCAGCGTGAGCGCATGTGGCCCGGCCGGCAGCACCAGGCGGCCGGACGCATCCCTGGGCACCTCGACGCCATCCTCGTAGACCGTCACCGGGAACGCGGCCGAGATGGACAGCCAGCCGGAGGGCACGGGACGAAACGCGGCCGTCGTGGTCACGCGCGGCGAGGAGGGGGCCACGCGGTCGGTCCGCTCGAGGGCGTCGACGCCCGCGGTGGAGCCGGCACGCGCGCGAGGCGGCGCGACCGCGCCCACAGATGGCCCCTGGGTGGCAGCGATCACCAGCCCGCTCAAGGCCCCGCCCAGGATGGCCAGGCAGGCCGTTCCTGCCCCCTTCGGAACGCGGAGCGTGATGGCGGCTTTCGGCCGCGCGCTCACGGGCTGCACGCCGGCGGTCTCGTTGGCCGATGGCGGGAGTTGGATGGCCGTGGCGGCGAGGTCAAGAGCAGTGAGCGGGTCGCAACCGCACGAATCGACGACCGGCGGCGACGCCTGGGTCGGCGCCCGCTCCGATGAGAGGGCGCCCAGCGCGTCGGGGGACGCGTCGAGGGGGATGACCTGCGGAACGAACTCGTCCGGGTGGGCCGCAAACGCCGACGGCGTTCTCAACACGGGAGCCTCCAGCAGACCGCCGCCAGTGGCGGTCACCTGGCTGGTGGCGCGACGGGCCGGTTCGTTTCATTTCCCGGTTTTGCGCGCGACCTGCCGTGACACAGGAGGCGGTCAGGATTCCGGAAGTGCCAAATTCTGGAGGATCCCGATGAGAGCCGCCCTTCGCTGTCTGCCCCTGCTCCTGCTGCCCCTCGCCATCGCCTGCGGAGGCGGGGAGTCCTCGCCCACCGCCCCGTCAGCCACGCCACCCGCGACGACCCGCATCATCGCCATCACCGGCAGCCTCGCGTTCGGTGAGGTGGCGGTGGGCAACCAGCGCGACCTCAGCATCACGATTAGCAACAGCGGCAACGCCACGCTGACCGTCACCGGCATGAGCGTCACCGGCGGCTTGTCCGCGCACACGACGGCGAGCTGGACCAGCGGACCAATCGCGCCCGGTGCGTCGCAGAGCGTGACGATCCGTTTCGCACCCACCAGCGCCGGCTCGTTCAGCGGCACGCTGACGGTGAATGCCGATCAGACGAGCGGCACCAACACCATCGCCATCTCGGGAACGGCGCAGGCGTCGTTCAGCGGCACGTGGTCCGGGCGCTACGTGGTGGAGCGGTGCGACGGCACCGGCTCGGTGCAGGACGTCTTCTGCAGCCAGAATCGCGGGCTCTATCCGGTCGGCACCAGCCTGCCCATCTCGCTCACGCTGACGCAGAACGGCGGCTCGGTGTCGGGCACCGTCGCGCTCGGCCAGGTCATCGGCGTCGTGAACGGCGTGGTCACGCCAGATGGGCAGATGACGCTGCAGGGCACGGCCACGTCGGGGACCGTCTCCATCACGTTCACGTCGTGGAGTTCGCGCGCCGCGGGCAACGGCATGGAAGGCACGTTCACCTACAACGTCGGCGCCACGGGCGTGGGTGGCGTGGCCGCCGTCGCCACGCGACTGAGCGGCGTCACGCGGCGGTAGGGGATTGGGCGGGCGCTGTCGTTCACGCGCCCGCCCTGCGTCCTGCCCCTTGCACTTCGCACTTCGCCCTTCGCGCTTCTCACTTCTCACTTCGACCTTCGGTAAGGCCACACCGCGCCGTCGCGCGCACGCACGCGCGGCATCGACTCGTTGGCGAGCGTCGAGAGGTACCAGACCCACCCTTCGTCTGCGAGGTGGATCATGTAGGCGTTGAAGAACGGCACGTCCGCGCGCATCGCGCGCACACCAGGCCCGGCGAACAGGTCCGGTAGCGACAGGGCGGACGGGTGTGGCGCGGGCCCCTCGTCCCGCCCTCCGCCGGCGCGCGAGAAGTCGGCGTACACCTGCGGCTTGCCCTCCTTCACGCGCACCCACAAGCCGACGCCCTCCTCGGCGCCGGCCTGCAGCCGCGCCTGCGCCCGCAACGCCTCGACCTTCGATGGCGACCGGAACCGATAGGTCAGCGACGCATCCCCATCGTCCTGCACATTCACGGTGCCATCGGGCCGAAGCCGCGACACGTCGATCCGCTCGAGGCGCGCGTCCGCCTCCCACGCCTGCGCAATCGCCAGCGCCCAGGGCAGGGCGCCCACGGGGTCCAGCGAGCCATACCCGCCCGTGGGCGGGGTCACCTCCAGGGCGTGATAGCCCCGCGGCACGCCCTTCAGACGATCCGGCGTGAGCGCCACGGGCGCGGGCGGCGTGGGCACCGCCGCCAACGACCTGAGCCGCTCGCTGGAACTGTCGATGGCGCGCCAGCCGATGACCAGCCCCGCCACCGTCGGGACGACCGCGCTCGCGACGATGAGGCCGATGAACACCAGTGCCCAGCGCGGCATGCCACCGCCCCGATGATCGATGGTCACCGCCGGCACCGGAACCTCGGGCGTCCCGGCCCCGGCCGCATCGTGGACCAGGCCGCAGAACGGGCAGCGCAGCACGGCCCCCGGCGCGCCATCCGGCAGCGGCGCGGCACACCCCTGGCAACGACGAGCTCGCATGGGGGACAGTCTAGAACGGGCTCTGGGGTTCTGAGGTTGTGAGGTTCTGAGGTTCTGAGGTTCTGAGGTTCTGGGGTTCTGGGGTTCTGGGGTTCTGGGGTTCTGAGGTTCAGGCTGCACGACGGGCGCCGACCCGCGGCGCGGGCCCATGGCCGCGAAACCCACACGCCGCGGCCAATGACCCAATCACCCAATCACCCAATCGAATGCCCAATGTCGCAATCGCCTATCGCCCAACGAATCACCCGATTGGCAATAAGCAATCGTCAATGGGCGTAGCGGCCGCCCGCGGCAACCGCCTCCACCCTCCGGCCGCACTCAGGTGAGCCGCTTCACCAACTGCACCTGCCCCGCGTGGTAGGCCGCGTGGGCCGCGATGCCAAGCACCTGTTCGTAGCGCGCGGCCTCGTCGAGGGGCGAGGCCATCCTGCCCGCGCTCACCGCTTCCACCGTGTCGCGCAGGCGCTGCAGTTCGCGCTGCACGAGAGCACGCACGTTGTCCCAGGCGACCGGCGAGCGCCCCGTCCACTCGAACCAGTCCTCCCCTTCCAGCCGGAACGGTTCGGCAGGAGCGCCCAGCCGATTGGCCACCTCGTGCAGCCAGTACGCGTGGTGCAGGGCAATCTCGCCGATGTTGTGGCGGCCTTCCGCCGGACGGCGTGCGGCACGCGCGGCGTCCACGTCGGCGATAGCCGTGAGGAAGTCGGCGCCGTACCAGGCGCGGGTCGTGTGGCCCTCGTCGATGAGGCGGGTGAGGACGGCGGCCGGCGTGCTCGGACTTGCGGTGATCGTGGACATGGGGATCCTCCTTGGGTTCTGGGGTTCTGAGGTTCTGGGGTTCTGGGGTTCTGGGGTTCTGGGGTTCTGAGGTTCTGGGGTTCTGGGGTTCTGGGTCTGGGCTCCCGGTTCCGACCCCTGACCCCTTGATCCCTTGATCCCTTGATCGCTGATCCCTGCTCCCTGCTCCCTGCTCCCTGATCCCTGATCCCTGATCCCTTGATCCCTTGATCCCTTGATCCCTTGATCCCTTGATCCCTTGATCCCTGCCCCGTAACCCCCTAAATGGATTTCACAGGTTCCGCACTCTATCGCTGCCACTGGTAACCTGTCAAGAGTCTTTTGAAAGTTACTTCGCCACGCGTACAATCGCACCTGTGGGCACACCCCGCCGGGCCGGGCCGGCCCTTCCGGACACGCAGGTGGACACCGCGCGTGTCATGGCTTTCGTGAACACGCTGAGCGGGCGGGAGACCGCCGCGCCGAGCGAGCGGCTCACGTCCTGCGAGGCACTGGTCGAGTGGGCGCGCGCCGAGGGCGTGGTGACGGCGGCCGAGGCGGATCGCCTCGCCGGCGAGGCAAAACGCCAGCCTGACGCAGCCAGGCAGGCGCTGGCACGGGCGCGCGAGCTGCGCGAGGCGCTCCACGCGCTCTTCGCGGCCACCGATCAGGGCCGCACGCCGCCAGCCGGGGTGCTGGCCGCCCTGACGGACCACATCGGTGCCGCGTACGCCCAGGCGCGGCTCGTGCCGAGCGCGGGCACGCTGCAGTGGGCGCCGGGCCCCGCTTCATCGCTGGACCACGTCGGTGCCGAGATGGCGCGGGCCGCGGGCCGGCTCGTGACGTCGCCCGAGCTGGCCCGCGTGCGGGCCTGTGCGGCACCGGACTGCCGGTGGTGGTTCGTGGACGAAACGAAGAACCGCAGCCGCCGGTGGTGCGACATGAAGATCTGCGGCAACCGGGAGAAGCTGCGCCGCTTCCGCGCGAAGGGCGGCTCGCCCGCGAAGGGCTCACGGGCATGACGCCACTCCGACTCGCAGCCGCCATGCTGGCGCTCGCTGGCCTGGCGTGCGGGCCGGCCGGCATGGCCGGGGAACCCGCCGCGCCACCGCAGCCCCGCGCCGCTACCGAACAGGTCCCCGAGACCACCAGGCCGAGCGCCATCCCGGCGAGCCCCGCGAGCCCGGAGCTCCACCGAGTCCGCCAGGTGATCGACGGCGACACGATCACCGTCGCCGACATCGGCACCATCCGCCTGATCGGGGTGGACGCCCCGGAGAAGCAGGGCGGATTCCGTGAGGCAGAGCCTTACGGCGACCAGGCCACGGCCTACCTGAGGAAGCTCGCGGACGGCCAGTTGGTGCGCCTCGAGTACGACGGCGAGCGCAAGGACCGGTTCAATCGCACGCTCGCCTACGTCTTCCTCGAAGACGGCACGCTCGTGAACGAGGCGATCATCCGCGCCGGCTGGGCCGAGCACTACCGCAGCTTCGACTACCACCGGAAGGCCGACTTCCGCCAGGCCGAGCGCGAGGCCCGCGCGGCCAGTCGGGGGATGTGGCGACGGTGAGCGGCCCCGCCCGCCGCGGAGCCGATATCGAGCGTTCGGTTTCGGGATTGACGGTTCAACCTCCCTCCGCAACACGTCCTGTTCGTTTTTTCCCAAAGGTGCGTTGAACTATTGTGCAAATCGGGCTAGAGTCGGTCGGTTCCTGTACTTGTCACAAACTGCAACCGCATTCGGGCCCACCTTTGGGCAATGAGGCTCCCCTTGACACACGCTGCCCCCTCAGCTGCGTCGTTCCCAGCCCGCCTCTGTGCCTGGCAATCCCTGCTCGCCAGCCCGCGCTCGCGAGCCTTCGTCCTCGCGCTCGCCGCCGCAACCCTGTTCCACGTCGCTGACGGCGGCGTGGGTGCACAGGCCCCGGCCGATGGCCTGACATTCTTCAAGAACTACTTCGTCACCGGCGATTACGTCGTGGCGGGTGTCGGGCTTCGGGGGCGTGGCGTCGGCGGCACTGCCACCGCCGACATCAACGTCGAGGGCGTGCCCCCTGGCGCGGAAATCGTATCCGCCCAACTGTACTGGCAGGTGGTGTCGGACACGGGACCGCTGACGGGAAGCCTCGGGGTGAAGTTCAAGGGCTACCCGCTCGAGACGCCGGACAATCCGGTCACGACCGGATTCGATCCCGAGCCGTACGCGAAGACGATGGCCTTCGAGGGCACCGCGCCCTGCTACAACCCCGGGGGCAGCACCGGGGAGCCGGGGAACCGCCGCACCTATAGCTATCGCCTCGACGTCCTTCGTTTCTTCGATCTCGATCTGAATGAGAACAGCCCCTATTTCGGCAAGACCATCGTCAATGGGCTCCACGAGATCCAGGTGCCCGACTCCGGGCCGAACGGCAACAGCCCGCCGATGGCGCTCGGCGCCAGCCTGCTCATCGTCTTCCGCTATCCCGATCGCCCTGAGTACGCCGCCCAGCGAAACGTTCTCAACTCCATCGTGGTGGTTGACGACGGGGTGTCGCTGACCAACGCGCAGCGGACGGTCGTCCAGCCCATACAGGGGTTCTACAAGCCCTCCGCCACGCCGAACGCCCGGATTTCCTACCTCGCGGGCAGCGGCCAGGCTGACAAGGGCGACGCCATCGTGCTTCCTGACGGCGTGGTCGTGCCGAACCCGTTCGCAGGTTCCGACGGCGCGTCCTGGGACACGCTCACCTACGACGTCGCGCTGAACGGCAGCCCCTCGCAGGTGACCACCACCGTCACGACCGATGTGCAGGTGCAGGGCGGGCGCGACTGCCTCACCGTGGCGGCCATCGTCTTCAAGACGGCGGTCGAGGACACGGACGAGGACGGCCTGCTGGACGTCTGGGAGACGGCCACGGCGGATGCGCCCGTGATCGATCCGCGGGGGAATCCGCTGCCCCCCCTCGGCTCGATGGGCGCCAACCCGTATCGCAAGGATCTCTTCGTCGAGATCGGCTACATGGACGTGGCCGCACAGGTGGACGGCCCGGACGAGGATCAGGCGCCGGATTCGGTGTCCTACGGGGGCCAGCTGAGGCCACCGCATTCGCACCGGCCCAAGCTCGAGGCGCTCGCGCTGATGGGCAAGGCTTTCAACGATGCGCCGGTCATCAACGACTACGGCCAGGGGAAGACCGGGCCCAACGGCATCGCCGTTCACTTCGACGTCGGATCGAGTTACTACGACGCCTCGTGCAGTGCCGCGGATGTTAACTGCGCCAATCACTACATCATCGGACAGCGCGCGGGAGAGGTCGCGGGCGCTGACACGCTCACCCGCGGGGGCGAGCGCGTCGACGAGATGGACACGGTGTGCCAGCGCGGGCCGCAGGACCCGCCCTGGGTCTGCCAGTACGCCGACTACCCGGGCACGGTGGGCTGGAAGACCGGCTTCCGGTTCATCAAGGACAAGGTGCTGAGCATCTCGCCGGCGCCGCCTCCGACCGATCCGCCCACGCCGGTGGACAACTACTGCGACCTGCCAGGCTACAGCTGCACCCGCCGCTTCGACCCCGAGCGGAAAGACATCTTCCACTACGCCTTCTTCGCGCACCACCTCGGGCTGGCGGAGGTGAACGAGCCGTATCTGGCGGACGGGACGACCGAGAACCCGGCCTTCCGCAAGCCGGTCACGAACACGGGCGTGGGCGACTTCCCGGGCGGCGACGTGCTCATCACGCTCGGCGCCTTCCTCGACAACGACAACGCCACGCCGGGCGGCACGGCCTTCATGCAGGCATCCACGCTGATGCACGAGCTGGGGCACAACGGCCAGCGGCGGCACGGCGGCGAGCCCGACGAGCCGAACTGCAAGACGCCGTACCTGAGCGTGATGAACTACTTGTACCAGCTCCGCGGGTTGCTGGACGATGACGGCAAGCCGCACCTGGGATTCGCCAGCCCGCTGACCCAGCCCTGGGAGGGCATCAACGAGGGAAACCTCACCGATGGCTCGCTTGGCGTCTACCCATACCGCCTCGGTTGGTATGCACCACTCATTGGCAGCTACCTCGATCCGCCGCCGGGCCCCAGCCAGGCCCAGGCGCGATTGGCCAGGGCCGCAAAGCGGCACTGCAACGGGACACCCTTCGCCCCGAGCGAGCCGTTGATGGTGCGCGTGGACGCGTTCTATGCCGATGCGTCGGCTGCGCCGGGGTTGATCGACTGGAACGCGAACAGCGCCCAGGACGAGACAACGCCGCCCCAGGACCTCAGCTTCGACGGCAGCCTGGCGGACGTCCTGAACCCCTCGGACGACTGGGCGAACTTCCGGTTGAACCAGGTCGGCAGCCGCCGGAGCCCGGGCGGCTACTTCTACCTGTACGACAAGGAAGGTTCCGTCGGAGTCATCGGCGTCGGCCCGCTGTCCCTGGGCGAGCGCACGGGCGATCTGGGCCCGGGCGACCTGTCCGGCATCGCGCTGGGCGGCAAGGGCGACCTCGGCGGCAAGGGTGACCTCGGCGGAAAGGGCGACCTCGGCCTCGACGACCTCGGCGGCAAGGGTGACCTTGGCGGCAAGGGGGATCTCGGTGGCAAGGGCGACCTCGGCGGCAAGGGCGACCTTGGCGGCAAGGGCGACCTCGGCCTGGGCGACAACGGCGGCGGCGATCTGTTCGGCGGCCAGGGCGAGGTCAACGAGCGGCACGCCACCGACCTGGCGCGGACACCGCCCAACGAGTTCGATGCCGCACAGGGCGCGTCGAACTACGTGACGGCGCGTTTCAAGGCACCCAACCTCGGAGGCGTCGCGCTCTACACGGTTTACCGTGTGCTCGGCCCGGCCCCCATCCTGGCGCAGGCATCGATCGTGTTCCAGGGCACCCCGACGCCCACCGCCGGCGTGTTCTCGGTTGTCGACGCCGATTCCCACCGGCTGGTGAACGGGGAGGAGTACACGTACTTCGCCACGGCCACCTACGACGTGACGGACGAAGGCGGCCAGACCGTCCAGGTGGAGAGCGAGCTCTCCAGGATCGTGACGCTGACCATCTCCAACAACGCGCCGGCAATCCAGCACAACATCGGCGCGCAGAGCATCGCCGCGAACAGCAGCACGCCGGCCCTGCCCTTCACGGTCAGCGATCCGGAGAGCGATGCACCCGCCGCGTCGGCGCCCAACGACCTCGGCGTGTCCGGCGCGGTGGTCGCGTCTACCGACCCGGACCTGACGCCGGAGATCAGCTTCGTGTTCGCCGGCTCCGGCGCCAATCGCACCGTACGCGTCGTGCACTCGGGCACGCACTCCGGCACCGTGACGGTCCGGCTGACGGTCACCGATACGCAGTGCAGCCACGCGTTGCCGCCGACCCCCTGCACGCCCGGGACGGCGTACAGCGCGACGTTCACGGTGACGGTGACTTCGACCCTCTACAACTTCGTCGCCGTCGCCAACCTCCCGCCGAACATCACCAAGTCGGGCAGCACCAGCTCGATGAAGTGGCGCTACACGAACAGTGCGGGAACCGTGGTCAACACCGCGTCGCTCGGCCACACCGTGACGGTGTGCCGCGTGGAGAACGACAGCTGCACGCTCGTCGACACCCTCTCGAACACCGACTCGGGCGGCAGTTCGTTCCGCTATACGAACGGAACCTGGACGTTCAACCTGCAGACGAAGGACCGGTCGGGTGTGCCCTATCCGCTCGGGAACTATCAGGTCACGATTGTTCCCGGCAACGCGCAGTACCAGTCGGGCGGGCCCTACGCGCTGACGATCGTGAAGTGACCCGCACGCAGAAAGGGCCCGGTTGCCTCGCGGCCGACCGGGCCCTTTCTGCTCCTCGAAGCCTGACCTGTCAAATCAGGTCGCGGGCGTGTCCCCCCGCTTCTCGCTTCTCACTTCGAGAACGCCCGCTACTGCGCCGCGACGCCGGCCAGCTTGCGGATCTCGGGCAGCAGCGGGTCGTCCGTTGACCGTCCGCGGATATCGAGATACGCCTTGTAGGATTCGGCGGCGCGCGTGCTCTTCAGCCCGTCCCGCACCTGTCCCTGGTAGTAGTGCACCGCCGGGAAGTAGCCGAAGGTCGGCTCGTCGTCGAGGAAGAGCTCCAGTGCCTCGCCACGCCGGGCGACGCACCGATCGAATTCCGAGTCGGCCTGCAGGAATGCGTTGGCCGCCAGGTACGCACGGCCCAGCTCGAAGTGGCCAATCCAGGTATCGAGCAGCGTGTTGGCCTCGGTCAGGAACCGCACGGCATTGCGGTTGTCACCATCGGCGCGCGCGACCATCCCGTCGATGATCGACGCGAGAGCCTGCGACTCGGGCTGCAGGTCCTTGCCGAGGGCGATGGCGACGGGCTTGGCCTTCGCCGCCGCGCCGGCGTCCACGAGCACGCGAGCCGCGAGGAAACGGACGCTCCGGATCTCGCTGGTGGCCAGCGCCTTCTCGGCCGCCGCAATCGCCGCGGGCTTGCGGTTCCGGAGCAGCTCGGTGTGGGCCAGGGCGGCGAGCTTGCCGGCGGCGCGCTCTGGCTCGTTCGCCGCGAGGTCTGCGGCGGCCCCCTCCGTGAAGAGGCGGGCAGCCTCCGCGAAACGGCCTTCATAGAGGGCCAGGTCGCCCAACCCGGAGGCGGTGTAGGAGGGACCGAGCTGCTCGGAGTTCCCGAGGTCCCGATAGGTCTGCGCGGCCTGCGCCATCTGCCCCTGGAGTGTCTGTGCCAGCGCCAGCGACTTCAGTGCCCACGGGCTCTGCTCCAGCACGCTGCGCGACTCCTGCTCCGCCGTGGCGGCATCTCCGCTGAACGCGGCGTAGGTCGCCAGGTTCACGCGGTACAGCGCGCGGTTCGGGAGGATCTTCACGACCTGCCGCATTTCCTCGACCGCCGTGGAGAGGTCGCGCAGTTTCGACAGGCAGAGGGCGCGGTTGTTGCGGGCGGCCGCATCGGCCGAGTACTTCGCGATCAGGTCGCCGTACTCCTTGACGCATGGCTGGTAGTCGTTCGTGAGGAAGTAGAACATCCCCCGCGTCCGGTAGCGCTCGCGCTCGGTCATGCCGTCCTGGAGGGCGATGGCTTCCTTCACGTACTTCTCGGCGTCCTGCTGCCGCCCCATGTTGGACGACGCGATGGCCATGCCCGCGTACGCGAGGCCGAACTTGGCATCCTGGTTGACGGTTTCCGAGAAGGCCTGCAACGCCTCGTTGAACCGGCCGCGCGACAGCGCTTCCATCCCCCTGGCATACGACCGGACGGCCTCGAGCGACGTCGCCGACAGCGTTTCCATCGCGAAGCGCTGCGCGGTGTCCGACTCGTTGTCGCCGAGCGCCTCGCGCACCTCGTCGGCGAGGCCCGTCACCACGCCGAGGACGCCCTCCTTGCCAGACGCGGTGTCGCTGACCGAGGCGATCACGTTCCCGGTCACCGCCTCGGTGGCCTTGACGGACACGGCGAAGCGGTTGCCGTTCTTCGTCAGCGCGCCGGAGACCACCACGCCGACGCCCTGCTTGACGGCCAGCTCGCGCGTGGCGTTCTCGTCCAGGACTTCGGGCGCGGGCACGCCCAGGGCTCGCGGGATGCCGCTGCGATCGTAGGCGCTCACGAACCCCGTGCCCTCGAGCGCCAGCCTCATGACCGGCTCGAGCGTCTGGTCGAACGTCGGATCACCGGTCTGGTTCTGGAAGTCCGCGATCAGGACGGCGACCGGCTCGTGCGCCTCGACGGGCGTCACGAACCAGCGCCCGGCGAACCAGGAGCCCAGGGCCGCGACGATGATGGCCACGCCCGCGGCGGCCAGGACCCAGTTGGACCGCAGCTTCGGGATCGGCTTCGGCTTCCCGTCGTCGTCAAGCGCTTCGAGCGCATCGGCCAGTTCCTGCGAAGTCTGGTAGCGCAGGTCGGGATCCAGCTCCAGCGCCCGCGTGATGATCGGGTCGAGCGCCTCGGGGAGTTCTGGGTCCACCGTGCGCGGCGACGGCAGCGGCTCGGCGATGCGCTGTTTCAGGTCCTCGAAGGCGTTGCCGGACTTCGGGCGCGCGGCCCGGCCGAGCAGCACGTCGCGGAGAATCAGGCCGAGCGCGTAGACATCGGCGCGCTGGTCCACCTGCTGGCCCCGGGCCTGCTCGGGCGCCATGTAGTCCAGCGTGCCCATGACGCTCCCGGCCACGGTGAGCGCGTGCGTGGCCATGGACGTGGAGGTGAACGTGGCGCCTTCCGGCGCCTCCGGCAGCGCGGGCGTCCCGGCCGCCGGCGTGGGCTCGGTGGCCGGGCCGTTCACCGACCGCGCGATGCCGAAGTCCATCACGAGCGCCTGGCCCGACTGGTCCACCATGATGTTGGCCGGCTTGAGATCCCGGTGGACGATGCCGGCCAGGTGCGCGGCGCCCATGCCCGCCATCACCTGCCGCATGATGGGCAGGGCGCGCGGCACCGGCAGCTTGCCCTCGCGGGCGAGGATGGACGCCAGATCCTCGCCGTCCACGAACGACATCGTGATGTACTTCGTGCGCTCGATCTCGCCGAGATCGTAGATGCGCACGACGTTCGGGTGCGTCACCTGGCGCGCCAGCAGCAGCTCGCGCTTGAACCGCCGCTCCGCGTCGAGCGCGGTGTGCGCATCGGTGCCCACGCCGGGCCTGATGGTCTTGATGGCGACCGTGACCCCCAGCTCCGCGTCCCAGGCCTGGTAGACGGCCCCCATGCCGCCGACGCCCAGCATCTTCGTGATGCTGTAGCGTGGGCCGAACGCATCGCCGGGCGACATGTGCTGGGTGGGCGTACCGGCGCCGCCGCTGGTGGCGGGATGGCTCGTCTTCGGCCGGCCGGTAGACGGCCGACCAGATGCGGGACGGCTGGTCGACGGGCGCGGCGGAACGGCCGCGAGCGGCCTCGCCATCGTGGCGGCGTCCGGCAACGGCTGCATGATCGTCGCGTCCGCGTCCGGCGTGCTGCCGCGGCGACCCGGCATCAGCGTGGCCGCCTCGTCCGGTGCTTGCAGGACGGTGGCGCCCTCGTCGGGTGCCGGCACGATCGTCTGGTTGCCGTCCGGCGTCCGCAGGACCGTGGCGTCAGCGGCAGGCTTCACGACCACCGTGCCGCGGGGCTCGGGCCAAACCGCACCGGGCGCCAGGGCCGGCCTCAGGCCCGTGCGGATCTCCTCGCTGGAGATCGCGGCGGTCTCGTCTGCGTCAGGCGGGGCGGGCGCGACCGACGGGGCCGGCTTCAGCCGGGTCCCGCAGTCCGGGCAGAACGTGTGGTCCGGGGACGCGGGGGCGCCACAGTTCGGGCATGTTGGTGCAGTCAAGGGGGAGCCCAGTAGGAGTCTGCCTGCTCGATTATGCCGCCGACCCATGCTCGATCACAAAAACGTTTTGAGCAGGTACACTCAACGGGCGTGCCATCGACTCGAGCAGCGGAGCGGCACGCGTGGCGGGTGGCCGTCACGCGACAGGAAGCGGCAGACGGCCCGTTGAGCGAAGCCCTGCGGCGCCATGGGCTCGTGCCCGTGCCCTGTCCCGTCATGCTCGAGGTTCCCCCTTCCGATCCGGGCCCGATCTCACGCGCAGCCACGCACCTGGACGCCTTCGACTGGGTGATCTGTGCCAGTGCGCGCGCTGTCCGGGCCCTGGAGCTGGCCCGCTCGAGGCCCTGGCCCGCGGGCGTACGCACCGCGGCCGTCGGCGAGGCGACGGCACGCGCGCTCGAGGCCCTCGGGGTCATCCCCCCGCCGGTCGTCGGCCCGGATGCGGGCGCCGACGCGTTGTGGAGCACTCTCGCGGATCTGGACACGTGGCCGGGCCGCCGCGTCCTCGTCCTCAGCACGCCCGGTGGGCGAACGACGCTCGTTGATGGTCTGCGCGGCGCGGGCGCGGCGGTCGAGGTCGTCGACGCCTACGCGATGGCGGCCCGCGACGCCGCCGACATCCGGGACGACTGGGCCCGAGCGCGCGCCGATGCGGCGGTGCTCGCCAGCCCCCGCGCCGCCGCCACGCTGGTGGCCGCCGTCGGGCGCGAGGCGCTCGCGGCGCTGAGGGCCGTGGTCGCCATCGGTCCGACGACCGCCCGTGAGCTGGCCGCGATGGGCATCGCGTGCGTGGTGCCCGAGCGGGCGGCCTTCGATGCGGCGGCCGCCACGCTGGCCTCGCTCCAGACCGCTGAGGTCGCCCCGTGAGCGTGCAGGAAGCCGCCGCGCCGGTGCTGGACATGCTCGACCGCACCTTCGTCGAGTGCAGCGCCCTCGGCTTCCAGTCGGTGGTCACCTCGGTCATGGCCATTGCCTGCTACGTGCTCTGGCAACGCCACCGGGGCGACCACTTCCTCACCTGGGCCATGGCCTGGTCGGTCTACGTCGTCCGCCTGGCGTGCATGTCCGCGTTTCTCGTCCGCCGTGACATGGTGTGGCTCTTCCTGCACCAGGCGGCGACGGGGATCAGCGCGCTCCTGCTGCTGGCCGCGGCCCTGCAGATGTCGCGGGGGTTCAAGCTCCGGCCGGTGCATGCCCTGGCGGTCCCGTTATCGGTGGCCTGGGCCTGGATCACCATCTACGGCATGGGCAGCATGCTCGTGGCGGGCGTCACGGCCACGCTGCTGCTCTCGGCGGTGACCATCTGGACGGGTGTCGTGTTCTGGCGGGAGCGCGACCGCGCCACGAGCGGGGCGGCCCCGGTGCTGGCGGGCGCGTTCATCCTCTGGGGGCTGCATCATCTCGATTACCCGCTGCTGCGCGGCTTTGGCGCGGCGGTGCTCTACGGCGTCTTCGCCGACGTGCTCTTCCTCTTCGCCATCGGCCTCGGCCTGCTGTTCGTCGTCCTCGGCAACGAGCGGGACCGGCTCGCGGCCCGCACCTCCGAGCTCGAGCAGCTCACGCGGTTGATGCTGCGCGTGCAGGAGGACGAGCGCCGGCGCATTGCGCAGGAGCTGCACGACGAGGCCGGACAGGTGCTGACGGCCGTGAAGATCGAGCTCGAGCTCGAAGGCAAGCGTGAGGCGGGCGCCATGGTCGGGCGCGCGCTCTCACAGGTGCGCGACCTGAGCAACCTGCTCCGCCCCTCGGTGCTGGACGACCTGGGCCTGGTGCCCGCGCTTCGCGCGCTCGCCGACGACTTCTCCACCCGGACGCGCATTGCCGTCGCGCTGGACCTGGACGGCGCCAACCGGCGCCTGCCTCCCGACGTGGAGGTGGTCATCTACCGCGTGGTGCAGGAGGCGCTCACCAACGTGGCCCGCCACGCGCGCGCCACCGAGGCACAGGTCCGGATCGTGAGCGACGATCGCGAGGTGCGCCTCTACGTGGACGACAACGGCCGCGGCGCGGCCGAGGATGCGAGCCCGAACATGGGCTGGCTCGGGATGCGCGAGCGCGTGACCGCCCTCGGCGGCCGGCTGGCCATCGACAGGAGTGCCGCCGGCGGCGTGCGCCTCGACGCCCGCATGCCGATTGGAGAGCTGTCGTGAGCGACCGGCGGACGCGGGTGATGCTCGCCGACGACCACACCCTGGTGCGGGGCGGCATCCGCAAGATCCTCGAAGGACAGCCCGGCATCGAGGTGGTGGCAGAAGCCGCGGACGGCGCGGCCGCGCTCGATCTCGTGAAGTCCACCGACGCCGACGTGCTCGTGCTGGACCTGAAGATGCCTGGGACCGATGGCATCGACGTCCTGCGAGCGGCGAAGGCCATCCGCCCCGACCTCAAGGTCATCATCCTGACGATGCACGCGGGGCAGGAATACGTGTCGCGGGCGGTGAAGGGCGGGGCAGATGCGTATCTCCTGAAGGACTCGGCGGTCCAGGATCTCGTGGCGGCCGTGGATGCCGTGATGGCGGGCCAGACCTACTTCAGCCCGGCCATCCAGCAGCAGCTGGCCGGCCTGCTCAGGAGCGGCGGGCAGCCCCCGTCCGGCACCCAGACACTGACCGACCGCGAGCGCGAGGTCCTCACCTGGCTGGCGCGCGGGCTCTCCAGCAAAGAGGTGGCGAAGGAGCTGAACATCAGCGTCCGTACGGTCGAGACGCATCGCGCCAACCTCATGCACAAGCTGGGCGTGAAGTCGGTGGCGGTGCTCATCCAGGTGGCCATGCGGGAGGGCATCATCGACCCGGCTCCCTAGGCCCTCCGTAGTTGTACGGAGGCCGCTCCGTACTGTTGCGAATTGTTGGCGTTGGCGGCGCTGACTACTCTTATGGGCAGCGGCGTCCATGTCCGACTCTCCCAGCTGTCCACATCAGAGCGTCTGCTCCACGGCTCCGCTGCACTTCCATGCCGTGGCGCGCTACAGCGGGCTGGCATCGCTCCGCGCGGTCACCATCAACCATCGCAACGTCGGCATCGGCGCGCTGCCGCAGCACAGCGTCGGCTGCGACACCGCGACGTCGCTGCACGAGGCGCTCACCGCCGCCGGTATCGAGTCGTTCGTCCTCGCCACGTGCAATCGCACCGAGCTCTATTGGCGCGCGCAGGTGCCGGGAGACGACGAGTCGGTGCACCAGGCCATCGCGCGGGCGGTGTGCGTGCCCGACAGCGCGTCGCACCTCTCGGGCAAAGCCGCGGCGCAGCATCTCTTCCGCGTGTGCGCGGGGCTCGAGTCGCTGGTCCTCGGGGAAGCGGAGATCCTCGGGCAGGTGCGCGCCGCGCTGGACGCGTGTACGGGCGCGGGCCCGTTCCTGAAGGGCGTGGTGCAGGCCGCGCTGCGGGCCGGGCGCATGGCACGCGCCGAGACGGCCATTGGCACCGGCGCGCAGTCCGTGGCTTCGGCCGCCGTGCAGCTGGTGGCCGGGGCGCTGCCGCTGGACCGGTGCCGCGTGCTGGTCCTGGGTGCAGGCGCCACGGGCGTGAAGGCCGCGCGGCACCTGCGGAAGCTCGGTGTCGGTGAGCTGGTCGTGGCCAATCGGACGCTGGGCCGCGCCGAGGCCGTGGCGGCGCCGCTCGGCGCGGAGGCGGTGGCCCTGGACCGGTTGCGCGACGAGCTGGACCGGGCCGATGCCGTGGTGTGCGCCGTGGATGCGCCCGAATACCTGATCGGCCTGGACGACCTCCGGCGCGCCGTCTCCGGGCGCAGCGGCCGGCCGTTGATGATCGTGGACCTCAGCATGCCCCACGTGGTCGAGCCGGGGGACGTGGCCGGCGTGACGCGCGTAGATCTGGGCGTGCTCGAGCGCGAGGTGGAGCGGCATCGCGATCGCCGCGCCGCGGAGGTGCCGAAGGTGGAAGGCCTCATCGATCGCGAGATGCACCACCTGCAGTCGTGGGCGCGCCATCACGCGCTGCGCCCGCTGGCCTCGGACCTGCGCCGCAAGGTGGAAGCCATCCGCCGCGCCGAGCTGGAGCGCGCGCAGCACGAGCTGCCAGAGGGCGGCGCGGCCGACGCCGCGGTGCTGGACCGGCTCACGCGGCGGCTCCTGGACCAGGTGCTGGCCATTCCGCTGGCGACACTCGAAGCTGGAGACGTGCCCCTCGACGCCACGCAGGCCCAGTACCTCCGGCGCCTGTTCGCGCTCGAGCCCGGGGCGGCGTCATGGCCGTAATCCGCATCGGCACGCGGGCCAGCGCGCTGGCGCTGTGGCAGACGCGGTACATCGCGGCGCGCCTCGCCGTGCTCGCCCACGGCATCCACGTGGAGCTCGTCGAGATCGTCTCGACGGGCGATCGCATCACCGACGTCCCGCTCTCCAGCGTGGAGGGGACCGGCTTCTTCACCGCCACGCTCGAGCGGGCGCTCGCGGAGGGCCGCGTGGACGTGGCCGTGCACAGCTACAAGGACCTGCCCGTTGAGCAGACGCCGGGCCTGTCGGTCGCGGCCGTGCCGGCTCGCGGCCCGGTGGAAGACGTGCTGTGCGCGCGCAACGGGATGACGCTCGCCACGCTGCCGGCCGGTGCCCGGGTCGGGACCTGCAGCGCGCGCCGCACGGCGCAGGTGCTGGCGCTCCGTCCCGATGTCGAGATCCATCCGCTTCGTGGCAACGTGCCCACGCGCGTCCAGCGCGTGACCAGCGGCGAGCTGGACGCCATCGTCCTGGCGCGCGCCGGGCTGGTGCGCCTGGGCCTGGACACGCACGTGACGGAGGTCTTCCCGACCGACGTGGTGCTGCCCGCGCCGGCGCAGGGCGCGCTGGCGGTGCAGTGCCGGACCGGCGACGCGGATCTCGTCCACCTCCTCGCGGCGCTGGACGATGCCCCGACGAGGCGGGCGGTCATCGCGGAGCGCACGCTGCTGCACGCGCTGGGTGGTGGCTGCTCGGTGCCGGTGGGCGCGATTGCCGTGTGCGATCGCTCGCAGCTGACGCTTGCGGCCGGCGTGTTCACGCTGGACGGGTCGCACGGGGTGCGGGTCGAGGAGCGCGGGACGGACGCCTCGGCACTGGGTGAAGCCGCCGCCCGGCGTCTGTTGGCGCTGGGCGCCGGCGAGATCCTGGGGATTTTGGGGACAGTCCCTGTAAAGTCCGTGTTAAGCGGGGACAGTCCCTGTTAAGACCATGAGCTACCCCACCCACCGTGGACGCCGCCTCCGCCGGACACCGGCGCTTAGGGCAATGACCCGCGAGACCCATCTCGCGCCCGAACAGCTGGTCGCCCCCCTGTTCGTCTGCCCCGGCGAGCGCGTGCGCGAGCCCATCGCCTCCATGCCCGGCCAGGCGCGCCTGTCGCCGGACCTTGCCGCCCGCGAGGCCGCTGAGCTGGCCGAGCTCGGCGTCGGCTCCGTCATCCTCTTCGGCATCCCGGCGGAGAAGGACGCCGAGGGCACCGGCGCATGGGATCCCGACGGCCCCGTCCCGCAGGCCATCCGCCGCATCAAGGCGGCGACACCCGCGTTGAACGTCTGGGCCGACGTCTGCCTGTGCGAGTACACGGACCACGGCCACTGCGGCGTGCTGCACGGCGACGGCGTGGACAACGATGCGACGCTCCCGCTGCTGGCGCGCGCCTCGGTCGCCTACGCCCGCGCCGGCGCCGATGTCATCGCGCCCTCCGACATGATGGACGGCCGCGTGGCCGCCATCCGCGCCGCGCTCGACGACCACGGCTTCGAGCAGACAGTCATCGTCTCCTACGCGGTGAAGTACGCGTCGGCGTTCTACGGCCCGTTCCGCGACGCCGCCGGATCCACACCGCAGTTCGGCGATCGCCGCTCGTACCAGATGGACCCGCCCAACGTCCGCGAGGCCATCCGCGAAGCAACGGCCGACGTCGACGAAGGCGCCGACATGGTGATGGTGAAGCCCGGGCTTCCCTATCTCGACGTCATCCGAGCCGTGCGCGAGCACGTGGACGTGCCCGTGGCTGCCTACCAGGTCTCCGGCGAGTTCGCGATGCTACACGCGGCGGCGGAACGCGGCTGGATCGACCTGCCGCGCGCGATGATGGAAACCTCCATTGCACTGCGCCGGGCCGGCGCGGACATCCTCATCACCTACTTTGCGCGCGAACTGGCCACGCTGCTCCGGGCCCAACCTCACCCGGCGGCCGTGGCGGAGACCATCCGATGAGCGCCCGCACCCGTGCGCACGTGCCCGCACCTGCCAGCACCCGCCCGCACCCGTCCGCACCTGACAGCACCCGCTCGCACCCGTCCGCACCTGACAGCACCCGCTCGCACCCGCCCGCACCTGCTCGCACCTGGATCGACCGCGCGCGCCAGGTGACCCCCGGCGGCGTCCACTCGCCCGTCCGCGCGTTTGCGGCGATGAAGTGCGACCCCATCGCCATCGTCTCGGCAAAGGGCGCGCGGCTCACCGACAGCGAGGGGCGCGACTACATCGACTACATCGGCGCCTGGGGACCCGCGCTCCTCGGCCACGCGCACCCCGCGGTGGAGGACGCCGTCGTCGCGGCGGCCCGCCGCGGCCTCGTGTTTGGACTCGCATCGCCCCCCGAGATCGACCTCGCCGAGCGCATCGTCTCGCGCGTGCCCGGCTGCCAGATGATCCGCTTCGTCGTCACCGGCACCGAGGCGACGATGAGCGCCGTGCGCGTCGCGCGCGCGGCGACGGGGCGGCGCGTCATCGTGAAGTTCGCCGGCGCCTATCACGGCCACGCGGATATGTTCCTCGTGAGCGCGGGATCGGGCGCCGCCACCTTCGGCACGCCGGACTCGCCCGGCGTCACGCCGGGCTCCGTGCAGGACACCGCCATTGCGCGCTTCAACGATCTCGACAGCGTCGATCGCTGCTTCCAGGACGCCGACGGTGGCGTGGCCGCCGTCATCGTCGAGCCGGTTGTGGGCAACATGGGCTGCGTGCCGCCGGAGCCGGGCTTCCTCGAAGGGCTCCGTGATCGCTGCACGCGCGCAGGCGCCGTGCTCATTTTCGACGAGGTGATGTCTGGCTTCCGCGTGTCGCGCGGCGGCGCGGCCGCACGCTACGGCGTGACGCCAGACATGGTCACGCTGGGGAAGATCGCCGGCGGCGGCGTGCCGCTGGCGGCCTTTGGTGGACAGTGGGAGCTGATGAAGCTGGTGGCACCCGCCGGCCCCGTCTACCAGGCCGGCACCTACGCCGCGCATCCGCTGGCCGTGGCCGCGGGCCTCGCCACGCTGGACGCAATCGACGCCACGCCCCATCTCTACGACACGCTCGAGCAGCGCGCCGAACGCCTGGAGCAGGGCCTGCGTGCCGGCGCCGAGGCCGCCGGCGTGCCGGTGTCGATTCAGCGCGTCGGCTCGATGTGGACGGTGTTCTTCTCGGCGCGCCCCATCCGCTCGTGGGACGACGCGGCAGCGGTGGACCGCGAGGCGTACGCGCGCTTCTTCCGCGCGATGCTCGCGCGCGGCGTCCTGCTCCCGCCCTCGGCCTTCGAGTCGGCCTTCATCTCGGCCGCGCACGACCAGGCCGTCATCGACCAGACCATCCAGGCCGCCCACGCGGCATTCCAGGAGGCCCGCGCATGACCGATCGCTTCCTGAAGGCGTGCCGACGTGAGCCGGTGGACCGCACACCGCTGTGGATCATGCGGCAGGCTGGCCGCTACCTGCCCGAGTACCGCGAGCTGCGGCAGAAGGTGGATTTCCTCACCCTCTGCAAGACGCCGGAGCTGGCTGTCGAAGCCTCGCTGCAGCCGCTCCGCCGCTTCCCACTGGACGCGTCGATCATCTTCTCCGACATCCTGCTGCCGCTCGAGGCGCTGGGCGTGAAGATGACCTTCAATCCCGGTCCGAAGCTGGCCGAACCCGTGCGCACGCGCGCGCAGGTGGACGCGCTCGAGTCCCGGCCGGCAGCGGAAGCCGTGCCTTTCGTCGGTGAGGCCGTGCGCCTGCTCCGGCGCGAGCTGGACGGCCGGACGCCCGTCATCGGCTTCTGCGGCGCACCCTTCACCCTGGCCGCCTACCTGGTGCAGGGCGAAGGCAAGGAAGGCTTCGGCGCGGTGAAGACGATGCTCTACCGCGAGCCGGCGACGCTGGCGCACCTGCTGGAGAAGCTGACCGCGGCCATGATCGACTACCTGCGCCTGCAGATTGCCGCCGGCGCGCAGGCCGTGCAGATTTTCGACTCGTGGGCAGGACTGCTGGCGCCGATGCAGTACGAGAGTTTCGCGCTCCGCTGGGTGCGCGCCATCGTGGACGGCGTCGCCGATCTCGGGGCGCCGATCATCTACTTCGTCAACGGCGGGCCGCACCTGCTGGAGGATGCGGCCACCTCCGGCGCCGACGTGCTCGGCCTCTGCTGGCGCACGCCGCTGGACGTGGCGGCCGTGCGCGTGGGGCCGGCCATCGCGCTGCAGGGCAATCTCGATCCGCACGCGCTCTTCGCCGAACCCGCTGAGGTGACGAAGCTGGCCAACGACGTGCTGGCGCGGGTTGCCGGCCGGCCGGGTCACATCATGAACCTTGGTCACGGCATCCTGCCCGACACGCCCATTGCCAGCGTCGAGGCGCTGGTGGCGGCCGTGCAGGCCACCGCCCGGAGGGACGCCGCGTAGGGCGCCGCGCACCATGCCAGGCGTAGACACCCGTGCATCGATGGCCGACCTGCTGGCCCGGTACGACCGGCCCGGCCCTCGGTATACCTCCTACCCGACGGCCGTCGAGTTCCACGAGGGCGTGAACGACGCCGTCTACGTGGAGAGCCTCGCGCGCGCGGACGCCTTTCCGGACGAGCCGCTCTCGGTGTACGTGCACCTGCCCTTCTGCGAGGAGCGCTGCGCCTACTGCGGCTGCAACGTGGTCATCACGAAGCACCGCGACGTCACGGACAGGTATCTGGACTACCTGGATCGCGAGATCGACCTGCTGGCCGCGCACCTGCCCCATCGCCGGACCATCTCGCAGCTCCACTGGGGCGGTGGGACGCCCACCTACTACACGGCGGCTGAGCTGGAGCGCGTCTTCGCCCGGCTCACGCGTCACTTCACCTTCACGCCGGACGCGGAGATCGGCGTCGAGATCGACCCGCGCGTCACCTCGCCCGGGCAGCTCTCCACGCTCCGGCGGCTCGGCTTCAACCGCCTCTCCATGGGCGTGCAGGACTTCGCGCCCGAGGTGCAGGAGGCCGTCAACCGCATCCAGAGCTACGAGCTGACGAAGAGCCTGGTGGATCACGCCCGCGCGCTCGGCTTCCGCTCCGTCAACATCGACCTCATCTACGGCCTGCCCTACCAGACCACCGACGGCTTCGCGCGCACGCTGGAGCAGGTCATCACGCTCCGGCCCGAGCGCGTGGCCGTCTACTCGTTCGCGTTCGTGCCGTGGATGAAGGCGCACATGAAACGCCTGCCGGAAGAAGGGCTCCCGGGCGCGGACCTCAAGATCGCACTGCTGGCGCTGGCGCAGGACGCCTTCGGCGCCGCGGGCTACCGCCAGATTGGCATGGACCACTTCGCGCTGCCGGAGGACGAGCTCGCGCGTGCGCTGGAGGCGCGGACACTGCACCGCAACTTCATGGGCTACACCGTGCAGTCGGCGCGCGACATGGTGGCCCTGGGCATCTCGGGCATCGGCGACGTGCAGGGCACCTTCGTCCAGAACACGAAGAAGCTGAACGAGTACTACGCGGCACTGGATGCCGGCCGCTTCCCTGTCGAGCGCGGCTACGCGCTGGATGCGGACGACAGAGTCCGCCGCCATGTGATCACCGAGTTGATGTGCAACGGGCACCTCGACATCCGTGAGGTAGAGCGGCGCTTCGGCATCGTGTTCGCGGAGTACTTCGCGCGCGAGCTGGCGGAGCTGGCCGCGCCGGGGTCGCCGGCGGCCGACGGCCTGGTGACCGTGACCGCGGAGGCGATTGACGTCACCCCGCTCGGCCGCATGTTCGTGCGCAACGTCTGCATGGTGTTCGACCGCTACCTGCAGGCTCGCACGTCGGGCAGCAAGCCGGTCTTCAGCCGGACCGTATGACTCCCCCGCGCATCGTCGTGGTCGGCGCCGGCGTCACGGGGTTGTCGCTGGCCTACACGCTCCAGGAGGACGCCCGCCGGGCGGGCGCGCCGCTCTCGCTGACGGTGCTGGAAGCGGCGCCGCGAATCGGCGGTCACGCGCACTCGACGCGCGTGGACGGCTTCCTCGTCGAGGCCGGCCCGAACGGCTTCCTGAACCGGGAGCCGCAGGTGATGGCGCTCATCGAATCGCTGGGGCTGGGCCCGAGGCTCGTGGAGGCGCGCCCGGAGGCGAAGCGCCGGTTCATCCTGCGCGGCGGGAAGCTCTGCCAGGTGCCGGACGGTCCTGCGACGCTGATCACGACACCGGCACTGTCGTGGCGCGCCAAGCTGCGCCTCATGTACGAGCCGTTCGCCCCCGGACCGCCTGCGGGCGTGGAGGAGACGATCCACGAATTCGCCACGCGGCGCATCGGCGCCGAGGCAGCGGAGATGCTCGTGGACGCGGCGGTCTCGGGTATCTCGGCGGGCGACAGCCGTCGGCTCTCGGTGAGCGCGCAGTTCCCGATGATGACCGAGATGGAGCGCGATCACGGGAGCCTGGTCAAGGCGATGTTCGCGCGGCGGAGCAAGGGCCAGGGGCCGTCGAAGCTGCTCAGCTTCGACGAGGGGATGGGCACGCTGACGGGCGAGCTGGCCGCGCGGCTCGGCGAGGCGGTGCGTGTGACAGCCCCCGTGCGATCCATCGAACGCGCGGGCTCCGGATGGCGTCTCATCGTCAACGGCGGCGACACGGTCGAGGCGGATCACGTGGTGCTCACCGTGGCCGCGCGGGGTGCGGCGCCGATGCTGAGGGACCTGGACCCTGTGCTGGCCTCGTCGCTCGAAGGCGTGGGCTACGCGGGCATCGCGGTGGTCGCCCTCGGCTACGACGTGTCAGACGTGCCGCGCGCGCTGGACGGATACGGGTATCTCGTCACGCGGCCGGAGGAGATGGCCACGCTCGGCGTGGTGTGGGAGTCGTCGCTCTTCCCCGGGCGCGCGCCGGAGGGCAAGGCGCTGCTTCGCGTGATGCTCGGCGGCTCGCGCCGCCCCGACATCGTCGGGACGTCGGATGCGGGCAAGGTGGACGCGGCGCGGCAGGAGCTGTCGCGCGTGATGGGCGTCACCGCGGTGCCGCGACACGTGTCGGTCTTCACGTGGCCGGGCGCCATCGCACAGTACACGGTGGGCCACCAGGAGCGCCGCGCGTCGATCATGGATCGCTTGCGGCTGCACCCCGGCCTCGCGGTGTGCGGCACATCGTACGACGGCGTGTCGTTCAACCACGCCGTGAAGAGCGGCCGGCTGATGGCGCGGCAGCTCGCGCAGCAGTTGTGGGGCGACGAGCGCCAGCCTGCCGCCTAGACAGTACGGAGCGCCGGGACTTCAGTCCCGGCGTCGAGAACGACGATGGACCGACGACATGTAGTGCTCGTGACCTACGGCGAGCCGCCGACGCCAGCCTTTGGCGAGCAGCTGGTCTACTCGTGGCGCATCCTGCTGGGGCTCACCCGCACGGTGGCGCCCATTCCGCGGCCGCTGCTGCCGGTGATTGCGCTGGCGCGCGCGCGCGGGCGGCAGAAGTCGTGGACCGAGAACCGCTATGCCTCGCCGCTGGAGCCCATCACGGCCAGCCAGGCGCGGCGCCTGGAGGCAGCACTCGCGGCGGCGGACGAAGGCCGCCCGTGGCAGGTGCACGTGGCCTACGAGTTCCGGAAGCCGCTGCTGGGCGACGTGCTGACGCGGATTCCCGAGCACGAGCCCGTCTGGGTCGTGCCGATGTACGCGGCCGACTCAGCCTTCACGCACGCGCTCTCGCGCGACACGGCGGCGGCCTTCCAGGCGGCGGTCGCGCGCGCGCATGCCGTGCGCGTGCTGGGCGCGCTGGACGTGGAGCTGCTGGCGGACCTGTCGGCCGCGCACGTCCTCGATCATGCCGGCGAGGGCGACCTCTGGCGCGGCGAGGACGTGGCGCTGGTGCTGGCGGCGCATGGCACGGTAATCAACCCGCCGAAGCCCATCGACACGGGGCTCGAGGCCACGGAGGCGCTTTGTGCGGCGATCACCGTGCGGCTCGAGGGTCACTTCGGGATGGTGGTGAACGGGTGGTTGAACCACACGCGCGGTGGGAAGTGGACGGACCCGCCCATCGAGGAGGCGCTTGCGCGGGTCGCGGACGCGGGCTTCTCGCGCGTCGTGTACTTCCCGTACGGGTTCCTCGCGGACAACGCCGAGAGCGAGCTCGAGGGGCGTGTGGCGCTGGCGGGGCATCCGGAGATCGAATCGCTGCACCTGCCGTGCCTGAACGACTCGGCGAGCTTCCTGGAGGCGCTGGCGAGGCAGATCCTGCGCGCGGCGTAGTACCCGTGCCCCACGCGCGGGGCAGGGCCAGCCGCCCACCCCGCCCGCTCCCCCGGCGGGCATCCGTCATCTCCGGCCGTCGTCCGACCTCTATCCGCTGGAGGCGTGGGGCCCCACTGCGTCACCCCACGCGGCAGGTGCGCCTTCGATTCCGGCTGCGTGCTGCCGCTGGACCGCCGAGCTCGCAAGGGCGTGGCGGGCGGCTGGCCCGTGCCCCACGCGACGTGTGTGCTGGCACGGGCGGCCGCGCGTGACTCACGCGTGGGTCATCGGCCAGGCGGCCCTCAGGTCTCCGTTGCCGATCGGCGCATCCGGGTGCTATAGTTTTGTTTTGCCAGTCGCGTCGCGGCGCCCGCCGTGCGCGACCCGCGCGGTTCTCCGGTGTACCTGGCCGGATGCGACCCGAGTGGGCCCGTAGCTCAACTGGCAGAGCAGCAGACTCTTAATCTGTTGGTTGAAGGTTCGATTCCTTCCGGGCTCACCAGTAACCCCTTCACAACCAAGCACTTACAGCCACCGGATTCGACGGCCCGGATCGGGGTCTGAATCTAGCTACCGCATAGCTACCACGCCCGTACAGCCCACGGGCGCGCCCGGCCCTCGGCCTGTCGGCGCGCCCTCGGTGGTGGTTACGGCCTCAGGAGGCCCGGTCCCGTCTCGTGGTGGTCTTCCATCGCGCGCCTGCCTTCGCCCACCGAAACACAATCTCGCGGACCGCCGTCGCGGCGAACCGTGGCAGTGCGCGGTACGCGACGAGCAAGGTGTACTCGCGCGGGGCGAGGGTGACGCGATGCACCTTCGCGTCTCGACGCGTCGGCGCGCTCACTGGACACCTCCCGCGACGGACGTGTCGGGGTCGGACGGTGGGCGCGAGGGTTGGCCGGCCGCGGTGAGGGCGTCCTCCTCGTCATCGTCAGGCGCCACGAGCTCCTGGACGTGATCGGGGAGCCGCTGCAGCCAATACAGCTCCTCCAGGGCTTCGGCCAGGCGCGCCAGGCCCACCGTCAGGTGCTCCTGCCCGTCGACGCTGAACTGCGTGTTGTACGCCTGGTGGAGCGCGTCGTCGTCGGCCGCGGCCAGCCACAGCGCCGTCTGGATGTTGCCGAGCGCGCTCACGAGGGCCGTCTGCATCTTCTCGATACGGGAACGAATCGGGGTCACGACGAGGACGGTCGGGAGGTCTGCGCTGCTGACGAACGGCGGGGGTTCCGCCGGCGGAACGGGTCGTGTGGTCTTGGACATGCTGCCTCCAGAGAACGAGAGGCAACCGGGATCGGCGGGAGTGCGCGTTACAATGCGCGCAGCCGTCGAACCGGGTTCCTCGGTTCGCGGTCAGGGGCCGGCCACGTGTGATCAGCACGCCCGGCCCCGTCTTTCGTCTCCCCTTCTACGCCCGCACTCGTGGTGCCGTCAAGCAGTTTCCCGACGCGCGATAGAGCACCGGCCTTCGTAGGCCAGCGGTCGCAGCCCGAAGTCGTTGCCTCGTCGGACGATGGCGCATCGGTGCCAGCCTGGAGGCTCGATGGAGGGCTGGCACCGTGACGCGGGGTAGCGCTTCCCGTCCTTGGTGTCCACGCGAGAGGCCACTTGGCAACTTGTTTCCAACTGGGCCTTCCTGTCAGCGACGTCGAGCTGCTCGTCGATCGGGCCGAGCGGGCCGTGATGGAGATTGGCCAGGCGGCGACCACGCGGTCGCCGCGGTACGCGCAGATGTTGATGGCCGTGGCGAGTCATCCTCAGGTCGGAAATGCGAAGCATGCTTCGTATTTGCCAGCCAGCGCAGCCACCCTCTACGAACTGACGAAGGTGCCCGAGCCGACGCTGAAGTACGCCTTGCAGGATGGCGTCATCACGCCGGACATGCGCCGGCCGCGGGGCGTCTCTCAGGGGTTGTAGACGGGGATGATGTAGTAGGTCCCGTTGATCTTGATCTTCAGGTAGCCCACCGGGTTGGCGGTGAGGGCCGAGGCGGCCCCGTTGGCCCCGATCGTTGTCTGGGTGAGCTGGTTCTCGAGCTGCAACTCGCCGTTCAAGCGGATCTGGTGCGTCGTGATGGCATCGCCCGTGTACGCCGCGGCCGTGATGGCCACTTCGGCGAAGTCCGCGTAGGCCGTCGCCGTGACGGCGGCGATCGCCTGGTTGCCGCCGCTCGACGCATCGTAGAGGGACGCGAGGCTCGTGTTGAGGACCGTCGACGTCGTGGCCCCGTCGTAATAGCCCTGAAGCATCAGGTCGTACTGGTTGGTGTTGAACTGCGCCTTGGTCCCGAGAAACCCGTCGGTGACGTCCCACCGGTACGACGTGGTATCCGAGAACCCGCTTGGCACACTGAAGCGCAGCCCGGACTCGTCGGCGGTGAGGTTGGCTGAGACGATCTTTAGGTTCGTGCCGTCCCAATGCACCTCGCGCGACGCGTGCCAGCGGGCGCCCTGCGCGTCGAGGATGGCGACGTGAGACGGCCCGCCCACCTTCACCGATTGCCGCGCCGCGGCCGTGAGCACGCCCGTGGCCATCTCCACCATCCGGCCCTCGGTGGGCGTCGTGGTCTGCAGCTCCCGCTGAATGACCTGGATCAGCCCGTCGCGCTCGGCGCCGCCGCTGTCCCAGCCGAGCGAGAACGCGAAGGGCGCCGCCGGCCGCGCCTCCTGCAGGATCGTGGGCGTGCCATCCGTGGCGATCGCCACCTTGGCCACGTAGGCCTCGCCGAAGCGGAGGATGCCGAGCGCCGCCTCCTGCGTCTCGTCATCGGGCACCACGGCGGCCAAGACGCGCCGCACGAGCGCCTCCGCGGATTCGCCCGGCCGCGGTGTGGTGTGCTGCCAGGCGTCGAACACGCCCGGCCATCCGGTCATCACGAAGGCGTACGGCCCGCGGATGTCCACCTTCCGCGCGGTGTCGCCGCCGGCCACGTCGGCCGTCGTGTCCCAGGTGCGCGAGTCACTGGCCAGCACGCACCGCTCCACCGTGCAGAGCGTCAGGGCGAGACTCGCCCACGCCGGCGCCGCCAGCAGCAGCGCCATCAGCAGCATCATCATTCGCATGTGTGTCTCCTGAGAAATGCCCGCGCGGTGAAGGCGGACCCGCCGCCTGGGGTCCGTGGGCGTCCGCGCGGGCCGGGGCACGCCCCGACCCCGCCGACACGATCATGTGTCGTCGTCGGTGTCGTCGATCGGGGCGCGGCACCGCGGGCAGCACGGCGGCAAATCCTCACGATGGATGTGCCAGATGTACCGGCGCCCGCAGGCGCACACGATCGGGATCTGGTTGTCGCCGGGGGTCTCGTCGTCAGGCATGGCAGCACCTTACGCGGCCAGGGTGACAAACGCGCTCTGCGTCGGCGCCGAGTTGGGCGGCTGCGTCGGCGCGTTGTCGACGGGCATGCCGTCGACGCGAATCTGCAGCCTGAAGTACTGCTGGTTCTTGAGGAAGCCGACGTGGATCGACTTCTCGAGCGTCGCGTCTTTGCGGAGCCCGATCGCGTAGCGGCTGAAATCGAACAGGCCGATGTCGCCGAGCGTGCCGAGCGGCTTGACCTTCTCGCTGAAGATCACCGGCCGCGTCAAGATGTAGAACCGCCCATCCTGCTGGGTCATCACGGGCACGTGCGCGCCGCCGGTCCCGATCGCGAACGACAGCATCGCCAACTGCGGGATCGTGCTGGAGTGCGCGACCCACACCGAGTTCGGGATGCTCGCCGGGTTCATCCTCGAGAACATGTTCACGAGGTCGACGTAGTTGATCTCGTTCGTGGTGCCGCGCGTGACGCTAATGAGCGCCGCGGCGTTGAACACGCCGAGCGGTTCGTTCGCACCCGTGCCGAAGAGGAAGGACTCGTCGAGCCCGTAGCTCAGCGCCTTGCTCATGATCGCGCTCAACTGCGCGTCGAAGTCCATGCCGTCCTCGAGCAGCTCGTTCGACGTCGCCGCGAAGATCGAGCCGCGGCGCGCGACGAGCTTGAGGTGCCGCGTCTTGCCGACCTGTGGCGTCGCGTCGCTCGCCGGATTCTCCGGCTGCCAGGTGATCCCGAAGCCGGCCAGCCCACTGGATCGATCGGCCAGATCCCAGGCGGGGATCGTGCGCTCACGCCCCTGGAGGATCGGCCAGTTCTGCGCGCGGGGTCGTACGATCTCCGATTCGAGCGCCGTATCGAGCCAGGGCCCGAAGACGCCAGGCGGAATCGCGTAGCCGCCGCCCTCGGAGCCCGACATCGCCGCGGCCATCAGGCGCGAGTCGTTCAGGGCCATCGCCACGCAGCGGCAGAACTCTTGCGCCGCGGACCGTGGCCCGCTGTCCCAGCCATCGAGCGACAGCGCCGCCGCGCCGAACATGCCCGCGAAGGTGCGATCGCTGGCCGGCCGGGCGTGCGCCCCGTCGCCGAGCGCACCCGCGCCACGATGGTGGGCCGTGAGTCCGGCGGCGCGCCGCGCCTGCTCGGACGCGAGCCCATCGGCGTCGAGCCGGCCACCGCCGAGGGCCGCGGCCTCCGCGCGATCGCGCTCGTTCTCGGCTTCGCGCTCGGCGAGTGTCGAGCTCACCACGGCCGCATGCTGCCGCACGGCGTCGATATTCGCGCGGTCTGCGTCGGTCAGCTTGCCCGCGGCAGTCTTGTCGCTGATACCGGCCAGCCATCTGGTCAGATCGACGCGCGCCTGTAGGAGCGCCCGCCGGCTGGCAGATGCGATGTCGCCCTCGGGGCGCAAGCCGCCGCTCGCCGTGGCCACGAATGAGAGTTTGCCGTCCGTCATCTTGTCGTCCTCCGTGGATCTCATCTTGCGGGCGCCGTGGAATTTCGTCCGGCGGAAATCAGCGACGGATGATCGACGTGATCATCAGGCGCCCGCCGATGACGATCTGCGGCGACTCGACGCCCATGTCGTCGGCGGCCTGCACCGCGGCGTAGCGCAGCCACTCGCCGACTGATGCGCCGTTCAGGTGGGCCAGGCGCCGGATCTCGCGGTACTCGTCCTCCGTGACGCGGACCTCTATGCGCCTGGTGCTCGCCGTCTCGGCCCGGGGCCGGCGCCCGCGGGACATCAGTGCGTCTCCCGCGCCGCCATGCGCTCGAGCACGGCCACCTCGTCGAGCACGCGGTCAGGCTCGAACGTGCGGCCGCTCACGTACGCGGCGCCGATGTCGGCGTGGACCCAGTCGCAGGCCTCGCAGACGATCACGTAGCCGTCGACCAGGCGCACGTGGGCGTCACAGGCCGGGCAGCGCCGCGTACCGCACACGATGTCGAAGAGGGTCATGATGGGGCCTCCCCGGACCAGATCTGCGCCCACGTGGCCGCCTCCAGGGCCGCGAGGCCATGCCGGCGCCGATACCGCGTCGCCGCGTCGGCGAAGGCCTCCCGCTGGCCGGTCCTCGGGTGCCGCGCGGCGATGGCGGCCTTGTGGCGCCGCCAATCGGCCAAGAACTCGCCCCAACTCGACCAGCGCGACTGCCTGGGCGTAGAAGGGCTCCAGCCGGCCCAGAAGTCCAACAGCTCGTGCGGTAGGTGGTCGTACCCGCGTTTTGATTTCGCGAGCGGGTTTTGATTTTCTGCCGCGGCCGCGCGCGCGCGTCGCTCAGCACGGCGCGAGCCCAACACGCGGCCCACCGTCGGGTTGAGCGGTTTTCGGCCTGAATTCGCGCGTTTTCCGCCGGATCCGGGTCCGCCCATGTCACGCACCTCCGCGGTTTTGGTTTCGAACAGGAAGGGACCGTGGACCCGGCGCGGTTCGGGCGATCGCGCCTCCGCCAAGATCCGGATCGGGATATACCCCCGCGGCCTGCCGTCGCGCCGCGATCGCCTCGCGTCGTGTCGGTCGGTGCCATCGGCAGCGGTCGGGCAGCTCGACGCCGGCTTCGGCCGTGAAGGTCACCTCGCCGTGTGTGATGCTGAACTCGTCGCCGCAGTCCGTGCACGTCCGCCACATGGCCGTGCTGTCGCGGGATGGGCGCAGCGATGGGTTGGCGTAGTCCAGGCTCATGAGGGCGTCCTGTCGTCTGCGAATCCGAGCAGCTCCCGTAGTTCGCGCTCGGTGAGCACCTCGATGACCGTGGGCTCGGTGGACGGCGGGACGATGCCCACCACTTCGAGGCGGTTCCTGTCGTGGCTGATCCGGGCCTGCCAGGTGACGAGGCCTTTCCGGCGCTCGGCCAGGACGTGGCCGGCGGCGTAGACCGTGGGTCGGGGGATCACGATGCCCATCAGTACCTCCCCAGTCGTGCCACCCACGTGTCCCAGAGATACCGCCCGCGCCGGAAGACGTCCGCGTCGAGCGCCATCGGCTGACCGTCGCTCGCGTACTGCCGGATGAACGCCGCGAACTGGCTGATCGCTTCTGCTGGTTCGTAGTTCAGGACTGCGGCGCCCAGCTCTTCGACGTGTTCACGGTTCAGGCACGTAGGCGCGCCAAGAGCCCGACAGATCTCGGGGTGGCACTTCGCATGCGCGCGGGAGCGTGTGTGTGTCGTCGTCGCTGCGTCCGCGGGTACACCCACACGCTGCGCCTCTCTCTTCGTACGTGGCTGGCTGGTACTACAAGATCTCTGCTTCTGTACTTCTGTACTCTGCTTCTGCTTCTGCTTCTGCGCGTTACCTGCGTTACATGCGTTACCTGTAACGCCGCGTTGACGTTCGCGCCAGCGTTGCACCCGTGCGGCCGATCGCACCTGCTCCGGTGACCGGGACTCCCGATACTTCGTGTAGTTAAGGACCCGGACCCCGCCCGGCACCGCCTGGACGCGGCGCCCCTCGTGGTCGGGGTCCTTACTGTGGGGGTCGGGCCTCTGGAGGATCTCCAGGCCACGCTGGACGGCGTCGAGTGGCAGGTTCGCGGCGTGTGCGATGCCGGGCACGGCGCCGTCGACGAACCCCTCGGAGTCCGCCATCGCCAACAGGGCGATCCAGAGTAGGCGGGTGTGGGCGTCCTCCAGCCAGACGGATGATCGCAGGATCGAGCCGTAGATCTTGACGAAGCCGCTCATCAGACCTTCTGCTGGGTGTGGCGCCGCTCCTGCGTCGTCAGCCACTCACGGATCGCCTCGTCGGTGTAGCCGACACGGCGCCCGATGACGACGTACCGCGGGCCATAGCCGGAGCGCCGCCACCGCTCCATCGTGCGGGGCGAGAGGCGGGCGTCGATGCGCCGGGCGGCCCCGGCCGTGTCGTAGAGGATGGGTGTCGGGTGGTCGTGGGTCTGCTGTGCGTCCATGCCGGCAGGATGCCAGATCGCCCCATCCCAGCCGGTGATCGAACTCAGCGCGGGCGGCGACGTTCGATCATCAGGGTGACCTGTCGAGCCCGTGTCATCCACGTGCGCATCTGCCGGTAGGCATCGCGGCCCAGGGGCGCGCCCGCGCCCCTGAAGACCACGCGCAGCACCTCCTCAGCGATCGATCGCTGCCGACGGTGCACGGCGATCGGGACGCGCGCGTCCTGCAGCGCGAACAGGATGGCCAGGGCGAGTTGGTGGCGGCGCGCGTCCGAGGGGCGATGGCTCGGCCGTGTCCGCGGCGCATGCGGTGCCCCGATCCAGTCGCGCCACATTGCCGTGCAGGCGAGCGTCTCGCGCCTCAGTGCGCCATGCGCGTCAGAGACGAACCACCCGCCCCGCTCAGACGGTGGGGCGGGTTGCTGCCACGCGCGATCAACGGCGTCGAGGGCCTCGAGCAGCGCGGTGCTCGCCTGGGCGGCGCGCGCGAGGGCGGCGCGCCGCCGCGCCCACTGCCCCGCCGTCACGGAGTCGCCGGCCGCCTGGTAGTGCGCCAGCGCCGCCGCCAGCGCCCTGTCAAGGGCGGGCGTCAGGGCGTGTGGCGTCAAGGCGTCAGCGAGGGCGGCCCGCACGGCGGCCGGGAGCCGTCGCGCCCTCATTTCGTCCTCCGCTTCAGCGCCTTGGCGATCGTCCCGCCGATGAGCGTGGCGTGCTGCTGCGCGACGGTGTGATGGAGATGTGCGTAGCGTGCCGTCGTCGCCGGCTGCGCGTGCCCCAACTGCTCGCCGATGGCGGCCAGGCTCAGCCCGTGCTGCGACAGGCCCGTGCTCGCGTAGCTGTGCCTGCAGGCGTCATAGAGCCGCACGTCGTCGTCGAGCCCGGCGGCCTCGCGGATGTCATCCCAGACGTGCGACAGCGTGCTGCCGTGCATGTGGTCGCCGGCCACGCCCCGGCGCCGGCCCGGGAACACGTAGGGACTGCCCGCCCACCGCGGCCACTTCTTGAGCAGCGTGACGGCCTCGGGCGCCAGGTGGATCAGCTTCGCCCCGGTCTTACTGTCGGGCAGCGCGAGCACGGCGGCGTCGAGCTGGACGTGCGTCCATTCCAGCGCCGTGATCTCGGCCGGTCGGGCGCCGGTGAGCAGCAGCAGCTCGATGGCGGTCAGCGGGGCCGACGCAATCGTGCCGCTCTTCCGCGCGTCGCGCAGGGCCTTCCCCACGCGCGCGTATTCGTCGGCCGTCAGGTAGCGGCGCCGCCGCGCCTCCCGATACCGCTCCACGCCCTCGCAGGGGTTCGGGCCGGCCGGGCGCAGCTTCGCCTTCACCGACCACGACAGGAACGCGGAGAGCACGGCCACGACGCGATTGGCATGCACGGGCGTGGCCCGCAACTCGTGATGGAGGCGCAGCACGTCGTCGCTGCCGAGCTCGAGCACGGGAAGACTGCCGAGCCGCGGGGCGATCACGCTGTCGATGATCTGCTGGTAGCTGGCGTGGGTGCGCGGTTTCCGCTTCGCTTCGACGTGCGCCAGGTAGCGGGTCAGGGCCTCTTTCACCGTCAGGGCGCCGCGGCTCGTGTCGATCTCGCGCAGCGGGTCTTTCCCATCGGCGACGATGCCGCGCATCCGGTACGCCCGGTCGCGGGCGTCGTCCAGGGCGACATCGCCGACGCGGCCGAGCGTGGCCCAGCGAACGCGGCCGGCCTTTGTGCGGTACTTGAAGATGAACGTCTTCGTGCCGGCAGGCGACACGCGCACGCCGAACCCAGTGGGCTCGGTGTCCCACGCGGTGTACTGGACGCCAGGCTTCGGCTGCAGGTCGCTCACCGTGGTGACGGTGAACCGCTTCGCCTTTGGTGACGCGACAGACGGGATTCTGTTGGTTGACGGCCGGCGCTTAGCTACCACATAGCTACCACTCCCCTACGTAGTTGTGCGTAGTTGTGGTAGCTAGGGTAGCACGAAAACAGCAATGAATACGGGCCTGTGCGTGTTCGTGCGGACTTACGCGGAGATATTCGGGGGGACTCTTAATCTGTTGGTTGAAGGTTCGAGTCCTTCCGGGCTCACCACTCTTTCATCCAGCACTTCCCCGGGCTCCAAGTACCTGAAAACCGGCGCGGTTACAGCGGTTCGATTGAATCGATTTCCACCGTACGCGATGCCCTCGGGGAAGAACAGCAACTGCAGACGCTGCTTGTAGTCGAGCGAGGCCTGAACCCAGATGTCTGAGGCGCGCGGCAGGATGCGTTCTGCGAACGCCAGGATGCCCTGTACGTCGAGTTCGTCCACCGCCACGGCGTGGTGGTCGATCTGGGCGAGCGTCAGCTCCTCACGCAGCTTGTCGCGTTGGCGGCCGTAGCTGGTGAGGTCGATCGACTCCGAGTAGAGGAACGCCTCGTCCAGCCGATCGAGCTTCTGCTGGATGGCCTTCACCCGCCGCTCCTGCTCGGCAGTCCGATCTTGCGCCTCCGCTCGCTGCTGTTCCCAGAAGTAGAGGATGCGGTCCTTAACCATCCGCATGTAGCCGGCCGTGGGCTGCAGGAGCGCGAGCTCGTCGGCGAACGCGCCTTCGAGCACGGCCTTGCTCACGTTCACGGCGCGGCACTGCTTCTGGCAGTGGTAGTACGCGTAGTGGCCGTTGCGACCTTTAGACCAGCTGCCTGTCAGCGGCCGGCCGCACGCCTCGCAGCGCACGAAGCCGCGTAGCGGGAAATCCGGGTGGTTCCGCTGGCGCGGGCCGGTGACGACGATGCGGCCGTCGAGGACGGCCTGGGCGCGGTAGAACGTGGCCTCGTCCACGAGCGGCTCGAAGTTGCCCTTCGTTGACACGCCGTAGTCCGGGCTTTCGACCTTGCCGGCGTAGATCGGATTCCGCATCATCTGGCCGAAGCTCTGAGGCGACAGCTTCAACCCCTTGCGGCTGCGGAGGCCGGCGTCGCTCGCGCGGGCGATCACTTCCTGTTTTGTGAACTGGCCGGTCGCCAGCTCCTCGAATGCCTGCCGGACGAGCGGGCCGCGTTCCGGGTCGTGAACCAGACTCGTCTTCGACCACTTCGGCGCGTTCAGGTAGCCAAGCGGCGCCGGAAACGTCCAGCGTCCAAGTTCGAGCGCGGCCTTCATGCCGGCGCGCGTGCGATCCGACCGGACGTCGTTGTCGAACTGCGCGAAGGCGGCCAGCACGCCTTCCATCAGCTTGCCCGTGGAGGTGTCGTCGATCGGCTCCGTGGCCGACCGCAGCGAAATGCCCAGCGATTTCAGGTGCGCGCGGAGCGCGAAGTGGTCGTATTTTTCCCGCGCGAAGCGCGTGAGGTTGTACACGACGACGAAGTGGACCTGGCCCTTGTGCGTGCGGCAGTACTTCAGCAGCGCCTGGAGCTGGCTGCGGTCCGTCGTCTTGGCGCTCTCGCCTTCCTCGTGGAAGCGCGCGCGGACCTCGTAGCCGTTCCGCCGGCAGTATTCCTCGCACGCCTTGAGCTGGGTCGGCAGACTCAGGTTCTCGGTCTGCTCCTTGGTGCTGACGCGCACGTAGATCACCGCGCCGATCATCTCGGTCAGCGTAGTCCCATCGCCCGCGGGCGGCAAGGTACGTCTGCGCGGCATGGCCGTCAGTGATTCCCGCCGTCCTGCAGGGCCAGGGCAATCAGCACGCGCGCCATCGCTTCCGCGTGGCGCGCAACATCGCGCACCTCCTCGTCGGTGAGCGCGTCGGCCTCCTCGCCGAGCAACTCCCGGCAGCGCGGAATCGAGATCGATTCCGGAACGAGTCCCACAGGTTCGGGCACTTCCATGGCGTCCCCCACTCGCACGCGATTGGTGATTGGGTGAGTGGCGCGCTCCGGCGCGTCGATGTGGCGATCGACGCGTCGTTGTTTGGAGCGCGGATGCGGCTGTGCACCGGCATCGTTCCGCGGGAGCTGTGCTCCGAGCGGCGGCGGTCGCGTTGATCACGCGTCCGTCTACGAGCGTTCCGTCAGGGGAACGCTGCCTCGTTGCGTCGCGTGGTCCTGAGAACGCGCCGCCGCACGAGGCGATCGGGTTCGCAACCTATGGCGTTCAGATCATCCGCGGTCAGCGGTTCTGTAACAGGCTACGATGTCGTGAGGTGCGCTCCATACCGTGCCCTGGGGCGATCGGCGGAATGCGCGCTCCGGAGGCCAGTGTGGCGAACCGGAGGAGTGCCGTGCGGCACTGACGGAATGAAGCCAACATACGCCCGCGCGTTGTCGTCGTCAACCTCGTGTGCTCGCTCAATTCGTTCGTCACCATCGCACCGTTGCCCATCGCCGCCGCGCGCAGGCGTCGTCAATGCCCGAAGGCCCGGCCACCGGCCGGGTCGAAGCGAAGCGAAGAGCATTGACGACGGCGAGCACGGCGTCAGCATCCTCGGTGCGGTGGTGACGCGCCTCGAACTGCGCGCGGCACATGGACAGGTTCGGCGGGAGAACCGTGCTCATGCGCGAACCGATTCTTGCGGCGTGCACCGGCACAGTTCTGCGGTCGGATCCGGCCCAGCCTGTAGGCATACGGGTGGCGCGCCTTTCCTGCACGAACCGGGCACGCCCACACTGACACGGGCCACGGCCACCGATGGCGTGAACGACCCCGTCAGGGCACCGTGGGGTCAGGTGCCGGGCACGGCAGCGGGGTCGTTCACGCCATCGTTCCTGCAGTGACCTCGGCATCGGCGTGCTCGGACGAGTCGGCACAGAGCGCCGCCTCGCTCGCCGATGAGCGGCAAAGTACGCCGCATCAAGCAGTTGCTTGCGGTTCGCGCGCATCGCCAACCAGGGGAGAGAGCGAGTCTGGATCGGGCGTCACAACCGGGGGGCCAACCTGACGCGGTTTTCGCTTGGCCCCCCTATTAGCCCAGATGTCACGGTCCATGGTTCCCGCGAGCTGGAGGTACTGTCGGTTCAGCTGTTCGACCTCGACCCGTGTACTGCCCCTTTGGTGAGCATCGCGCAGGATGTGGGAGTTGGCCCACCACAGGACTTGATCGCCGTCGCGCCGCCACGCGCGATAGAGGGCCTGGATCTTCGGCATGCCCTGCTTCCTGAACTCCTCGCGGATGTATCGATCGTCGGGCTCGGTGATGTGTCCACCCTCGGCCCGGCACTGGGCGAAATAGGTCTCCAGTGACTTGCAGACGCTGGCATCCATGGGCGTCCAGAGCTCCCCGCGGACGGCCGCTTTGTAGAGCGCAATGGCCTTCCTGAACCGGCGCGGCACGAGCAATCGCAGGGTCCGCGTGGTGACGAATCCGAACACCTTGGCGTGGCGGATGAGGAACTGTCGGAAGTCCACGGGGAGCCGCCGGTTCACAAGGTAGAGGAAGACCAGCCGATCGTGGTCGTCCTTCTCGATGCCGATGGGCAGCTTGTCGGGGAAGCAGCGAATCGTCCGCTGCCGGCCCGTCCCGAAGGCGAGGTGAGGGTAGTCGTCGGGGCGCAGGTAGTTGTCGCGCTTCAGACAGAAGAACCGCCACTTGTCTGCCGCTGGGCTCAGCCACGAGCAGCGCCGATCGCCGAGCACGGCGTCGAGGATCATCACGCGCTCGACCATGCGACCGATGTGCCGCAGGCGGCGATTCCGGTTGTCGGTTTGGCCGATCGCTTCGTAGAGCGGCTTGTGGTGGATGTGGTACAGCCGTCCGCGCCGCACGGGTCCGGGCTCGATGACCCGGACGAATCCGCGGGCGACCAGGCGGGCCATGAAGTCGCGGCTGTTCTGGCCGCGAACCGTCTCGGTGAACGCGCAGTATTGCCGCTCCAGGAAGCAGCCGGAGTGGACCATCACGGTCACAAGGAACCGCCGCTGTCGTTCGGTGAACCCGTAGCCAGCGAGCGCCTCGACGCGCGTTTGGGTGACGCTGTCGCAGATGTCGGCGAACGTGAATCCGGGTGTCATAGGAACTCGTCCATCAGCCGCGGATTCTGCGCGGAGCGCCCGCTTCCGCCGCGGGAACCGACGACGTAGATGCGGAAGCCGGTCTGCGCGTAGCTGGCCGCGTGGGCGCCGCGGTAGTGCTCGGTGAACAGCTCGACGTCCTGGTGCAACTCGCGTCCGTCCACCTCGTACTCGATGCGGTAGTCGGGGAAGTGCACCTGGCCGTCGAAGTACGGCAGGTCGTGCTGCCGCGCCCACTCGCGGATCTCGTGCTCGTCACGGTCTGGACGGCCATCGCTGTCGGACCGGCCGCGGTTGTGCTCCTGCAGGAACTCCTGGTACTCGCGCTTCATGTCGTGGTCGAGGACGAGGCGCTTCACCTCGAGCCCGCCGTGCTCGTCGCGGAGCCGGGCCTCCTCCTGGCGGTAGGTGGCGTAGAGGTTCGAGTCGTGATCGAGTTCGCGCTCGCGGCTGATGCCCGCGTAGAAGTCCTGCGTGGGCTCATCTCCGCGGTCCAATGAATGGGACTCCAGCAGCTCGCGGCCCTCGCGCGTGAGCGTCAGGCCCCGCTCGTCGTCGCCGAGATCGACCGTCTCGACGAGGCCCTCGTCGTGCAGGTGGTCGAGCGTGTCGTGGTCGATGTCGAGGTCGTGCTCGGGCACGACGCGAAAGGCGCCGACGGCGGCCAGCGTGCGGCTGTCCTCGCCGTCCAACTCGTAGACACGGTCACGGACCGCAACCAGCTCGCGCTCCTCGCCTCGCGGCAGGTCGAGGTCACGCATCAACCCCTCGCGCGGGTCGTCGTCGCGGTCCCGTTTGTCGTACACGCGCGCGCGGCCGTCCTCCCGCCCGTCACGGTCGCGCGCGTCATCTCGCGGATCGAACATGGCTGTCCTCCAGCCTTCGCTCGGCTGCACCGGACTACCGCTCGGCAAGCCAGGAAGGCGTTGTGTTCGGTTGTCCGTGAAGGCACCCGGGCGATGGCCGCGCAGGGCGATTCAGGAAGGCGCTGAGCGTTCGGGGCAGTGTGCCGCGCGACGTTCAGGGAGTGATCTGTGGGAACCGAGCTCGGGGCCGCTGAGGCGACCGAGCGATGGGTTCGGCCCGCGTGCATCAGCACAGGGCCAGCAGGCGACCGAAGGACTGCTCCGCGCAGTATACCTCTCCGCCGCGCGAAACGACCTGCGACTTCTGGTCGCCTTTGCTCTAGCAGGCTGCTGAAATAGTAGGCGAAAGGGGATCGACAGATCGATCCCCTCGCCCTACCATGCTCGGCATGCGTGGAGCCGACGAGCAGCCCGGGTCGATGTTTAGCTACGTCTCGCTGGAGGCCCGCGTCCCGGCAGACCACCCTTTGCGGGCAATTCGCGCGATCACGGACCGCGCGCTGGCCCAGATCAGGCCGCAACTCGACGGCCTCTACGTGCGCTGGGGCCGGCCGTCGGTCCCGCCGGAGCGGTTGCTGCGCGCGTTGCTGCTGCAGGTGCTCTACACGATCCGCAGCGAGCGGCAGCTGATGGAGCAACTGGATTACAACCTGCTGTTCCGGTGGTTCGTGGGGTTGGGGATCGATGATGCGGTCTGGGCGCCGACGACCTTCACGAAGAATCGGGACCGGCTCCTCGACGGCGACATTGCGGCCGCCTTCTTCGACGCGGTACTGATTCACGCCGATGCCGACCGGTTGCTGGCGGACGATCATTTCACGGTCGATGGGACGCTGCTGGAGGCGTGGGCGAGTCACAAGAGCTTTCGCCCGCAGGACGAGGACCCGCCGCCCCCGGCGGGCGGCAACCCGACCGTCAACTTCCACGGCCAGCGCCGGCGCAATGCGACCCACCGGTCGACGACCGATCCCGACGCGCGGTTGTACAAGAAGGCGCGCGGCCGCGAGGCTCGGCTTGGCTATCTGGGCCATGTGCTGCTGGAACATCGCTCCGGCCTGTTGGTCCACGCGACGGTCACGGCGGCCGACGGTCACGGCGAACGCGACGCCGCCCGCGAGATGATCACCGCGGTGGCCCATGGCCGACGCGTCACCCTGGCGGCGGACAAGGGCTACGACACCCGAGACTTCATTGCCGACCTGCGGACGCTCCACGTCACCCCGCACGTGGCCGCCCACACCACCGGCCGCCGGAGTGCGATCGACGGGCGCACGACGCGGCATGCCGGCTATGCGGTCAGCCAACGGAAGCGCAAACTCGTGGAGCAAGGCTTCGGCTGGATGAAGACGGTCGGTGGGCTGCGGAAGCTTCGCCATCGCGGGCAGCGTTTGGTCACCTGGCTCTTCACCTTTACCGCCGCCGCGTACAACATCGTGCGCATGCGGCGGCTGCTGGCCGCGCCCGCGTGACGGCGCGGCCACGCGGCGGGGCGTCACGCCCCGACCGGTCATCACCACCACGCAGAGCCCTCTGCCGGGTGAACCTCACGGCTACCGCCGAGTACTATTTCAGCAGCCTGCTAGAATTCAGGACACGGGAGTGCGCGAAGTAGTGGAGACGTTCACCTTCTTGGATCTGTTCTGTGGCGCCGGTGGGCTGTCGAGTGGGTTCGACACCGCTGGGTTCCAGTGCGCGCTCGCCATTGACCACAATCGAGCTGCGGTGGAGACCCATCGGCTCAACTTCGCCTCGCCAGCTGAGCAGGCTGACGTCACGGAGTTGACGGACCTGCCCGAAACCACGGTGATCGTGGGTGGCCCCCCGTGCCAGGGCTTTTCGTCGGCCGGGATGAGGGCCGTCGGAGACGCTCGCAACACGCTTGTGGGCTGGTACGCGAACACGATCGCTCGGCTTAGGCCGGCAGCGTTCGTGTTCGAGAACGTCGAGGGCTTTCTGACCGCCGAAGACGGTTACCACGTCTTCGAGTTGCTCGATCCGCTCATTCAGGCCGGCTACTGTGTCCACGTTCGGAAGGTCAACGCCGCCAACTTCGGCGTGCCACAGCACCGGAAGCGTGTCATTGCCATCGGCGGTCTCGGTTGGATTCCAACGTTTCCTGAATTCACGCACACGGCGTACGGGGCGCCAGGGGCGCGTTTGGCGGCGCGACACTTAGCGCTGACGCCGACGCTCGAAGAGACGCTGCGAGACTTGCCGCCTGCCAGTCAGGAACCTCCTGGTGAGCCGAGTGACCACTTCGCCCCAAGGTTGGTTGGCGTCGATCTCGAACGCGCCATTCGTCTGAAGCCGGGTGAAACGATGCGGGACCTCCCTTCGGACCTGTGGCACGAGAGCTACCGCCGCAGGGCGTTTCGCCGCGTTATGGATGGGACTCCCTCCGAGAAGCGAGGCGGCGCGCCAGCCGGACTGCGACGGTTGAAGCCGGACGAGCCCAGCAAGGCGATTACTGGAGCCGCACGGTCTGAGTTCCTGCACCCCTTCGAGAACAGGAACCTGACCCTGCGCGAGTGTGCACGTCTGCAGACGTTCCCGGACAACTTCGTATTCGGTGGAAGCATCGGCGAGCGTCAGCAACTAATCGGGAACGCGGTTCCGCCCCGCCTTGCGTACGTTTTGGCGACGACTCTGCGGAAAGACTTGGAGGCAGGGCAACATACACCCGCTCTCTCGGGTCGGCTGGTGAGCTTCATCCCCACGCTCTCGACGGGCATGAGTCCGGCGTTGAGCGCGATCTCGGAACGCGTCGAGTCGCACTTCGGACTGACACCACTCGTCGCGCAGGAGCAGATGTCATTTTGGCGCTAACGCACGCTCAACGAGCGATCCTGGAGAAGGCACGCGCGCTGGGCGGTGGTGGTCAGGCGGTGGCGCTGACCGAAGGGGCTTGTCGATTCCTGTTTGCTGTCATCGCGAACGATCTCGGCGTTCTCGCCAAGTTTCCCGAGTTTACCGAGCCGGTTCCTCCGTTCTTCGGCCCGTATCCGCTCGCCGCCCTTGAGGCCACCGGGGGCGACCCGGTCGAGTTGTTCGAGCGATTGATTGTCGAAGATCCGAATGTCGACACGTATTTCGCATGCCTAGCTGCTCTTCACAAGGCACGCCTGAAGTACGAACGGATTCTGGAGGTCCAGCCGCTGCCAACGATCGACCAGGTCGGTCCCCGTGGCCTACTGCAGTTCGGCACCATGAGTGCGCACGCACTCACTGGGTTCCTCTTGTGGCGCAAGTGGATGTTCGACATCGACAACCGCGCCGGACAGGAGACAGGATACCTGTTTGAGCCCATCATTGCGGCCGCGATTGGGGGCGTACCTGCGCCGGCGCGCAAGAGCCCGGTCAAACGGACGAACGACGGCGGCAAGGGCCGACAGGTTGACTGCATCCGCGGGAACAAGGCGTATGAGATCAAGATCCGCGTGACCATCGCTGCCTCCGGGCAAGGTCGGTGGCGGGAGGAACTCGATTTCCCGGTGGATTGCCGGAACAGCGGGTACGTTCCAGTTCTCGTCGTCTTGGATCCGACGACGAATCCGAAATTGACGGAGTTGGAACAGGCGTTCAGAGACAATGGCGGCGAGGTGTACATCGGCAAGGCCGCGTGGCACCACTTGGAGGCGACGGCGGGTCCGACTCTCGGTCGCTTCCTTGAGACGTACGTCCACGCGCCAATCGAGCAATTTCTTGACGCCCTTCCGACCGCGGGACAAATGCCAGAGCTAGTCCTCAACATGACGGACAACGCACTGCTGATCTCAGTCGACGGGGATCTGTTCACGTCGAAGAGGGTCGCGGCGCCGGCAACCGACATCTCGGAGATCGAGGAAGGCATGCCGGAGGACGCCGATGACGAGATCGGCGGCTGAGCGAGGCCGACCGCGTCTTTCCATTCGGTCACGAGCGCCACAAGCTTCTTCATTGGCTGTGCGCAAGGTGATGCAGGCCAACGTCGGACGGACAACACAGCCGGAGGCGAGCCTACGGTCTGCCGCTCACCGACTCGGCCTCAGGTTTCGGGTCAATGTTCGGCCAGAGGCGACATTGAGGTGCTCGGCCGACCTCCTTTTCCGCCGAGCAAAGGTCTGTGTCTTCGTTGACGGCTGTTTTTGGCACGGATGTCCGGAGCACTTCTCCCCGCCCAGGCAGAATCGGTCTTGGTGGATCGAGAAGATCCGAATCAACCGAGGGCGAGACGTCAAGCGAACGGCCGAACTCGAACAGAAAGGTTGGAAGGTCGTTCGATACTGGGAGCACCAGTTGACACCGCACGAAGCCCGCCGAGCCGCGGTCAGGCTCGCGAAGATCGTGCGTCGGCGCCTCGACAGGAGGCCCTGAGCCTCGCCGGCCGAAGGGTCAGCTTTCCACCGGCGTAGGAACCAGCTCGAAGGACTTCATCAGATCACGGATCTCCTCGTGTTCGTTTGCCAAACGATCCAACATCTCCTTCGCCTCTGGGCCTCCGAGTTGGATCGCGTCCGCGGCTCGCTGGTCCGCCACGCCGCCAGCCCCCGTACGCAATAACATCGCCGCGAGGAGTTCGAGGTTCCTCGCTCTGGACTTGGCGAGCACGTCCGTCCACGGAACGATCTTGATTTCGGCGTATGGAGACGTGACGTTGTTCGGATTCCTTCCGATCAGGTATCCGCGGCGCTCAGATGTCGGGTAGTGTGCCCTGAACCAGTTCAAGTAGTCCTGCAACTGCACTTCGTTCTCAAGCGTCAGGTCTTCCTGCGGGTTCTTCAACTCGACCACAACGATCAAGTGTTCTTCTGGGCTCGAAAGGAACACGAAGTCCGGTCGGTTCGTGTCGGGGATACCAGCCACAGTCTTGCGCCTTCCGGTAGGAATTTGGTCGAGCTGCTCCGCCTTCTCTAAGGCGGTTTTCAGCTGCTGGTTCGCAGTCAGCACAGCGAGGTCCGGTTCCACGATCCACGGGAACGTCTCGATCAACCGTTGCAGGTTGACCTCTGAGCCATGGTGAACGTAGTCGTGAAGGCGAGTGAGCGCGAACGCACGTTGGGCGAAGACGACGGCCAAGTTCAGCGACTCCGGCACTGAGTGCGACGATAAGCGCTCGACCACCTCGGTGAACGCAGCCGGCGCGACATCGCCATTCTTGCCAAGCGACGTCCACAGGTCCTTGACCAGCTTCCGCATGGGCTTCTGCACCCATGCGTCAGAAACGGCCTTGACTAGGCGCTCCTTGGCCTCCGTGTCTTTGCCGAACGAAGGAGTGATCGTCGACACGAGCCGAACGATCTCGTCCTCTTCGGCCGAGGTGACCTTCGGAGCAACACCCGTGCGCACCACGTTCTTGACGAGGCGCCGGTTGTCTGTCTCTTCTTGTTGCCTTCTCCAGTCCTCGAACTTGGCCACCCAAGTGCGGACTTGCGCCTGCCCCCAATCGTAGATGGAGGCGCCGCTCGGAAATTAGACCAGTCCGCCGCTCGGAAAGTGATCCACCGGAAGGACGTTCATTCTACGCTGCTTCTCACTCCGGGCTCGTCTCTGGTCCGTGGCCAGGGGTAGGATCGGCCGTTCTTCAGGCCGAGCCCACCCCTGGCCACGGACGCGCGCGGCTAGCCCTGGCCGCGGCGCTTCCGCATGCGATAGCTCTGGCCCTTGGTCGTAATCACGGTGGCGTGGTGGGCGAGCCGGTCTAGCAGCGCGGTCGTGAGCTTCTCATCCCCGGCAAATACCGTGACCCACTCCGCAAATGCGAGGTTCGTGGTGACGACCGTGGCGCGGCGTTCGTAGCGGTCGGTGATCAGATTGAAGAGCAGCTCGCCGCCGACGCGGTCGAACGGGACGAAGCCCAGCTCGTCGACGATGAGGACGTCGATCCGGCGGAGCCGCAGCTGGAGCCGCGTCAGCTCCCGCGCATCGCGGGCCTCAAGCAGCTGACGCACGAGGTCGGCGGCCCGGGTGAAGAGCACGCGGCGTTTCTGCTTGGTGGCTTCGACACCCAGAGCGATCGCCAAGTGGGTCTTCCCCGTGCCGATGGGGCCGGCCAGGATCAGATTCTCGGGGGCGGTCACCCACTCGCCCCGCGCCAGCGTGTGGATCTGCGTGGCGTTCACCCCCTCGGCGGCGGGAAAATCAAAGGTGTCGAGCGTCTTCACCTCGGGGAAGCGCGCCTCGCGCAGGCGCTGCCGGATGACCGATTCGTGGCGCGACAGCAGCTCGGCGCTCAGCACTTCCTGGAGGTAGTCTTCGTGCGGCCAGTGCGCATCGCGCGCTTGCCGCGCCAGCCCCTCAAAGGTCCGGGCGATGCCCGGCAGCTTCAGCGCCCGCGTGTGCGTGATGATGAGCTCGCGCGTGAGGGTGGCGGCGCTCATACCGGCGCCTCCGTGAGCCAGCGGTCGTAGTCGGCGGCACAGCCGCGGCCGATGTCGAGATCGCGGAGCGCCGCCGGCACGTCGATGGGCGCGGGCGGGACCGCCGGTCGCAGCGCCCCGAGGAGCGAGGTGCCCGTCGCCAGCGCGGCCGCGAGGGTGGTGGCCACGTGCGCGAGGCCGTGGACCTCAATCTGCCCGAGCACCTTGGCCAGGAGCCGGGCGGCTTCCCGATCGGGATGGGCGCCCTGGAAGTGCGCCCAGACCGCGGGAAACGGATCGCCGAGATCGCGCAGCAGCTCGGGCAGCACCTGCCGCACGGCCTGCGGCTTCTTGGCGAGCTCCGGCAGGTAGTGCCGGTAGTCGATCGACCGCTCGCCGAAGCGTTTCCGGGGATGCGGGATGCGCGTGCCGTCGCGCCCGACGATGGTCACCGTGGTCGCCCCGACCCGGGCCATGAGGTCAAGCCCGGCCCAGCGACAGGGGACCGAGTACGTCGCCCCCGCCAGCCGCACCAGGGCCCGCGGCGAGACGCTGACGACCGTCGTCGCCTCGGCCACAAACGGCGCGGGGACGGGACGCCAGGCCGCCGCCTCGACGGCAAAGCGGGTCCCGATCGTCTCTCCGGCCCCATCCCGGCCCAGGGTGAGCCGCGCGTCCATCTGCGCGAGCAGCGTCGTATTGATCGCCTCCAGCGTCGGCCCGCTCGGGATGGGGGTCAGCGCCTGTCGGCGCACGGCCTGGCCGCGGCTCTCGACGCCGCCCTTGTCATGGCCCTCGCCCGGCCGACAGAAGCATGGCTCGACGAGATAGTGCGAGGCGAGGGCGGCAAACCGTGGCGTCAGCGTCCGCGCCCCGCCCACCAGGATGCGTACGACGGCGGCTTTCAGATTGTCGTACGCGACGCGGGCCGGGATCCCCCCAAAGTGCGCGAAGGCCCGCACGTGGCCGTCGAGAAAGCTGACCTGATCCTGGCGCTCGTAGATCCAGGCGAAGTCGCGGCCCGAATACATCAGCCGCATGAGGAAGAGCCACGCCTTCCGGCGCGTCCCGTCGACGTCGACCAACACCTCGAAGAAGTCGACCTCCGCCAGGTCACCGGGCCGATACGTCAGCGGCACGAACACCTCCCGCCGCTGGCGCTTCCACTCCGCCACCGCCGCTTTGACGAGCGACGCGCCCACCTGATGCCCCTCAGCGACCAGCAACTCGTGCAGGCGCGTGGCCGTGAGCTGCTGCTTGCCCCCCGTCCAGTCCTTCGACGCCGCGAGGAGCGCCTCGAGGCGGGGACCCACCTTCGCCCACACCGGACGGGCCCGCGGTCCCGTCTCCCGGCGCACCGGGACCGCCTCCTGGAGGTACTTCTTGACGGTCAGCCGCGAGACCCCCAGCTCCCGGGCCACCGCCCGCTGGCTCCGGCCCTCCACCAACACCTTGTGACGAATGACATGTACCAGATCCACTGTGAGCACCCTCACAGCGGACCCGAAGCCCACGCTTCGGGCAACCGCCCTCAGGCTTCCAGGTGGATCAGTTTCTGAGCGGCGAGTGGATCACTTTCCGAGCGGCGCGCCCAGCAGAGGGCTTTGGTTTCCGCGACGTCCCAATTCACGTTCGTGCGATCCGTGGAAATCACATCGGACTCGAGTTCGTCCAGCCACTCTGCCTCGACGACACCGAACATGTAGCGCGTGAAGATTTCCTTGCCCTTCACTCCGAATGTGAATGGGCGGTCCTGTGCAATCTTGCCGTGCGCATATACTCCGACGCCGGCCTGGTCAGCGGGCCAGTCTGCGCGCTTCACGAATCCTATCCAGTACCGTACGTCCCTGCCATCGACGGACTCAGTGATCTGGCCCGCATCCGGAATCCGAAAATCGAACTCGGGCAGCATGTTGTCGCTCGTCGCCAGCTCTCCGTTGACGTGGACGCTGAACGCGCCGCTGGCGGCAATCGTGAAGCGGTGACCGAGCGAGTTGAGCAACTGCTGGGAACTGATCGCTCGCCCCAGTGAAAGGTCCGTCATGAGCACGAGCGTGCCCGTTCCCGAGGTCCCCAGCCGCGCGTGCCATTGCTGGACCTGCCCGCCAGTCGGATCTTTGTCGGTCGGCAGATCCGAGAGGGGAAGCCCGTTCGCGATGACATCGGGCGTATACGTTACCGACTCGTCTCCTTGCCCCAGGAGCTGCGTCAAGTCGAACCTGAGCCAGTAGACGCACGACTTGCCGCGGGTCACAGTAGCGGTGAGCACGTCCATGTGGCGCGCAATACCGAATGGCGCCAGCTTCCCGATTCCTTTGCGCCCCATCAAGCGACGACCGCTTCGTGACGTGTCGTCCGCTTTCGTCCGTCGACCACGACCGATGATCAAGTACGACGTGGCCAGTTCGTCCCTGGTCATCCCATGGCCGTCGTCATGAACGGCGATCCAGCGCGAGGTCGCCTCCATCGCCAGGTTGACGTCGACACGAGTCGCATCGGCATCCCACGCATTCGACACGACCTCGGCAATCACGTTCGTGGGCTTGTTCTGGTAGAGCTTCAAGCCCAGGTGCTCGACGATGTTGTGGCTGTACTTCAGTACGAGGGCGGCTTCAGTCACGGAGTACTCGCTTGTCCTCAACGTCGAGCCGTGGCCCGATTGGCCTGCAGCGCGGATCGCAGGTGCTTGGCTAACCGCTCAGCGAACAAGGGTGGGACGGCGTTGCCGATCATCTGGCAGACCGTGTCCATCTTGTCGGTCTCGAACTCGAAATCCGGGGGGAAGGTCTGAATCGTGGCCGCCTCACGGACCGAAATGGTCGTCCTTCGGCGGTCAGGATGGCCGAATCGACCTTTTGCAGGCGTGGTGCAACCAGCAGTGATGGTCGGCGAGGGCGCGTCCCAAGCCATTCGCATGTAAACGTTCCGGAAGCCGTCATAGCCGTCGCGGTGGCACGCCGGCAACAACGCTTCGTCGAGATCGATGCGCATCTGACCGGGCATGGCCGCGCGCAGCCGGGATCGCGTAGTGGGATGGAGCTGACGGAACGACGTGCCAATTGACTCTTCTCGGTCCTCCGACCGTTCGAGTTCGGTCGAAGCGATGAGGAGCGGACGTGCCATAGATCGCGTCTCGAAGCGTTCTCCACGCCGGGCGGTCGTTCGTGGCCGTCCTAGCGTGGGAAGGCAGCGGTAGATCGATCTCAAACCCACGGCCGGCAAGGAGCACGAGCCGGCGTCGGTTCTGCGGCACGCCGTAGTCGGCCATCTGCACGTTCCACCAGTTGGGCTTGTAACCAGCTCGGCGAAGCCGGCTGATGAAGGCGGCAAGAAGCTCGTCGCCGCGGGTGGCCAGACCGGGCACGTTCTCCATGAGGACCGCGTCAGGCATCATCTCGTCGACAAGGCGAGCCATCTCACTCACGAGGCCGTTCCGCGGGTCTCTACGCTGGTTCTTTGCGGTTAGCGAGCAGAACCCCTGGCAGGGGGCACACCCCATCAGCAGATCGACGTGGCCCGAGGGTACAAGCCGCAAGACCTCGGCCCCGTTCAGGAGGCGGACATCCGTCTGCAGCACGGTGGTTCCCGCGTGGTTCTTCAGATAGGTCGGCGTGACGTTGCCGTCCAACTCCACCGCAACCGGCACTTGAAATCCGGCCCGCTTGGCACCGAGGCTCAGTCCTCCGGCACCCGCAAAGATGTCGACGGCTGTTAGCGTTTCGCCCATCTGGTCTCGAAATCGGAGAGTATAGCCTCAACCTGAGCCGAGTCAGCCTGGCGGTTGCTTGTCAAGCGCGTGATGCACCGACCGGCGAGAGAGTGCAGTGCGGTGAGAGGGCGGCAAGTCTCGCACACCCAATGCTTTACAGTGGAAGCAGTTCCGTGCCCCCCCCCGTTACTTCTCGAACCAAGCGGGCCGGTCAAGGCGTCCTACGCCGCCCGCCTGAGGCGGTCCACAGCCCGCAGCCACCCGTCCAGCTGGTTCCAACTGGCGAAAATGCGGCTCACCATGTTCCCGTGATTTCATTCGGCAGCTGCGGCCCGTTCTTCCCGGGCTGCCTTGCGGCCGGAGGCGCGGCTGACATAGCCTCCCGGGGTGACCCGGGACGAGCTGGGGGATCTGGCCCAGCTCTCCCGGTGAACCCCTCCGCCGTCGCCAGGGCCGCCAGCGAACCGCGTGGCGCCATGCGGCTCGGCCGGTTCCCTCGGTCACGGCCGCCCTGCTGTCACCGCCGGATATTTTGCGGTGCCTTTGCCCGCTTCGCGCGACACCCGGACCGGCGTGAAGGTTCACGCGATGTTCGCGCCGCCCACCACACGTCTCGGAAGCCGGCTCCGACCCGACGGTGCTCCAACGCCTCGAGCCGCAATATGCGTTCGAACGACTGCGACAGGAGCGGGAAGGCAAGCCGTTTCCGTGGTCGCCTCCGAAAGATCTGCAATGGCCCGCGAACCGCGCATACGCCTTCGACGAGCAACTCGTCGTGAAGTTTCACGAGGCGGGAGTGCTGCTCACGGCAGGCAACTGGCTCATCGACACCGCCGGGACGGCCTCTCAGGGCTTTCTGGCCACGTACCGGACGCCTGGCAGGGCCTCGAAGTCGGCGTCCTGCGTCCACATCGTCGCGTCAGCCGCCTGCGCCGTGGCGAGCATGATGGCGTCAGCCATCGGCAGGCCGTGCTTCACCGACAATCGCGCCGCAGACAGGGCGAGCGCCTCGGTCAGTTCCACGACCTTCCCCTGCCGCATTACAGCCACCACCTGCAGGGCAGCGCCGAGGTCGCGCTGCTGCAGTACCCGCTTGAACACCTCGTAGAGGCTGATCGTGGGCACGACCAGGGCCGCGGGCTTCTCGATCGCCGCCGCGAAGAACGCAGCATTGGGCCCGTCAGCGAAGTATTCCAGCCAGCCGGATGAATCGACGACGTTCACACGCGGTCCCGCTCGCGCGTCACGGTGGTATCGATGCCGCGCAGGAAACCCTTGAGCTGCCTGGCCGGTCGCACCGGTACGAGTTCGATGCGGTCGTCGTAGACCATGGCATGCACCTTCTGCCCCGCACGGAGCTTGAGGCGCGACCGGATCTCCTTGGGAATGACCACCTGGAACTTGGGAGAAATGGTAACCGTGTCCATCAGAACCTCATCGATAAATGTATCGTCGTACGATTATCGCATCGATCGCCGACTGGCGCTAACGCCCGATGCAGCACTCGGACTTCGAGAACGCCGTCTACTGGCGACGCCAGTAGTGTCTGAGGAACGCACATTCCGCGTTGGCAAGACACGAGGGCCGCAAGAACGTACGTCTTCATTCGTCCGTCCGTCGAATCTGGCGCAACGCGTCCGCCGCAGCCAACATACGATCTGGTTCCTACCCTCGCAGTAGCGGCTCACCAAGAAACCCAACAACCTCAGCGACTGCAGCACGTTACGCATCAACATCGATCGAGGCCCCGACGACGCGGACTGCCGAGCTCGGTGATCCGCGGACTGGCGGCTTCCCGGCGACCTCCGACGGGCTGCCGCTGATCTCCGTCCGGGGCGCCGTTGGCGTGGCCCGTTTCCGAATACGGGCCGTGGAACGGCCTTTGCCTCTCGTCAGCCTGGACGGATCCCTGCGGCGCGCGCGCCGCGTCCGATGGGTGGCCGTCAGATCGGCCCAGGAACGCGTTTCGGAGGACTGCCATGGAGAGTCCCCTCGCATCCGTTCGATTCTCTGATCGTCGTCATTCCGTCGCGGCACGACCCCGAATGGAGACGGCAGCCTGGCGCACGCTGTGGCTCCTGGGCGCCCTGCTCTGGTGGGCGGCGCCTGTGCTGGCCCAGTCGGGTGTCATCAACATCACCGTTCGCGATGCCATCACCCGGGCTCCAATCGTTACCGGGATCGGGATCTGCGTGGAGGAAGGGGCCTGGTGCCGCGCCCCAATGATGACGACCGACGCCAACGGCAACGCACGCAGCACGGTCAACCCCGGCGTCTACTACTTGTTCACCGTCGGCATTGGGGCGAGCCGTGCGTACGTCGACGAGATCTTCTCGGACATCCTGTGCCCCGGCACCTGCTCGATCGGCACGGCGCTGTCCAGCGGTACACCACTCGTCGTCACGCCAGGCGGCACGGTGAGAGCCGATTTCGAGCTCCATCGCGGCGGCGCGATCGCGGGAACCCTCACGGACGCCCGGACCTCGGCGCCACTCGCCGGGGTAACTGTGTGGGCCACTCTGGTGAGCAACGGTCAAACGGTCGGCTGGAAGGAGGCCCGGACCGATGCCTCCGGACGATACGTCATCGAGGGCCTGCCGCCGGGACGCTACCACGCGTGGACCGACGCCCTCACGTCGTCCGGGTACCTCAACGAGGTCTACGATAACGTCGCCTGCGGCCGCCACTGCGAAGCGAGTCACGTCGTCGCCGGCACGCCCATCGACGTCGCCGTGGGAGTGACGGCTGACGGGCGCGACTTCGCCCTGGACTTCGGCGGGCGCATCACGGGGACTGTCACTGACGCCGCCACGATGATGCCCCTGGCGGGCGTCCGGGTGTATGCGTTGGCGCCAGGTGCCCCACCGCCGGTGTTCCCGGATGCCTACACCGATGCGACCGGTGCGTACGAGACCGGCGCCCTGCCGGCCGGCAACTACCTTCTGCTCGCCGAGCCGATCGGGGGAAATCACGTGGCGGAGCTCTACGACGACGTTCCCTGCCCGGGACGCGGATGCGATCTGGCGGAGGGCACCCTCGTTCCGCTGACGCTCGGGAACACGACAAGCGGCCGCGACTTCGCACTCGAGCCCGGTGGCTCCATTAGCGGCGTCGTCCGCGATGCGGCCACCGGCCAATCCATCACGGGTGCAGTCTCCATCTACACACGCCAGGGCTCCGTAATCCGTCCGGCCGGGCGCGACACGGTCGACTACGAAACAGGTGCGTACGTCGTGAACGGCCTGCCGGCGGGCACCTACTACGCGTACACCTCCGTGCCGGGTTACCGGAACGAGATCTTCGACGATGTGCGGTGCCAGGCGCAGGACTGCACGGAGCAGGAGTTGGCCACTCTGGGAACGGCCATCACGGTCGCAAGCGGTGGGACGACGAGCGGCGTCGACTTCGCGGTGGCAAACGACCTGCTGCCGGGCCCTCCCGACAACCTGCGAACTCAAGTCAACGGGTCGAGGGTCTGGCTGTCGTGGGGCGCACCGTCATCGGGCGGGATGCCTGCGGCCTACCTCCTGGAGGCCGGGGCCTCGCCGGGGACGACGTTCGTGCAGGCATCGACGGCCGTCACGCAGTTCGTCGTCGGCGCGGTTCTGCCGGGCCGCTATTTCGTCCGGGTGCGGGCCGTGAACGCCAACGGCATTGGCCCGGCGTCGGATGAAGAGCTGGTCGTGGTGCCCTCACCCCCGGCACCACCCGATGCTCCGTCGGACCTGGGGGGCTGGATGGCGGGTCCGCGTCTCACGCTCACGTGGGGCACGCCATGGGCTCCGGCTGGCATCACGGGGTATGTCGTGGAAGCCGGCTCGGCGACCGGGCTCACCGACATCACGTCCATTGCCGTGAACGCGCGATCGCTGACCGTCGTGCCGGTCCCGGCGGGGTTCTACTTCGTGCGCGTCCGGGCAATGAACGCGCACGGAATCGGCCCTGCCTCGAACGAGGTGTTGATCAACTCGGGTGACGTGCCAGCGCCGCCGTTGCCGCCACACGACCTCGTGAGCCGCATCACGGGGTCCACCGTGACGCTCGAGTGGAGCCCGCCCCCTGGCCAGACAGCACCAGTGGGGTACGTGCTCAGGGCAGGGTCGGCTCCTGGCCTGTCGAACCTGGCGCAGGCGACCGCCGGTCCCGCGCAACTGTCTCTGACCTTCGACGACGTGCCGGTCGGCGTGTACTACGTCCGTGTCCACGCCGTGGGCGCGCTCGGCCCGGGCCCGGCCTCGAACGAGCTCATCGTCATCGTCAAGTGAGGGGTCAGGCACTACCCCATCACGTCGACCCGCACTTGCGCGGCGACCTCCCATGCGATCGCGAACATCATGCCCGCAAACAGCAGCGTGTCGGCCACGAACGACGCCGGTGAGGTAGGCGATGACATGCGGCGCCGGCACCCATGCTGACGTCGTGCTTCGGACAGGAACACGCAGAAGGCGCCCACCGCAAACGTCCCCTCGCGGAACGGGAAGATCCAGGCGATGCGGACTCCGGGATGCGCAAAGGCGCTGGGCAGATACAGCAGCAGCACGAACAGGGCACACAGCAGTGCCAGCATCGAAGCCGACCACCTCATGTATCGTCGGGCGACGAAGCTGAGCGCCGCCGCCAGCAGACAGACGCCCACGAAGTACGTAACCAGCACGCGGAGCGGGAGCCACTTCGGAACCAACTCTGAGAATTCGCGAGCCTGCGTGAAGTGTTCGCCTGCAAACGTCGCCAGCGCCGACGCGATGAATACCGGCGCGAGCGCCAGCAGCCTCGACGGCCCGGCGGCAGCTGGCGCGTGCAGAACGCCGCGATACGCGTAGAGGCCGGCAGCGAAGGTACTCACTCCCAGCACCGACGGCCAGCCGACGACTGGGGACATGTCTGCCCTATCTCCCCGGGAAGGTCTCGACGTCCGCGACCGGGGCCGTCAGGGCGGTAATCGCGTGGCTGACCTCTTCGCGCTGCGCGACGAGCAGCACGGTCGTGCCGGCCTCGATGACCGACGATCCGCGCGGGCCTTCGACGCCGCCCTCGTCGCGATATAACGCCGCAAAGACCACGGACTTCGGGAAATCGGGGCGGGCCGCCAGCTCCATCACCGTCCGGCCGGCCCCGACACTGCCGGCAGGAATCGTCAGTTCGAACGCGATGGCCGCGCCGTCACCGATGAGCATCGCATGCCGGATGGCATCGTGCTCGACGGCCGTCGTGATCGCCCCGGTGATGAGATCCGTTTCCGAGAGCACGCGATCGATGCCCGCGTTCGCATAGACGGACCGGTACGCGTTGTCCCGCATCCGCACCATCACCCGTTCGACGCCGGCGGCGCGGGCGAGCAGCGACACCGCGAGGTTGTCGGCATCGCGCCGCAGCATCGCCACGACGATGTCCATCCGCCCGATCCCGGCGTCGTCGAGCACTTCGGCCGTGGTCGCGTCGCCGGCAATCGCCACGAGACCGAACTGCTCGGCGGCGCGGCGCGTGACGGCCGCGTCGGTATCGACAATCGTCACGGCGTGGCCGATGCGCGACAGCTGGATGGCGACTTCGAGGCCAGCCCGGCCCGCGCCTACGATCAGGATCGTCATTGTCCGTGCTCCCTGGAGTGTTCGCCCGCGGCCGCCTCGAGGAGCTTCTCGTCGAGCGCGGCGACGTGCTCGCCGGCGGTCCGCTCCGTGATGAGGCCCCGCCGCTCGGCGTCGAGGATGGCGGCCTTCTGCGCGGTGAGCACCGCTGGCAGCACGACGTCCCCATGCGACTGCATACCCGCCGCCCGCAGCGTACGCTCCGCGTCGATGATGTCGCGCTGAAAGGCCGCGCGCTGCTCCGCATGCTCCCGTCGCGAGATCAGGCCGGAGGCGAGCAGCTGGTCGAGCTCGAGCTGCGCGCGCCGCGCACCGATCAGCACCGCGCGGCCGCTGTCCACCTCGGGCGACGCCGCCGTGCCGGCGACGCCCAGCCAGGTCAGGAACCGCCGAAACGGCAGGGCCTGGGTCAGCAGGGTCACGAGCGTGACGCCGAACACGATGGCGATGAGCCGCTCGCGATAGGGAATGTCCTGCGGCAGCGCCAGGACCGCGGCCATCGAGAGCGCCCCCTTCACGTTGCCGAACACCATCACGTGCTGCCACGGCCACGGCACGCCCTGCCCGGAGAGATGAAGCGCACCGAAGCAGACGTACACGGCCACGGCGCGCCCGGCGTGCAGCGCCACCACCGCCAGCAGAATCGGCCAGGCCTCGCGCACCAGCATGTCCCCGCTCAGCTGGATGCCGACGAGGAGGAACAGCCAGACGTTGATGACGAAGGCCGCCACCTCCCAGAAGCCCTGCAGCGCCAGGACCCGCGAGGGCTCGAGGTGCGTGCGCATCTCGTGGCCGACCAGCACGCCGGCCACGACGACCGCGATGACCGCCGAGCCGTGCAGGTGCTCGGTCAGGAGCGAGGTCGCGAAAACGGCGACCAGCGACGCCAGGATGGCGGTCAGGTCGTCCGGGGCAAACCGAAGGACGAAGGCCCCGACGGTGCCGCCGACGGCGCCGAGCAGCAGGCCGGCGACGATGGCCACGAGCAGCATCCGGGCAATCGCCGACGGATCCGCGTACCCCTGCATGACCACCGTGGCGCAGACGCTGACCAGCACGAGCGCGGTGCCGTCGTTGAAGAGGCTCTCGCCCTCCATGATGGCCGCCAGCTTGTGCGGCACGCGCACGCTCCGGAACGCCAGCAGCACACTCACCGTGTCGGTGATGGCCAGCACCGCGCCCAGGAGCAGGGCCACCGCGAAGGGCAGGCCGATCTCCCACGCCGCGATCGTCGCGGTGGCGACGAGCGAGATGGCGACGCCGGGCACGGCCAGCGCCAGGATGGGCCGCGCCGCCCGCTTCATGCTGACGTCATCCGCTGACAGCGCTCCCTGAAAGACCAGGATCGGGAGGAAGAGCAGCAGCACGACGTTCGGATCCATCGTCGTGCGCGGCAGGACGTCCATCAGGACGAGCAGCAGGCCGACGACCACGAGCGCCACGTTGTACGGAGCGTTGACGCGCTTCGCCAGGATGGCGATGCCCGAGCCGATGGCGAGGACAATGAGGAGTTGTTCGAGGTACTCGCGCATGAAGTCGCTGATATTCTCTTCCGAAGCGGGCCATCGCGCCAACACAAGTCGCCCGTCGCGATGGCAGCAGGGCTCGTCCTGTCCCACACTGCGCCGGCTCGAAGACGCGCCCGATTCCGCACGGCCACCGCCCGGGGGGCAAATACGCGATAATCGGCGCGCGAGCCAATGAAGATGGACCGACGATCGTTTCTCCACTCCACCGCCACCGCCGGCCTCGGCCTTGCGCTCACGCATGGCAGCCGCGCCCTCGACGCGGCCCAGGCCGAGCCCGCCGTGCGCGTCCGGCTGATTCGACACGCAACCTGCGTCATTCACTACGGCGCGACGACGCTGCTCGTCGATCCCATGCTGGGCGATCCGGGTGTGATGCCGCCCATCGCCCGCTCGCCGAACCCACGGCCGAACCCGCTGGTCCCGCTCCCGGAGCCCGCCGCGCGCGTGCTGGACGGCGTCGAGGCGTTCCTCGTCACGCACACGCACTCCGATCACTGGGATGCGGCGGCAACGAAGCTCGTGCCGAAGGATGCGGCTCTCCTGATCCAGCCGCCCGACGCCGTGAAGTTCACCGACTGGGCATATGCCGCCGCGCAGCCCGTGGCCGATGCGGTGTCGTGGAAGGGCGTCACGATTTCGCGCACTGGCGGCCAGCACGGCCGCGGTGCGGTCGCTGAGCGTCTCGCGCCGGTCTCCGGCTTCGTTCTCCGCACGAGCGGCCAGCCAACGCTCTACATCGCCGGCGACACCGTCTGGTGCCCCGAAGTGGCCGCCGCCATCGAGTCGCACACGCCGGACATCATCATCGTCAACGCCGGCGCCGCGCAGTTCCTGGAGGGCGGCGTGATCACGATGGACGTGGACGATGTGGCTCAGGTCTGCCGTGCGGCGCCGAAGGCGCGCGTGATTGCCGTCCACATGGAGGCGATCAATCACTGCGTGCTCACCCGAAGCGCGCTGCGGGCGGGACTCGAGCAGGCGGGGGTGAAGACGCCGGTGCTGATTCCCGCCGACGGAGAGGAACTGCGCCTGGGATGAGGAGCCGCGTGGCTCAGCTGAGAGCCGCTCATCCCACGTTGCCACGTGGCGCGTGATGTCGAGATCGCCGTAGGATCGGGCACACGTGTTTCGCTTCTCTCTCCGCCTCGTCCGTCCCTACTGGCGGTGGCTGCTCGTCGTGGCGGTGGCCATGGGCGTCGAGACCCTGATGAGCCTCGCCCAGCCCTGGCCGCTCAAGATCGTGCTCGATTCGGTGTTCGGGTCGGAACCGGCGCCGGCGCTGCTCGTGCCGCTGGTCGGCGAGGGGGCCGACGCGCTCACGCTGCTGAACCTCGCCGTCGGGTCCACGGTCGTCATCGCGCTGCTGCAGGCCGCCAACGCCTACCTCAACGCCTTCTACACGGTGAGCATCGGCCAGTGGGTGGCGCACGACCTCCGGCAGAGCGTCTACGCGCACCTCCAGCGGCTGTCGATGTCCTACTACGACCGACACCAGACCGGCCCCATCATCAGCACGATCACCGACGACATCAACGCGGTCCAGGACTTCGTCTCGACTTCGCTCCTCGACATCGTGATCGACAGCCTCACCATCGTCGGGATGGTGGCGGTGATGCTGTCGCTCAACTGGCGCTTCACGCTGGTGGCCCTCGCCGTGATGCCGCTCGTGCTCGTCTTCGTCGTCCGGCTCCGCACGGTGATCCGCTCGGCCACGCACGACGTGCGCCGCCTCCAGAGCGAGCTGGTGAGCATCGTCCAGGAAGGCCTCTGTGCCATCCGCGTGGTGAAGGCGTTCGGGCAGGGCTCGTTCGAGCGCGAGCGCCTGGGCGCCAAGAGCCGGGAGAGCGTGCAGGCGGCGCTCTACGCCCGCCGCGTGCGGTCGCTGATGGGGCCGGTCGTCACGTCGTTCGTCGCGCTGGGGACCGCGGCCGTGCTCTGGTTCGGCGCCCGCGAGGTCCTGAGCGGCGCGATGACGGCGGGCGCCCTCGTCGTCTTCCTGAACTACCTGGGCCGGCTGTTTCGCCCGATCCAGTCGCTCGCCCGCGCGAGCACCAGCATCGCGCAGGCCGCGGTGGGCCTCGAGCGGGTGCGCGCGGTGCTCGAGGCCGACGAGCGTTTGCCCCGGTCGCCGCACGCCAGGCCCCTGGAGATGGCCGAAGGCCGCGTGGTGTTCGATCGCGTGAGCTTCGCGTACACGCCGGGACGCCTCGTGCTGGCCGACATCTCGTTCGTCGCCGAGCCCGGACAGGTGATCGGCCTCGTCGGGCCGAGCGGCAGCGGCAAGTCCACGCTGGTGAGTCTCATCCCGCGGTTCTACGACACGGTCGAGGGACGGGTGCTGATCGATGGCCAGGACGTGCGGCACGTCACCGTGCGGTCGCTGCGCCGGCAGATCGCGTTCGTGCTCCAGGAGACGCAGCTCTTCCACGCGCCGGTCTGGCAGAACATCGCCTACAGCAAACCGGACGCCACGCGCGACGACATCGTCGAGGCCGCGCGGCTCGCGCAGGCACACGCGTTCATCGAGGAACTCCCCGAAGGCTACGACACGATGCTCGGCCAGGGAGGGCTCATGCTGTCTGGCGGACAGCGCCAGCGGATCGGCATCGCGCGGGCCATGGTCCGGAACTCGAAGATCCTCATCATGGACGAGCCCAGCTCGGGCCTCGACCCGGAATCCGAGCACCTGCTCTTCGAAGGTCTCCGCAACCTGACGCAGGGGCGCACCACCTTCGTCATCTCTCACCGTCTCTCCACCATCCGCCACGCCGACTGCATCCTCGTGCTCGACCAGGGCCGCATCGTCGAGCGTGGGCGGCACGAGCAGCTGGTCGCGATGGGCGGGCTGTACACGCGGATGTTGCGGGTGCAGAGCGACGAGGACGAGCGCGCCGGGAAGGCGCCACGACACGTGTGACGGCCCTGCTCTGCCCTGGCGCGGGTGAACCTGATGGCCGCCACGCCGCTCGTCACCGCGAAAGCGCCTCATGCCCTTGACGCGGAGGCAGGGGCTGTCGACACTGGAGACCTGCTGACCGGCATCATGACGACCTGAAGCTCGACGTCGAGGGCGGCGGTGTGGCGCTCTGGATCGGCCCCGGCACCGAAGGGTTCTTCTCGAATCTGCGTGTGCGGTAGCAGCGTATCGATACAATTTCGCTCATGTCACGACTGACCATTGCCGCGGCCGCCACCGTCGTCCTCCTCGCGCACCACGGACTGCCGGCGCAGCAGCCCGCTGCCCCGCCGGACGAAACGACGCGCATCAACGCGTGGTTCGAGAAGAAGTACGAGGAACAGCTCGCCTTCAGCCCCATCCAGCAGACCTTCCTCGGCCGGAAGTCCGCCGCCATCGACGACATGTCCATTGCCGCACAGGACAAGCAGCTGGCATGGCAGCGGGCGTCGGTTGCCGAGATGAAGAAGTCGTTCGACTACGCAAAGCTCTCACCCGAGGCGCAGACGTCGTACGACCTCTGGGTCTACCAGCTGCAGCAGTCGGAAGCGGCCCTGCCCTTCCGGTCCAACGCCTACATCTTCGACCAGATGTCGGCCATCCACGCCTTCTTCCCCCAGCTGCTCGTCGCCTTCCACCGGGTGGAGGATGCATCGGACCTGGAGGCCTACGTGGCGCGCATCCGCGAGTCGGGCCGGGCGGTGCGGCAGCTCATCGAGATCTCGAAGCAGAACGTCGTCGCAGGCGTGCGCCCGCCGCGGTTTGCATTCGACTTCGTGATCGACGAGTCCACGAAGATCATCACCGGCGCGCCGTTCGACCAGAGCGGCACGGACAGCGCGGTATGGGCCGACGTCAAGGCCAAGGTCGCCGGCCTGCAGAAGCAAGGCGCGCTGGACGAGGCGAAGGGCAAGGCGCTGCTCGAGGACGCGCGCGCGGCGCTGACCGGCCCGTTCCGAGGCGCGTATCAGGATGTCATCGCCTGGCAGAAGGAAGACCGCCTCAACGCCCCCGAGAAGACCTCCGGCGTCGGGTCGCTTCCCAACGGGGCGGCGTACTACCGGGAGCGGCTGGCCAACCAGACCACGACGGCCCTGTCGGCCGACGAGATTCACCGGATCGGGCTGGACGAGGTGGCCCGCCTCCGCAAGGAGATGGACGCCATTCGCGCGGAGGTGGGCTTCACCGGGGACCTGCAGGCCTTCTTTGCGGAACTGCGCGACAAGAAGGACGACGCGCGCTATTACTACCCGGATACGGACGAGGGCCGCGCGGCGTACATCAAGGACGCGACGGCCGCCATCGACCGGATCAAAGCCGTCCTGCCGAAGTACTTCGGCATCCTCCCGAAGGCGGATCTCGTCGTCAAGCGCGTGGAGCCGTTCCGCGAGCAGCCGGGTGCCGCGCAGCACTACTTCCCAAGCACGCCGGACGGCTCACGACCGGGCACCTACTACGCCCACCTCTCGGACATGAAGGCGATGCCGAAGGCGGAGCTCGAAGTCATTGCCTATCACGAGGGGCTGCCGGGCCATCACATGCAGGTGGCCATCGCGCAGGAGCTGGCGACCATCCCGACGTTCCGGCGGCAGACCATCTTCACGCCCTACGCCGAGGGCTGGGGCCTTTACGCGGAGTGGCTCGCGCGCGAGATGCCGGGCACCTACCAGGACCCCTACTCGCGCTTCGGCCGGCTCGGCTCGGAGATGTGGCGGGCGATTCGTCTGGTGGTGGACACGGGCCTGCACGCGAAGGGCTGGTCCGAGGAGCAGGCCGTGCAGTACTTCCTCGCCAACTCGGCGACGACCGAGGCGCAGGCGCGCTCCGAGGTGCGGCGTTACATGGTCACGCCCGGCCAGGCGACGGCCTACAAGATCGGGATGCTGAAGATCCAGGAGCTGCGCCGCAAGGCCGAGGCCGCGCTCGGTGACCGGTTCGAGCTTCGCGCGTTCCACGACACAGTGCTCGGCGGCGGCTCGATGCCGCTCACGATGCTGGAGCAGCGCATCGACCGCTGGATCGCGGCCCTCTCCGCATCGAGGCCCAAGCCCTGAACGCGCCCCGCGGGTCGAGGCCGCGCGAGCATCGGCGGCCGGCCTCGGCAGGACGTCGTCAAAGCGCCGGGCGGACGTCGGTCTTGCGGAAGTCGCCTCCCACGAAGAGCAGCGTATCCCCGGCTGCGGCAGCCGTGGCGTACGCGAGGCAGTCGCCAAAGTTCAGCGCGGCGGCGTGACGGCCGCGCCCGTACCGGTTGGACGCGTCCAGCGCCCGCTGCCACTCCGGCTCCCCGAAGGGGACGATGGTGATGCCGAGCTCGCGCACGAGACCCTCCAGCTCGCCACCGGTGGGCGAGCCGCGGCGGCCCGCCAGCACCATCCCCGTCTCCACGAGCGTGGGAGCGCCGACGCGGACCACGTCGGCCTCGAGAATGGCGTCCACGAGGTCCAGGTAGCCTGGCTCGGCGAAGAGAATGGCCACGAGAGCGGATGAGTCGAGGGTCACGCGCCCTCCGGCCCGTAGCCGAGGATCTCGTCCTCTTCCTCGCGGGTGAGCCGGCGGCCGCGCTGCTCCGCGGGAATCGTCGGCCACACCCTGGTCCGGAGGAACGCGAGCGCGCGGGCGCGACGGCGCGCGGTAGGCGGGCCCTTCAGGCGCTGCCGCCGTTCCTCGAGCGCCCGACGGATCGCCTCCGTCTTCGATTCCCCCGTCAGCCGCGCGACTTCAGCCGCCAGCCGCTCGACGTCGGCGTTCTTCAGGTTGAGCGCCATGATTACACCATGGTAGACCATTCCGGGTGTAACGGTGTAACCGAAGGCGCACGCGCAGCCCGCGAGCTCCCCTGTGCCGAACGCGCCTGCGCCTTCCATCGTCCGCCCGCTCGCGGGTACTATCACCTCCTCAACCCGCCCAGGAGGTCCCCGTGCCGCTCGCCCGACCCGCCCGCCCATTGTCGTGGCTCGCCCTCGTCGTCGTCCTTGCCCTCGGGTTCGTCGCAGGCACCCTGGTGCCCGGCGCCTTGAGCCGGGCCACCAGCACCGCCACCGCGGCGCCGGCGGCCGGACGCACCCTCGCGCCGGCCGATCCCTCGAGTGCCGGCTTCGCCACCGAGCGCCTTGCACGCCTCTCCGACCGCATGCGCGATTTCGTGGCCGGTGGCCGCCTGGCCGGCGTCGTGACGCTGGTCGCGCGCCACGGACGGGTGGTGAGCTTCGATGCGCACGGCAGGAAGGACATCCGCAAGCCGGACCCCATGGAGAAGGACTCGATCTTCCGCATCTACTCCATGACCAAGCCGGTTACCGGCGTCGCCATGATGATGCTCTACGAGGAGGGTTTGTGGCGGATGGACGATCCGGTGTCGAAGTTCATCCCCGAGTTCCGCGGCCTGAAGGTGCACGCCGCCGAGGCGGCGAACGGCACGCCGAAGCTCGAGGAACCGCAGCACCCGATGACGATGCGGGAGCTGATGACGCACTCGGCGGGCCTGGGCTACGGGTTGTCGGAGGCGCACCCGGTCGATCGGCAGTTCCGCCAGCTGCAGGTTCTCACGCCCACGATTCCGCTCCACGAGATGATGGGACGCATCGCGAAGGTGCCGCTCCTCGCGCAGCCCGGCACGCGCTGGTCCTACAGCATCGCGGTGGACGTGCAGGGCTACCTGGTCGAAAAGCTTTCGGGCCGTCCCTTCGACGTCTTCCTGAAGGAGCGCATCTTCGATCCGCTGGGGATGAAGGACACCGGCTTCTACGTCCCGGCTGACAAGCTGAGTCGCCTGGCCCAGGTGCACGAGGAGACGGCGAGCGGAACGCTCGAGGCCGCCAGTCAGCAGCAACTCGTGCTGATGCCCGACCCCACGACGCCGCCGGTCGGCCCTTCCGGCGGTGGCGGGCTCTATTCAACAGCCGAGGACTACCTCCGCTTCTGCCAGATGCTGCTCGATGGCGGCACCTTCGGCGGCACGCGCCTGCTGGCGCCGCGCACGGTGGAGATGATGCGCACCAATCACCTCTCAGGCGAGGCGCTGGCCACCTATCGCCCCGGGCAGGGCTTCGGTCTCGACTTCTCGGTGGTGATGGACGCGGGGAAGGCCGCCGTCTCGACGCCGAACGGCAGCTACTACTGGTCCGGCGCGGCCGGCACCTGGTTCTGGATCGACCCCGCGATGGACCTGGCGTTCGTCGGCATGATCCAGCACCGCGGCCCGGCGGTGGGCGACGCGCAGGTGCTGTCGCGCAACCTCACCTACCAGGCCATCGTGGATTGAGCCGGGGACTATTTCTTGCGGCGGATGTAGGTCACGTGCGTGACGCCCGTGATCTTGCCGGCCTTGTCCATGCGGATGTACTCGTTGTTGATCGTGTTGTTGTCCGCCGACAGCGTGTTGATCACCACCTGGTAGACGATGCCGTCCCGCTTGTTGAGGATGCGGGTGCTCTTGGCGTCGATGATCTCGACGGCCGTCTCGGAATTCTGCTGGCCCGTCACCGGCCGGAACACGCCGTCGAACTTCGTCACGTAGCTCCACGTGGCCTTCGGATCACTGGGGTTGCTCACCGTGATCTTCATGCCGTCGCCCTCGTAGGGCTCGTAGGTCATCACGTTGTTCGGGTTGGTCGAGTTGTCCCAGACGCCGAAACGGGTGGCGCCGGGGTTCTGGGCCCAGCTGGAAGTGGCGGACACGAGCACGGCCGTGAGGGCGGCCGCGCAGACGGACAGCAGCATTCGCACGCGCATGGATTGACACCTCTTCTCGCGGCCGAAACGGGCTCGCTCGGACCGTGGAATGGGGAAGTTTATCAGGTCGCGCCCCCGGGCGAAGACATTCCGGCCCCCCACCTTAGTCTTCCCTCGGAAGACCTTCCACGAGCAGCGCCGCGCGCGGCCCAGAGGGAAGCGGGCGGCGTCGCGCGGTGGCATCACCCTTGCCACGGCGGGAGGCATGTCCCACTCCCCCACGCAACCGGGATACGAGCCGACCGTCATGTGGCGCATGAGCCGCGGCGACGGCCAGTCCTCCTACGCCCTCATCGACCCGCGCCGCGACGGCGCCTCGGTCGTCTGGTTCGTCAACGGCCACCCGATGGGCGCCCGCGAGTTCGGCGACTGGACCGGCGCGGTGCGCTGGTGCGATCAGCTGCAGGCGCAGAACTGGGCCGCCGGCTGGCGCGACCGGGCCGACTAGCAGGTTGCCGAAACAGCCCGCGGCCGAACGCCGGCGACGCGCTTCAATCGGGTACGGTCACGACGATCGGTGTCGACGGTTCGCTGGCGCCGATCGCATTGACGGCTCGCACCCGGAGCGAGTACGAGCCGGGTGGGACATTGGGAACGGTCACCGATGTGTGCGGGCCGGTGAACACCGTGAAGAACGGCGTCCCGGGCCCGATGCTTGCCTCGAGGCTGTAAGCGGTGGCCTGGCGCATCGCCGACCAGGTCAGGGTTACCGATTGGCCGACCACTGTGGGACTCTGAAGTTCCGGCGCCAAGGGGGGCGTCAAGACGGCCAATGAGTTCTGGCCGGCGTCTGTCAGTGTCAGATCGGCAATCACCAGACCGCTCTCCAGGTCGATTGCAGACACGATCGCGGGGCTGGCCGGAACCCCCGAGCCCAGGTACTCCCGCGTGACCACGATGGCCCGTCCGGTGCGTTCATCGATGCCCAGATCAAACCGGGACAACGTGAGACCACCTGGATAGGCGAGTCCGTGGTGCAGTTGGAGATCGAACCCCCGAACCTCGAGGACGTTGTCGTGCCGCACGAGCACCCGACTCCCTGCTTCGTCCAGCACGATTGGCTTGGGGCCCGTAAAGAGCAGGAGGGGCGCCAGGAGCAGGGCTGGTCGACGCGGTTGGTGCGCCGGTGGCCCCGTCGTACTTGGTCAGGGTCCATGGCTCCCCCGGCGCCGGGCCTTGGGAGACGACAAAGACCATCGCCCCATCCGAGGTGGCGGCCAGACTGATTGGGAGGTCGGGCAGCGCTGTGGCCCGGATGAACGTCCCATCCGCGTGAAACTGGGCGAGCTCCGGAGTGGCCCCCTGGCGAACGACAAACAGCGTCTCGGGCAGCGGTGAGAACGCCATCAGGCGATCGCGCCCATAGGGATCTGGCGGAAGGGGCGACACCCCATCGATGATCTCCTCGATGCCGCTCGTGGTGACCACGCTGATGGCGTCGCCGTTCCACAGGAACGCTCGCGCTCGATTCGCATCACCGACGACCTGGGGGAGACTTGTGCCCGCCAGCGCGAAGGGCGCCGACGTCATGATTTCACCCGTCAACGGGGACCATGCCCGGACGACGAAGGTCCCACCGAAGAGGGCGCTCGCCTCGACGAGGTACCGTCCCCCGTCGATGGCGACGCGCCCGTAGAAGTCGGTCATGGGCGCTGGGGGACCTGGTATCGTCCGGGTCGCTCCTGTGTCGAGGGATATCTCGATCGCGGTGTCCTGGCCCACAACGATGGCTCGCGGTTGGCCGACCGCGGCAAGGGGCGACAGCAGAGCCGCTGTCAGACCCACTGACAATGCGCGCATTCGCCTACCCTCCAGATTGCGGGAGTGGCACACCGCACCACCACTCGGGCGTGATGGAGCACTGTCGGCCATCCGAAGCCCGCCCGTGTCGAGCACGATCATCGGAGGCCGAATCCCTCGAGCGCCCGGTCGATGTCTTCCGCGATCGACGGGCCGGTGGCCCGGAACAAGGGCAGCCTGGGCGCGGGTGCCCCGGCGTCCGCGGTGATCCGTGCGACGGCCTCGCGCAGCAGCTCCGCCTCGCTGCAGCCGCGCTCCCGCGCCACGCGGGCGAGCGACCGCTTCAGGTCGGCGGGCAGGTAGACCGTCGTCTTGGTCATGCCATACATATGCCATATGTTTTGCCTGCCATAAGGGGGCACCGCAATGCGCGCCGCGTCCCTCCGGGCGGAGTGCGCGGGTAGAATGCCCCATGCGCAGAGCCTCCCTCGTCCTCGGCGCCGTGGCCTGCACCTGGCTCCTGGGCCTGACCTTCGCTCGTGCGGCCGGTGAGGCCCCGTCCGGATGGAACGCGAAGGCGGCGGCAACCTACCTGGACGACGAGCTCGCGTGGTGGGCATCCTGGCCCAACGCGACCCGCGACCACGGCACCTTCTGTGTGTCGTGCCACACCGCCACGCCCTACGTGCTGGCGCGGCCAGCACTGGCCGAGGCGCTGGGCGAAACCGGGCCCTCTGCCGCGTCACACCGGCTGTTCGAGAACGTCGCCACGCGCGTGCGGCTGTGGCGCGAGGTCGAGCCGTGGTATCCGGACCAGACGCGCGGGCTGCCCAAGTCGAGTGAATCGCGCGGCACCGAGTCGGTGCTGAACGCGCTGGTGCTGGCCACGCGCGATGCGCGCACCGGCACGCTCGCGGACGACACCCGGCTGGCCTTCTCCCACATGTGGGCGCAGCAGATGAAGACCGGTCCCCTCGATGGCGCCTGGGCCTGGCTCAACTTCGCATACGCACCGTGGGAGGCGCCGGAGTCTCCCTATTTCGGCGCGGCCATGGCCGTCGCCGCGCTGGGCGCCTCACCCGGCGGCTACGCGCAGAGCGCCGACGCGCAACCCGGCCTCGCGCGGCTCAGCAGGTTCGTCGGCTCGCGCTTCGACGATCAGATTCTCTTCAACCGCCTGACGATGGCCGTGGCGGCGCGCGGCCTGAACGGCCTGCTCACGCCGGCACAGCAGGCACGGACCGCTGCGGACGCGACGGCCCTGCAGGAGGCCGACGGCGGTTGGAGCCTCTCGCGCTTCGGCGCGTTCGCCCGCGTGGACAAGACACCGCTCGACACCGCGTCTGACGGCTATGCGACCGCACTCGCGGTGCTCGCGCTCAAATCGTCCACGGACGCGACCCACCGGTCGGCCCGGGAGAAGGGCCTGGCGTGGCTGCGGTCCCACCAGGAGCCGTCGGGTCGCTGGAGCGCAACGTCGCTCAACAAGAACCGCGACCCGAAGTCCGATCCCGCCCGCTTCATGCACCACGCGGCCACGGCGTACGCCGTGCTGGCGCTCACCGATCGCTGACTCCGGCGCCTCCAGGCCAGCTCACTCCGACCGGAGCGCCACCATCGGGTCCACCTGTGTGGCCCGCCGCGCCGGCAGGTACGCCGCGGCCGCGGCGACCGTCAGCATCAACGCCACCACGCCGCCGAAGCTGGCCGGATCCGTGGGCGTCACGTTGTAGAGCAGGCTCCCGATGACGCGCGTGATGCCGACCGCGCCCGCCACGCCCAGCACGATGCCCCACGCCGCCAGGGTCAAGCCCTGCCGGATCATCATCCGCCGCACGTCGCGCGGCTCGGCACCGAGCGCCATCCGGACGCCGAACTCCTGGGTCCGCTGCGAGACGCTGTAGGACAACACGCCGTACACCCCGACGATGGCCAGCACCACGGCCAGCGCGCCAAACACGCCGAACATCTGGCCGAACAGCTGGTACTGCCAGAATCCCATCCGCCGGATCTCGTCCATCGAGCTGGCGGCGAAGACCGGGAGCGTCGGGTCCGAAGCGCGAACCGCCGCGCGAATGGCCGGTGTCAGCGCCACCGCGTCGCCCGCGGCTCGCACGATCAGGCCTGTGTTGGGCGTCTGCTGATACGGATACGGCACGAACGCGGTCGGCGTGACCTCGCGATCGGCCAGCTCCTCGATCATCACGTCGGCCACCACCCCGATCACCGTGAAGGTTTCGCCGCTGGGATCCTCCAGCAGCCGGAACCGGCGTCCCACCGGGTCCAGCATGCCCAGCTCGCGTGCGCCCGCCAGCCGATCGGGATCCAGACGCGGCAGCGCGGCCTCCTCGTCCGCGGCCGCCAGCAGGGACCGCGCCATGCTCACGTTCACCACGGCCACCGCCGACCGCGTCTCCCCTTCCTGCTCCGAGAAGAGTCGCCCGCGCAGCAGGGTCGCGCCGAGGGCCGGCAGGTACCGAGCCGTCACGCCAGCGTAGAACAGCCGCGGCTCGCGACCTGCCTCGAACACCTTGCCCGGTACCTGGACGCGGCTGATCGCGCCGCCGCCATCGAGCGGAATCAGGTTCGAGGCGCCGGCCGCCACGACGCCCGGCACGGCCTCCAGCCGCCTCAGGATGTCCTGCACGCGCCGCGCCTTGGCGTCAGGCTCCGCATAGCCCTCGCCGGGCATGAAGAACCGCGCCGTCGTGATCGGCGCGGTGTCGAATCCCGTGTCGGCCCGCTGCATGTTGAGGAAGCTGCGCATGAAGAGCGCGGCGCCAACGAGCAGCACGATGGACACCGCCACCTCGGCCACCACCAGCGTGTTGCGCGCGCGGTTGCGCGCGCCGCCGTCGCCGGTGCGCCCGCCCTCGCGGAGGGCGGAGGCCAGGTCGCCCCTGGCGGCGTGCGCCGCTGGCGCCAGCCCGAAGACGATGCCCGTGATCGCGCTGACCAGAATCGTGTAGAGCAGCGTCGTCCCGTCCACACCGAACTCGATCAAGTACGGCACATCGTCGGCCGGCACGCCGGCGCGAAGCGCCCCGACGCCGACGTAGGCGAGCGCGATGCCGAGCGGCGCGCTCACGAGGCCGAGCAGCACGCTCTCGGTCAGCAGCTGCCGGACGATGCGGCCGCGGCCGGCGCCGATGGCGGCGCGGACCGACATCTCGCGCGCGCGCGCGGTGGCGCGCGCCAGCAACAGGTTCGCCACGTTGGCGCAGGCGATCAGGAGCACCAGCGTCACCGCGCCCATCGCCGTCAGCGTGACCAGCCGCACCTCGCCCGGAAGGTAGTACTCCGCGAGCGGATCGACGCGGACGCTCCACCCGGTGTTCGCCGTGTGGGTCGCCGCCAGGCGACCGGCCACGCCGGCCAGTTCCTCCCGGGCCTGCGCGACCGAGCGGCCGCCGGCGATGCGCCCGAACACTTCCAGATCACGCGCCTGCCGGGGCTCGCCCTGCGACAGTGGCGCCAGCGGCACCCAGGCGACCTGCTGGAACGGGAACTTCACGCGGGGCGGCAACACGCCGATGACCGTGTAGGGCTCCGCGTTGAGAGTGAGGGAACGCCCCACGATCCGCGGATCGGCGTTGTAACGACGACGCCACAACTCGTCGCTGAGAATCACGACGGGGGCGGCGCCAGCGCGATCGTCTGCCGCCGTGAAATCGCGCCCGAGCGCGGGTACGATCCCCAGCATGGAGAACAGCCGCCAGCTCACGGCGGCGCCCTGGACGCGCTCGGGCTCGTCGGTGTCCGAGAAAGTGAAGCTGCGTCCCTCCACCCCGGCGAGCGCCTCGAAAGCCGTCGCCTGCTCCTGGTAGTCCTGGAGATCGAGGAACGAGGTGGCCCCTCGTCGCACACCGCCCTCGGGCTGCGTGGACCACACGGTGACGAGCCGGTCGGCCTCGCGAAACGGCAGCGGGCTCAGGATCATGCCGCTGACGAGGCTGAACATGGTGGCGTTGGTGCCGATGCCCAGGGCCAGGCACACGATGGCGAGGAGGGAGGCGAGGGGCGCGCGGACCAGTCCGCGCAGGGCGAGGCGGAGGTCGTGCAACATGCCGCGCATTGTACGCCCAGGCAGGCCGTGACGTGCAGGCCACCCCCGCGGTTTCAGGGGACGAATGGCCGCGTGGGTATAATCGCGCGCGATGCCACTGCCACCCGTGTCGCGGCGCCAGTTCCTGGCTACCTCCGGCGCGCTGCTCGCCAGCTCGCGCGTGCCAGCGTGGGCAGAGATCTTCCAGGAGGGGCCGAAGGAGGACGCGCGGCGCGCAGAGGCCGCGGAGGCGGCGCTGGCTCGCGCCACCGCGCTCGGCGCGTCGTACGCGGACATCCGCGTCAACCGGTACCGCCGCGAATCCATCGCCACGCGGGAGCGGCAGGTGCAGAACGTCTCGCGCTCCACCAGCTACGGCCTCGGCCTGCGCGTGCTGGTGGACGGCGCGTGGGGCTTTGCGGCCACCAACCGCGTGGAGCCCGCCGCTGCACGCGAGGCCGCGGACCAGGCCGTGGCCATCGCCCGCGCGAACGCGCGCCTGGCCACGCGCAAGGTGGTGCTCGCGAATGCCGAGAAGGCCGTGACCACGTGGACGAGCGCCTTCAAGCGCGACCCCTTCGAGGTGCCGCTGGACACGAAGATTCAGTTCCTGATGAAGCTGAACGAAGCGGCGCTGGCCGTCCCTGGCGTGAGCTTCGTCAGCTCGCAGGTCCTCTTCGTGGACGAGCAGAAGTACTTCGCCTCCACCGAGGGGTCCCGGATCACGCAGCGGCTCGTGCGCACCTACCCGCAATTCAGCACCACCGCCGCAGATCGCGCCTCCGGCGACTTCCAGACGCGCCCCGTCGTGGATCGTGCGCAGCTCATCGGCTACGAGTACGTCGAGGACTACCCGTGGCTCGCCGACGCGGAAAAGGCGGGCCACGAGGTGGTCGAGAAGCTGAAGTCGAAGCCCGTGGCCCCGGGCCGCTACGACATCGTCGTGGATCCCACGCAGCTGTTCCTCGCCATCCACGAGTCGGTGGGCCACTCCACGGAGCTGGACCGCGCGCTCGGCTTTGAGGCGAACATGGCCGGGACCAGCTTCCTCAAGCCCCCGGACGCCGGGAAGCTCCGCTTCGGATCGAACATCGTCAACCTCGTGGGCGATCGGACCCAGCCCGGCGGCCTCGCCACGACGGGCTTCGATGATGAGGGGGTGAGGTCGGAGCGGTGGCACCTGGTGCGGGACGGGAGGTTCGTGGACTGGCAGACGACGCGCGAGCTGGCGCCGCTGGTGGGCCAGCAGCGCTCGCACGGGTGCCTGCACGCGGACGACTGGTCGAGCGTTCCGTTCCCCCGCATGCCGAACGTATCGCTCGAGCCGGCACCCGCCGAGATCACCCTCGAGGATCTCTTCAGCGGCATCAAGCGCGGGCTCTACATTGTCGGGCGTGGCAGCTCGTCGATCGATCAACAGCGCTACAACTTCCAGTTCGGCGGCGCCGTGATCCGCGAGATCCGAGACGGGAAGCTGGGCCCGATGGTGAGGGACGCGGCGTACCAGTCGCGGACGCCGGACTTCTGGGCCTCGTGCGACGGCCTTGGCGGCCCGGCCACCTACCGCCTGTGGGGCACGTCTGCCGACGGCAAGGGCGAGCCCGGCCAGGTGAACGCCGTGAGCCACGGGTGCCCGCCCGCGCGGTTCCGTAACGTGACGGTCCTCAACACAGCGGCGGTGTGATGCTGACACGCGACGAAGCCCTCACCCTCTGCGAGTCGGTGCTCGCGCACGCGAAGGCGGCGGGCGCAGAGGACGCCGCGGTCTCGCTGGACAGCTCCGTCCAGGCGCACGCGCGCTTCGCCGACAATCGCATCACCACCAGCGGCCGGGCCGAGAACCTGGCGATCACGGCGACGGTCTGGACGGGCCGGCGGCGCGGCTCGGTCACGGGGAGCGATTCGGGCAGCGAGGCGCTGAAGCGGATGGTCGACGAAGCGGTGCAGATCGCCCGCGTCTCGCCCGTGCACCGCGAGTACGTACCCACGCTCGGGCCGCTCGAGTACCCCGAGTCCCGCGGGTTCGCCGCCGCTACGGCCGACGTGGATCCCGGCGCGCGCGCGACGGCGCTCGACGCGGCGCTCACCGCCTGCCGCGCGGCACAGGTCACGGGCGCGGGCTTCCACACCGCCACCGCATCGGGGGCCGCCACCGCCACCGCGAACGGCAATCGCCGGTATTTCCGCGCGTCCGAGGCCGGCTTCAGCATGACCGCGCGCAGGGCCGACGGCACCGGCTCCGGCTACTTCGCGGGGGACCACTTCGACGTCGCGCGCCTGGATGCGGCGCGCATCGCGGGCCGCGCCGTGGACAAGGCCGTGCGCTCGCGGCAGCCGAAGCCCATCGAGCCCGGCTCGTATCCCGTCATTCTCGAGCCGCAGGCGGTCGCGGATCTGATGGGATTCCTGACGAACAGCTTCGACGCGCGCGTGGCGGAAGAGGGCCGGAGCGCCTTCTCCGCGAAGGGCGGGCAGACGCGCGTTGGCGAGGCGCTGTTCGACAAGCGGATCAGCCTCTACAGCGACCCGATGCACGCCGAACTGCCGGCGGTGCCCGCCACGCGCGAAGGGATCCCGGCGTCGCGACTGTCGCTGGTGAAGGCCGGCGTGCTCGAGAACCTCGAGTACTCGCGCTTCTGGGCGCAGGAGAAGAAGCGTCAGCCCACGCCCGGCCCGGTGAACTACATCATGGAGAGCAGCGAGGCGCCGGCGTCACTGGACGCGATGATCGCAGGCATGAAGCGGGGCCTGCTGATCTCGCGGTTCTGGTACGTGCGGCTCGTGGATCCGCGCACGCTCGTGCTCACCGGCCTCACGCGCGACGGCCTGTGGTGGGTGGAGAACGGCGAGGTGCGCCACCCCGTGCGGAACCTGCGCTTCAACCAGAGCGTGCTGGCGATGCTGGCGCCCTGGAACGTGGAGGCCATCGGCGTGCCCGAGCGGCTGTCGCCGTTCATGGTACCGCCGCTCAGGTTGGGGGCGTTTCGCTTCACGTCCGTGTCGGACGCCATTTAGGTGCGGGCGGGTGCGAACGGGTGCGGGCGGGTGCGGGCGGGTGCGGGCGGGTGCGACCGGGTGCGGGCGGGTGCGGGCGGGTGCGGGCGGGTGCGGGCGGGTGCGGGCGGGTGCGGCCGGGTGCG
>JADZCN010000004.1 GCA_020851565.1 Acidobacteriota bacterium | reverse complement strand
ACGCGTCGGAGCGGCACGTGACAGCCAGCCTGCTTGATGACGGTCATCCCCGGGCCACAGGCCGTCCCGGGGCGACCGCTCACTGGTTATTAAGCAGCGAGAGCGTAGTCTGCGTTCGCAGTTACGTTGTTTCCATCGGGGATTTACGAGGGCCAGATGGAGTCCTCGGCACGCGTTCCGCGATCCCGCACCCCCGTCGAAGCCAAGTCGCCCCCGGTGGAGAGTGCCGCGAATTGCAGGTTCCATTGTACGGCCCATGGCCTCGCGGGGCAAACCGGGAGGCCCGCGCTGCGGCATCGAAGCAGGGTAGACTCACCGGGGCCCCGCGCGCGGGGCATCATTGGAGGCAGTCATGAACATCCTCGAAACCATCCTCGCGGCGCAGAACGGCGGCACCGTCAAGCAGATGGGCCAGCAGCTTGGCCTCGGCGACGACCAGGCGTCCAGCGTCCTGTCGGCCCTCGTCCCCGCGCTGGCTGCCGGCCTCCAGCGCAACATGCAGAGCTCCGGCGGCCTCGAATCGCTCATCGGCGCGCTGGCGAAGGGGCAGCACTCGCGCTATCTCGACAACCCCGCTGCGCTGGGCAGCGCCATCGACGATGGGAATGGCATCCTGGGTCACATCCTGGGCAGCAAGGACGTGAGCCGCCAGGTCGCCGCGCGCGCCGCCGGTCAGACGGGCATCGATGCCGGCATCCTGAAGAAGGCGTTGCCGCTGGTGGCCGCGTTGATGATGGGCGCGATGGCGCGCCAGGGCGGCGGGCCCTCCCTGGGGTCGTCGCTGGGCGCGTCGCTCGGGGGCTCGCCCCAGGGCGGCGGACTGATGTCGATGCTCACACCGCTGCTCGACCGGGACCGCGACGGCTCGATGATCGACGACGTGCTGGGGATGCTCGGGAAGATGGGGCGCTAGATCGGCCGTCCGGGTCGCGGCCGCGGTGTCCGCCACCGGGCGCACGCTCGTCGTGCGCGGATCCGACGAGATATGTGAAGGCAGGCGCGTGAAGAAATGATCAGCCGCGTTCAGGGCCTACGGGCCTGCCTTGACTTGGCCGATACCCCTCTCCATAATGGCGAAAACGGACGACGCGATCCCAGCCGCGACCCAAGTCCTCTGAAACGTAGTGCCTTTCACGAGAGAGACGATGGCGCTTGAAGACCGCATCCGCACGTCCGTAGATCAGGCCGTCCAGGGCCTGGTTTCGGAATTCCTGTCCATCAACTCGGATGACGTCGCCCGCCAGGTCGGCGAGACCGAGCAGCGCCTCCAGGCCGAGTTCGAGCAGAAGCTGGCGGACCTCGAAGCGCAGCACCGCGAGCTGACCGCGCAGCAGCTGCAGCAGGCCGTCGAGGCTGCCGCAGCGCAACAGCTGGCCGAGGTGCGCCAGGAGGCCGAGCGCCGCCTGGCCGACGCGAGGGCCGAGTTCGACGAGCGCCTGCACGCGGCGGTGGCGGAGACCGAAGCACGCGCCATTGCCGAGACGCGGGCCACCATGACGGCGGAGCTCGCCGGCGAGCGTGAGCAGGAACTGGCCGCCGTCACGCGGCTCGTGGAGAGCGTTCGCGGCCTCGACGGCGCCGCCTCGCTCAGCGAGGTGCTGGATGCGCTGGCCCTCGCCGCCGGCCGCGAAGCGGCGCGCGCGGCGGTCGTCGTCATCAAGGGCGACCACATCACGGGCTGGCGGCTGTCGGGGTTCGGCGCGCGCGACGCGCAGCCCAAGTCCATCGATTTGCCGTTGCAGGAGGCCGGAGTCATCTCGCTGGCCGTGTCGTCCGCCCGCGCCGCGACGACGCGTGACGGCGCAGCCGATGGGCCCGGTTTCGAGCACCTGCCACAGGACCGGATGGGCATGGCCATCCCCGTCCTGGTGGGTGGTCGCGTCGTGGCCGTGGTGTACGCCGATGGCGTGAACGGCGACTCCGCCGAGCAGGCGGTGCCCAGCACCTGGCCGGAGGTCATCGAGGTGCTCGCCCGCCACGCGGGTCGGTGCCTCGAGGCGCTCACCGCGCAGAAGGCGGTTGCGCCACCCGTCAGCGCATCGCGGCTGAGCGGTACGCATACCGCGGTGCGCGCGACCGCGACGTCCGGAGCGGCGGGATGAACCGGGGCCCGGTGGCGGCCACCGCGGCCGCCTTCCTGGTGACCCTCGCGTTCGGCCCAGCCCTGCCGGCTCAACAAGACACGAACCGAAATCCCGTGCCCGCTCCCGCGGGCACCCCGCGCCTCCAGGCCACGGCACACCCCCCTGTGCCCGGTGACCTGCAGGCGTTCTGGTACGCGCCGGCCAGGAATGACACGCTCACCCCCGCGCAGGCCAACTTCGTCAAGGGGGTCCGGCTGCTGGACGAGGAAGACAACGCGGCCGCGGCGCTGCCCTTGCTGAGCCACGGATCGCTCGCGGCGACGTCGCTGTCGGACTACGCACGGTTCTACACCGGCAGGACCCTGCTGAGGCTGCAGCGATACCCGGACGCCGAGGCCGCGTTTGCTGCTGTCGCCGCGCGGGATATCGAGGGACACCTGCCGGAGGATGCGGCGCTCGGTCAGGCCGAAGCCCGCGAGGCACAGCTGGATTTTGCCGGTGCGGTCGCCGTCTACGAGACCCTGTCGGCGCGCACGCTCGCCGCTCCGCACGTGGTGCTTGCGCGGTTGGCGGCGGCCGCCGAGCAGGGGGGGGACCTGCCCAGGGCCGTTGACGCCTACCGCCGCGTGTACTACGGCTACCCGCTGTCGGTGGAATCGACGGAGGCCGAGTCGGCCCTGACGCGCCTCAATGCCTGGAACGAGGACGAGCCAGATGGCGCGCTCGAGCTGAAACGGGCCGACGCGCTCTTCCAGGCGCGGCGATGGCCGGCCGCCCGGGCGTCCTACGAGCGGGCACACGACGCGGTCAGCGGCGCCGATCGGGACCGCGTCCACGTGCGCATCGCGGCGTGCGACGTGCAGATGCGGCGGCACCAGCAGGCCTTCGAGCCGCTCAAGGGCCAGCGCGCCGGAGCGCATGCCGACGAGGCCACGTTCTACTACCTGTCGGCCCTGCGCGGCCTGGGCGACCACGCGGAGTACGAGCGGGAGGCCCGCCACTTCGCCGACAGCCGACGGGAGAGCCCATTTGCCGAGGAAGTGCTGAACAATCTCGCCTCGCACTTCATCATCGGGGACGAGGACGAGCGCGCGGACGAGGTGTTCCGCGTGATGATCGAGCGCTACCCGGCGGGACGCTACGCCGAGCGCGCCTACTGGCGATCGGGCTGGTGGGCGTACCGCGCGAAGCGCTACGCCGAGGCGGCCGCACTCTTCGATCGCGGCGCCACGCAGTTCCCGCGGTCCGACTACCGGCCCGCCTGGCTCTTCTGGAGCGGGCGCGCGTGGAGAAAGGCGGGCAGCGAGGCGCTGGCGACCGATCGGCTGACGCTGGCGGCAACCGACTACTTCAACAGCTACTACGGGCGGGCCGCGCGGAGGCACCTGTCGCCCGCGGCCGCGGCGCGCGTCGCGTCCACTCTCGAACGGCGGACCCCGGCGCCGTCGAAAGCGTTTCCGACCGTGGACCGCGTGGCCGAACTGATCGCCGTCGGGCTCTACCAGGAGGCCCTGAACGAGCTGCAGTACGCACAGCGTCTCTGGGGCGACTCGCCCCGGCTCACCGCCACCATCGCCCTGGTACAGAACCGGTTGGGCAACCTGCGGCTGGGCATCAACGCGATGAAGCGTGCCTACCCGCAGTGGATGGCCGCGGGCGGCGAGACGCTGCCCATCGAGATTCAGAAGGTGGTGTTCCCCCTGGAGTACTGGCCGCTGCTCCGGAAGCACGCCGCGGCGCGCGGGCTCGACCCGTACCTGGTGGCTGCGCTCGTGGCACAGGAGTCGACCTTCGATCCCGTTATCCGGTCCTCCGCCAACGCGGTGGGCCTGATGCAGGTGTTGCCCACCACCGGCCGACAGTTCGCGAAGCGGCTGAAGATCCCGCGATTCACGCCGGCGCGCCTCACCGATCCCGAGACGAACGTCCGGCTGGGCACCGCCATCTTCGCCGAGAGCCTCCGGAAATTCGGCGGGGTGCACTACGCGCTGGCCGCCTACAACGCCGGCGAGCATCGCGTGACCGAGTGGCGACGTGAGCGCCCGGACCTGCCGCAGGACGAGTTCATCGACGACATCCCGTTCCCCGAGACGCAGAACTACGTGAAGCGCATCCTCGGCACCGCCGAGGACTACCGCCGCCTCTACGGCAAGTAGCGCAGAACCACAGAACCTGAGAACCTCAGAACCCGAGAACCTGAGAACCCGAGAACCTGAAAGTTCCCTCCCTCCGCGCGAGAGGCGTCAGCGGGACACGCGATAGAGGCGCCGATCTCCATCGTCATCGAGGAGGACGAGCCGGGGGCTGAGGGCCGCGGCTCTCACCTGCTCGGGAGCGAGGTCCCCGAGGTGGAGCATGACGTGCGAGACGCCCACCGCCTGCATCTCGTCGAGGACGTCGTCGGACGGGAAGGTGCGCCAGCGGGCTGCACGCGTGCGGTAAGGCTCGGGCTCGAACCCGCTGTAGCCGTTGACCAGCGGGCGGAAGTGCCGCGTGGCGGCCACCAGGTATCGCGCATTTTCGCTGACTCTCGGCCCCGCGTACATGGGAAACTCGACGAGAACCGAGCCGGCGTCGGCGCCGAGCCGATCGTAGATCGCGGGGATGGGGATGACTGGCGAGAGAGCCATCGGGGTGCGAAGCGCCTCGAGCGTCACGAGCCCCGCAAGCCCTGCGGCGCCGGCCGCCCGGTACGGAGAGCGACCGATGCGTCGTTCCAAGGCGGCCACCCCGTAGCCGGCGAGCATGGCGATGGCAGCCAGGAACAGGCCTCCCCACCGGGAGGCATTGCGGACGCCTTGCAGCAGCGGCACCTGTTCGTGCAGCCAGCTGTATCCGGGCAGTGCGGGCCCGAACGACAGGGCGCAGCCGGTGACGCCAATGGCCGCGATCATCCGGACCCGTGGGCTTCGCAGGCCCGGCGAGCTGGCCATGCCGGCCAGTGCCAGCAGCACACCCATCACGCCTGGGAACAGGGCCGTCCGCCCCTCGAACACACGGTGGCTCCACCAGTCGTAGTGCAGCCGTCCCCCCGTGGCCAGGTAGTCCAGCCATCCGGCTGAGTAGATGCGCACCTCTTCCACGGACCGGACCAGGCCCTGGTCGCGGCTGACGAGATAGTAGGGCCAGAGGAACGGCGCCATGGCCGTCACCGCGAGGACGCCAGCCAGCGCCAGCGCCGAGGCCCGCGGCCCCCGGCCCGGCCCCAACCACTCCGGCATTCGCACCATGGCGGCGACGAGCAGCGCCGCGCTGAGGAAGACGAGCGTGTAGTTCGAACACAGACCCTGGAGAACGAACGCGGATGCGAGCCACAACGCAGATGACGCAGATGACGCAGATGACGCAGGAGCCGCAGATGGCGCAGATGGCGCAGATGGCGATGACACCTCTGTGCCTTGAACCTCTGTGCTTCGAACCTCCGTGCTTCGAACACCCGTGCTTCGAACCTCCGTGAGCACGTTGTCCATCGCGTACAGCGCCAGGGGGAAGAACTCGATGTGCAGGGCCTGCAGGTGCGGGATGCGTGTGAGCTGGTGCGCATTGAAGGTGTAGAGCAGGCCCGAGACGAATCCCGCGGTCACGCTGCCAGTCCAGCGGATCATGACCAGGCTCATGGCCCAGCCCGAGAAAGCCAGGCCGGCCAGCGCCAGCAGGTTGTACGCGACGACCGGCGAGAGACCGGCCCAGAGCAGCGGTGCGCCCATCAGGGACGGGACGAGCAGGTGCTCGGAGTACGCGAGCGTCAGCGGCTCGGGATGGAAGATCGGGGCGTTGAAGAGGTTGAGGGGATCGCGCGGCAGGATGTGCGCGACCCAGGCGATGATCCAGGTGTTCAGCCCCGTGTCGTCGTTGTCGAGCCGCGAGAGGCCACCCAGGTCGCTCGCCAGCGGCCAGGTGTGCAGCACGGCCATGGCGACGAACGCCACGAGCAGGGCCGCGGCCCGGCGCATCACCGGCCTCCGTTCGACAACGCGTACAGCACCTGGTCGCCTTCGTCGGCGACCAGTGCCAGGTCCCGGCTCTCCGCGGCCTGGCGGACCAGCTCCGCCGGCACGCGGCGCTTGTGCACGAGCACGTGCGTGACGCCGAGAGCGCGGAGCGACCGCACGGCGTCGGGCGTGGGGAATTGCCGCATCACTTCCGCGTGGGTCGTGTAGCTGGCCGGCGTGAAACCGCTGTAGCCGTTCAGGAGCGGCCTGAGGTGCCAGGCCGAGTAGAGCACGCTCGGCCCGTTGTCCTGGATGGCCCCGCGCGGTGGGAACGGCAGCTCGGCCAGCACGATGTCGTCCATCTCGGCCACGCGATCGTAGATGCGCGGGATGCCCTCGTACACCGTGAAGCCCATCGGCGCGCGCAGCGCCTCGACGGTGACCAGCAGTCCGGCGCCCACGGCCAGGGTAGTGCCCACGGCGCGACTCGCCTGCGTGCGCATCGCCGCCAGCACGAAGCCCGCGAGCGCGGGAAGGGCGAAGAGCGTGAGCCACCCGAACCTCGATACGACCCTGATGCCCTTCAGGATGGGCACCAGCTCGTACAGCTGTCGGTACCCTGGAAGGTTGGCGCCGAACGACAGCGCCATGCCCACGATGCCAATGGCCAGTGCCATGCGGGCCCGCGGATCGCGCCATGCGCGTCCTGAGGCGAGGGCACCCAGCGCCAGCAGGGTGACGGTGATGCCGGGGAAGAGCGCCGAGTTCGAGCCGAACCAGCGGTGGCTCCACAGCCGGTGATGCAGCGTGCCGCCCGTGGACAGCCAGTCCCGCCAGGTAGCCGAGTACATGGCCACGTCGTCGAAGGTGCGCACGAGCCCCTGCATGGTGTGCGCCAGCCAGTAAGGATAGAGGAACGGCGCGAGCAGGACGGCGGCTGCCAGCCCCGCCAGGGCAATCGCGCCCAGCTGTGCGGGCCGCCACGCCTCGGGTCGAACCGCCGCGGCGGCCGCCATTGCGATGGCTGTCATCACGAGCAGGTAGTTGGACGTCAGCGCCTGCAGCACGCACGCCGCGGTGAGCATCAGCGCCCAGCGCGCCCGCGGAACGGCCAGCAGCCGATCGAGGGCGAAGAGTGCCAGGGGCAGGTACTGGACGTGCATCGCCTGCAGGTGCCCGAATCGCACGAGGATGTGCGCATTGAAGGCGTAGGCCAGGCCGGCCACGACACCCGCGGCGCGGTCGCCCGTCCACTGCGAGACCAGCCAGGCCATGGCAAAGCCGCTCAGCGCGAAGCCGGCCAGCGCGAGGAGGTTGTAGACGAGCACGGGATCGAGGCCGACCCAGGTGAGCGGCGCGCCGAGGACGGCCTGGGGCAGCATCACCTCCGAGAAGGCGAGCGTGCGCGGCTCGGGGTAGAAGATGTTGGCGTT
>JADZCN010000003.1 GCA_020851565.1 Acidobacteriota bacterium | reverse complement strand
AGGAAGGGGGCACGGAACAGGCCTTCGGCGTCGGTCACGAACGACTTGGCGCCCTGCGGGCCGGTGATGGTGACCGTCACGCCGGGAAGCGCCAGGCCCTGACCGTCGGACAACTTGCCGGTCAGCGTGCCCGTCGTTTCCTGGGCGGAGGCCACGGCCATGGCGGTGAGCCACAGGGCCGCGATCATCGCGCTCAAACGGGTTTTCATGAGTGTCTGCTCCATCGGAGGGTGTTGAATGTAGTTACCGAACGTTTGTTATCTAGGAAACTCCGTGCCATTCGTCCCAGGACCAAATACCTTCGGAAAACCGCCCGAGTCAAGCCATCAAGGAACTAATTGCCCCGGAAAATCCAATGGCTCGTAGGAAGTTGTGCAACGCGGGACGGTTTTCGGGACCAATCGGCCTTGGGGCAGGGCCGAGCGACGTTCGCCAGGGGTCGGTCCAGCAGGGCCGTCGCGGCATTCGTCCCAGTGACAGATGTCCGAACCGGGCCGAATGTGTCGTGACAGCACCCGGTTCTTGAACGAGCGTTTGGTAAGATGCGCGGCTGGGGAGCGTGCCATGAAGACGATCGGAGTGCTGGGCTGTGGGTTGATGGGCGCGGGCATCGCGCAGGTGTCGGCGGCGTCGGGCTTCCGGACCATCGTCCTCGAGGTGAACGATGCCGTCCTGGCGAAGGGCCTGGCCCGCATCGACAAGGTACTGAGCGGCGCGGTCGAGAAGGGCAAGCTCTCCGCCGACGACAAGGCCCGCACTCTCGCCAACCTCACCGGCACGACGCGTTACGCCGACCTGAAGGACTGCGACCTGGTCATCGAGGCCATCGTCGAGCAGGTCGACGCCAAGCGGGCCGCGTATCAGCAGGTGGAGGCAGTGGTGGGCCCGCAGTGCCTCATCGCCACCAACACCTCGTCGCTGTGCGTGACGGAACTGGCGGCGGCGACGACGCGCCCCGACCGCTTCGGCGGTCTGCACTTCTTCAACCCGGTCCCGATGATGAAGCTGGTCGAGGTGATCCGCGCCCTGACCACGACGCCCGAGACGCACGAGGCGCTGATGCAGTTCGCGCGCGCCCTCGGCAAGGACGCGGTGAGCGTGCCCGATCGCGGCGGCTTCATCGTGAACCGGCTGCTCATTCCCTACCTGCTCGATGCCATCCGCTGCCACGAGGGCGGGCTCGGCACGGTGGAGGACATCGACACCGCGATGAAGCTCGGCTGCGGTCACCCGATGGGGCCGTTCACGCTGGTCGACTTCATCGGCCTCGACACCACCTACTTCATCGCCAACATCCTGTTCGACGAGTTCAAGGAGGCGCGCTTCGCGCCGCCCGCGGTGCTGAAGCGCATGGTGCTCGCCGGACATCTCGGCAAGAAGAGCGGTCGCGGGTTCTACACCTACTAGGCGACGGCCGGTGCGATGCGGCGCGACAGCGCCGCGCGCTCAGTGCAGCGACGTGAGGAGCTGACGCGCCTCGGTCTTGAAGCGCGCGTCCTCGGGACCCCACGCGGGATCGGGCGGCGCGTCGATGGCCGCCTGCAGCACGCGCCGCGCCTCGTCCTTCTTCCCGCGCGCGGCCAGCGTGTCGCCGAGGAAGAGCAGCGAGATCACGCTCTGCGGGTTGTAGGTCAGCGCGGCGCGCAGGTGCGTTTCGGACTTCGCGAGGTCGCCGCCGAAGAGGCCCGGCACCTTGAAATACCAGCGGCCCAGCGCCCGATCGGGCGAGCCATCGAGATACGACGGCTGCAGCGTGCGGGCCCGTTCGAGCGCTTCGCGGATCGGCGTGCGGTACTTCAGCCCCTGGCGCAACCCGTGTGCGTCGGCCAGGGCGCCCATGTTCGCCGCCATCCAGAAATGTCCCTCGGGGGCGTCGGCGCGCAGGGCCGCGGCGGTCTTCCCGGCCGCGATGCCGGCCTCGAGCCGCGCCTTGTGTTCGGCGTCGGTGCCGGGCGCGTTGGTGCCCAGCCAGTAGCGGATGCGCGAGAGCTTCCACGCCGACTCGAAGTCGCGCGGATCGGCGGCCAGGCGCGCCGCCCACGCCCGCTCGGCGGCCAGCGCCGAGGCTGGCGTCTCGCGATCGCGGTAGAGGGCCTCGGGATCCGCCGCCGCCTGCACGGCGTCCATACGACTGGCGCGCGCCTCGGCGGGCGTCGCGGCCAGGACCACCGACAGCGCAAGATACAATACGCCCATGCAGGATCTCATCGCGCAACTGCTCGCCCGTCTCGGGGAAGACCCGCAGCGCGAGGGCCTGCTCAAGACGCCTGACCGCGTCGCCCGATCGTTCGAATATCTCACCAGCGGATACCGCACCAAGGTCGAGGAGATCGTGAACGGCGCGCTGTTCACGGTCGACTACAACGAGATGGTGATCGTGCGCGACATCGACTTCTACAGTCTATGCGAGCACCACCTGCTGCCGTTCTTCGGCAAGTGCCACGTCGCCTACGTGCCGAACGGCAAGGTCATCGGCCTCAGCAAGATTCCGCGCCTGGTCGACATGTTCGCGCGCCGGCTGCAGCTCCAGGAACGGATGACCAGCCAGATCGCCGAGACCATCCGCGATCAGATCCACCCGCACGGCGTGGCCGTCGTCTGCGAGGGCACGCACCTCTGCATGGCCATGCGCGGCGTGGAGAAGCAGGCGTCGACCACGGTCACGAGCGCCATGCTCGGCGCCTTCCACGACGACCCGCGCACCCGCAACGAGTTCCTGAAGCTGGTCCGTCACCGCTGACGCGCTACTGCGGCGGCAGCGCCTTCTGCGGCGCGAAGTAGCCGCCGTTACTTCTGATCGTCACCCCCGGCGCCCTGGCGGCGATCACCACCGACCGCCACGCCCCGTCGCGCTT
>JADZCN010000002.1 GCA_020851565.1 Acidobacteriota bacterium | reverse complement strand
TCAAACGGCAGGGGCGGGGCGCGGGAGGGTCGCATCTCGGGCACGACGTCCGGGCTGATGGCCCTGCGCACGCGCTACGCCGGCAAGACGCCGCTGGCCGGCGCCAAGATCATGGGCTCGCTGCACATGACCGTGCAGACCGCGGTGCTCATCGAGACGCTGACGGCGCTCGGCGCCGATGTCCGCTGGGTCAGCTGCAACATCTTTTCGACGCAGGACAGCGCCGCCGCGGCGATCGCCGTGGGCCGTCCCGAGTCGGGCGGCACGCCCGTCAACCCGAAGGGCACGCCCGTGTTCGCCTGGAAGGGCGAGACGCTGGCCGAATACTGGTGGTGCACGGTCGAGGCGCTCGTGTGGCCCGATGGCAGCGGCCCGACGATGATCCTGGACGACGGCGGCGACGCGACGCTGTTCGTGCACAAGGCGCTGGAGTACGAGAAGGCGGGCGTCGTGCCGGCGTTCAACCCCGACAAGGATCCCGAAGAGTGGGGCGTCATCCTGGACTCGCTGCGCCGTGAGCTCAAGGCGCGTCCTGGCGTGTGGTCGAAGATCGCGCTGGGCATCAAGGGCGTGAGCGAAGAGACGACCACCGGCGTGCACCGCCTCTACGAGATGACCGCGGCCAACACCCTCCTGTTCCCGGCCATCAACGTCAACGACTCGGCCACCAAGAGCAAGTTCGACAACCTCTATGGCTGCCGCCACTCGCTCATCGACGGGCTGAACCGCGCGAGCGACGTGATGCTCTCGGCGAAGGTGGCCGTGGTGTTCGGCTATGGCGACGTGGGCAAGGGCTGCGCCCAGGCCCTCAAGGGCCAGGGCTGCCGCGTCATCGTCACCGAGATCGATCCCATCTGCGCGCTGCAGGCGGCGATGGAAGGCTACCAGGTGACGACGGTCGAGGACGTCATCGAGACGGCCGACATCTTCATCACGGCGACGGGGAACAAGAACATCCTCACCGTGGACCTCATGAAGCGGATGAAGGACAAGGCCATCATCGGCAACATCGGCCATTTCGACAACGAGATCGAGATGGCCGGTCTGGCGAAGAGCGGCGCCAGGCGCGTGAATGTGAAGCCGCAGTACGACGAGTGGGTGTTCCCGGCCGACGGCAAGCGCGGCGAGCACAGCGTGCTGGTGCTGGCCGAAGGCCGGCTCCTGAACCTGGGTTGCGCCACCGGCCACCCGAGCTTCGTGATGTCCTCGTCGTTCACCAACCAGGTGGTGGCGCAGCTGGATCTCTACTTCAGCGCGACGGGCAAGGAGACGATGTCGGGCACGGTATACGACGCCAAGCGCGTCTACATCCTGCCGAAGAAGCTGGACGAGATGGTGGCGCGGCTGCACCTCGACAAGCTGGGCGTGAAGCTCACGACGCTGACGCAGGAGCAGGCCGACTACATCGGCGTCCCGGTGGAAGGGCCGTACAAGTCGGCGCACTATCGGTACTAGGCGGGTGGGCCCGGCGCTGACGCACCGGGTCGGCCGCGCCCGTCCGCGCGCGGTGGGCCCCCTTGCTTCGCTCGGGGCGGGAGGGGTGGACGACATCTGCACGGAGCGCCGGGGCTTTGGCCCCGGTGCTCCGCTTCAGTAGACGCCTGGGATGAGGCGATAGGGCACGCGCGCGGCGAATGCGCGATACCGCTCGTCCATCCCGAGGACTTTCTCTTCCGCACGGATGCGCAGAATCAGCAGCACCCAGTTGCAGCCGTAGATTCCCAGGTTCCACCACGACGGCTGCAGCAGCAGGAACGCGATGTGCGTGAGGATGTAGCCGGCGTACATCGGATGGCGCACCACGGTGTAGAGGCCGGCCTGCTTGACGCCGCGGTTCGCGGCCACGAGCCCGAAGCTGACGTTGAGGCTCAACTTCGCGCCGACGTGGATGGCGATGCCCGCGAGCATGAGGGCGGCGCCAACCGTCGGTGAGATCGCGGCGCCGCCGGTGCTGACGAGGAGCGGGAGGAACGACCCGCCGGCTGCCAGCAGCCAGTCACCGGGCTTGAGCGAGATGCGGTCGGTGGGACGACGCAGCAGGAGGAAGATCAGGACCGCCCCTTCCGAGACCAGCAGGAGCAGCGAGAGAAGGCTCTGGGCCGTGAGGTCGTGAGGCCAGATGCGGGCCAGCAGCAGCGCGTTCAGGCCGGCCACCGCCACCTGCTCGATGCGATCGGCGAGCCGCGAGTTGATCGTGAACCGCGCGACGCCCTCGGCGATGGGGGCGGAACGGGAGGTTGCGGCGTTCGACACGAGGGCGAGTGTACCCTAGCGCCATGCGCATCGCGCGCAGCCGGCGCGTGGCCGTTGCGATTCCCGCGGCATATCGTGCACAACCGGGCAATGGTGTCCCCGAGGGTCGGCGCTACAATACGCACGGAGCGCCGGGGCTTCAGCCCCGGCGTTCGTGTTCAATGGTTCGCGCCAGCGTTCCTCTCATCGTCGCGGCGGTCATTGCCGGCAGCTGGGTTGCACTCGTCGCCCAGCGGCGCGACGCGTTCGTGGATTCCCGCAACCATCCCGCGATTGCCTACGGGACCGCCCCCGTTTCGACACCGGTCACCGAGCTCAATGAACGGCTCGCGTCTGGCGCTGCCACGCTGGCCTTCGATCCTGCCACCGGCTACCTGAAGTCCGTGCTGCAGGCGCTGGACGTCCCCGTCGAATCCCAGGTGCTCGTCTACTCGCCCACGAGTTTTCAGGCGGGCAAGATCAACCAGCAGAACCCGCGCGCCATCTACTTCAACGACACCGTGTCGGTGGCGTGGGTGCGCGGGGGCGATCTGCTGGAGATAACCACGCAGGATCCGCGGCAGGGCACCATCTTCTATTCCATCGGGCAGGTGCCATCCGACCGGCCGCAACTGGGCCGGCAGGAGCACTGCGTGTCGTGCCACCTCACGTGGGACACGCTCGGGGTGCCGGGCCTGACGGTGAAGACGACCTTCCCGCGCAAGAGCGCCGGCGACTTCCTGGACGGGGGCCCCGTGGACCACCGGCGGCCGATGCATGAGCGGTGGGGCGGGTGGTTCGTCACGGGGACGCGGGTGCCGCCGCGCCACAAGGGAAACGTGCCCCTCATCCAGCCGGCCGTCCTCGATGGACCCGCGCCCGCGCTTGCGAGCGTGGAGGGGCAGTTCGACACCGCGGGCTACCTGCGCAAGACCAGCGATATCGTGGCGCTGCTGGTGCTGGAACACCAGGCGCAGGCGGCCAATTTGATGACGTGGCTGGACTGGGAGGCGCGGCTGGGCGATGCGTCGCGCGTGCGCGACGCGGCCGAGGCCCTCGCGGACTACCTGCTGTTCGTCGGCGAGGCGCCCATCGAGGAGCCCGTGGAAGGCAACTCGGGCTTCGCCGAGGTCTTCGCCGCGCGTGGCCCACGCGACGCGAAGGGCCGGTCCCTCCGCGACCTGAAGCTCGAGGGACGCCTGATGCGCTACCCGCTCAGCTACATGATCTACACACCCATGTTCGACGCCATCACCGCTGCGGCCCGCGCGCAGGTGGTCGAGCGCATTGGGGCGGTGCTCACAGGGCGCGAGACGTCGGCGAAGTACGCACACCTGAACGCCGAGGACCGTCAGGCCATCCTCGAGATCCTGCGAGACACGAAACCTGACCTGGCGCCAGCCCTGCGCTGACAAGCCCCCAAGACCTCAAGACCCCAAACCCCCAAGACCTCAAGACCTCAAGACCTCAAGACCCCAAGACCCCAAGACCTCAAGACCCCAAGTCCTCAAGTCCCAAACCCCAAGGCCCAAGCCCCAAGCCCCCCGTGCCCGCGACAACCCGTGACACACGCCTCCGGCCCCGCGCTAGAGTAGGAACGATCCGATGCGCATCGCGGCCGCCTTCCTCGTCGTCACCGGCGTGTTCGGCCTCAGCCTCGCGTCCGCCATCGCCCAGCGCCCCGGCGCGTTTGCCGGTGATCGCGACCATCCGGCCATCGCCTACAGCACCGCGGCCGTCAACGACCCCGTGGCCGAGCTCAACCGGAAGCTCGCCGATGGATCGGTGACGCTGACCTTCGACGAAACCGGCGCGGGCTACCTGAAGTCGGTGCTGGAGGCGCTGCAGATTCCCGTGTCGTCGCAGATGCTCGCGTTCGCGGAGACCAGCCTCCAGGCAAAGAAGATCAACAAGGCCAATCCGCGCGCGGTGTACTTCAAGGACGACGTGGCAGTCGCCTGGGTGCGAAACGGCGACGTGCTCGAGATGGCGGGGCAGGACCCGCGGCAAGGTACCATCCTCTACACCCTCCCGCAGCAGCCCCTGGCCGCGCCACGGTTCGAGCGTAACGACACCTGTCTGGCTTGCCATCTCTCGTGGGACACGCTCGCCGTGCCTGGTCCCGTGCTCCAGACCGTGTTCCCGCGGCAGAACGAGCTCGAGTACGCCAACGGCGGCTTCGTGGATCACCGTCTGCCGATCGACGAGCGGTGGGGCGGCTGGTTCGTGACCGGAAAGCAGGTGCCGGCGCGGCACATGGGCAACCAGCCGATGCTGCAGCCGACACCGCGAAAGGGGCCGGCGCAGAAGCTGGCCACGGTCGAAGGGGAGTTCGACACGGCACGCTATCTTGCGCTCACCAGCGATGTCGCGGCGCTGCTGGTGTTCGATCACCAGGTGCACGCGACGAACCTCATCACGCGCCTCAACTGGGAGGCGCGCGCGGGCACGCCGGCTCGCGTGGACGAGGCCGTGAACGAGCTGGTGGATTACCTGCTGTTCGTGGACGAGGCGCCGATTCCAGGGAAGGTCGAAGGCGCGAGCGGCTTCGCCGAGGCCTTCGCCGCGATGGGCCCGCGCGATGCGAAGGGGCGGTCGCTCCGCGATCTGAAGCTCGAGGGGCGGACGATGGCGTATCCGCTCAGCTACATGGTCTACACGCCGATGTTCGACGCGCTGCCGACGACGGCGCGCGAGGCCGTGGCGGCGCGGCTGGGAGCCGTGCTGGCAGGGCGTGACACGCGCCCGAAGTACGCGCACCTCACGCCCGCGCTGCGCACGGCCATCGTCGAGATCCTGCGCGAGACGAAGCCGGGATTGGAGGTGCACACGAGCGAGAAGTGAGCGGTGAGGTGCCTATTGTAGACGGACGCATTCCGCGGTTTCCCCGCGATCGATTGATGCCTCGTCCGCTGCTTGCGGCGCTCGTCCCACGATGCGAAACTCTGCCCGCGGAGGCAGACATGCCGCGACCCCGATCGTTCTACCCAGGAACGGTTCTCACCCTCTTCTTTACCGTCGCAGTCGCGATCCCCTCAGCGGCCCAGTACGCGGAGACGCCGCAGAGGCTCATCGCTGCGGATGGCAGCATCGATTCGGCGGTGCAGATCGGCCGCCGGCTGTTCGTGAGCGGCTCGTTCTCCCGCCTCTCGCCACCCACCGGGAACGCCGTGATCGTGAACGCTGCCGGCGCGCATGTGCCCGGCGCCTTTCCTCGTGTCACCGGCCCGGTGACCCAGATCGTGCCCGATGGCCTCGGCGGCTTCCTGCTGGTGGGTGACTTCACCAGCGTCGGCGGGCAGCCGTTCGCGCGCTTCGCCCGTGTCGCGCCGGATCGCACCGTCGATGCGCGCTACCGCGTGGTGGCCGACGGCCCTATCTATCACGTGGCCCTTGCGCACGGCCGCATCTACCTGGCGGGCGAGTTCCGCACGCTGAACGGCGCGGCCCGCCACGGCCTTGCGGCGCTCGATGCGGCCACCGGGCAGACGTCGGCGTTTGGCCACGGGTTCAACCCCGAGGGGCGACGCGTCACCCAGTTGTCGGTGTCGTCGATTGGGATCTACGTGGCGGGACAGGGCCGCCTGTGGGGGTTCAATGCGTCCACAGGGGCGCTGCTCTTCGAGCGGGACGTCTGGGTGAACGCCATCGCCGCCACGTCCTCCCGCGTGTACCTCGGCGGATATGGCTACCAGCGTCCGGTCTGGGCGGTGGACCCCTTCTCGGGCCAGGACACGGGCTGGCAGATCGGATTGACGTTTGTCCCCATCTCCGGCACCTACAGCGAGAACACGAGCATCACGGCGCTCCTCGTGGACGGCGGGCGCCTGTACTTCGCCGGGGTCTTCAGCACGGTCGATCAACAATCCGGCCTTGCCTCCGTGGATGCCACGTCGGGGTTGCCGACGTCATGGCGGCCGTGGCTGTTCTCAGTCCCGTCTCAAATCACCCGGTTGATGCGCGTGGCCGACGCCGTGGCGGCCATCACGGACTACTGGAGCGGGCAGAGCCTGCACGCCTTCGATGTGGCCACCGGCGCCCTGCTGCCCTTCAATCCCCAGACCTTCGGGCCCATCAAGGCCATCGCCCCGGCGCCCGAGGGGGCCGTGGTGGGCGGCGACTTCGACGGCATCGAGGGGGTGGCCCGCGTGGGCATCGCCTCCATCAATCTCGACACGAAGGCAATCGAGCCCTGGACGGTCACGCTGCCGCCGTTCACGGCGCTGAGCCTGGCCACCGACGGCACGTGGATCTTCGGTCGCACGTCCGACTCCCGCTTTTTCAAGATCGATCCCCTGTCCGGCGCGGTCGCGGGCGAGCACCGCGTCTCGTCGGGGGACGTGATCCTCACCGACATGCGCGTGGCCGGTGGCGAGCTCATCACCGCCGTGAGCGAGCGGTACGCGTCGGCGCAGCTGGGTGCCCTCTCCATTGCCGACTGGTCGTACCGCGCGCTGCCGGTCACCTTCGCCGGTGGTACAGGGCAGTACGTCGGTGGCTTGGACGTGGCAGGAGACACCGTGTATGTCGCAGGGTCCTTTGCGACCGTGAATGGCCAGAGCCGGCCGTACCTGGCCGCCGTGCACCGCGTGACGGGTGAGGTGCTGCCGTGGCGGCCGTCGCCGGATGCCGGGGCGCGCGGCGTCGCCGCGTCCGGTGGGCGGGTCTGGGTCTCGGGCGACTTCCTGCGCGTGGGCGGCCTCCGCCGGCGCGGGCTCGCGGAACTGGACCCAGTGACAGGGCAGGCCCTGGCATGGAATCCCGATGTGCCCGTGGGGTGGGGCGCCGGACCGTCGCGCGTCTGGGTTGGCCGTCTCGAGATAGGGCCGGATGGCCTGCTGTACGCCGTTCTCGATGGCTACCCTCGACCCTTCGTGAGCGGGCAGGCCGCACCGCTCGATGTCGCCTTCTCGCCCGTGACCGGACGGCGTCTGCCCTGGCGGACGCCTTATTTCGGTTGGACGGCGATCCTCCCGGACTGCATGCTGATGGGAGCGCTGTGCCTTCCGCGCGCGATTTCGTCACCAACGAACATGGTGGTGGAGCAATCGGGCGCGTCGCTCACGCTGCGATGGACGCTACCGACGGATGGGCCGCCGCGCTCGGCTATTCGGCTCGAGGTGGGCTCGGCGGAAGGGCGCACCGACCTGTTGCGGCTGGACCTGGCGCCAGACGCCACGTCGTACACGGCTGTCGCCCCAGCGGGCAGCTACTTCGCGCGTGTGCGATCCCTCGCGGGCATCGACGAGAGCCTGCCGACGCCTGATGTCTCGTTCGCGGTGGGGCGCCCCGCGGCGCCGCTGGATGTCACTGCCGTCACGGAGGGCACGCGCCTCACGGTGCAGTGGACACCGCCCTCCACTGGTGCCCCGGCCGCCTATGTCCTCGAGGCCGGCAGCGCCGAAGGAGGCAGCGACCTCGCGCGGCTGCCGATCTCGGGTAGCGCCACCAGCCTCACGATCGACGCCCCGGCGGGGCGCTACTGGGGCCGGCTCGTGTCGATCGATGCCACCGGCGCGCGGACACCGGGTGGCGAGCTGTTCATCGACGTCGCGGCCACCGCGAACTACTGCGGCAGCATCCCGCCCGAGGCGCCAGAGGGTCTGAGCGCATCGATTTCCGGCCGCACCGTGACCCTCACCTGGCAGCAGCCCTACGATGGTCCGCTCCCGACCACGCAACGTGTCGTTGCCGGCACTGCACCTGGCTTCGACAACCTCGGCGCCATCCAGGTCGCGTCCGATGCCACGACCTTCACGACGACGGCGCCGCCGGGCACGTACTACGTGCGTGTGCTTTCGCTGAACGGTTGCGGGGGCAGCTTCAGCAACGAAGTCCAGGTCGTGGTGTCGTGACGCGGCCGGGTTTGGCGACCTGAAGGCAGAGGGCGTAAGGCAAAAGGCAAAAGGCAGAGAAGGAGACGGACCACTATGACGATGACGCGACGTGCCTGGGTGGTTGGCGTATGGTGCCTGTCGGTGGGCCTCTTCGCCCCTCGCGAGGCCGCCGGGCAGTACGCCGACTCGCCGCGAACCATGGCGGCCGTGGATCAGTTCGTGAGCGCCGCCACACAGATTGGCCGCCGCCTCTTCATCGGCGGATACTTCACGCGTGTGAGCCTGCCGACCGGTGGCGCAGTCGTCGTGGACACCGCCGGCGTCCACGTGCCGGACGCGTTTCCGCGATTCGACGGGCCGGTGGACGACATTGTCCCCGACGGCCTCGGCGGCTGGGTCGTCGTCGGCGGATTCACCCGCGTCGCGGGACAATCGCAGGCGGGACTTGCGCGCGTGCGACCGGATCGCACGGTGGACCCGCGATACCGGCTCACCACCGACGGGCCGATCCGGAAGGTCGCCATCGCCCATGGGCGCGTATACCTCGCCGGGAGTTTTACGACCATCAACGGCGTTCGGCGGAGCGGCCTGGCGGCCCTGGACGCGGCCACCGGCACCCTGTCGTCGTTTGCCGCAGGCTTCGATGCGGGTGGCCGCACTGTCCGCGCGCTCTCCATCTCGTCCATCGGCGTCTACGCCGGCGGCTGGGTGGGGGCGGATTCGGGGCGGCTGTGGGGCTTCGATGCCGCCAGCGGCGCGATGCTCTTCGAGCGGGAGGCGCTCGTCAATGCCATCGCGGCGTCGAGCGCGCGCGTCTACGTCGGAGGATTCGGATACGAGCGCCCGGTATGGGCGGTGGATCCGCGGACCGGGCAGGACGTGCCGTGGTCGGTGGGTCTGACCTTCCAGTACCTCGGCGGGACCTATGGCGACTACACCAGCGTCAGCGCGCTGCTCCTCGATGGCGGCCGGCTGTATCTCGGGGGCAATTTCCGGACCTCGGACGGCCGCGCCTACCTGGCCGCCGTGGACGCTGCGTCGGGACAGGGGTCGTCGTGGCGTGCCGAGGACCCGGCGGCCATCGTTTCGAGCATCACCCGCCTCGGGCCGGCCGTGGTGGCCGGTTTCGCTTTCGATGTGGATTCGGGTGCCCGCCTGCCTTGGTACCCGCGGACGTTCGGGGGAATCGCCGCCGTGGCGCCGGCGCCCGAAGGCGCCGTAATCGGCGGCAACTTCAACGGCATCGACGGCGAGACACGGACGAACGTTGCCTCGATCGATCTGGACACCGGGGCGATCGAACCGTGGTTGGCGGCCCTCCCTCAGTACTCCATCGTGGATCGGCTGGACACCGACGGCACGTTCCTGTTCGCCATCACGCGCGAGGGGCGCTTCCAGAAGATCGATCCGGCCACGGGAGCCGTGCTCGGCTCGCTTGATTTCGGCAACGACGTCTCGCTCGTGCGCCACCGGATCGCCAACGGGCGCATCATCGTCGCCGTCGTGCACTCGGCTGCGCCGGCGGAAGTGGCGGCGATCACCATTGCGGACTGGTCGCGGCAGGTGCTGCCCATCACGCTGGGAGGGCCGCTGGGCAACTATGTCTCGGGCCTCGACGTCGTGGGGGACACGCTCTACATCGCGGGCCCGTTCGGCACGGTGAACGGCGTGGCGCGCCCGTATCTGGCCGCCGTGGACATGAACACCGGGGCCGTGCTGCCGTTCGACGCATCGCCCGAAGCGATCGTGAACACCGTCAGATGGTGGGGCGGCAGGCTCGTGGCCACGGGGCCCTTCAGGAGAATCGGAGGCGAGCGCCGGCGTGGACTCGCCGAACTGGATCCCGTCACGGGACGCGCCACGGACTGGAACCTTGATGTGCCGGGCGGCGCGCAGATGGAGACAGGGCCCGATGGCCTGTTGTACGTGGCGCCCGCGACGAGCATCAGCGGCCAGGCCGTGCGGGACCGGCTGGTGGGCCTGTCGCCAACGAGCCTGCGTCCTGTGCCCTGGCGGCCAGCGCTCGACGGCTTCGTCCTCCTCGACTGGCTCTCGTTCACACCGGACTGCTTCGTCCCGCGGGGTGCGACCGTCGATTGCCACCCACGGGCCTTGCCACCGCCCTCGCCGCCCGCGATCGCGCAGGCAGGCGCCGGTGTGGCGCTCACCTGGTCGCTGCCGGTTGGGCCACCTGCATGGACCGGCGTCCGGGTGGAAGTGGGCCGCACCGAGGGCGCGAGCGATGTGGCGACCTTCAACCTGGCCGCCGACGCCACGTCGATCACCGGTGCCGTTCCGCCCGGCACCTACTTCGCGCGCGTGCGCACGACGGGACCGCTCAGCACCAGCCACTCCACGGAGGACGTGTCATTCACGCTTGGCCCGCCGGACGTGCCGGCCCCGCCACTTTCGGCCACGGCGGTCACTGAGGGCACGAGCCTGACCTTCCGGTGGCGGCCGCCCTCCACGGGGGCGCCCCCGGCGTACGTGCTCGAAGCGGGAACGGTGGAAGGGCTGAGCGACGTGGCGCGATTGCCCCTTGGCGGCGGCGCCACCAGCTTCACCATCGACGCCCCGCCCGGGCGCTACTGGGGACGCATCCGCGCCGTGAACGCGGCGGGGGCGAGCGCGCCCTCGGGCGAACTGCTCATCGATGTCGATGCGACGGACTCCCCGTGCTACAGCGCGACCCCACTCGCACCCGCGAATCTCGCGGCCAGCGTGGTCGGTGGCGTGGTGACGTTGACGTGGCAGCAACCCGATGCCGGGCCGGTCTCCAACACACAGCGCATCGTCGTCGGCACCGCGTCCGGCCTCGACAACCTGGGCGCCATCGGCGTGCCGGGACCGGCCACGAGCCTCACGACGACGGCGCCGCCGGGCACGTATTACGTGCGCGTGATCGGCTTGAACAGCTGCGGCGCGAGCCCGTACAGCAACGAGGTGAGGGTGGAGGTGCGGTAGGCACGGAGCCAGGGAGCAGGGAGCAGGGATCAGGGATCAGGGGGATCAGGGATCAGGGGGATCAGGGATCAGGGAGCAGGGATCAGGGGGATCAGGGATCGGGGATCAGGGATCGGGGATCAGGGATCGGGGATCAGGGATCGGGGATCAGGGATCAGGGATCAGGGAGCAGGAGTCGGGAGTAGGGAGTCGGGAAGCAGGAGTCGGGTTTGCCGAAGGAGGCGTGCGATGTGGGTAGGAATCGTTCGCGTGGTTCCCCTCGTTCTCCTCGTGCCCCTGGCCGCGGCCGCGCAGTACGCCGAGACTCCGCTGTCGCTTGGCGCCGTCGACGGGTACGTGGGGCGGGCTGCCCAGATCGGCCGCCGCCTCTTCATCGCCGGCTCCTTCAACCACGTCAGCGCACCAACGGGAGGTGCGGTGGTCGTGGATGAGGCGGGGAAGCTCGTGCCCGGCCGCTTCCCGCGATTCGACGGCACGGTCAACGCCATCGTCGCCGACGGTCTGGGCGGATGGGTGGTGGTCGGCGGCTTCACGCGGGTGGATGGCCAGCCGCAGGCGTACTTCGCGCGCGTCGGGCCGGATCGTTCGGTCGATCCCCGTTACCGTATCACCGCCAATGGACCGATCAGGCAGGTGGCGATCGCCCACGGGCGCGTGTACCTCCTCGGGGACTTCACGATCATCGACGGCGTCGAGCGGCACGGACTGGCAGCGCTCGACACGGCGACCGGCGTCTTGTCCGGGTTTGCGGCGTCCTTCCACACGGAAGGCCGCAGGATGATCGCCCTTTCGGTGTCGTCGATCGGCGTCTATGTCAGCGCCGCCGGTCGGCTGTGGGGATTCGACGCGTCCAACGGCACGACGCTCTTCTATCGAGACGTCACGGTCAACGCCATTGCGGCCACGAGCGCGCGGGTCTATGTCGGTGGCGGTGGCTCCGTCCGGCCCGTGTGGGCCGTGGACCCCCTGACCGGGAGGGATCTCGCCTGGTCCATCGGGCTCACGTTCCGCCGGTTGTCGGACTACGTCGATAACACCAGCATCGACGCGCTCCTGATCGACGGAGGCCGGCTATACCTGGGCGGGTACTTCCTGACGGCCGACAACCGAAGCCACCTGGCCGCCGTGGATGCCGCCTCCGGAGAGGCGTCACCCTGGCGTGCGTCGAGCGGGCTGTCGCCCGTGACTGGACTGCTGCGCGTGGGCCCGGCCATCGTGGCCACTGGCCACAGCGCGGCGGTCTCGATCCCGACCCGCCATGTCTGGCCGTTCGACGCGCACACCGGCGCCCTGTTGAGTTGGGATCCCCAACCGTACGGGTCGGTCACCAGCGTCTCGCTGGCACCGGAAGGCGCGGTGATCGGCGGCGACTTCAATGGCATCGACGGAGTGCCGCGCTCCAGCCTGGCCTCCTTCGACCTGGACACCGGGTTACTCGAAGCGTGGACCGCGACGCCCCCTGAAGGACGGCTCGTGGCCTTCGACACGGATGGCTCGTTCCTGTTCTGGTTCACCCACGACGCCCGGGTCTCCAAGATCGATCCGTTGACAGGGGCCGTGCTCGGCACCATCGCCTTTGGCGACGATGTGACGCGCCTGCCCTATCGCATCGCCGACGGGCGCATCTTCGTGGGTGTGGTGCACGCACGGGCGCCGGCAGAGCTGGCAGCCATCACCATCGCCGACTGGTCGCGCCAGACCCTGCCCGTCACGTTCGGGCCGTCGGATAACGTCATCCTGGTGAGCCTGGAAGCCGTGGGCGACACGCTCTACGTTGCGGGAACCTTCGCCACCATCAACGGGGTTCCCAGGCCATTCCTGGCCGCCGTCCATCCGGATACGGGCGCCGTGCTGCCGTTCGCCCCGTCCCCGGACGCACGCGCTCACGTCCGGCAGTGGGGAACCAGGCTCGTGGCGTCCGGCGACTTCCGGCGAATCGGCGGCGAGCGCCGGCGTGGCCTCGCCGAGCTGGACCCGGTGACCGGACGTGCGCTCGACTGGAACCCGGATGCGCCAGGCGGGCCCGGGATGACCGTTGGGGGAGACGGCCATCTGTACGTCAAGCCTTCTCCGACGCTCAGCGGACGGGACCTGCGCTTCTCACCGGTAGCCCTGTCGCCGGTCACGCTGCAGCCGCTGCCATGGCGTCTCCCCCTGGCATTTCAACTGACGTTCGACTCGTTCTCGTTTCTCCCGGACTGCCTGCTCGTGGAGAGCTCGAGCGTGAACTGCTATCCCCCAGCGCTGCCGTCACCGACGCTGCCTGCCGTGCAGCAGGACGGGGATCGGGTCACGTTCCAGTGGCACCTCCCGGCAGGGCCGCCAACATGGACGGCAGTTCGCGTAGAGGTGGGCCGGCGTGAGGGCGCCAGCGATGTGGCGGCATTCGACCTGCCCGCCGATGCCACCTCGCTCACCCGGACCGTACCGCCCGGCACCTGGTTCGCGCGCGTACGCGTCGCTGGCCCGACGAACGCCAGCCTGCCGAGCCCGGACGTGTCCTTCGCGATCGGCCCACCGGACGTACCCGCGCCTCCGCTCGACGCCACGGCCATCACCGAGGGCACGTTGCTGACGTTGCAGTGGCGAGCGCCGTCGACGGGAACACCGCCGGCGTACGTGATCGAAGCCGGGACGGCGGCAGGCCTCAGCGACGTGGCGCGCCTGCCCGTCAGCGGTGCGGCAACCACGTTCACGATCGACGCGCCGCCGGGGCGGTACTGGGGTCGCGTGCGGGCGCTGAACGGCGCGGGCCTGAGCGAGCCGTCGGGCGAACTGATCTTGGATGTCGATGCGACGGACTCCCCGTGTTACGGGACTGCGCTGCTCGCGCCGCTCAATCTCGTGGCGAGCGTGACGGGCCGCACCGTGACCCTGACGTGGGAACAACCCGACGCCGGGCCGGTCGCCAACACACAGCGCATCGTCGTCGGCACCGCGCCCGGCCTCGACAACCTCGGCGCCTTCGGCGTGCCGGGACCGGCCACGAGCTTCACGACGACGGCGCCGCCGGGCAGGTATTACGTGCGCGTGATCGGCCTGAACAGCTGCGGCGCGAGCCCGTACAGCAACGAGGTGCAGGTCGTGGTGCCGTGACGGATCCGAAGCAGTGCCCGCGCGATCAGGCGGCCGCACGCGCTTCTGCGAGGAAAGGGGGCAGGTCATGTGGGTGAGATTGACGTGCACGGCTCTTGGATGGGGCGCCCTCTCCCTGCTATCGCCTCAACCTGTCAGCGCGCAGTACGCCGAGACGCCGCGCGCCATGGCGGCGGTCGATGGATTTCTCAGCGCGGCCACGCAGATCGGCCGCCGCCTGTTCGTCGCCGGCCCATTCGGACGGGTCAGCGCACCCACCGGACGCGCGACCGTCGTCGACGTCGGCGGCACGCAGGTGCCCGGGGCCTTTCCGTCCTTCGACGGGACGGTCCACGAGATCGTCGCGGATGGGTTTGGCGGGTGGGTCGTGGTCGGCGCGTTCGACAACGTGAACGGCCAACCTTATTCGAGCTTCGCGCGCGTCCAGCCCGATCGGACGGTCGATCCGCGCTACCGCGTCACGACCGACGGCTCGATCCGGCACGTGCGAATTGCGCACGGGCGGGTGTACCTCCTGGGGGACTTCTCCGTCATCAACGGCAGTCGCCGGTTCGGGCTCGCGGCACTGGATGCCTCGACGGGCACTCTCTCGTCGTGGGGAAGCGCCTTCGACCCCGGCACCGACGAGTTCACTGGCACGCGGCGGGTCCTGCGCAATCTGTCCATCTCCTCGACGGCCGTGTACGTGTCGGGTGGTGGGCTGGAGACGCGGTTCCCGGAGTCGGCCGGGGCCGGACGGCTCTGGGGCCTCGAGGCGGGCAGCGGCAACCGGCTCTTCGAGCGCGCCGCGTTCATTACCGCCATCGCTGCCACGTCCACGCGCGTCTACGTAGGCAGTTGGGGCTACCAGCGGCCGCTCTGGGCCGTGGACCCGCTGACCGGCGCCGACACGGCGTGGGCGCCCGGCCTGACGTTCCGGCCGCAGGGGTCGCAGGACGCGCGTGTCAAGTCGCTGCTCGTCGACTCGGGACGACTCTACGTGGGCGGCTACTTCCGGACCGCGGACAATCAGTTCAGCGTCGCGGCCGTGGATGCCGCTACCGGGCAGGCCTCGAGCTGGCGGGTCAGCGAGCCACCGACACCGCCAAACGAGGTCATCGGCCTGACACGGATCGGCCCGGCTGTCGTCGCGACGTATTTCTTGACGTCCGGTCGCCGCGTCTCCGCGTACGACGTGTCGACGGGGGCTCTGCTCGCATGGAATCCGCAGACCTACGGCTCGATCCTGACGGTCGCACCCGCGCCGGAGGGCGTGGTGCTCGGCGGGAACTTCGACGGCATCGACGGCGTGGCGCGGCCGGGCACGGCGTCGATCGATCTCGATACCGGCCAACTGGAGCCATGGACGGCGGCCCTTCCGGACACCGTCCGGCTCGAGCGCCTGGAAACCGATGGGGCGTTCCTTTACGGCGCCACGAGCACGGCGGAGTTCTTCAAGATCGATCCGGCCAGCGGCGCCGTCGTCGGGACAGTCGACCTCGGCGATGGCTTCTTCTGGGTGACCGAGCGCCTGGCCGGCGACCGAATCGTGGTCGTGGCTGGGCACGCGCTGCTGGCGACGATCGCCACGGCCGACGGCGCCGTGCAGTCGACGCCACTGGTACTGGACGGCTTCGACTCGAACGTGGTGCACGAGATCGAGGCGATCGGGGACACGGCCTATCTGGCCGGGCGGTTCGGCACGGTCAATGGCGTCAGCCGGCCTTTCCAGGTGGCCATCGACCTGTCCGCCGGCACGGTGCTCCCGTTCGACGCGTCGCCCGATGCCGAGGTGGAGTCCGTGCGTGCGGTGAACGGACGCTTGTACGTGAGCGGGAAGTTCCGCCGCATCGGTGGCGCCCGCCGACGCGGGCTGGCCGAACTGGATCCTGTCACGGGGCAGGCGCTCGACTGGAATCCCGACGCGCCGGGCGGCGTGACCCTCGACGCCGGGGGCGACGGCACGCTGTTCATCGCGCCGTCGTCGACTGTCGGCGGCCGGAACCGGGGCCGGGTGGCCGCGTACTCGCCCGGCACGGACACCTGGTTGCCATGGAGGCCCGAGCCGGGTGACTTCGCGTTCTATCTCTTTGAGCACACGCTGTCGAGGCGAGCCGTCTTCCTGCCCGACTGCTTCATGCCCATAGGCAGGACGGTTGCGTGCCATCCCGCCGCGTTGCCAGCCCCGACCGGCCTCACCGTGTCGCAGTTGCAGGGCGCCAACTTCGCGACCCTGTCGTGGGCGTTGCCGATGCCGAACGCTGGGGCGACGGGTCTCCGCGTGGACGTGGGCAGCCGCGAGGGCGCGGGCGACCTCGCGCGCTTCAACCTGGCTGCCGACGCCACGTCGCTGTCGGGCGCCGTGCCGTCCGGATCCTACTTCGCCCGCGTGCGCACCACGGGCGCGACGAGCGCCAGTCTGCCGACGCCAGATGTCTCGTTTGCCATCGGCCCTCCAGACGTACCCGCGCCGCCGCTCGACCCGGTGGTTGCCAGCGAGGGCACGGTCCTCACGTTTCGATGGCAGCCGCCTTCGACGGGCGGCACTGCGGGCTACGTGCTCGAAGCGGGCACGGCGGAGGGCCTGAGCAACGTCGCGTCGCTGCCGCTCGGCGCTGCGGCGACCAGCTTCACCATCGACGCTCCGCAGGGGCGCTACTTCGGACGGCTCCGCGCCGTGAACACCATCGGTGCGAGTGCGCCCTCGACCGAGCTGATCATCGACGTCGATGCCACGCCTTCGCCGTGCTACCAGACGCCGCCGCTGGCGCCCCTGAACCTCGCGACGAGTGTCGTGGGGCGTACCGTCACGCTGACGTGGGAGCAGCCCGGCTCCGGGCCGGTGGCCAACACCCAGCGCATCGTCGTGGGCAATGCGCCCGGTGTGGGCGACCTGGTCGCGATTGACGTCCCGGGGGCTGCGACCAGCTTCACGACGGCGGCGCCGCCAGGCACGTATTACGTGCGTGTCGCCGCCATCAACACCTGCGGCACGAGTCCCTACAGCAGCGAGGTGCAGGTCGTGGTGCCGTGAACGCGCCTACCCACCGTGGCAAACAGAGCCCAAAAAAGGAAACGCCGGGACTGAAGTCCCGGCGCTCCTGAATCAACCGATCACGCAATCAGCCAATCACCCGATTGGCTCGATGGGTACTATTCGCCGGAAGGCCGCCTGCGCTCGGGCGCCGGCAGCGTCCCCTTGTTGGCGATGGCCTTGTTGATGGCCTCGATGGTCTTCTCCGTGCGGAAAGCGACGATCTGCTTCGCCCACTCGGTGTTCTTCGCCCTGTTCGACACGTCCACGCCGTTGATGGTGGCCTTGCCGGCCTTGACGCGCGCGTCGTAGCGGACCGAGTCGGGGTCGTCGATGAACATGTTGAGCGTGATGATCGGGTCGTCGTGCATGTTCTCGGACGTCGTCTCTTTCAGCCCGAACTGCTCCATGTGCTTCGCCACGCTCGCGTAGTCGTAGTACTCCTGGATGTGCGCGACGAGCGCCTTGCCGGCGTACTTCGTGTTGAGCGCCTCGGCCACGGCGCGCTGGCCGGCCTGGTTGCCGCCGCTGTCGCCGATGAAGAAGACCTGCTTGAATCCGTGCGCGACGAGCGACTCCGCCGTATCGGTGAGCAGGGCGCGGAACGTGTCCTCGCGCAGGCTGATGGTGCCGGGCGAGGTCATGTGGCCGCTGGGCGGATCGATGTTGCCCTCGGGCACGTGCTTGATGACCGGCGCGCAGAGGGCGTTACCCATCTTGCGGGCGATGGCGTCGCAGTTGGCCGTGAGCACGTAGTTGTGCTTGCCGAGCGCCAGCCAGGGCCCGTTGGGCTCATGGCCGCCCGTGGGGATGATCACCGTCGTCTTGCCCGCGGCCATCGCGTCGCGGACGTCCATCCAGGTCATCTCCTCCAGCCACACCGTGTCGGCCTTCGGCAGCGGGTTGGGCGCGTCCTTGCAGTTGAGCGGGTTGTCGCGGCAGTCGCCACCACCCATCGACCGCGGATCCGGCGGCCGCCGCTGCCCGCCGCCCTGCGCCGCCGCCGGCGCAACGGCCAGCAGCCCGGTCACTACCGCCACGGCTCCGACACCCAGCAAAGCTCTCGTCATAAGCGTCACTCCCCAGAATCGCTCAATCAGACAATCACTCAATCACTCAATCACTCAATCACTCAATCGCTCAATCGCTCAATCGCTCAATCGCTCAATCGAATGGCCCAATCGGCCATCGCCGATCGTCAATGAATCGCCAATCGTCAATCGGCAATCATCAATGGGTGGCGGCCCCCGGCTTACCCGGCGAGCCCAGCTTCGCGCGGAACGACCCGTCGTCATAGCGCTCGCGATAGGCCGTATGGCAGGTCTGGCACATCTTGCCCATGCTGCCGGCTGTCGCCTTCACCTCGTCCCACTTGCCGGCGGCCGCCGCCACTTCGATGGCCTCGGCCGACTTCCGGGCGTCCTGCGCCCAGCCGATCGCGTCCGCCTTGCCGTGCGGCTTGAAGAACGCCTCGGTGGCGATGAAGGCTGCCTTGAGGGCGGCCGCCTGTTCCTTCGCGCCGTTGGCGTCCGATTTCTCGATGATGCCGCGGAAGGCGCCGTTGGCCGCGCCCACCTTCTGCATCACCTTCTGGAAGGCCTCTTCCTCGGCGGTCATCTTCGGCGGCAGGCGCCGCGCGAGGTCGTTCATCGCGGTGTTGATCACCGAGGTGGCGACGATGGCGGGTTTGCCGGTGTACTTCGCGAGCGCATCGGGAGACAGGCCGGTGAGCCGATCCTTGACCTTCGCGTCGGCCGGATCGAACTTGACGACCTCGCCGATCACCGTGACGTAGGTATTCAGCTCGACAGGCTCGTTCAGCCGCGGCGCCAGCACGAGCACGTCCTGTCCGGTGCTCTTCGCCTTGTCCTGGTCCACGGAAAAGGCCAGCGGGGAGAGGGTCTGGTCCACGGTGGCCATGACGGTGACGTTCTCGCCGAAGTACGCATCGGGCTTGGCCGCCAGCGTGCTGGCGACCACGGGGACCAGCGGCCTCTGCGGTGGAGCGGGCGCCGCGGGCGCGGCCGGCGCGCCCTGCGCGGGCTTGGCGCCAGCGGGCGGCGGCGCGGGCTTGGCGCCGGCGGGCGGCTGCTGTGCGTGCGGCACGGCGACGGCGACGATGAGACCCAGGGCGGCCGCGGTGAGCGCCAGTGTTCCGGCGCGGCGGCCGTCGAAGTTCGGGCGTGACATGACGAAGGCTCCTCCTTGATCGGCCCGCAGGGGACGCCGTGCGGCGTCGGCAGGGCCTGTCGAACTGACGCATTGTATGGCGAAAGGGCGCCCGGGCCGAGATCTCCGAATGTCTCCGTTTGTCATGCGAAGGCCTTCGCATGTCATTTGTGCGTGACGGGTCCCGTTTCCCCTTGAGCCAGCCCGGTCCGGGGCGTAGGGTTCGACCCAACACGACAGTCCCCACGGCCCGCCGCACGCCACGGCCATCGAGGCGTGCAGCGCCTTGCTTGTGATGGTGGGTGGAGGCTCTGTATGCGCAAGTGGCGTGCCCTCTTCTTCGTGGTCGCGGGTGTCCTCACCACGACGGCCTCGATCTCCGGTGCCCAGACCTTTCTCGGCGGCATTCGCGGCGCTGTCAAGGACGCCCAGGGCATCATCCCCGGCGTGACCGTCTCGCTCGTCAACGACGAGACGGGGGTTGCCCGCGAGACGGTGTCGAACGAGTCAGGGGAGTACTCCTTCCCGGCCGTGCCCGCCGGGCTCTACACGGTGCGGGCCGCTGTGCAGGGGTTCAAGACCTTCGAGCGGCAGGGCATCCGCATCGCCACGCAGACCTTCGTCACGCTCGACATTGTCCTCGAGGTGGGCACGCTGCAGGAGACCATCACGGTCACCGCGGACGCGCCGCTCATCGAGACCTCGAACGCGTCGCATGCCGACGTGCTCGACGCCAAGACGCTCGAGTCGCTGCCGAGCGTCGGGCGCAACGTCTTCCTGATGGCCGTCACCGTGCCGACCGTGCAGAGCAGCGGCGACACGCACTGGAACCGGATGCAGGACCAGTCGGGCGCCTCGACGCTGTCGATGGGCGGCGGCGGCGTGCGCGCGAACAACTACCTCCTCGACGGGTTCCCCATCACGGACCTGGCGAACCGTTCGTCCACCAACCCGAGCGGCGAGATGGTGGAGGACGTGCGCGTCCAGGTCCACACCTACGACGCCGAGATGGGCCGGACCGGCGGCGGCGTCTTCAACACGACGGCGCGGTCCGGGACGAACGCGTTCCGCGGTTCGGGGTTCTTCCTCACGCGACCCACGGCGCTCGTCGGGCCGAACTTCTTCAACGAGATCCGCGGCATCCCGACCAACGATCAGTACTGGCGCAACGGCGGCGGCGGCGTGGGCGGCCCCATCGTCCGGGGCCGGACGTTCTTCTGGGCGGCTGGCGAGATGTATCGTGACGGCCAGTCGCAGAACGACACGATGCACGTTCCCACGGCGGCCATGCGGGCGGGCGATTTCTCGAGGCTGGTCGACGCGCAGGGCCGCCTGATCCCCATCTACGATCCGCTCACGACGGATGCTGCGGGCAACCGCCAGCCGTTCCCGGGGAACATCATTCCCGCAAGCCGGATCAACCCGGTGGGGCGGGCGTTCGTGGGCGCGCTGCCGCTGCCCGGCGTCAACCCCGACGTCGATGACGGGAACGTCAACTTCCCGGCGCAGGACATCATCGAGTCGAAGGCCCAGCAGATGTCGATCAAGCTGGACCACCAGTTCAACAACGCGATCGCGCTCACAGGCCTCTACCTGTACCAGAGCTCGTCCGAGCCCGATGCCAACTACTACCCGGATGCGCCCTACGCAGCACCCAGCTACCAGCTGGATCGCAATGTGCACGTGATGGTGCTCAACAACACCTACATCCTCAATCCCACGACGGTGGCCACGTTCCGCTTCGGGCTGAACACGTTCGACGACAACTACAGCCTGCCGTTCGCGTTCGACATGCGCCAGGTACCGGGCATCAACGGTGGGTTTGCCAATGCGCTGCCGCTCCAGAAGTTCCCATCGCTCACCTTGACGGGATACGAGGGCACGGGCTTCACGGGACAGTCCGACAGCCGGTACTACTCGTGGGGCCTCAACGGCTCGGTCACCAAACTGGCCGGATCACACAGCTTCAAGGTCGGCGCCGACTACCGCATTATCGGCGTGGACGCCCTGAGCTATGGCCAGTCGGCGGGTTCCTACACGTTCAACGGGCGCTTCACGGGCTCCAACGCGAACAACCCCGGGAACACCGGGAACGCCATCGCCGACCTCCTGCTCGGATATCCGTTCTCGGGGAGCCTGACCCTCACGAGCCCGTTCGACAACTACCTCCACTATTACGGAGGGTTCGTGCAGGACGACTGGCGGGTGAGCGACAAGCTGACCGTCAACTACGGCGTCCGCTTCGAGCACGAGACAGGCCTCGCGGAGAGGAACAACCAGCTGGCCGTCGCCTTCGACCGGACGACGCCCAGCCCGCTGAACGTGGTGATACCGGCGGACCCGGTGGCCGGGACGCCTGCACGCCAGGTCGTCGGCGGGTTGATCTACGCCGGGCAGGATGGGGCGAACACCTACGTGGGCAACCCGCCGGCGGTCAAGCTCTCGCCGCGCGTGGGCATGGCCTACAGCATCAACGAGAAGACGGTGCTGCGCGGTGGCTACGGCATGTTCTGGGCGCCGTGGCAGTCGGGGGTGCAGAGCACGCCGGGCTATGCGCAGACGAGCACCCTGCAGCAGGACGTGCTGGTGCCGATCACCGCCATCGACAACCCGTTCCCGGGGGGCCTGGCGCCGATCTCGGGCAACGCGCTCGGCATGCTGACCAGTGTCAGCAGCGCCATCACCTACATCGACCCGGACCGGGATGCACCGCGCGTGCACCAGTACTCCGTCGACATGCAGCGGCAGTTGCCGGGCGACATGAGCATTGGCTTCACTTACATGGGCGCCACGGGCCGGCACCTGACCTGGGGCGGGACGGCCACCGGCGCGGTCAACATCAACCAGGTGGACCCGACGTACCTGGCGCTCAACAACGTGGGCGGGCGCAACCGGCTCACCGAGCTGGTCCCGAATCCGTTCTTCGGCAATCCGGCGGCCGGGGCCTTTTCAACCCGGCCCACGCTGCCGCGCAACCAACTCCTGCGGCCGTACCCGCAGTTCGGTGACGTGAACATGATCTACAGCACCCTCGGCAGGTCGCAGTACAACGCCGGGGTGATCGCGATCACGAAGCGCGCGACAGGCTGGTGGGGCGGGCGCATCAGCTACACCTACAGTCGCCTGAGCGACAACCAGTTCGCGCAGGGCAACTACTACTCGAACGCCCCGGGCATCCTGAACAACTATACGGCCATCCCGTGGTCCGAGTACTACGATCCCGACGCGGAATACGGGCGCAGCCGGCTGGACTCGCCGCACAAGATTGTCGCCAGCCCCATCATCCGGCTTCCGTTCGGCGAGGGCCAGCGCTGGCTCACCGGCCGCGCCGGGAACCTGGTCGCCGGGGGATGGACCGTGTCACTGGTCATCCAGATGCAGAGCGGCTTCCCGCTGGGCGTGAGCCAGAACGTGAACAACACGAACCTGCTCGGTGCCAACCAGCGGCCGAACGTGGTGCCGGGCGTGGATCCGGGTGTGGCGGGGAGCATTACCGATCGTCTGCGCGGCGACGCCACCGACAACCTCTACCTGAACCCGGCGGCATTCAGCCAGGCGCCGGCGGGCACCTTCGGCGACGCGCCGCGCCTGATCGACGTTTATTCGCCGTGGCGCAATTCAACGGATCTCGCCCTGAACAAGGACTTCGGGCTGGGCGGATCGCGCCGCGCGACCCTGAGGCTGGAAGTGATCAACCTGTTCGACAATCCCTGGTACGCCGCGCTGGCCAGCACGGCCCAGGGCAACCAGAACTTCGGCCGGGTGACGGCCCAGGCCAACTACTCGCGCACGATGCAGGTCACGGCGCGCTTCACCTTCTGACCCTCCGGGAGGAGAGCGGCACCGGAAGGGCGTGAAACGGCGGCGGAAGGCACACGGGCCGGGGGCGCCTGCCCCCGGGCCCCCGGGCCCGCGTGCCCTGAACCGCGAACCTCAGTCCTCGAGGATGAACGTCACCTTCATGTTGACGCGGTACTCCGTGATCTTCCCCTTCTCGACGGCGACGGTCATCTCCTGAACCCACGCGCCCGTCACGTTCTTCAGCGTCTTGCTGGCGCGCGCGATCCCCTTCTCGACGGCATCGTCGAAGCTCTTCTTGGATCCCGCGGTGATCTCGGTGACTCGTGCAATGGCCATCGGTGCCTCCTGCGGTCACTCTGGCCCGACCGGGCCCAGTCTGTAAAGAGCGATACAATCCGCGGCCAGCATGAGCGCCTCGATACGTGGTGTGGTGGTGGTGAGCCTGGCGATGGCCGGCGCGTGCGGCGTCCGGGCCCAGGGCTCGGCGGCGGTGGCGTGCGACATGACTGCGTTGCAGTCCGTGGCGCCACCGGGGACGACGATCACGTCGGTCCGGCTCGTTGAGGCGTCAGGCCCGCGCCCCCGCCACTGCCAGGTCGAGGGCCACGCCGCCTCGGAGGGCAACACGGTCAACTTCCGGCTGGGCCTTCCGGACCAGTGGAACGGCAAGTTCGCGTTTCTCGGTGTCGGCGGGCTCGGCGGAACCCTGCCCGCCGTGGAGCCGGGCGTCACCCGCGGCTACGCCACCGCATCGACGGACACGGGTCACGCGTCGAGCGAACCGGCATGGGCCTCGGACCGCGCGAAGGAGATCGACTACGGCTACCGGGGCACCCATGTGGCGACCGTCGCGAGCAAGGCGCTGGCCGCCTCGTTCTATGGGACGCCGCCGCGATACGCCTACTTCAACGGCTGCTCGAACGGCGGCCGGCAGGCGCTGATGGCGGTTCAGCGCTACCCGGATGACTTCGATGGCGTGATCGGGGGCCACCCCGCCACGGGCACCCCGATGCAGGTGGGCCGTGCTGTCGTGTACCAGCAGATGCTGGCCTCGACGGAGAACTACCTGTCGGCCGACGCCATCGAGACACTGTCCCGCGCCACGCTGGCGGCGTGTGACAAGGCCGATGGCCTCGAGGACGGCCTGGTCTCCGCCCCCCTGGCGTGCCGCTTCGACCCGGCCGCGCTCACCTGCGCCAGTCCCGGTGCGACCGGCTGCCTCACGCCGGGGCAGGTGGCAACGGTGAAGCAGGTCTACGCGGGCGTGAAGGCGCCTGACCGCAAGACCCTCGCGCACGGCTTTCCCCCGGGGCACGAGGGCGGGCCCACGGGCTGGCTGCAGTGGATATCGGGACAGGTGACGCCGGTCCGGCAGGCGGATGGGTCGCTGGCCTACGAAGGCCGTCCGCTGCCGGCCGGCTACGGCCTGATGGACTTCAACTTCCGGTTCCTTGCGCTCGACACGGACGATCCTTCCTACGGATGGCGGACCTTCAACGCCGCGCGCGATCTGCCCCGCATGAAGACCATGATGGACATCCTCAGCCCGCTCGATGCGAACCTCGCGCCGTTCCGGGCGAGCGGCGGCAAGCTGCTCCTGTATCACGGATGGTCCGACCCGGGCATCAGCGCGCTCGGCACGCTGGACTACTACGAGCAGGTGGTGAAAGCTGCCGGCGGGCAGCGTGAGGCCGATGCCTTCGTGCGCGCGTACTTCATCCCCGGCATGCACCACTGCGGCGGGGGACCAGGGCCGAATCAGTTCGACATGCTGCCCGTGCTCGAGGATTGGGTCGAGCGGGGCGTGGCGCCCGGCCCGGTCGTCGCATCGCGGGTGGTCGACGGCACGGTGACGCGCACCCGCCCCATCTGTCCCCATCCGCAGGTCGCCCGATACAACGGGAAGGGAAGCCTCGACGAGGCGGCGAGCTTCAGCTGCCGGTGAAGTCGCTGGGTCCCGCCCCTGTGGGGCAATGTCGAAACCTGAATGGCGCAGTTCTCGCTGAAGACGGTCGAACCGACGGCGTTCGGGAGTGGGTGGCTGAGCGGCCTGCTGTCCGCCATTCTCGGCCTGGTGGGCCTCGGCGCCGTCCTGTGCATCCGGTTCCCGGCCCTCCTCACGGTGCCGGAGGCGCGGGCGCTGTACCCGCTGCCGGCGATCCGCGCGCTGCTGCACCTGGTGCTCGTGACGGGGTTTCTTCTTGGCCTGATCAGCCTCGCGTTGCGGCGCAACAAGACGCTTGGTGCGGTCGGCACGGGGGCAACGCTCGTGGCGGCCCTGCTGGGCGGATCACAGGTGCCGCTGGACGGCGAGCTCTCGGGCGGCCCCTATCTCGGGCTCGACTGGTTCCTGCTGAACCTGATCGTCTATTCGGCCGTCTTCATTCCTCTCGAGCGGCTCTACGCCCGGCTGCCCGGGCAGCCGTTGTTCCGCGCCAGCTGGCCGACCGATTTCACCTACTTCTTCATCTCCGCGCTGCTCGTGCAGGTGATGACGCTCGTGACGCTGCGGCCGGCCATGGTGCTCTTCGACTGGGCCGCCGCACCCACCCTGCAGGGATGGGTGCGAGGCTGGCCCGCGGCCGCGCAGTTCGTCGGGCTGATCGCGGTCACTGATTTCACCCAGTACTGGGTCCACCGGGCCTTTCACGCGGTGCCGCTCCTGTGGCGCTTCCACGCGGTGCACCACTCGGCCGATCAGATGGACTGGCTGGCCGGCTCGCGGTTGCACATGGTGGACATCGCGGTCACCCGGGGGCTGACCTACGTGCCCATCTACGTGCTCGGATTCTCGGACGGGCCGCTGATGGCTTACCTCGTGCTGGTGAGTGCCCAGGCCACGTTCATCCACGCGAACGTGCGGTTCGAGTTCGGCGCGCTGCGCTGGCTGGTCGCGACCCCGCAGTTCCATCACTGGCACCATGCCGCCGAGCACGATGCGGTGGACAAGAACTTCGCGGTGCACCTCCCGCTGCTCGACGTCCTGTTCGGCACGGCATACCTGCCGGACCGGTGGCCGTCGGCTTACGGGCTCGTCGGCGGAGACGCGGCCCCGGCCGGGTATCTCCGGCAGTTGTTGTGGCCGTTCCGGGCGCGCCGAAAGGCAGGCTGAGGGCGCGTCCGCGCACACGGTCACGCCGCTGCGGCGGCGTACAATGCCACCATGCCACCGCTGCCGGCAGATGCCCGTATCGGGGAGGTCAGCCTGACGGTCTCCGATCTCGATCGGTCCCTGGCGTTCTACACGGACGTGTTGGGCTTCCAGGTGATCGTGCGCGCGGGCAACGACGCCAGCCTCGGCGCCGGCGGTCCCTCACCGCTCGTGAGGCTGACGGCGCGTGAGGGGGCGGTTCCCAGGCCGAGGCGCACAAGCGGGCTCTATCACTTTGCGATCCTCGTGCCGGATCGCGCTGCGCTCGGCCGCTCGCTCCGGCGACTGGCGGAGCGGCAATGGCCGCTCACGGGCGCCTCCGATCATCTCGTGAGCGAGGCGCTGTACCTGGACGACCCGGACGGGCTCGGCATCGAGATCTATCGGGACCGGCCCCGCGAGACGTGGCAGCACGAGGGCGGCGAGGTGCTGATGGCGACCGCGCCGCTCGACCTGAACGACGTGGGGGCCGAGCCGGGCGCGGACCTGCCGTGGACCGGGCTCGCGGCTGGCACCGTGATCGGGCACGTGCACCTGCACGTGCCGGACCTCGCGCGCGCCGAGGCGTTCTACTGTGACGGCGTCGGCTTCTCGCCCATGCTGCGGCGCTATCCCGGCGCGCTCTTCGTCGCCGCGGGCGGCTACCACCATCACCTCGGGTTGAACGTGTGGGCGGGCCTCGGCGCGCCGCCGCCACCGGTGAACGCCGTGGGCCTCCAGGGCTTCACGATTGAAGCGTCGGGCCCGCCACGACGTGACGAGTTGGACGAGGCGACGGGCGTGACGGTGACGGTCCGGGCGAGCCTCGGCGACGCCGCTGCCGCTGATGAGTGACGTCGAGATCCAGCTTCGGGATCGGCGGCTGCATGGCCGCTGGCTGGGCCACGACGTCGAGCGCGACCCCTATGCGCCAACGATCGTGTTCCTGCACGAGGGGCTGGGATGCGTGGACCTCTGGCGGGGGTTTCCCGAGGCCCTGTGCGCGCGAACCGGGCTCCGCGGCTTCGCGTACGATCGCACGGGCTATGGGCGCTCGGGGCCCTGGCCCGCGGCGCCGGGCCCCCGTTACCTGGAGATCGAGGGCGACACCATCCTGCCGCAGGTGCTCGACGCGGTGGGCGTGGGCACCTGCCTGCTCGTCGGCCACAGCGATGGCGGCACCATCGCGCTCAACTACGCGGCGTGCCAGCCTCCCATGCTCCGCGGCGTCGTGACCATCGGGGCACACGTCGTCACCGAGGAGCGGACCGTGTCGAGCATCCGGCAGGCGCGCGAGGCCTTCGTCACCGAGGACCTGCGCGAGCGGCTGCGGAAGTATCACGGCGACAACGTGGACGGCGCCTTCAACCTCTGGAGCGAGTCCTGGCTCTCGACGGGATGGACGCCGATGGATGCCGCCGCGCGGCTGCCGCGCGTCCGCGTCCCGGTGCTGGCCCTGCAAGGGGAGCACGACGAGTACGCGACGATGGTGCAGCTGCGGGCCATTGCGCGCGGGGTGTCCGGCCGCTGCGAGACACGCGTCATCCCGGAGTGCGGGCATGGGCCGCACCTGAAGGACGAGCACACCATGGTCGAGGTGATTGCCCGCTTCGTCACCACGCTCTGGCGCGGGCCGTCATCCGACGGCCGGCGGACCACCGTCACAGCCGGGCTGGTGCTGGCGTGTCTGCTCCTCGGTGGCGGCCCGGCAGGGGCACAGGGCGAGGGCTGCCCGGTCCCGACCGCCCGCGCGGCGCTCAGCGAGGCCGCGGACTACCTGCAGCGGATGGACGAGGCCACCGCGGCGGAAACGCTGCGCGCCGCCTGGCCCGAGGTGCGGGCGTGCCCCGAGCTGGCAACGGCCCTGGTGGCCGTGGACGGATGGATTGAGGCCCGCCGCCTTGCACCCCTCGGGGGTGCGCCGGATCGCCTGGGGCCCATCAATCGCCTGTTGCGGCGGCTGGACGACGACCGGGCGGCGCTGGCCGCCGCTTCCACCCTGGGACGCCTCAATCGGTACGCGGAGGCCGCCCTGCGCGCCGCCGTGGCCGCCGCGCAGGACGAGCGCGACGAGATGCAGGCCTACCTGGTGCACGCCAGAGACCTCGCCAGCGCCCTGGACGCGGCGAGGCAGCCCGTCTGGCCGCTGCCCATCGACGAGATGGAGGGCGAGCTCTGGCTCGAAGTCGATCGGTTCGCCGATGCGCACGCCGCGTTCACGCGCGCAGCCCGCGCCGGAAGAGGTGCGCGCGGCGCTCTTGGCCTGGCGCGGTCCCTCGACCGGATGGGGGAGCGGGCAGCCGCCTGCGCGGCCTACGAGCGTGCCGACGCCCTGCCTGCAGCCGACGCGGCGAAGTCCGAAGCCCGGGGGGCTCGGGCGCGCCTGGGGTGCGGGGGGCGCTAGTGCCGCGGTACCGTCCCGAGGTGCTCGATGAGCTGGCCCGCCACGGCCTGGCGCCGCGCCCCGACACTCCGCCCGGGCGACTCCGCGAGCAGATCAACGACCTTTACCGTATCGAGATCCGCGCCCTGCGCGACCGGTGCCGCGCGGGGGAGTTCTCCACGCAGGAGTTGCCCGCCCATGTGGTCCAGCTGAGGAAGCGCTACGTGCTCCTCTCGATTCCGATGGATCGCTGGACGGAGCCCGAGCCGTAGTAGATTGCACTCATGCAGCGGATCACGGTTCCGTATGTCAGGGAGGCCCGCGGCGCGCCGCTTCGGCCCGCCACGTGGGACGAAGCGCTCGCCAGGGCGGCTGCCGGGCTGCGCGCGGTACGCGAGGCCCATGGCGGGCAGGCGTTCGGGCTCTTCAGCTGCTCGAAGAGCACGAACGAGATGAACTTCGCGGCACAGAAGTTCGCCCGCGTCGTCATGGGGTCGAACAACATCGACAGCTGCAATCGCACGTGACACGCCCCGAGCGTCGCCGGTCTGGCGATGGTGTTCGGGATGGGCGGGGGCACGAGCTCCTACCAGGAGATTGAGGAGACCGACTGCATCCTCCTCTGGGGATCGAACGCCAGGGAGACGCATCCGATCTTCTTCCATCACCTGTTGAAGGGGCTGAAGCGCGGTGCGCGGATGTTTGCCATCGATCCGCGGCGGACCAGCTCCGCCGAGTGGGCCGACGTGTGGGCGGGGCTGGACGTGGGCACCGACATCCCGCTGGCCAACGCGGTCGGCCGCGAGATCATCGCCGCGGGCCTGGTGAACCACGACTTCGTCACCCACGCGACCGAAGGGTTCGACGCGTATCGTGCGTCCGTCGAGCCGTGGACGCTCGAACGGGCGGCCTCCGTGACGGGCGTGCCCGCAGCGGTCATCCGGCAGATGGCCCACGAGTACGCGACCGCGAAGCGCGCGATGCTCTGCTGGACGCTCGGCATCACCGAGCACCACCACGCCGTGGACAACGTGCTGGCCCTCATCAACCTGGCGCTGCTCACCGGGCACGTCGGGCGATGGGGCAGCGGCATCAACCCCCTGCGCGGCCAGAACAACGTGCAGGGCGGCGGCGACATGGGCGCGCTGCCTGACCGCCTGCCGGGATTCCAGCACGTCGAGAACGACGAGGTCCGGCAGAAGTTCGAGCGCGTCTGGGGTGCCACCATTCCGCCGAAGCGCGGATGGCACCTGTCGGGGATGTTCGACGCCATGGAGCGCGGCGAGCTGCGGGCCGTGTACGTCATCGGCGAGAACCCGATCCAGTCCGAAGCGGACCAGCACCGCGCCGCGCGCCTGATGGGCGGGCTCGACTTCCTGATCGTCCAGGATCTGTTCATCACCGATACCGCGGAGCTGGCCGACGTGGTCTTCCCGGCCGCGGCCGGGGCTTTCGAGTCGGATGGCACGGTGACGTCGAGCGAGCGGCGCGTGCAGCGCTGCCGGCGGACGATTGATCCCCCGGGCGAGGCGCGTGAGGACCTGGCAATCATCTTCGACCTCGCGCGTGCCCTCGGCCACGACTGGGGTCAGCCGGATGCGGAAGCCGTGTGGAACGAACTGCGGTCGCTGTCGCCCGTCCACGCCGGCATGAGTTACGCCCGGCTCGACGAGCACCGCGGCCTGCGGTGGCCGTGCTACGACGAATCGCACCCGGGTGAGGCGTTCCTGCACGCCCGGTTGTGGGAGCGGCCCATCAAGGGGCCGCGCGCCCCGTTCCATCCCGTGGATCACACGGAGCCGGCCGACGCCCTGAGCGACGAGTATCCCATCCGCCTCACGACCGGGCGCCGCCTGGCCGAGTACAACACCGGCGTGCAGACCGGCGCCTATGCCTCGCCGACGAGGCGTGGCGAGACGCTCGATCTGTCGCCCGAGGACGCGAAGCACTACGGCATCGACGCCGGCGACCTCGTGCGCGTCGTCTCGCGCCGGGGCGAGGTGATGGCTCCGGCGTTCATCGATCCGGCGCTGCGCCCGGGGCTCGCGTTCATGACGTTCCATTTCCCCGAGCAGGTGCAGACCAACCAGCTCACCATCGACGCCACGGATCCCCGGTCGGGCACCGCCGAGTTCAAGGCGACGGCCATCCGGATCGAGAAGGCCCCGGCGGCCGCGGCGACGACGTAACCGAGGATACGCGTGGATCTGCACATCACCGGAGGCGAGCCTACCGAAGACGAGCGCGCGGCAGTCGATGCCCTGCTGGGACCGCCGGAGTCGGGCTGGGAAGGCGGCGCCCGCAACATCGCACAGGATGGACGCACCGCGGCCGGCGGCCACTCGGTCACCGGCGAGCGGCACCTGCTGCTGCCCGCGTTTCACGCGGTGCAGGACCGCGTGGGCTCGGTGTCGCGCGGGGCGATGAACTACATCTGCCGCCGGCTGTCGGTGCCGCCCGCCGAGGCCTGGGGCGTGCTGACGTTCTACCACCTGCTCGCCACCGCGCCACGACCGGCCGCCGTGGCGCACGTGTGCGACGACATCGCGTGCCGCCTTCACGGAGCGGAGCAGCTGTGCCGGGACCTCGAGGCGCGCCTCGGGCCGCCGCTGACGGGTGGAAGCCCTGCGGCCGCCCACGACACGCATGGTGGAGGTGCGCGCGCCGGGTCATCAGCCTCGGCGTCAATGGGCTGGCAGCGATCGCCGTGCCTGGGCCAGTGCGATGCGGGATCGGCCGCGCTCATCACGCGCGCTGGCGCCATGCCGGAACGCTTCGTGCTGGCGCCTGCCGCGGATGCCTCCGCCATCGTCGAAGCCCTCGCCGGCGCGACGGCCCCGCCGGCGAGCCGCACGGTGGGAGCCATCGGAACGCCCCGCCTTCTCGCGCGCGCGGGGAAGGTCAACCCCGCCAGCCTCGACAGCTATCGCGAGTACGGTGGGTACCGCGCGCTGGCCCGGGCCATCGAGATCGGGGCCGAGGGCGTGATCGCCGAGGTCACCGCGTCGAAGCTGCTCGGACGGGGCGGCGCGGCCTTCCCGACGGGCCGCAAGTGGGATGCCGTCCGGCGCCAGCCGGCGACGCCGCACTACGTGGTGTGCAACGCGGACGAGAGCGAGCCGGGCACGTTCAAGGACCGCGTGCTGATGGAGCAGGACCCGTTCGCGGTGGTGGAGGCCATGACCATCTGCGGCCTCGCGACGGGCGCCGCGCAGGGCTTCATCTACATCCGCGGGGAGTATCCCCTCGCCGAGGCGCGGATCGGGTCGGCCATCGCGGAGGCGCGCGAAGCCGGCCTGCTGGGCGCCGACATCATGGGCTCGGGCCAGACCTTCGACGTCGAGATCCGTCGCGGCGGCGGCGCCTACATCTGCGGCGAGGAGACGGCGCTCTTCAACTCCATCGAGGGCAAGCGGGGCGAGCCGCGCTCCAAGCCGCCATTTCCCGCGGAGGTCGGGGTCTTCGGCAAGCCCACGGTGGCCAACAACGTCGAGACGCTGGTCAACGTGCTCGACATCGTGCTCGAGGGCGGTGAGGCCTGGGCGCGCACCGGAACGACGGCCTCGACCGGCACGCGTTTGTTCTGCCTCTCAGGGCATATCGCGCGCCCGGGCCTGTACGAGGTGCCCTTTGGCGCCACGCTCCGCGAGATGATCGAACTGGCGGGCGGCGTCCCGGGTGGTCGAGGGGTGAAAGCCGTGCTCCTCGGGGGCGCGGCCGGCGGCTTCGTCGGCCCGGAGCACCTCGACCTGTCGCTGACCTTCGAAGGCGCGCGCGCGGCAGGCGCGACGCTCGGCTCGGGCGTGATCATGGTCTACGACGAGACGGCCGACCTCGGCGATTCGCTGCACCGCATCGCGGAGTTCTTCCGCCACGAATCGTGCGGCCAGTGCGTGCCGTGCCGTGTAGGGACACAGAGACAGCTGGAGCTGCTGCCCGCCCTGTCTGCGCCATCTGCGCCATCTGCGTCCTCTGCGCCATCTGCGTCCTCTGCGGCCTCTGCGGCATCCGTGTTCGGGGAGCTCTCCGTCGCGATGAAGGACGCCTCCATCTGCGGCCTTGGACAGACCGCGTCGGGGGCGATTGAGTCCGCGCTGAATCTCGGCCTGATCGAGCGGCCCGTGAAGGGTGGGGAGTAGACCCGTGAACGACGCCATCTGGTTCCGACTGCCGCCCGCTCCCAGCAGCGTGCCGCATCGCCCTCCGACGGCGGAGGCGCCCTCGGTCTCGGCCACGATCGACGGCCGCGCGGTCGAGGCGCCTGCTGGCGCCACGATCCTGGACGCGTGCCGGGACGCCGGAATCGACGTGCCCACGCTCTGCTACCTGGAGACGCTGACCCCCGTCAACGCGTGCCGCGTGTGCGTGGTGGAGGTGGAAGGCGCCCGGGTCCTGGCGCCGGCGTGCTCGCGGAAGCTGGAGCCCGGGATGGTGATTCGCACCCGCTCGCCGCGCGTGGACCTGTCGCGCAAGCTCGTCCTCGAGCTGCTGGCCTCATCGGTGGATCTCTCCACGGCGCCCACGCTGGTACCGATGATGCGAGAGTACCAGGCCGATCCCGGGCGGTTCGCCAAGGCGGTCGGCTCAGGCCTTTCATCGGCGTCATCTGCGGCTCCGTCCGTATCTGTCGCATCCGTGTTGCAGCCGGCGAAGGTCGACAACGACCTCTACATGCGCGACTACTCGAAGTGCGTGCTCTGCTACAAGTGCGTGGAGGCGTGCGGCACCGACGCCCAGCACACCTTCGCCATCGCCGCCGCCGGGCGCGGCTTCGACGCCCACATCTCCACCGAGTTCGACGTGGTCCTGCCGGAGTCGGCGTGCGTGTACTGCGGCAACTGCATCGCCGTCTGTCCCACCGGCGCGCTGATGGCCAAGCATGAATACGATCTGCGGCAGGCCGGGGAGTGGAAACCCGAGGCCCAGTCGGTGACCGACACGACGTGCCCCTACTGCGGCGTGGGCTGCACGCTCACCGTGCACGTCCAGGACCAGCGCATCGTCAAGGTCACCTCACCGCTCGAGAGCGAGGTCACGCACGGGAACCTGTGCGTGAAGGGGCGCTTCGGCTTCGAGTACGTGAACAAGACGGGGTGAGGGGTTGGGTCTTGGGGCTCGGGTCTTGGGACTTGGGCCGTGGGGCGTGGGCGGGAGGGAGTGCAGCGCCTCTATGAACGATCGCCGCCGTGGGTTCGACATGCTGACGCGAGGCGCGACGATCCTCTGCGCCGTTCTGGCGCTGGCCGCTTCACCCGCCGTGGCTGGGGCGCAGGAGCGCGAATCGACCGCTGAGCAGTATCGGACGGTGATTGCCCTCTATCGCTCTGGCTGGACCGACAAGGCTGTCGACCAGCTGCTGGCCAGCGACGAGCGCCCCGTCTTCGCGGTCGTGGAGGGCTTCGCGAAGCGGGGCGCCATTGGCGTCGGTCGCGATCCGGCGCTGGACGCAACGTTCTACCGCGCGGCCTCGATGCTGCACGCCGAAGCGGCATTCCGGTGCTGGAGAGAAGGACTGGACAAGCGGGCTTCCGCGCATTTCGGTCTCGCGCGCGGCCTCGTGGACGCATCCCAGAGTGTCTCCGCCGCGCCCGCGACGTCCCGTCGTCGTTGGTACCTGGCGACCGCGCTGGTGTTGACTCGCCTGGTGCCCCCCGATCAGGCGCTCGAGCACATCGCCGAGGCCGTCAAGCGCGTGCCCGACGACGTGGCGATCCTCACGGCTGCCGGATGGTTCAGCGAGCGCATGGCCGACCTGCCCGCGGGACGAGGTTGGGACCTGCGCGCGGCGCAGACCGCCAGGCGACGGCGGCAGGACGAGGCCCTGCGCTACCTGGCGGCGGCGCTGGCCCTGGACGCGCGGGCCGCGGAGGCCGCGCTGAGGCTCTCGCGGGTCGAGGCGGCGATGGGGCGCGTCGAGAGAGCCGCCGCGCGACTGGCTGGCTTGCTTGCGCGCGACGACCTCGACCAGGCGACCGCCTATGTCGGGCGCCTCGTGCTCGGCCGGTTGCGGGAGCAACAGGGCAACACGCGCGAGGCCGAACGTTTGTACCGGGAGGCCATGAGCCTGGATCCCGTGGCACAGTCGGCCCGCGCGGCCCTGGGGCAGCTGCTGCACGCGGCGGGCGACTCCGTGCAGGCCGCGGACGTGGTCGAGCCGATGCTGACGGCGGGCACGAATCGCGAGCGGAACGATCCGTGGGCCGATTACCGCCTGGCGTACCCGCTCGTCGGCGAGCTGATGTTCGAGGAGCTCCGCGACGAGGTGAGGAGATGACCGCCCGGGCCGGCCTGGCGGCCGCCGCCGTTGCCGTGGCCGCAGTGTCAGGACCGGATGCCGTGGCCAGGCAGACGTTCCGCACCGGCGTGGATGCCGTGCGGGTCGACGTGCTGGTGACCGACGACGGCCGGCCGGTCACCGGGCTGGCGGCGGGAGATTTCGAGCTGCGCGACAACGGCGTCGTCCAGGAGATCCGCGCGGTGGACGTGGAGGACGTGCCGGTCACGCTGATGATGGTGCTGGACGTCAGCGAGAGCGTGGAGGGCGAGCCGTTGGAGCACCTGCGCGCGGCCATCACCGCGGCAGACGAGGCGCTGTCAGCGGACGATCGACTCTCACTCGTCACGTTCTCGGATCGCGTCGACCTGCAGGCCCCCGCCGGCGAGGCTCGCGCCCGCGTTCGCGAGAGGGCTCAGGCCGTGAAGGCGGGTGGCGCGACGGCGCTCTACGACGCCACGCTCGCGGCGTTGCTGATGCGGCCGCGCACCGGGGGCCGCATGGTCATGCTCGTGTTCAGCGACGGCGGGGACACCAGCAGCTGGCTGGATCCGCGCACGGTCGTCACTGCCGCGCAGCGAAGCGACGTGGTGATCTACGGGGTGACGCTCAGGCAGCAGGTGGAGCAGCGGAACCTGCGCGAGGCACGGCAGAACCAGCTCGAACGGGAGTGGTTCCACGAAGTCCCCACCAGTTTCGGCCGGCATTTCCTGACGCTCCTGGCCGAAGACACGGGCGGGTCGGTGCTCGTGGCCGAGCGGAGCGATCGGCTGCGCGACACGTTCGTCCGGGTCATCAGCGAGTTCAAGAGCCGCTACGTGCTCTCCTACGCGCCACGCGGGGTGAAGCAGGGTGGGTGGCATCCCATCGAGGTCAGGCTGAAGGGGCGGCGCGCCGACGTCACCGCCCGCAGGGGATACCTGCGCGCACCGAGATAGCGAGGCGGCGGTCCGACGGCTCGACCTCGGGACGCGGGCCTGCCCCGCGTTTGTGCATCGCGGTATGCTGACGCCCGATGAGCGAGTGGCTTCAGGTCTCGGATGCGGTGTCTTCGGCGGTGGCGGAACGACGTCCCGTCGTTGCCCTCGAAACCACGCTCGTCACCCACGGGTTCCCATCGCCCGACGGCGTCCGCGTCGCGCGCGAGTTGGAGGAGACCATTCGCCAGCACGGTGCCGTTCCCGCCACGATCGGCGTGCTCGACGGGCGGGTCCGCGTGGGCCTCGCCCCCGCTGAACTCGAGCAGCTGGCGACGGCCCAGCCGCCGGCGGCGAAGATCAATCTCAGCAACCTGGCGCTGCATCTGGCACGCCGCTCGCCGGGGGCCACGACCGTGGCGGCGACGATGTTCGTGGCCTACGGGGCCGGCATCCGCGTGTTCGCGACGGGCGGGATCGGGGGCGTGCACCGTGGTGCATCCGAGAGCGGAGATGTCTCAGCCGACCTGATGGCGCTCTCGCGCTTTCCCGTCGCCGTCGTCTGCGCCGGCGCGAAGGCGATTCTCGACCTGGCGAAGACGGTGGAGATGCTCGAGACGCTTGGCGTACCGGTGTTGGGCCATGGGACCGACGAGTTCCCCGCCTTCTACCGCCGGACGAGCGGCCTGCGCGTGGACGGCCGGTGTGACGATGCCGCATCCCTGGCGCGGGCGGTCCTCGCGCACGTCGCGCTGGGCACCGGCACGGGCGTGCTGGTCGCCAACCCCATCCCGGCAGAACACGAGTTGGCGTCGGACAGCTACGATCGGGCCCTGGCCGAGGCGCTGTCGGAGGCCGGGAGGGCCGGCGTGCGCGGCCGCGACGTCACGCCGTTCCTGCTGGACCGGATGCGGGTGCTGACCGGCGGCGAGAGCGTGGCGGTGAACCGCGAATTGCTGCTGAACAATGCGCGGGTCGCCGCGGAGCTGGCGGTGGCGCTGACGAGCAGTTGATCGACCGCCGTCGAGGCCCGTACGCAACACGAGGGTGCCAGCCGCGCGGCCGACACCCTCGAACCCAGAACGCCGAATTCCGAACCCGCCTGCCCCTACTTGCCGGCCGCTCCGCCGTCCGGCGCGCGGCGGTCCACGCCGCCTTCGAGCATGTTGTCCTTCTGGTTGAACACGATCACCTCGGCCACGCCCTGGTTGCCGCCCTCCGAGATGGTGTGGCCCATGCCCTGCAGCGTCTTCATCGCGTCGGCCGAGAAGCCGAAGCGTTCCATCGAGATGCGGTCCGGCAGCCACTGGTGGTGGATGCGGCCGGCGTCCACGGCTTCCTGCGCGTTCATGCCGAAGTCCACCACGTTCAGGATCGTCATCAGCACCGTGTTGATGATGGTGCGGCCACCGGGCGAGCCGGTCACCATGAAGAGCTGCCCGTCCTTCGCCACGATCGTCGGCGACATGCTCGAGAGCATCCGCTTGCCGACCTGGGCCAGGTTCGGCGGCGTGCCGATGAGGCCCTGCTCGGTGGTGAGACCGGGGCCGGCGTTGAAGTCGCCCATCTCGTTGTTCAGGAGGAAGCCGGCGCCCGGCACGACGATGCGCGAGCCGTAGCCGTACTCGAGGGTGTAGGTGAGGGAGACGGCGTTGCGGTTGGCGTCCACCACCGAGAAGTGGGTCGTCTCCTGGGACTCGGTGGGCCACGTGAACGTCGTCGGCGACGACTTCGAGGCCTTGTTCGGGTTGATGGACTTCCGCAGCGTGTCGGCGTATTCCTTCGAGATCAGCCGCGCGACGGGCATGTTCATGACGAAGTCCGGGTCCCCCAGGTACTGCGCGCGGTCCGCGAACGCGCGTCGCATCGACTCGGCGATGAGGTGCAGGTTCTGCGCCGAACCGTAGCCGTTCGCCTTGAGGTCGTAGCCCTCCAGCACGTTCAGCATCTGCGTGACGGCGATGCCGCCAGACGAGGGCGGTGGCATCCCGATGATCTCGTAGCCGCGGTAGGTGCCCTTGATGACCTCACGCTTCTTCGCCTGGTACTTCTTCAGATCCTCGCGCGTGATGAGGCCGCCGTTGGCCTTCATGTCCTTTTCGATGAGCGCGGCGGTTTCTCCTTCGTAGAACCCCGCCGGGCCCTGGTCGGCGATGCGCTGCAGCGTCCGTGCGAGGTCCGGCTGCTTCAGGATGTCGCCGGCTTCGTACGGCTTGCCGTTCTTCGAGAACTGCGCGAGGGAAGCCGGGTACTTCTGGAACTCGTCCAGCGTTCCCGCGAGCGATCGCGCGAGGCCATGGCTCACCTCGAACCCGTCGCGCGCCAGCGTCACGGCGGGCGTGACCAGGTCCTTCCAGGGCTTCGAGCCCAGCTCCTTCCAGGCCATGTGCAGGCCCGCCACCGTGCCCGGCACGCCGACGGAGCGATGGCTGTTGTGGTGGAGGTCGAAGTCGTACTTGCCGTCCTTCAGCCACATCTCCGCGTTGGAGCCGGCGGGCGCGGCCTCGCGGAAGTCGAACGAGGTGGCCTGGCCGTTCGCGGCCCGGTAGACGATGAAGCCGCCGCCGCCGATGTTTCCGGCGGTGGGGTGCGTGACGGCGAGCGCGAACGCCGTCGCCACGGCGGCGTCGATGGCATTCCCGCCGCCCCTGATGACCTGCCACCCGACCTCGGAGGCGATGTCGCTCTGCGACACCACCATGCCCGTGCGGGCGCGCACCGGCGCCGAACCAGCCTGGAGCGTGAGCGAGGAAACGACGAGCGCGGCGACGAGCAACACGAACGAACGGCGCATCATAGAGCCTCCGCGGGCATTATAGTCGCATGCTCATTGATGATTGCTGATTGCCAATCGGGCGATTCATCGGGCAATTGGCGATTGGGTATTGCGCATTGGATTGGGGATCCCCGATGCCGCATTGCCGCAATGCCCCAAGGCCCCAATCCCGAATGCCCCAATCCGCAATCGCCCGATCGTCGACGAATCACCAATTACCCATCGCCAATCACCAATGGACGCGGACACGCTACGGCTTCGTCTTGATAGGCGTGTCCTCCCGGTTCCCCCACTCCTCCCAGGCGCCGTAGTAGTTGCGGAGCTTGCCGAGGTCGTGGCCGATGAGGGCCAGCGTGAAGAGGTCGTGCGAAGCGCGCATGCCGACCTGGCAGTAGGCGATGACCTCATCCGACGGCAGCACGCCCTTGTCGCGGTAGAGCTTCGCGATCTCTGCGGCAGGCTTGAAGGCGTGCGTCGTCGGGTCGAAGGTGTCCTCCCAGTAGACAGGCACGGACGACTCGATGAAGCCGGCGCGCTTGATCCCGCGGAAGTCCTTGCCGTCGATTTCGGCCTGGCTGCGTGCGTCCACCAGCTTCACACGGGGCCTGTTGATGGCGGTCAGGACGTCCTTCGCCGTGGCGTGTCCGGTCAGGCCGGCCTTCACGCGGAAGGGCGCCGGCGCGCCCGGGTTGGGCACGTCGGTGGAGATGGCGCGCTTCTCGAGCGTCCACTTCGTCCAGCCGCCGTTCAGCAGGGCCACGTTGGCGTGCCCGTAGTAGCTCAGGATCCACCATAGCCGCGCGGCGTAGATGCCGCCGCGCTCGTCGTAGGCGATGACGCGCGTGTCGGGCCCGATGCCGAGCTTCGCCATCAAGGCCTCGAACTCGGCCGGCGTGGGCAGGAAGTCCGGTGGCACCTTGGGATTGCGAATCCCGTTGTTGTCGAGCCACACCGCGTGCGGGATGTGCCCCTCCGGGTAGCCGCGCGGCCTGAGGTCGACAATCCGCAGGTTCGCGTCGGCCGTGTGGGTGGCGAGCCACGCGGTGTCCACGAGGAGCTCCGGGCGGGCATATCCGCCCGGGTTCGCCACGGCCTGGACGGCAAGCAGCAACGGTAGGAGGAGTGGCATTCGGTGATTCTATGCTCAGGCCTTCGCCCACGCGCGACGGCTGAGGTCCGGCGGTGTCAGAATAGGCCGCGATGACCTCCGCTGTGCCCGTCTCGTCCAAGCTGCCCGACATCGGCACCAGCATCTTCGCCGTGATGACCCGGCTCGCCAACGAGCACGGGGCCATCAATCTGTCGCAGGGGTTCCCGGACTTCGACTGCGATCCCGCGCTGGTGGAGGCCGTGGCGGCCGCGATGCGGGCCGGGCACAACCAGTACGCGCCCATGCCGGGTGTGCTGGCGCTGCGCGAAGCCATCGCACGGAAGGTGGCGCACTGCTACGGCGCGTCGTACGATCCGATGACCGAAATCGTCGTCACCTCGGGCGCGACCGCGGGGCTCTACGCCACGCTGACCGCCCTGGTGCACCCCGGCGACGAGGTGGTGCTCTTCGAACCCTGCTACGACTCCTACGTGCCCGTCATCCGCCTGAGCGGTGGCACGCCGGTCTTCGTCAGCCTGCGGTACCCGGATTACGCCGTGGATTGGGACGAAGTCCGGCGGGCGATCACGCCGCGCACACGGCTGATCCTCGTGAACACGCCGCACAACCCGACCGGCGTGACCTGGTCACCCGGCGACATGCAACGGCTCGCCGCCCTGGTGGACGGCACGAACATTCTGCTGGTGTCGGACGAGGTGTACGAGCACATCATCTTCGATGGCCGACGGCACGAGAGCATCCTGCGATACCCCGACCTCCGGGATCGCGCGGTGGTCATCAGCTCGTTCGGGAAGACCTTCCACACCACGGGCTGGAAGGTGGGCTACTGCGTGGCGCCTCAACCGCTGATGGCCGAGGTGACGCGCGTGCACCAGTTCGTGACCTTCACCGTGCACACGCCGTCGCAGGTGGCCTTCGCGGAGTTCGTGTCCCGCGACCCCTCCGCGACGTCACTGCCCGGTTTCTACCAGGAGAAGCGGGACCGCTTCCTGGCCCTCACCGAGGGCTCGCGCTTCAGGCCGCTGCGGTGCGAGGGTACGTACTTCCAGCTGATGGACTACTCGGCCATCTCCCGCGAGGGCGACAAGGCGGTCGCCGAGTGGCTACTCACGACCCACGGCGTGGCCGCCATCCCCGTGTCGGCGTTCCTCTACAAGGATTCCGGCGGGCCGGTGCTGCGCTTCTGCTTCGCGAAGAAGGACGAGACGCTGGCCGCCGCGGGCGAGCGCTTGAAGCGCGTGTGAAAGAAACCACGAAGTCACGAAGAACACGAAGACAGCACGAAGCGGGCCTCAAGGCCTCAAGACCCCAAGACCTCAAGGCCCCAAGACCTCAAGGCCCCAAGACCTCAAGACCCCAAGACCTCAAGGCCTCAAGACCTCAAGACCCCAAGCCCCAGGCCCCAAGCCCCTAGAGAATCCTCCGCAGGTAGTGTCCGATTCCCCGCGCCTGGCTCCATTGCCGCGGATAGCCGAGCGACACCTCATCGAACCGCACGCCATCCAGCGTGCGCGTCGAGCGCATGTGGAGGTGGCCGTACACGACGGCCTCCACGTTGAACCGCTGGTGCCAGTCCTCGGTCAGCCTGGTGCCGCACCAGATGCTGAAGCGCGGGATGCGCGGCAGGACCGCCAGGTCGCGCCTGAGTGGGAAGTGGTTCGCCAGCACGAGGCGCGCATCCGGGGGCAGGGCCTCGAGCCTCGCGCGTGCCTCGACCACGCGCGCGTGGCACCACGCGGCGCGGCTGGCGTGCGGCGCGGGACCCAGCAGGTCCTCGTCGGCCGATCGCAGGTTGGCCTCGCGCGCCCAGCGCACGGCCGCGTCCGGGGCCATGCCGTCCGGCGCGAACGAGTAGTCGTACAGCAGGAACAGCGGAACAATCGCGCGGAGCGGGCCGTCGCCCGGCCAGACCGGGTACGGATCCTCCGGCGTGAGAACACCGTGGCGGCGGCAGAGCGTCACCAGGCGCTCGTAGTGACCGACCCCACGCCGCTCGGCCGCGAGGTCGCGCGGTGTCCAGAGATCGTGATTGCCCGGGACCCAGATCACCTGCTGGAAGCGGGGCGTCAGGGCCCGAAGCGCGAGATCGAGCTGTGCGGGCGTGTCGCCCGCATCGCCGGCCAGGACCAGCCAGTCGTCCGGGTAGCTGCCCAGGGCCTCGAGGCCCTCGCGATTCTCCCTGAAGCCGACGTGAAGGTCGGCAATCGCCCAGAGCTTCACTCGTCGACCCGTGGCACGACGTCCTCGATGCGGACGTCGAGATCGGCGCCCGATCGCCGCACGGCCACCGCCAGGCGATGCCGGTCGGTGGGCCATGCCTGCGCGAACTGCCACGTCTCCGCGTCATCGTCGATTTCCGGATCGAAGGCAATGGCCGGGGGGGCGGGGGCGCGAAGGCGAAAGGCGAAGTGCCGGAGCGGCAGCGCCAGACCCATTCCGCGCGCCTTGATGTACGCCTCCTTGAGCGTCCAGAAGTCGAAGAAGACGCGCGCCTGATCGCGCGCGGGCAGGGCGCGCAGCGTTGCGACCTCCGCCGGCGCGAAGAACCGGTCCGCGATGTCGTGGGTGAGCACGCGGTCGATGCACTCGACGTCGACGCCCACGTCGGTGGTCCGCGCCATGGCGAAGGCGACCAGCCCGCGCGTGTGGGAGACGTTGAAGCCGAAGGTGGGGGCGCCTCCCCGTGCCAGCAGTTCCGGCCGCCCGTGGGCGTTGGCGACGAACGACCACTGGCGGGGGTCTCCGCCCAGGTAGCGTGACAGCTGGAGCCGCGCCAGGGCGCGGCCAATCACGAACCGCTCACGGTCGGCGTCGAAGTGGAATCGCGCTTCGCGCTCCCGCTCCCCAGTGTCGAGCAGGGCTCGGTACCGGTCGAGCCGGGCGCGCACCTCCGGTGCGTCCTGGCGGACGACGAGCACCTGCACGGCGTGTTCCGGGAAGGGATCAACCATTGAAAGTCGAGTGCGCCATCATTATCGTATGGCGCGCATGCGCGGCCTGACGACGCTCCTTCCGGCCCTGACGGTGGCCGCCGGCCTCCTCGCGACGGGAGGCGCCAGCGAGCAGTCCCTCCCACTCCCGGACCGGGACGCCTTCTTCGCCGAAGTGCAGAAGCGGCTGGCGAGCAACGACATCATCCAGAGCCGCTACTCGTACCGGCAGAAGTCCACCGAGCTGAAGCTGAACCCGTTCGGCCGCATGGGGACGGGCCCCGTGCTGGTGCACGAGGTGTACCCGCACCCGGACGACAAGCTGACCTACCGGCGCCTGGTCGAGCGCGACGGCCGTCCGCTGAGTGGCGCGGAGATCGCCGAACAGGACCGCGCCTATCTCGAGAGGCTGGAGGAGTGGAACCGCCGGACGGCGCGCGAGGGGGAATCGGCGCGCCGGCTGCGCCTGCAGCGCGCGAAGGAGGGGCGGGAGCGCGACGAGGCACGGGCGCGTGAGGCGCTGGAGATGTTCGACTTCGCCATCGCGGGCCGGGACACGTGGGACGGCCAGCCGGCCATCATCATCACCTTCACGCCCAGGCCGGATGCCCGGCCGAGGACGCGGGAAGGGCGGATTGCCCGGGCCTTCTCCGGCCGGGCCTGGATCCACGAGCACGAATACGAGGTGATGAACGTCGAGGCCACCGCCATCGACGATGTGTCGTTCGGCTTCGGCATCATCGCGAAGCTCCACCAGGGGTCCTCCGCGAGGTTCGTCCGGCGGCGGATGGGTGGGCTCTGGATGCCGGTGGAGTCCCGCTTCGAGGGCACCGGCCGCGCTCTGCTCGTCCGCCGGGTGGTCATCCACTTCTGGCGCGAGTACTCCGACTACCGGCCGTTCGAGCCAGACGAATTGCCGGCGAGGCTCGGATTGGGGCGCTGACGGCGGATCGCGAGGTAGCCTGCACCCGCGGCCAGCGTGATTGCGGCAAGGACCACGGCAATGGTCACTCGGTGCTGCCGCACCAGCTCCAGGCCTCGCTCGCCGTACCGCACCGCCAGGTACGCCTGGCCGAAGTAGCGCGTGCCGCGGCCGAGGATGACCGCCAGGGCGAACCGCCACGGCGCGACGGCCGCCGCGCCGGCCATCAGCACGAAGATCTTGAAAGGTGTCGGCGGCGGCAGCAGCGACGGCACGATCACCGCGATCAGGCCCCACCGCTGGTAGAGGCGGATCCCGCGATCCACGCGTGCGGAGTTGAACCGCCGGCGCAGGAAGACCTCACCACCCTTGCGCCCCATTCCGTACAGGAGGAAGCAGCCCGTCAGCGATCCCAGCGTGGTCATGCTCGCGTAGTACGGCATCCACTCGGGATGCCGCATGCTGAGGTAGATCACGAGGACGTCGTTCACCTCGGGCAGCGACAGGAACGACGAATCGAGGACCGCGATGACGTAGAGCCCCAGGCCTCCGAGCTGATCGACCCAGGCCTGGAACGTCGCGAGCATCAGGCGAGGTTCTCCGGGATCAGGCGCTCGACGATGACGACGTCACGCCAGGCGCCGTCGAGCCTCCCGTGTCGCTCGTAGATGCCGACTTCGCGAAAGCCCATCGACGCCATCAGCCGGCGGCTCGGCGCGTTCTCGACGAAGATGCGGGAAATCAGCTTCCAGAAGCCGGCCCGGGCGGCGGCGTCGATGAGGGCCTGCATGGCCACGCGCCCCGCGCCGCGCCCGCGGCTCGCGCGCTCGACGTAGACCGAGTACTCCGCGATACCCGCGTAGCAGTCCCTCGCGCGATAGGTGGACGTGGACGCGAAGGCCACGATGTGCCGGTCTTCGTTCTCGACGACGACGATCGGGTGGCGGCCATCGAACCAGGCCGCGACGTCTTCGGCGGTCCGCGGGCGCGTCTCGAACGTGCCGAGCCGATCTTCGATGCCCTCGTTGTAGATGCGCGTGATGTCGTGCGCGTCCGCAGGGGACGCCGGGCGGGCGGCGAAGGGCATGACGTTGGCACCGATCATAGCAGCCGTGTCCCGTCTCGAGCCGCTCCCGGCGCGTGTCCATTCCCGGCGCAGTTCGCTCCCGCCGCGATCCACTCCCGTCGTGATCAATAATCCGCCATGCTCAGGGAAGCGTCGGCGGAGTTTCTCGGCACGTTCATCCTCATCATGTTCGGCGCCGGCGTGGTCGCGCAGGCGGTGCTCAGCCAGAACGCGAACGGCTCGTACTTCGCGATCAACGTCGGCTGGGGCCTCGGCGTCATGCTGGGCGTCTACACGGCGGCCGGCGTGTCCGGGGCGCACCTGAACCCCGCGGTCTCGGTGGCGCTGGCGGTCCGGCGCGGGTTTCCGTGGGCGAAGGTGCCGGTCTTCGCGGCAGCGCAGACCGCCGGTGCCTTCGCCGCGGCGGCCGTCGTGTTCCTGACGTACCGCGAGGCCTTCGACGCCTACGACGGGGGCATCCGGCAGGTGCAGGGCGCCCTGGGCACGGCTGGCATCTTCGCCACCTACCCGCAGCCGTTTCTGTCGCTGGCCGGCGGGCTCGTCGACCAGATCGTCGGCACGGCACTCCTGATGGTGGGCGTGCTGGCGATGACCGACCAGCGGAACTCCGCGCCGCCGGGGTGGCTCGCGGCGCCGCTCATCGGCGCGCTGGTCATCGGGATCGGTGTCGCATTCGGCTTCAACGCCGGCTACGCCATCAACCCGGCTCGCGACCTCGGCCCGCGCCTGTTCACCGCTGTCGCCGGGTGGGGAGGCGGCGTCTTCACGGCCGGGAACGGCTGGTGGTGGGTTCCCGTCGCGGGGCCGCTCGTGGGCGGGGTGCTGGGGACGCTGGCCTACGACGCGTGCATTGGGCGCGCGCTGCCGCCGCCGGAGATTCGCTCGTGAGCCGCTACATCCTCGCCCTCGATCAGGGCACCACCTCGAGCCGAAGCATCGTGTTCGATCGCGCGGGGCGCGTGGTGGCGCTCGCGCAGGAGGAGTTTCCGCAGCTCTTCCCCGGGCCGGGCCATGTGGAACACGACCCGGAAGCCATCTGGTCGTCGCAGGTCCAGACCGCGCGCGACGCGCTCGCGAAGGCCGGGATTTCCGCCGCGGACCTCGCTGCCATCGGCGTGACCAACCAGCGCGAGACGACCATCCTCTGGGAGAAGGCCACCGGCAGGCCCGTGGCGAACGCCATCGTCTGGCAGAGCCGCGTGACGGCGCCCATCTGCGACCGGCTGAAGGCCGAGGGGCACGAGCCCACGTTCCGCCGCAAGACGGGCCTGGTCGTAGACGCCTACTTCTCGGGCACGAAGATCAAGCACCTGCTCGACTCGTTCGACGGCCTGCGCGCGCGGGCCGCGCGCGGCGAGATTCTGTTCGGGACGGTGGACAGCTTCCTCCTCTGGAGGCTGACCGGCGGGCGCCGGCACGTGACCGACGTGAGCAACGCCAGCCGGACGCTGCTGTTCAACATCCACACGCAGGACTGGGACGACGAGCTGCTGCGGCTGCTGGACGTGCCGCGGGCGATGCTGCCGGAGGTGTGCGCGTCGAGCGAGGTCTACGGCGAGACCGTGCCCGAACTGCTCGGCGCCAGCGTGCCCGTGGCCGGCATCGCGGGCGATCAGCAGGCGGCGCTCTTCGGCCAGGCGTGCTTCGAGCCGGGTGCCGCCAAGAACACCTACGGCACCGGCTGCTTCATGCTCCTCAACACCGGGGCCACCCCGGTGCCTTCGGAGAAAGGCCTGGTCACCACCATCGGTTGGCGCATCGGGCGCGAGACCGTCTATGCACTCGAGGGATCGGTGTTCATCGCGGGCGCCGCGGTGCAGTGGCTGCGTGACGGCCTGCGCGCCATCCGCTCGTCCGCGGACGTGGAGGCGCTGATGGCCGAGGTGCCCGACACCGACGGCGTGTACCTGGTGCCGGCGTTCGTGGGGCTGGGCGCGCCCTACTGGGATCCACGCGCCCGCGGAGTGATTGTCGGGCTCACGCGCAACACGAAGATGGCGCACATCGCGCGCGCGGCGGTGGATGCGATGGCGTATCAGACGCGCGACGTGCTCGAGGTGATGCAGGTGGAATCGGGCCTGCCGCTCACCACCCTCAAGGTGGACGGTGGCGCCGCCGCCAACGCGGCGCTCCTGCAGTTCCAGGCCGACCTGTTGAACGTGCCCGTGCGCCGTCCCGTGGTGAGCGAGACGACCGCGCTCGGCGCGGCGTACCTCGCCGGGCTCGCGGTGGGCTACTGGAACGGCCTGGACGACGTACGCCGCAACTGGGCGCTCGATCGTGAGTTCCGGCCGTCCATGTCGCCGGTCACGCGCGACCGACTCTATGCGGGGTGGAAGAAGGCGGTGGGCCGTTCGCTGGGTTGGGAAGACTGAGGCGCCGGGCCGCCCTTACTGTGGAAAGAGGAGATCCCTCGCCCACTCGTTGCGCCCGGCCGCATGGTACACGAGCGCGCGGAGGAGCTCGGGCATGAAGGCCGCTGACGGGATGAACGCCACGAACCCGAGCCCGCGTTCGGGATCGATGCACCACGCGCCCAGCTGGTGGGCGTCCGGTTGCGCGACCTCGTTGGCGTTCAGCCGCTGGGCGATGGCCGCGTCGGGCTCGACGGGCAGGAGCAGGCGCAGCTGCAGGCCCCACCCGAGCGCGGGGTGCATCACGCCCGCGTCCAGCTCGAGGCGCGCCGGCTGGCCGGTGGCGAAGTCCAGGTCCGCGACGAGCCGGTCGGGCTCGTTGGCGGCCATGAGCCAGGGCCGGGGCTCGAGGTGCACGAGCTGTGCGAGCGCCTCGGTCGTGAACGGCGACGCGTCCTGTCCGCGCTGCTGGTAGATCTCCACCACGCCCAGCATCTCGTCCGGCTGCGCGCGGACGCCGGCCGTGGGATGGGGGCTCTCGTCCACGCGCGCCCCGAACGCCTTCGCCAGCTCCGCCGCCTCTGCATGCGCGTCCGCCACCTGCAGGGCCATCGCGTGGAGGGCGAGCGCCCGCGCCATCGGCCAGTTGTCCTCGGTGACGGCCACCGACGCGTGCAGGCGGATCCTGCGCGCCTCGACGTCGGCGACGTACGCGCTGAGCGTGGCGAAGCGGTTCAGGGAGGCGAGGCGCTGCCACGTGACAGCGGAGGTGGGGACGTCGGCCAGAAGGTCGGTCTCGACGTGCAGGGTGGTGACCGTGACGCCGTGCAGCGTGCGCGGCGCGGCGAGCGTTACGCGCTGCGCCAGCGCGCCGGCCCACCACGAGAAGCCGCGGCCGCGGCCCTCGAACCAGTGATGGTCGATCTGCAGGCGGTCGATGAGGAAGTTGATGAGTCCCGCTTCGGCCTCGGGCGTCACGACGTCACGCTCACACTCACATGGTACAGGGCAATGGCGAGTGCCGTGCTGACGTTGAGCGAGTCCACGCGCCGGCTCATCGGGATGGTCACGCGCACATCGGCCGCGGCCAGCGCGGCCTCCGACAGTCCGCTGCCCTCGGCGCCGGCGAGGAGGGCGACACGAGGCGGACCGGGCGTCAGCCGCGGCAGCGGCAGCGCATCCGCGTTCGGTGTGAGGGCCACGACGAGGTATCCGGCGTCGCGGAGCAGCGCCAGCACGCCGGGCCACGGCTCCGCCCGCGCGCAGGGGATCTCGAGCGTCGCCCCCATCGAGGTGCGCACGGCCTTGCGGTAGAGCGGATCGCCGCATGACGGCCCCAGCGCCACGAGGTCCGCGCCAAGCGCCGCCGCGCTCCGGAAGACGCCGCCGATGTTGTCCGGGTTGTTCACCCCTTCCAGCACGACCACGCGCGACAGGGGCTCCACCATCTCCCGCGTCAGCGCGCGCATCTCCGGCCGCCGCGCGAGGGCGAGGCATCCGCGGTGGATGTTGAACCCCACGACGTCGTTCATGATGGGCTGAGGCACGACGTAGACCGGCACGTCGGGGTGGGCCGCTACCAGCGGCTCCATCTGTACAAAGGCGGAAGGGGAGAGCAGGACGGACAACGTGGCCCCGAACCAGGGGCCCGGCCTCGCCGAGGTCTCGAGGAGCCGCGCCACCACGAGCCGTCCCTCGGCCACGAACAACCCGCGCGCCTCGAGCGCGTGCGGGTCGGCAACGATCCGGTAGTCCTGGACTCGCGGATCACCGAGATCCGCAACGTGGTTCACCCCTGCCACTCATTCCTCTGCACCACCGGCATCTGCAGCGCGCGCTCGCGGTCAAGGTCCAGAGAGCCCACGTGCAGCGAGAGCGGCGATTGCACCCACTTGTAGATGGACTGCGAGAACAGCCGCGCGAAACGCGAGGCCCAGTTCTTCAGGCGCTCGCCGTCCTCCGATGGGAAGAGGCTCGCCAGGGCCATCGCCATCTCGCCTGGCGACATCTTCTCGCCGGCGTAGAGGTGGAGGCACGCGTCGAGGACGGGGAAGGGCATCAGCTCCTGCTCGGCCTGCTGGGCGTCGGCCAGCTCTGGCCCGGGCTCAGTAGCCAGCGTGGCGCTGATGCCGGTGAAGCCGAAGCGGGCGTGCAGCCGCTGCAGCAGCGCGATCACCACGGTCTTGGGCACGTTGGCGATGACCGACAGCGCCCCTTCGAGATCGCCGCCCATCGTCGTGTAGCCGACGGCCTTCTCGCTCATGTCACCGGTCTGCAGGAAGAGCGCGCCCGAGCTGTTGGCCCAGTTCCACATGCGCTGCCCGCGGAGGCGCGCCTGGACGTTCTGCCGCGTGATTTCGGTGGGCACCAGCCCGCCCAGCATCTCCGAGGTGGCCGCCATCTCGCGGTCCGTGGCCTCGTCGATGGGCACGGTCTGGACCGTGATGCCCAGCTCGCGCGCCAGGCGCTCGGCCGCCTCACGCGTGTCCGCCTGCGAGTGACGGCTTGGCATGTAGAACGCGTGGATGGGGACCCCGTCGCCCAGCAGTTGCGCCGCCCGCCATGCGACCATCAGCGTCAGCATCGAGTCGCGCCCGCCCGAGAGCGCGATGCCGAGCGACCGGAACGCGCCTGTCTTCTCGTAGTAGCTCTTCACGCCGAGCGCGAGCGCCTCGAAGAGGTCGTCGAGCGCGCGGTCGCGTGGGTCGGGCTCCGGCGCGCGGCTCGCGGGCAGGAAGAAGCTGCCGCCGTCCGGGGCCGGGTACTGCAGCCGCGAGCGATCCGCGGTCCCGCCGTCAGCCGTGATGACGGGGACGACGCGCTGGCCGAGACAGTACTCCTGGCAGTCGCTTCGCCAGGTCGTGTTCTCGACGCGCAGGCGCCGTGTGCGATCGAGGTCCACGACGGCCGCCCACCAGCCCTCGGCGAACCTGGGCGCGTCGAGCACGCGGCGCCCGTTCTGGAAGATGAAGCCCCCGCCGTCGTAGACGAGCCCGTCCTGCCCGCCGACCGCGTTGGCGTACACCAACGTGGCTTCGGCGTCGGCCGCCCGCGTCGCGAGCATCTCGCGCCGCGTGGCGTCGATCCCCATGCGGTACGGGGACGCCGACACGTTCACGACGATTTCGGCGCCAGAGTAGCAGCGCCGCCGCATCGGCCCGTCGGGCGACCAGGCGTCCTCGCAGACCTCGACGGCCACCGTCCCGAAATCGAAGGCGAAGATGTAGTCGCCCAGGGGCACGCCGTCCGCCTCGAGCGCCAGGCCGGGCCCCCCGCGCGAGAACGTCCGCGCTTCATAGAAGACGTTATAGGTGGGCAGCTTCTCCTTCGGCACGAGTCCCAGGATCCGCCCTCGATGGACGATGGCCGCGCAGTTGAAGATCTGGCCTCCGACCGCCACGGCCAGGCCCACGACGAACACCGTCGGAAGCGCCGCGGTGTCGGAGGCGAAGCCCTCCAGGGATCGACGTTGCCCGTCGAGAAAGGCGCGCCACTGGACGAGATCCTCGGGCGGGTAGCCGCCGATGACCTGCTCGGGAAAGGCCGCCAGCGTGACGTCTGCGGCGGCCATGGCATGGGCCAGCCGGACGAGCCGCGTCCGGTTGGAGGTGACCGCGCCCACGGTGGGGCTGACGCTCGCGACGGCGAGCCTGGCAAGCCGCATCACGACAAGGGTACATCACGGGGCTTGCACAACCGTGCAGCCGGACCGACCGGCGCGCGGCGGGCGTCCAACCCTCATGGACTTCCTCAGGCAGTGGGCCGCAGGCCTGGTGGCTTTCGTCGTTCTCGACTTCATCTGGCTCGGCATCGTCGCCAATGGTTTCTACCGGCGGGAACTGGGCCCGATCCTTCGGATGAGCGGCGACCGGATGGACCCGCGGCTCGCGCCCGCGGTGCTCTTCTATGCGGTCTTCGTCCTCGGGCTGGTGGTCTTCGCGCTTCCGCGCGCGCGGGCCGGCTCGCTGGCCGAGACGATGGCGTGGACGGGGCTGTTCGGCCTGGTCGCCTACAGCGTGTACGACCTGACCAACTACGCCACGCTGCAGGCGTTTCCGCTGCGGGTGGTCGTGGTGGACATGGCCTGGGGTGCCGTCCTCTCGGCGCTCACGGGCGCGGCGATGTGGCTCGTGCGCCCGGCGTGAAGCGGCGTCGCCGCTCGCCGAGGAGGATGGAGGGCCGCCGGCGCCGGCGCGCCAGCCCGAAGCGGAGCACTGCCTTCTCTTCGATGTGGGCCATGGCCTCGTCCACCGAGTCGGTCACGCACATCAGGTCCAGGTCGTGCGGCGAGATGGTCCCCGCCTCGATCATCCGCTGCGACATGTCGAGAAACGGAGTCCAGTACTCGCGGCCCATGAGGACCACCGGGAACTGCTCGATCTTGCCGGTCTGGATGAGCGTCAGTGCCTCGCTGAGCTCGTCGAGGGTGCCGAACCCGCCCGGGAGCACCACGAATGCGTACGAGTACTTCAGCAGGAGGACCTTGCGCACGAAGAAGTAGTGGCAGGTGACCACGTCGTCGAGATACGGGTTCGGCGCCTGCTCGAACGGCAACTCGATGTTGCAGGCCACCGAGCGGCCACCGGCCTCCTTCGCGCCGCGGTTGGCGCCTTCCATGACACCGGGGCCGCCGCCGGTCATCACCGTGAACCCCATGCGTACGAGCGCGCGGCCCACCTGACGGGCTTCTTCGTAGTAGGGATGGTCTTCCTTGAACCGCGCCGACCCGAACACCGTGACGCAGGGCCCGACGAAATGCAGCGTGCGGAAGCCGCGCAGGAAGTCGCGGCCCGCGCGCAACAGCATGAGCAGCTCGCGCGTGCGCGACTGCGGCCCTTCGAGAAACACCTCTTCGTCGCGCCAGCGTCGGGAGGAGGGGAGTGGAGGCAGTTCAGGCGCGTCGCCGGGCGGTTCCTGTGTCATGCGTGCGGAAGGCAGGCCGCCGGTGCCCCGGTGCCCGCGGATGCCGGGCCTCGCCCTTGGTGTAGAGTCTACTCCCATGCACGTGCGCGCTCTCCTGTTCCGAATGATGGCGGTGTGTCTGCTGGCGGCGATGGCACCGCCCGCCAGCGCCCAGACGACGGTTTCGGGCACGGTTGTGGACGTTTCGGGCCTGGCGGTGGCCGGCGCGGAGATCACCGCGCGGGGCGCCGACGGCCGCACGAGCACCACCACGGCGGGGCCTGACGGGCGGTTCGCGGTGCAGGGCCCCGTCGCCAGCCTGCGTGCCACCGCGCCGGGCTTCGCGCCGACCGACGTGAACGACGTCTCGAACGACATGCAGGTCGTTCTCCGGCCCGCCACCTTCGCCGACTCGGTGGTGGTGACCGCGACCCGCGGTGCCGAGCGCCTGCCGAGCGCCGCGCCGGCAACCGTGGTGACCTCCGCCGAGCTCAGCAACTCCGCCGCCGGCGCCCTGGACGATGTGCTGCGATCCACGCCGGGGTTCAGCCTGTTCCGCCGCTCCTCGTCGCGCGTGGCCAATCCGACCACGCAGGGGGTGACGCTCAGGGGCGTGTCGGGCTCGGGCGCCAGCCGCACCCTGGTGCTGGCCGACGGTGTGCCGCTGAACGATCCGTTCGGGAGCTGGGTGTACTGGAACCGCGTTCCACAGGCGGCCGTGGATCGCGTCGAGGTGGTCCGCGGCGCCACGGGCGACCTCTACGGCGCGGACGCGCTGGGCGGCGTCGTGCAGGTGCTGACCTTCGCGCCCGACCGGACGCGCGCGCGGGCCACGATTGAAGGCGGATCGTTCGATACCTATCGTGGCTCGCTCTTCGGCGGGGTCGAGAACAACGGCTGGGCGGCCTCCGGTGCGTTCGAGGCGACCTCCACCGACGGCGCCTACACCGTTGCCTCCGAGGCGCGTGGCCCCATCGACACGCGCGCGGACAGCGACTACAGGACGGGCTTTGCGACCGTGGGCCGCCAGGCTGGCACGTGGAACGCCTGGATCAAGGGCGCCGCTTACTCGGAGGAACGCGGGAATGGCACGCCCGAGCAGGTGAACTCCACCGACTGGAAGCAGGTGTCGGGCACCGCGGGCGGATCGCTGGCCGGCGGCGTGTGGCAGGCCCAGGCCTCAGGCAGTTCCCAGGACTACTACCAGACCTTCACCGCGGTGTTCGCCGGGCGCGCTGGCGAGCGGCTGACGACCGCGCAGACCACGGATACCAGCTACGCCTCGGCCGGCGGGCAGTGGACCCGGCCAATCGGGCGGGCCACGATCGTGGCTGGCACCGAGGTCCACCGCACCGAGTCCACGGTGGAAGAGTTCCGCTATCCGGCGGCCAACGTGCAGACGGGCCCGTTCTTCGCGGGCGGCACCGAGCGCTCGGCCGCGTTGTACACACGCGCGAGCGTGCCTGTCGCCGACAACCTGACCGTGGATCTCGGCGGTCGCGTAGACTGGTGGCGCTCCGAACCGACCGACGCGACGCTCCCCGACAAGTCGGTGACCTTCTTCAGCCCGCGGGCCTCGGTCGCCTTGCGGCAGGGACGGTACGCGCTTCAAGGCGCGGTGTACCGCGCCAACCGCCCGCCGACGCTGAACGAACTGCACCGCGGCTTCCGCGTCGGCAACGCCGTGACGAACCCGAACCCGCTGCTGGACCCCGAGAAACTGACCGGCGTCGAGGGGGGCGTGCTGGCCACCTTCGATCGAGTGACGACACGCGTGACGGCGTTCTACAACTCGCTCGACGGCGCCATCGCCAACATCACGCTGTCGAGCACGCCAACCCTCATCACGCGCGAGCGCCGCAACTCGGACGAGATCCGGGCCGGCGGCGTGGAGTTCGAAGCCGACGCGCGCCTCACCTCGACGTTCAGCGTCAATGGCCAGCTGGTGTTCACGTCGAGCCACTTCCGCGGCTCGGTGGCGGCACCCGAAATCGAGGGCAACCGGGTGCCGCAGGTGCCGGCCGTGCAAGGCGGTGTCGGCCTCACGTGGACCGACCCTCGCATCGTCACTGCCGCCGTGCAGGCCCGCTTCAGCGGGATGCAGTACGACGACGATCAGAACGACTTCGAGCTGGGCGGATACGGCGTGGTGGACCTGCAGGTGAGCCGCGCGATCACCCGGGGCATCGTGGGATTCCTGGCCGTGGAGAACCTCTTCGACGAGGAGTACGACGCCGGCCGGACGCCGATTCGCCTGGTGGGGTGGCCACGGTCGGTGCGAGTGGGGCTGCGCGTGGCCCTACGCTGAACGCAGATGGCGCAGATCACGCAGATGGCGCAGATGACGCAGATAACGCCGAGCTTTCTGCGGGGTTCCGAGGGCTCCGGAGGCCATCCGGGCACGACATAGGTGCCATTTCGCGTAGCCGAGGTCCGTGCCGCAGGCTCGGGGCCGGTTTCCGCGAGCCCGTGGGGTGAGCGCCCTCTGTGAAATCTGCGTTATCTGCGCCATCTGCGTCATCTGCGTTTGCGTCATCTGCGTTTGCGTCATCTGCGTCCATGGCCACCCAGCGCCGTACCATTCGCACCATCAACGTCGAGACGCGCCCGCTGGTTGCCGCCGTCGCGGCCGCTCTGCACGACAGCATCCCCGAACATCCCACCTCGAAGAGCGATGCGCGCCGCGTGGTCATGGCGGGAGCGGTACGGGTGAACGGGCAGAAGTGGTCCGTGCCGTCGGCGCCGGTGCCGGCGGGGGCTCGGCTCGAGGTGGCGATCGACCTGTCGCGGCTGCCTCGGGCCCGCGCCGGTGCCGCACCACGCCCGGCCGTGCAGGTCCTCTTCGAGGACCGCCACCTCATCGTCGTGTGCAAGCCGCCCGATCTCCCCACGCATCCCACGGCCGATCCGAGCCGCCCCGACCTGGTCACGCTGGTAGCCCGGCAGGTCGGCGTGGCAGTGGACGAGCTTGGCGTGCACCAGCGCCTGGATGCAGGGACGTCCGGCGTCGTGCTCTTCGCCCGCACGCCGGAGGCAAACGCCGGCCTGGCCCGGCAGTTCGAGGCGCGTTTGGTCGAGAAGGTCTACCTGGCTGTGGTCGAGGCGCGCCGCCGGCCCGACCTTGCGCCCGGCGATGCGTGGGTAGAGCGGGCGCCGCTGGGGACGGAGGGCAGGGGCCGGCGCGCGCGGGTCGTCGCGGTCCCTGATGGCGGCCAGGACGCGGAGACGGCGTTCCGGGTGCGGGCCAGAGAAGGGGAACGCCTGCTCATCGAAGCGCGTCCGAAAACCGGGAGGAAGCACCAGATACGCGCGCACCTCGCGGTCTCGCGGTTGAGGATTATCGGCGACGAGCGGTACGGCTGGAGCGGGCCGCGGAGCCGGATGATGCTGCACGCCTGGCGGCTGTCGCTCGCTCATCCCGTGAGCGGGGAGCCGCTGGCGGTGGAGGCACCGGTGCCGCCGGAGTTCCGGTTCGTGGGCGACGAGGCATGACCGAGGCTCCGCACGCCATCGTGCTGTTCGACGGGACCTGCGGGTTCTGCGAGGGCTCGGTCCGTTTCATCGCGAAGCGCGACCGCGACGGGTACTTTCGCTTCGCGCCGTCCCAGTGGCCGCGCGCGCAGCAGCTCCTCGCCGCGCGAGGGCTCACGCGCGAGTCGGCCCGCAGCCTCGTCCTCATCGAAGGCGATAGGGTGTACCTGCGCTCCACGGCCTCGCTTCGAATCGCCGGTCGGCTCCCCTGGCCCTGGCGCGCGGCGCGTGTGCTGTTGTGGGCTCCCGAACCGCTTCGCGACGTGGGTTACCGCATCGTCGCCGCCCTGCGGCACCGACTGGCCGGCACCTCCAACGCGTGCGAGCTGCCGCCCGAAGAGATCCGGGATCGCCTCGTCAGCTGAGGAGGTCCCCGAACGTCTTCCGCAGCTTCTCCACCTTGGGCAACGCCGTGAACAGGATGTACGGCTGGCCAGGGTTGCGATTCGCGTAGTCCTGATGGTACGGCTCGGCCTCGAAGAACTCCATCAGCGGCTCCAGGGTCGTGACGATCGGCAGGCCGAAGACACCGGCGTCGGAGAGCTGCTTGATGTAGGCGGCGGCGACCTCGCGTTGCGCGGCCGACTGGTGGAAGATGGCGGACCTGTACTGGCGCCCGCGATCGTTTCCCTGCCGGTCCAGCTGCGTCGGGTCGTGCGCCACGCCGAAGAAGACCTGCAGCAGGCGGCCGAGCGAGATGCGCGACGGATCGAACCGCACCTCCACCGCCTCGGCGTGGTTGGTCGTGCCGCTGCACACGGCCTGGTAGTTGGCTGTCTCGCGCGTCCCGCCCGCGTAACCGGAGCGAACCCCCAGCACGCCCTGGAGCGGCTGGAACACGGCCTCGACGCACCAGAAGCAGCCGCCGGCCAACACGATCGTGGCCGACGAGGCGTCGCCGTCAATCACCGGATCGAACGCGGGAGCGGGGATCGTCGTCATCGCTCCATTAGAACCCGAGAACCCGAGAACCCGAGAACCGAGAACCAGGAGTTCCCATGCGCCGCATTGTCTACAGCGTCGCCGCCAGCCTCGACGGCTTCATCGCCGGTCCCACCGGTGAGTACGACTGGATCCCGATGGACCCCGACATCGACTTTGCCGCCCTCTTCGCGGCGTACGACACGGCGCTGATGGGGCGCCGCAGCTACGAGGTGGCCGTCAAGACGGGCTGGTCGATGCCCGGAATCACGCCCCTTGTCGTGTCGCGCACACTCGAGTCGGCGCCTCCGGGCGTCTCGCTGATCCGTGACGTCGCCCGGGAGGTCCCCGCACTCAAGGCCGCACCCGGCAAGGACATCTGGCTGTGGGGCGGGGGCGACCTGTTCAAGTCGCTGCTCGACCTTGGGCTGGTGGACGAGGTGGAAGTGGCGGTCGTGCCGGCGCTCTTGAGCCAGGGCGTGGCGCTGCTGTCGCCCGCGGCACGGCGCGCCACGCTCGAGCTGATGGAGCACCGCCTGTATCCGAAGTCCGGCATCATGATGCTGCGCTACGCCATTCGGCCTCCGGGCGCGGAGGCGACGATGCCGTATCATGGCCGCGGAGGACTCGATTGATGCGGAATGGGTGCTGGTTGCTGATGACGGCATTGAGCGTGGCCCCGGCGGCGGCCCAGGGCGTGCCGAAGGACGCGCAGATCGCGCAGGCCGTGCTGGCCGCTCCGGAAGATCGCCGTGCCGGCGCGGCGGTGATGGGATTCGAAGGCGGGAAACTCGTGAGCCTGCGCCCGGGGACCAACGACATGGTCTGCCTGGCGGACAACCCGGCCGCCGAGGGATTCAGCGTCGCCTGCTACCACAAGGACCTCGAGCCCTTTATGGCCCGCGGCCGCGAGCTCACGGCGCAGGGCATCACCGAGGACAAGGTGCGGGACCAGACGCGCTTCGACGAGATCAAGGCGGGGAAGCTCCCGATGCCCAAGGAGCCTCGCGCGCTGTACGTGATGACGGGCAAATCGGTCGATGCCACCGGGAAGGTGGAGGGGGCGTACACGCGCTGGGTGCTCTACGTGCCGTTTGCGACCGGGGAGCAACTGGGGCTGCCGACGCGCCCGGCGGGCCCCGGAGCGCCGTGGCTGATGGACCCAGGGACCGGCGGCGCGCACATCATGATCAGTCCACCTCGGCCATAAGGCCGGAAGTCCTGTCCGGTGAATGACATCCGATGACAAATCGGTACAACATTCAATCCACACTTACGCCGGATAGGACCCATAATTAGGGCGACTGGCGACAGTGCAGGGCCACTTGGCCCACGGCCTGTCACGGAGTCGGGGGAGCCGCATGAAAAAGGTTCTGATGGCAGGGCTGGCGATGGCCGTGTGTGGGGTCGCGCTGGTCGCGCAAGGTTCGTCGGGTCGCGCGACGGCCCAGGTGCCGGCTCCCACACCCGCCCGAACGCCGGCGGCCCCGGCCGCCGCCCAGGCGCCGGCGGCCCCCAGGCCCGCAGCCTCCCACGCCGCCTCCGCCGCGCTCTCCGCCGCGGATCAGTCGGCCCTGGTCAAGCAGTACTGCGCCACCTGCCACAGCGATCGCGGGAAGGCCGGGGGCCTGTCGCTGGCGGGCTTCGATGCCGCCACAGCGGACCAGCACTCCGAGATCGCCGAGAAGATCATCCGCAAGCTGCGCGCGGGCATGATGCCGCCGGCGGGCGCGCGGCGGCCGGACGCGGCCACGCTCGACCAGCTGGCCACCTCGCTCGAGACGCGCATCGACACGGTGGCGGCCCTCCATCCCAACCCGGGCCGCCGGCCGTTCCAGCGGCTGAACCGCGTCGAGTACGCTGCTGCCGTCCGCGACCTGCTTGCCGTGGAGGTGGACGTCACCGCGTTTCTCCCGCCCGACACCATCAGCAAGGGCTTCGACAACGTGGCCGACGTGCAGACCTTCTCGCCGGCGCTGATGGACGGCTACCTGCGGGCGGCGAGCCAGATCAGCCGCCTCGCGGTGGGGGATCGGAACGCGAGCGGCACCTCGGTCACCTACAAGATCGGGCGGACCGCCTCGCAGATGCGCCACGTGGAGGGCGCGCCCATCGGCACGCGCGGCGGTATCTCCGTCGTGCACACCTTCCCGGCCGATGGCGACTACGTCTTCAAGATGAACCTGCACAACGAGCCGCTCGGCGGCCTCGCGGGCCGCACGTCGATGACGGTGCTGGATCTGAAGGAGGTGGTCGAGGTCTCGATCAACGGCGAGCGCGTGGCGCTGCTGCCGCTCAACACACGAATGAGCGAGACCGACGCGGCGAACAGCCTCGACATCTCGACGCCGCCCATCCACGTGAAGGCCGGCCCGCAGCGCGTGTCCGCGGCGTTCATCCAGAACATCGAGGGGCCGGTCGACGACCTGCTGACGCCGCTCGAGAACACGCTGGCCGACGTCAGCATCACCTTCGGCGTCACCATGCTGCCGCACCTGCGCGACTTCAGCGTCGTTGGGCCGACGCGCGTGACGGGCGTGTCCGAGACGCCGAGCCGCGCGAAGATCTTCACGTGCCGGCCCACGTCGGCGGCCGAGGAGGAATCCTGCGCGCTGTCGATCGTCAAGCGGCTCACGGCGCAGGCCTACCGCGGCGAGCCGACGGCCGAGGATCTGCAGGACGCGATGATGTTCTACGAGCGGGGCCGCGAGAACGGGGGCTTCGAGGGCGGCGTGCGGATGGCCCTGCAGTCCATCCTGATGAGCCCGCGCTTCCTGTTCCGTCTCGAGCCGATGCCCGCGGCCTCGACGATGCGGGCCTACCGCGTGTCGGACACCGACCTGGCGTCGCGGCTGTCGTTCTTCCTCTGGGGCACGGCGCCCGATGCCGAACTGCTGCGCGCCGCCAGCCAGGGTGGCCTCCGCACGCAGGCCGGCTTCACCCGTCAGGTCCGGCGCATGCTGGCCGATTCGCGCAGCCGCGCCCTGTCCGATCGCTTCGCTGCCCAGTGGCTTCGCCTGCAGGACCTCGAGAAGATCATTCCCGACTACCTGACCTTCCCGCAGTACGACGAGACCCTGGCCGATGCGATGGAGGAGGAGACCAAGCTCCTCTTCGACAGCATCGTGCGCGAGGATCGGAGCGTGCTGGACCTGCTCACCGCGGACTACACGTTCGTCAACGAGCGGCTGGCGAAGCACTACGGCCTCCCCAACGTCGCGGGCAACGACTTCCAGCGCGTGACGGTGCCGGACTATCGCCGCGGGCTGCTGGGGCAGGGCAGCATCCTGACGCTCACCTCGGTGGCGGACCGCACCTCGCCCGTCCAGCGCGGCAAGTGGGTGATGGAAGTGCTGCTCGGCTCGCCGCCGCCGGCGCCGCCGCCCAACGTGCCGTCCCTGGACGACTCGGTGAAGGCCAACGCGGGCGGCAAGATGCTCTCCACGCGCGAGCGCATGGAGGAGCACCGCAAGAACCCGTCGTGCAACTCGTGCCACCGTGTCATCGATCCGCTGGGCCTCGCGCTCGACAACTTCGACGCGACCGGCGCCTGGCGCATCAAGGACAACGAAGTGCCGGTGGACTCGCAGGGCGAGCTCTACGACGGCACCAAGGTGAACGGGCCCGAGGATCTGCGGCAGGCGCTGCTGAAGCACCAGGACGTGTTCCTCCTGAGCTTCACCGAGAACCTGCTCACCTACGCGCTGGGCCGCCGCGTGGAATCGGCCGACATGCCGATGATTCGTGGCATCGTGCGCGATGCCCGCAAGCAGGACCTGAAGCTGTCGGCCTTCGTCATGGCCGTGGCCAACAGCCAGGCCTTCCGCATGGCGGCGCCCGACGCGCCCGCCCCGAAGAACGCCGACATGGACAAGGCCGCCCGTTAGCCGTTTCGAGGAGACGCGATGATCATCACGAAGAAGCACATTTCCCGCCGGACGATGCTGAGGGGCATGGGCGTCACCATGGCCCTGCCGTTCCTCGAGGCGATGGTGCCCGCGGGTACGGCCTACGCGCAAGCCAATCCGAAGCGCGTGCGCCTGGCGGCCATTGAAATCGTGCACGGCGCGGCGGGGAGCACGGCCTTCGGCGCGAAGAAGTTCATGTGGGCGCCCGAGAAGGTGGGCCGCGGCTTCGACCTGTCGCCGAGCAGCCTGGCGCCGATGGAGCCGTTCCGCGATTACCTCACCATCGTCAGCAACACCGACGTGCGCAATGCCGAGGCGTTCACCGCGCCGGAGATTGGCGGGGACCACTTCCGGTCGAGCGCGGTCTTCCTCACCCAGTGCCACCCGAAGCAGACGCAGGGCTCCGACGTCTTCGTCGGCACGTCGCTGGACCAGATGTACGCGCAGAAGTTCGGGCAGGAGACGCCCATCCCGTCCATGCAGCTCTGCATCGAGAACGTGGACCAGGCGGGCGGCTGCTCCTACGGCTACTCGTGCGTCTACACCGACTCCATCAGCTGGGCATCGCCGACCGACCCGCTCCCGATGATTCGGGACCCGCGCGTCGTGTTCGACCAGCTGTTCGGCGTGGGCGCCACGCCCGGCGAGCGGCGCGAGCGCCGCGCCGAGGACAAGAGCATCCTCGACTGGCTGGGCACGGCCGTCGCGCGCCTCAACAAGGACCTGGGCGCGTCGGATCGCGCCCGCCTGGCCGACTATCTCGATGACGTGCGCGAGATCGAGCGCCGCATCGAGCGCATCGAGGCGCAGAACCGCACCGGCGAGCCGCGTGAACTGCCCGGCGCGCCCATCGGCGTGCCCGACTCGTTCGAGGAGCACGTCAAGCTGATGTTCGACCTGCAGGCCATCGCCTTCGCGTCGGACACGACCCGCGTCTTCGCCTTCAAGCTCGGGCGCGACGCCTCGAACCGCGTGTACGCGGAGAGCGGCTACAAGGCCGCGTTCCACTCGGCGTCACACCACCAGGATCGGGACGACCGCATCACCGAGTACGCGAAGATCAACAAGTACCACGTGAGCATGATTCCCTACTTCCTGGAGAAGCTGAAGAACACCCAGGACGGCGAGTCGAACCTGCTGGAGAACACGCTGGTCATCTACGGGTCGCCGATGGGCAATTCCAACGTCCACAACCACAAGCGGTGCCCGCTCATCTTCGCGGGCCACGCGGGCGGCGCCCTGAAGGGCGGTGTCCACGTGAAGGCCGCCGACGGCACGCCGATGGCCAACGCGCTGCTGACCGCGGCGCATGCGCTGGGCCTGGACGATACGAAGGCGCTCGGCGACAGCACCGGCACGATGGACCTGAACAGCGCGCCCGAGACCACGGTCTCGCAGGCCTGAGGATTCGCCACATGGTCTGCACACGATTGGTGACGGGTGCGCTGGCCGGCGTCGCCGGCGCGCTGCTGCTGTCGGTGGCCCTGCAGGCGCAGGCGCCGCGCAGCGTGGCCGACGCCGCTCAGCGGGGCGACCGCGAGGCGGTGAAGACCCTCCTCAAGGAGGCGGCGGACGTCAACGCCGCGCAGGGCGACGGCATGACCGCCCTCCACTGGGCCGCCATGAACGGCGACGCCGAGATGGCGCAGATGCTCCTCGTCGCGGGGGGGAACGTCAAGGCCGTCACGCGCCTCGGCGCCTACACGCCGCTGTTCCTGGCCGCCCGCCAGGGGAAGGCCGCCGTGATCCCGGTGCTGGTGAAGGCTGGCGCCGATCCGAAGCAGGCCACCGCCACGGGGACCACCCCGCTGATGGTGGCCGCGGCGTCGGGCAGCGCAGAGACCGTGACGGCGCTCCTCGACGCGGGCGTCGACGTCAACGCGGTCGAGAACGTCCGGGGCCTCAACGCCCTGATGTTCGCGGCCTCGGCCAATCGCCACGACGTCATCAAGGTGCTCGCCGGCCGCGGCGCGGACCTCAAGGCCGCGACGAAGGTCGTGGATCTCTCCGCCCTCACGCGCGACAGGCTGGGCTTCAACGGCGGTAACCCGCAGGTGCCCGGGCAGCCCCCCCGCGCGGGGCAGGCAGGTGCGCCGGCCGGGCAGGCCGCCGCGGGACGACCCGCGCAAGGGGCGGCCCCTGCGGCGAGCCGCCGGCCGCCCCAGGTGGCCGGCGTGGACCGGCAGTTCCAGCTGAACGAGCTCGTGGCGGGGCAGGGCGGCTTCACCCCGCTCCTGTTCGCCGCGCGTGACGGTCACGTCGAATCCGTGGTGGCGCTCCTCGATGCGGGCGCGGACATCAACCAGGTGGCCGCGAGCGACCGGAACAGCCCGCTGATGACGGCGCTCGTCAACGGCCACTTCGATCTCGCGAAGGTCCTCATCGACCGCGGCGCGGACGTGAACCTGGCGGCCGAGAACGGCGCGGCACCACTCTATGCCGTGCTCAACGTCCAGTGGGCGCCCAAGGCGCTCTACCCGCAGCCGCAGGCCTACCGGCAGCAGAAGCTCGATTACCTGCAGATGATGAAGGTGCTCCTCGACAAGGGCGCCGACGTCAACGCGCGGCTCAAGAAGAAGGTCTGGTACTCCGGCTACAGCTTCGACCTGTCGGGCGTAGACGAGATCGGAGCCACGCCCTTCTGGCGCGCCGCCTACGCCGCCGATGTCGAAGCGATGAAGCTGCTGGCGTCCTACGGCGCCGACCCGCACATCCCGACGATGAAGCCGGCCGGCCGGCCCCGTCTCGGCGATGGCGAGCAGCGCGAAACGCGGGACACCACGGGCCTTCCCCCCGTGCCGCTCGGCGGCCCGTCGGTCACGCCGCTCCAGGCGGCCGCGGGCGTGGGCTACGGCGAGGGCTTCGCCGCCAACGCCCACCGCTTCGCGCCGACCGGGATGCTGGCCGCCGTGCAGTACCTCGTGGAAGTCCACGGCGCGGACGTCAACGCCGTGGACCACGAGGGCATGACGGCCCTGCACCACGCCGCGGCGCGCGGCGACAACGAGATGATCAAATACCTCGTCTCGAAGGGTGCCAACGTCAAGGCCGTGGACCGCGAGGGCCGGACGACGGTGGACATGGCCAACGGTCCCGTTCAGCGCATCCAGCCGTTCCCCGAGACCATCAAGCTGCTCGAGTCGCTGGGCGCGGTGAACAACCACAAGTGCGTCTCCTGCTAGGGCGCTGATGGGGTGGGCGGCCCGGCCGCCCACCTCTTCGGTTCCGCCATCCGCTTCCCGCCCCGGTTCCGCCGGTCCTCCGTTTCCAGTCGCCTTCCCCCTTCTCGCTTTTCCCGTTCTCGCGGGATCTCGCCGGCTCGCAACAGCGCCCCGCCGGAAATCCGTCAAACGGCGCCTGTCGCCCCCTTCCCACCGCGGTTGAACGGGCGTTCGACCGTGGTACGCGGTATGCACAGTCGGGGCTCAGACGGAGTCGTATCGGAAGCGTCCCCGGACCGCACGCCGCAGGGCGTGGGAGGTAATCATGGGTCGACCGCTCACCATCTGGGAACATGCCAGGCTGCAGGGGCATTCCCGCCGTGACTTCCTGAAGTTCTGCGCCTGGCTCACCGCCGCTGCCGGGATGGAGTCCTCGGCCATCGCCCAGGTGGTCAAGGCCCTCGAGACCAGACCCCGCCTGCCGGTGGTCTGGTTCCACTTCCAGGAGTGCACGTGCTGCAGCGAGTCGTTCATCCGCTCGTCGCACCCCATCGTCTCGGACATCATCCTCGACAAGCTCTCACTCGATTACACGCAGACCCTCCAGGCGGCTGCCGGCGCGCAGGCCGAGAAGGCCCTGCACGACACGATGGCCAAGTATCCCGGCGAGTACCTGATGCTCGTCGAGGGTTCCATCCCGACCGCCGCCGACGGCGTCTACTGCACCATTGCCGGGCGCACGGCCCTCGACATCGTGAAGGAAGCGGCGGCCGGCGCCAAGGCCATCGTCGCGTGGGGGAGCTGTGCGTCGAACGGCTGCATCCAGGCGGCGAGCCCCAACCCGACCGGGGCGACGCCGGTGCACAAGATCATCACCGACAAGCCCATCATCAAGGTGCCCGGCTGCCCGCCCATCGGCGAGGTGATGGCCGGCACCATCGTCCACCTGCTGGCGTTCGGCACCATTCCCGAGCTCGACCGTGTGGGGCGCCCGAAGGCCTTCTACTCGCGCCGCGTGCACGACACCTGCTACCGCCGGCCCAACTACGACGCCGGGCTCTTCGTGGAGTCCTGGGACGACGAGAACGCGAAGAAGGGCTACTGCCTGTACAAGATGGGATGCCGGGGGCCGACGACCTACAACGCGTGTGCCGTCACCAAGTGGAACAACGGCGTCAGCTTCCCGATTCAATCCGGCCACGGCTGCATCGGCTGCAGCGAAGAGAACTTCTGGGACAACGGGCCGTTCTACCAGCGGCTCACGAACCTCCCGGGGTTCCCCATCGAGGCCACCGCCGACAAGGTGGGCCTGGCGGTTGGCGCCGCCACCGCCGTGGGCCTGGGCGCGCATGCCGTGCTGACCTTCGTGCGGAAGCGCGACGTGATTGCCGGGCACGAGACCGCTGAACCGAAGGCACAGGAGTAGCCCGCCATGGCGAACCGCATTGTCGTTGATCCGGTCACCCGTATCGAGGGGCACCTGCGGATCGAGGTCGAAGTCCAGGACGGCAAGGTGGTGGACGCGTACTCGTCCGGCACCATGGTTCGGGGCTTCGAGCTCATCCTGAAGGGCCGCGACCCGCGCGACGCGTGGGCGTTCACCGAGCGGGCCTGCGGCGTCTGCACCACGGTGCACGCCCTGGCGTCGGTGCGCGCCGTGGAGGACGCCGTCGGCATCACGGTACCGCCGAATGCCGACCTCATCCGCAACCTGATGTTCTGCGCGCAGTACATGCAGGACCACGCGGTGCACTTCTATCACCTGCACGCGCTGGACTGGGTGGACGTGGTGAGTGCGCTCAAGGCCGATCCGAAGAAGACCTCGGAGCTGGCGCAGTCGCTGTCGAACTGGCCGAACAGCTCGCCCGGCTACTTCTCCGACCTGCAGAAGCGCCTCACGACGTTCGTCGAGAGCGGCCAGCTGGGCATCTTTGCGAACGGCTACTGGGGCCACCCCGCCTACAAGCTGCCCGCTGAAGTGAACCTCATCGGCGTCGCACACTACCTCGAGGCGCTCGAGTGGCAGAAGGAAATCGTCAAGGTCCACACCGTCTTCGGCGGCAAGAACCCGCATCCGAACTACCTGGTGGGCGGCGTGCCCTGTTCCGTGAACATCAACGAGGTGAACGCCATCAACGCCGAGCGCCTGGCGATGGTGGGCAAGCTCTTCGACGACGCGCAGCGGTTCATCGAGCAGGTGTACATCCCGGACCTGCTGGCGGTGGCCGGGTTCTACAAGGACTGGGGGGCCATCGGCGGCGGCCTGCAGAACTACATGTCGTTCGGCGACCTGCCGACGAAGGGCTTTGCGGACGTCTCCGGCTTCAAGTTCCCGCGCGGCGTGATCCTGAACCGGAACCTGAGCGAGGTCCTGCCCATCGACCCGAAGGATCCGATGGAGGTGCAGGAGTTCATCTCGCACTCCTGGTACGACTACACGGGCGGCGATATCGGCAAGCACCCGTGGGACGGCGAGACGAAGTTCAACTACACGGGCCCGAAGCCGCCGTACGAGCAGCTGGAGGTGGAGCAGAAGTACTCGTGGATGAAGACGCCGCGCTGGAAGGGCAACCCCATGGAAGTGGGCCCGCTGGCGCGGATGCTCGTGGCCTACGCCGCGGGCAACAAGGAGGTGCAGGACGCGGTCGGCGGCGTGCTGAAGCAGCTGGACGTGCCGGTGGCAGCGCTCTTCTCGACGCTGGGCCGCACCGCGGCGCGCGGCATCGAGACGCTGCTCATCGCCCGCTGGGCGAAGGAGTTCTACCAGCAGCTGCTCGACAACATCAAGGCGGGCGATACGCGGACGGCCGATGTGTCGAGGTGGGAGCCGGCGACCTGGCCGGCGGAGGCGAGAGGCGTGGGCCTCACCGAGGCGCCCCGCGGCGCGCTGTCGCACTGGATCGTGATCAAGAACGGGAAGATCGACAACTACCAGCTGGTCGTGCCGAGCACGTGGAACGCGTCGCCGCGCGACGCGAAGGGGCAGCTCTCGGCGTACGAGTCGTCGCTCGTAGGGACGCCCGTTGCCGACACCGAGCAGCCCCTGGAGATCCTCCGGACGATTCACTCGTTCGATCCGTGCATTGCGTGTGCGGTGCACATCCACGATCCCCATGGCCGGCACGTCCATCACCTGGACACGTTCTGATGTGAGGCGATCATGGCCACCACGACGACGTTCGAACGCGTCTATATCTGGGAGCGGCCGGTCCGCCTCTATCACTGGGTGACGGTGGCGAGCATGCTGGTGCTCGTCGCCACCGGCCTCATCATCGGGCGCCCGCCGGCGTTCCTGACGGCCGGCGATGCCTCGGCCAGCCAGTGGTTCGGGACGGTCCGCTTCCTTCACTTCGCCGCGGGGTACGTCTTCCTGTTCGCCTTCCTGATCCGGGTCTACTGGATGTTCGCGGGGAACGACTACGCGCGGTGGTACAACTTCTACCCGCTGACGCCCGCGCGGTTCCGCCGCTGGCTCGCCGGCGTCGTGCAGGTCGTCAAGGTGGACCTGCTGCAGGTCCAGAAGGAGCCGGTGCAGGTGAGGGGACACAACGCGATGGCCGCGGCCACCTACGGTGTGGTGTTCCTGGTCACCATCTTCCAGGTGGTGACCGGCTTTGCGCTCTACGCACCGATGAGCGACGCCTGGCTGCCGCAACTGTTCGCCTGGGTGGTGCCGATGATGGGGGGAGACGCCAACGTCCGCATCTGGCACCATCTGGCCACCTGGTTCTTCATCGTCTTCTCAGCCATTCACATCTACCTGTCGGTGTTCCACGATTACGTGGAGGCGGAGGGCGAGATCTCATCGATGGTCAGCGGCTCGAAATACTTCCACCGCAGGTAACCGGCGAGGCCTCCATGACACCGACGCTCGTCCTCGGCATCGGGAACCTGTTGATGGGAGACGAGGGCGTGGGGGTCCACGCCCTCAAGGCCTTCGCGCGGGAGGCGTGGCCGGGGAACGTCACGCTGCTCGATGGCGGCACCGGGGGCTTTCACCTCCTCGAGTACCTGAGCGATTACCCGCGCATCGTGATGATCGACGCCACCATGGATGGCGCACCCGCCGGCACGGTGTCGGTGCTGCGGCCGCGTTATGCCTCGGACTTCCCACGGGCGCTCACAGCCCACGACATCGGCCTGCGCGATCTCATCGAGTCGGCGGCGCTGCTCGGACCCCTGCCCGACATCACCCTGGTGACCGTGTCGATCGAGGAGATTCGTTCGATGGTGACCGACCTGTCCGTGCCCGTCGCGGCGGCCATCCCGGCTGTGCGCGAGCGAGTGGCACAGGCGGTCCAGCAGGCGTGAGCGACCCCTGGTGCACTCTGCCCTTGCACTTTGCGCACGGCCGCGGCACTCTGCACCTTGCACCTTGCACCTTGCACCCCTGCACCCTTGCACCCCTGCACCCTTGCACCCCGCACCCCTGCACCCTGAAATCGAGGAGTTCCCAAGATGTGCCTCGCGGTCCCCGGCAAGATCCTCGACATCGAAGGCGACGACCCGCTGCTGCGCTCGGGGCGGGTGGACTTCGCCGGCATCCAGAAACGCGTGAACCTGAGTTACGTGCCAGAGGCGCGCGTCGGCGACTACGTGCTGGTGCACGTGGGGTTCGCGATCTCCACCGTGGACGAGGCCGAGGCCGCGCAGGTGCTCGACTACTTGCGAAAGATGGGCGACCTCAACGAGCTGAAGGAGGGTGGCGACTCCTGAAGCCGGCTTCACGGATCTGCACGGCGCTGCCCTCCAGCCTGGCCCGTTCTGTCAACGGCGAGTGCCACGGATTGTCAGCGATCGATCTCCTGACCGCGTAACTCAGTGCAAAACCATGGGGTTTCGGCCATCGTCCGCATGGCCCGAATCTTGATATGCCTGTGGGCAGAGTCTGTGGACGCTGCCGGCAGGGGGGCCGGCCACCATGCGCATCCGTGACGTTCGAGGGTTCACGCTGATCGAACTGCTCATCGTCGTGGCCATCATCGGGATTCTGGCCGCGATTGCGGTACCCGGGCTGCTCGGTGCCCGACGCGCCGGCAACCAGGCGTCGGCCATTGCCTCGTTGCGCGCCATCAGCAGCTCGCAGCGCGCCTATTCCTCCACGTGTGCCCTGGGCGGGTTTGCGTCGGATCTCACCCAGCTGGCCGTGCCTCCCGCGGCCGGTGGAGCCGCCTTCATCAGCCCGGACCTCGGCGTCGCCGTCTCGGTGGACAAGAGCGGGTACACCATCACGATGGCTGCCGGGACGGATGGCACCCCCTGGCCGTTCGATGCCTGCAACGGCGTGACGGGGGCCACCCTGTCCTCGACGTTCTACGCGACGGCGGAACCGTTTGCCGCCGGGTCGACCGGAACGACGTTCTACTGGCTGGGTGTCGCCGGCACCATCTTCGGGGACACCGCGACGATTCCCTCGACCGACGGGCTGGACCAGGCTCCTGGAGGCATGCCCATCCAGTAGCCGGGCTCAGCGAACGCGATCGATGCGCACCGCATCGATCCCCACCGTGAACAGCGGTGTTGCGAGAGGGTGGCTCCCGACGATCGCAACTCGCAGCGCGTGCGAACCCTCCTTCAGCTCGTGCTCGCCCATGGCCAGCGGATCGGCGGCGAGCACTTGCGGCGCGTACAGATTCACCCGGTCCAGCGCCGCGGCCGCATCATCGAGGCTCACTTCCACCACCGCGTAGTCGGGTGCCCGCGTGAAGCGCACCGTCACCCGATACCTGCCATCGGCGGGCACCGTGAAGGGCAGGCGCAACTCCGCACCCGGCCGGCCTCCCGTCCATCGCAGCTGCCGGTCGCCTCTCCACTGCCCGACCGTGAGCGTCTCGCCGGTCTGCACCTCGGTGGCTCCCGCCGTCACCAGCGCCGCCATCGTCTCGGCCTCAACCCACCCCTGCGCGGCAGGTCCACCCGCGGCGGGCGCTCCGGGTGAGGTCGAATCCAGGCGCTCCCAGAGCCCCGCCTCGCGCAGCTCGTCCAGCGTGAAGCTGCCGCGAAACAGTTCGAAGACCGCGCTCTGCGCTGGCTCCAGGCCCTGTTGTTGATCGAGCGCGTGGGCGCGCCGAACGATGGCCGGCAGGCGGGTGAGGCCGAGCGTGAGCGCCTGGCGTCCGATGCCCCGCGCGGGGTCGCTCGAGCGTGGCCCGAGCCATGCGTTGTAGGTGGCGAGATCGACGAGCAGGTCGGCCGGCGCGGCGTCGGCGGCCAGCGGGTGATACGGGTCGTCGCCATGCGCGAGCGCCCGATCCTCGCTCAGGAACAACGCCGAAGCGTGGGCGGCCGCACCGCTGCCTACCGACCTGGGCCTGGCCGGGATATTGGCCGCGCGAAGGACGCTGACCAGCAGGCCGACGGTGCCCTGGCAGCCCGCGGTGTAGTGACGGACGGTCTCGTAGCCAGGCAGCGTCCGGAGATCCGTGCCCGTGTACCGCGTGCCCGCCAGGGCGCGCGAAACCGGCATGTCACCCGCGTATCCCCAATGGTGGGCGAAGTTGTCGCGCGACACGGGACCGGCGACGTGTGTCAGGCGACGAGCCCAGCCGACGATCGCCGTGATGGTTTCGAGCCGGGTGCTGCGCAGCAGTCGCTGCTCCTGCAGGAATCGCCATGCCACCTGTGGGGGGGCAGGAACTGCCCAGCCATGATCGAATTCCGAGATCTCGTACGCCTGCTGATCGGCATTCCAGCCGGAGAGCGCGGGAGCCCCGATGAGGGCATCGAGCTCGTCCCCGTTGAGGTCATCGAGCGACCATGGCACGCCACGGCCGGTTTCGAGGGCCAGCGTGTGTGCCACCGTGGACAGGTACATCTCGCGGGCAGCCTCGGGCGCAAACGCGGTGTGGAGTGCTGTCGGATCATCGCCGGGGCGAGCGCGCCAGGCATTGGGCGGCGGATCCGCCACGGCCGGCTGCATCCGGCCAGCCCTCGCATCGTCATGGAGCACCCAGAGGCGTTCGCGCATGCCCGGGGGCCAGGCGGAATAGGGGAGAGGGCGGCCGGATTCGTTCCAGACCAGGTGAAACCCGATCGCGGGCCGCGCGAGGAGCCACGTGTCGAGGGGATGCGTGCCGGCACGGGCACTGTCCGGGTGGGACACCGTGATGCGGCCGGTCATCTCGCCGGCGACGAGGGCGGAGACGGCCACAGCCCATTCCCGCCCGTCGCGCAGGTGTTCCGGCGTTGCGGTGAAAGAGAACTCGACGGAGCCGTTCCCCCTGGCGCTGTGCACGACAGTCTGGCCTGCGTACAGGGTGGCGTGAAGCGGTCCGGCCTCGCCATCGGCTTCCACTCGCACGGCAATGGCGCCGGGCGCGGCGACCGCGAAGCAGAGCTCCTGGCGCGAGGCGTGGCCGGTAGCGATTTTGAATGCGCCAGACGTGGTCTGCTCCGCGCGCGCGATGCCGGCCATGCCGCCGAGCACAAGCAGGAGGATCGTGGCGCGAGCTTTCGCGTGGGACTTCCGGGAAGCCGTGGACGACACGAGCGAATCTCCTGTACGGTAGAGCCGGTCAACCGTCGACGCATGATACCCACACTGGCCCGGTTGCGCCGCTTCGCGGTGACGGCGAGTCTGGTCGAATCGGCCTCGCTGCCGGAGGCCGTGGACCGCCTGGGATTCGTGCAGGCGGATCCCATCCGGGCGCCGGCACGCGCACAGGACCTGACCCTGCGGCACCGCGTGCGGGGCTACAGTGCCGGCGACCTCGAGCGCCGCTATGCCTCCCTCGACATCGAGGAGGACTTCTTCGTGAACTACGGGTTCGTGCCGCGGGCGGTCCATGCCCTCATGCACCCGCGCGGGCGGTTGCCCCGGATGTCCCCATCGAAGAAGAAGAGCGTGGAGGACCTGCTTGCGTTCGTCCGCGCACGCGGCGTCGCCCATCCGCGCGAGGTCGACGCGCATTTCGCGCACGGCTCGGTGGTTAACTACTGGGGCGGATCCTCGAGTGCCACCACGCACCTGCTGGACGACATGCACTACCGCGGGCTGCTCCGCGTCGTCGGGCGCGATGCGGGGATTCGCCTCTACGGGCCGCACCAGCGGGACGACAGCCCCGTCGGGGCCGTGACCGAGCGCCGTGCGAGGATCGACGGGTTGATCGACGTGGCCGTCCGAAAGTACGCGCCCGTCCCGGCGCCGACGCTGGCCTGGCTGGTGAATCGGCTGCGACTCGCGGTCCCGCAGTGGCGCGACGAGCTGAAGGTGGCGCTCGCCCGGGCGAAGCGGCGGCTCTCGCACGCTCGTACCGAGGGCGTGGACTGGTACTGGCCGTCGGACGAGGGACTGCCCTCAGCCGGCCCCGACGATCGGGTTCGCCTCCTGGCCCCGTTCGACCCCGTGGTCTGGGATCGGCGGCGGTTCGAGCTCTTCTGGGGCTGGGCCTACCGCTTCGAGGCCTACACGCCCGTCGCTCGTCGCAGGTTGGGCTACTACGCGCTGCCGATGCTCTGGCGCGACCGCGTGATTGGGTGGGCGAACCTCAGCTCGAAGGACGGCGGGCTCGACGCGCAATTCGGCTACGTGGCGGGGCATGCACCTCGGGCGCCAGCGTTCCGCCGTGAACTGGACGCCGAGATCGGGAGGATGGAGCGGTTCCTGCGCGTTGAGGATCGTGCTCGGGAACGGCCTCGCGCCTGACCGCTGGACCTGCTGCGCGCGGTTGCTACCGCGACTCGAGCACCGGCGGGAGGGGCGCGATCAGGTCGACTCGCTGTCCCGTAGCCGGGTGGGTAAACCCCAGCCGGTGGGCGTGCAGACGGTAGCCGCCATCGCCAGGCAGGCCCGGGTCCAAAAGGCGTGGCCTGCCGCCCTCCGCGTAGAGCGGGTCGCCGACGAGCGGATGGCCGGCGAACGCGAGATGGATCCGGATCTGGTGAGGCCGGCCGGTCGTGATGCACACGTCGAAGACGGTCTCGTCATCGCGCCGCTCGACGACGCGCAGCATGCTGTGCGCGGGCTTGCCCTGCGCGCTTGCGCCGTGCACCGAGCCCAGGCGCGGATGCGGCACCGGCCCGATTGGCTGGACGATCTCCGTTTCCCCCCAGTCCGGTACGCCGCATCCAAGGGCCCGATACCACTTTGTCACCCGGCGCTCGCGCCAGTCACGCCCGAGCGCGCCGGCAGCGTCCGAGGACAGGGCGAAGAGCACCACCCCCGACGTGAATCGGCCCAGCCGGTGCACGGGGTGTGCCCCTGGGTAACGGGTGCGGACCTGCCAGAGCAGCGTGTGCTCGAGGAAGCCTCCCGCCGGCATCGTCGGAAGGCCGGCGGGCTTGTGGACGGCCAGGACACTGACATCCTCCCACAGCACGTCGAAGTGCAGGGGGACGTCTGGCTCGTGCCACGGTGGGCGGCGCCACGTGATCACCTGGCCGGGCCGAAGCGCTTCGTCGGCGCCGGCGGGCTTGCCGTCGAGTGCGACCTCGCCGCCCACGAGGCGGGCAGCCCATTCGTCGATCCCCGAGTGGAGGAAGGTATCGGCAAGGTAGGCGAGCACGGATCGCCCTGCTGCCTCCGGCCCGACCTGCACGCGATACGTCCAGCCGCGGTTCGGTCTCATGGTCGTGCTCCTCCGCGTCGAATCACCCCTGCTCCGGGGCAGCGCGAAGCAGGGCGACGGGCAACCCCTCCAGGGCATGGGAGACGAGGATCCACTCTTCATGCTCCCCGCGGACGGGGGTGACGGCCCGGCCCGTGAACAGATCGACCCACCGGCGCCTGCGCCATCCGTCGGGCAGGCGCACGCGCGTGTCGGACCACGCCGAGGCGAGCGGCCCGACACCCTCCGCAGCCGGGGACAGGCCGGCCACGAGGCGGGGCACAATCGCCAGGACCCGCTCGTCACCGCGGGCGCGTCCGCAGGCGACGAGATGGTGGTCCCTCAGCCCCTCCGAGGGAAGGCCGGCGTACTCACCTTCGAGGAAAACGGTCGGAATCTCCCGGCGCAGGCGAAGGCCCGCCGCCGTGATGAAGAGCTTGATGCGTCCGTCCGGCCAGTTCGCCAGCCAGCGAGCCAGTGTCTCGGGCCGCGTCTCCGCGGGACGGGCCAGTGCGGCGTCGATCTCGGCCAGCCACGCGCGCCGCTGTGCGTAGTCCACCGGGCGCCGGTTGTCGGGGTCCACCAGCGTCAGGTCCCAGAGCTCGGTGCCCTGGTAGAAATCGGGGATGCCCGGCGACACCAGCTTCAGGACGAGTTGGCCCAGGGAGTTGACGGCACCGGCGTGGGACACGCGGCGCGCGAACGGCACGAACGCCTCGAGGAATCGGGCGGCTCCCTCGCCGGTGAGCGTCTGATCCACGAACCGCAGCACGGCGGTCTCGTAGGCCGCGTTCGGATTGATCCAGCTGGTGTGCCGCTTGGCCTCCCGGATCGCCTTCGTCATGTAGGCGCCAAGGCGATCGGCGAGCGTCGCGGGAGCGACGGCGGGGATCGGTTCGGTCGCATGCTCCGGCGGCCATGTGGCCAGCAGGGCCTGGTAGTAGTGATACTCGTCACTGCGGTCCGGCGCCGGCTTGCGCGACACGACCGAGCGGAGCGACCGATTGAGCTGCGTCCAGCCGACGACGGCCTCGCGCCACTCGCCCGGGATCTCCGACAGCACGTTGAGCCGGGCACGGGCGTCCTCCCCGCGCTTGGTGTCGTGTGTTGCGGTGGCATTCATCTCGAGCGGCCAGTGACGGCGCCGGTGGGCATTGGCGGCGTGGAACTCGTCCACGGTGCGGCCGAACCGTTCGGGATCGCCGCCGACCTCATTCAGCGACAGCAGGACGTTGTGTCGATAGAAAGCCGTATCCTCGACGCCCTTGGCCTGCACCGGCGCCGTGTACTGCTGGAACTTCCTCGCCACGTCCACGCACGGTGCGAACGGGAGGGCATCGTGCGGGCCAGCGGCGTGCGCGCGGGCCGGAGTGGGCAGGAGCACCCGCTCGAGGAAGGCGAAGATCGTGGGCTCGGCGGCGGGATTGCGGGCCTGGGCCGCGGCGAGCGCCGCCGACACCGACGCACGATCCGACGGGCTCGTGCCCCGCTCGGTAACGTAAGTGCGGTACACGGGGAAGCACGCCACCACTTCGCGAAGCGCGCGGCGGATGCTGGCCAGCGTGAAGTCGCGCGACCCGCGATGGCTCTCGGACAGGCGGTTCACCGCGCTGGCGAGCACCTGGAACTCGCTCGAGAGCGCCGTCCCGACAATCAGCCGCTTGCTCTCGTACACGACATCGTCCAGCGTGCCGGCTTCGCCGGTCAGCCCCTGGTAGGCCCGCAGCATCCGCCGCTTGTGACGCGCGTCCACGAACAGGCCGTTCACGTCGTTGAGGAAGGTGTAGCCGGTGGTGCCGGCGGTGGCCCAGCCGTCCGGAAGGGCTTCGTCTCCCGAGAGGATCTTCTCGACGACAACATAGAACGGGCGGCTGGCCTCGTCAGGCCCGTGGCCGGCCAGCAGCGCCTGCCGGATCGACGCGCGCAGCCGCACGAGGTACGCCGCCGGGTCGGCGAGCCCGTCCACGTGGTCGAGCCTGAGGCCGGTGACCTTGCCGTCGGCGACGAGCTGCAGGACGAGGCCGTGGATGTGGTCGAAGACGCCGGGATCCTCGACCCGCAGGCCGGCCAGGTCGTTGACGTCGAAGAAGCGGCGGTAGTTGATCTCGTCAGCTGCGGTCCGCCAGTACGCCAGGCGGTAGGCCTGCTGCTCGAGCAGGTCGTGCAGGGTGTCGAAGCTGCGCGGGTCGCCCACGGTGCCATTGACCGACGCGATGGCCGCGTCGATGTGCCGGCGCACGGGATCGGACTCGGCCACGAGGCGCACGAGCCGCTCTCGCGTCACCTCCTTCTCGCGCTGGCGCTCGGCGACGAGGGTCGCCTCCCGCACGGTGTACGGCGGCAGGTTCCTGAGGGCCGTCAGGATACTCAGGAACTCGCGCAGCTGGCGATGCTCTTCGCCGAGCGCGGCGGTGAGCGCGTCGAGCCCCCACTCGAGGACAAGGGCACCCCGGCGTGGGTTGATGGGCAGCTGGTGTTCCCGGTAGTGCAGGACCAGGGCGCCCTCGTGCAGTCCCAGGTGCAGCAATCCCTGCTCGAGCGCCTCGCCATAGGGCTCCCCGAGGATGGGCAGGAGCAACCGGTTCTTCAACTCGGGCTTCAGCGGATCCCAGTCGATGTCGAACACGCGGGCGAACGGAGAGCTGGGCCCGTTCTCGAGCACGTCGCGCCACCAGCCATTGGTGCGCGCGTCGTTGCCCATGTGGTTCGGCACGAAATCGAGGAGCAGCCCCAGGCCTGCCTGCGCGAGGGCCTCCGCCATCTGGTCGAATCCGGGCCAGCCCCCAAGCTCGGGGTTCAGCTCGTTGTGGTTGGTGATGTCGTAGCCGTGCGTGCTGCCGGGCCTGGCCGTGAAGGGTGGCGAAATGTAGCACTCGGTGACGCCGAGGGTCGACAGGTAGGGTACGACCTGGCGCACGTCCAGGAAGGTGAAACCGGAGTGGAGCTGCAGCCGGTAGGTGCTCACGGGCGTGCGCTGAGACCGGCTCATGGTGGTCACGAGCCTACTCCGGCCAGGCCGCGCGGGCCAGCACCACGGCCGAGGGGCGTTCGAAGCGAATGACCGGGGCCGCGCCTGACAGGTCCACGTCGGGTGCCATCGGATCTTCGGCGAAGTCGGGGGACTCACTGGTGAGCAGCACGTGCCACGGGCCGTCGGCAGAGGCGTCCTGCAGGGCCGGCAGTTCAGCCAGGTCGTGAGCGCCCGGTCCCTTCAGGCACACCACGATGGCCAGGGTCGTGCCCGGCGCGGTCCGCAGCAGCACGAGGGTGTGGGCGCCCAGCGGCTCGGCCACGATCGGACCGCCCGCGGCGCCGAGGAGGGCGGGCTCCCGCTGGCGGAGGCCCAGCAGCGCGCGGTGCAGCCGCGCCATGGCCGCGTGGGGCTCGTGCTCCAGCTCCGTCCATCGAAGCTTCGAGGCCTCGAAGGTGGAGGGCGATTGCGGATCCGGGATCCGCTCGCGCGTGCCGGGGGCCGAGAACGCGGCGAACCTCGCGAACTCGCGCCGCCGTCCCTCGGTAACCAGCCGGCCGAGCTCCGCGTGGTGATCGGTGAAGTAGAGGAACGGCGACGACGCGGCCCACTCCTGGCCCATGAACAGGAGCGGCGTTTGCGGCAGCGTCAACAGCAGCACCGTCACCGCCCGAACGGCGGCGAGGTCCACCCGGTGGTGAAGGCGATCCCCGAAGGCGCGATTGCCGATCTGGTCGTGGTTCTGGAGGCAGACCACGAACCGGCGGGGCTGGATGCCCGACGGGTCGGTGCCGCGCGCGCTGCCTGCGTACACAGAATGCTGCCCCGTGTAGAACCATCCCTGCCTGATGGTCGTGGCGATATCGGCGACGGTCCCGGAGTAGTCCATGTAGTAGCCGTCGCGGTCGCCTGCCAGCGCGCGCCGCACTTCGTGGTGGAAGTCGTCGGCCCACACCGCGTCGAGCCCGAGGCCACCGGCCTCCACGGGCCTCACCAGGTGCGCGAGGTTACGGTCGTCCTCCGCGATGATCGCCACGTGCCGCCCGCTCACTGATCCATGGACGCGGGCCGATAGCTCCGCGAGGAACGGCTGCGCGCTGTCGTCGCGCATGGCATGCGTGGCATCGAGCCTGAGCCCGTCGGCGTGGTACTCGTGGACCCAGTGGAGCGCGTTCTCCACGAGGAAGGCCCGCGCCTCCGCGGCGTGGGGGCCATCGAGGTTCACGCTCCTGCCCCAGGGGCTCGGGTGGCGATCCGTGAAGTACCACGGGCTGAAGGCGAACAGGTACGCGCCGTCGGGGCCGACGTGGTTGTAGACCACGTCGAGCAGCACGGCAAGGCCGAGGTGATGCGCCGTGTCCACCAGGCCCCGCAGGTCGTCGGGTGTGCCATAGCAGCGGGCCGGCGCGAACAGGGCCGCGCCGTCGTAGCCCCAGTTGCGCGAGCCGGGGAAGTCGGCGACCGGCATCAGCTCGACGGCCGTCACGCCGAGGTCGCGCAGGTACGGCAGGCGATCGGCGGCCGCGCGGAACGTGCCTTCGGGCGTGAAGGTCCCTACGTGGAGCTCGTAGATGACCAGGGCTTCGAGGGCCACGCCCGGCCACCCGTGGTCGGTCCACGCGAAGCGCGCGGCGTCGACGATCTCCGATGGGCCGTGGACGCCTTCAGGCTGGAAGCGCGAGGCCGGATCGGGAAAGGGCCCCTCGTCGTCGAGGGCATAGCGATACCGCGCGCCCGCACCCACGCCGGCGACGGTTTCACCGAAGTAGCCATTGCCCTGGACTCCGAGAGGCACTCGAAGTGTCGTGTCGCCCGTGCGCTCGATCGTGAGCGTGACCGATTGGTGCCCCGGGGCCCAGACGCGGAATCGCGTCCCGCCTTCACCAGGGATGGCGCCCAGTGTCGGTCGCCAGGTCGCCTCAGGCATCGAGAATCCGCATCAGCCCGCGAGCGGGGATGTGGGCCCAGCCCGGCCGGTTGTTCAACTCGTAGTCGAGCTCGTAGAGCGCCTTCTCCAGCTCGAGGAAACGAAGCCACTGAACACGGACGGCGGGATCGGAGGGCAGGAAGACGGAACTCTCCATGCCCGGAGTGGAGAAATAGCCTTCGAGGAACACCGGTGCCATCGCCAGGCTCTCCCGCATCGCGTCCACCCGGTCGGGGGCGTCCGCGCAGGCTGCTGCGAGCGCGTACTCGAAGGATCGCACCATGCCCGCCACGTCCTTCAGGGCGCACTGCTTGCGGCGCCGATCCTCGATCGGGCGCGCCGGCTCGCCCTCGAAGTCGATCACGATGAAGCCGGTGGGCGTCTTGAGCGTCTGCCCGAGGTGGTAGTCGCCGTGGATGCGGATGGCATGGAGCGACGCGCCCGGGCCCGTGGCGGCCGGAAGGAGCGCCGCATCCGTCGTGGCGACGCGCGTCAGCGCCCGTGCGAGCCGCGCCGCCTCATCGTCGGCCAGCCGGGCGTCCTTGACGTGCCCGACCGCCCTCGCCGCGTGATCCCGGACGGCGGCCACCCAGCCAATGATGTCCAGGGCGGTAATGGGGGCCGGCACGAACGACGGCACCGTCGAATCGGAGGCCGATGCCTGGTGGAAGCCGGCCGTGACTGCGCCCAGCGCGAGCAGGTCGTCGCGCCTGGTGTCCCAGGAGCCCGGCTGATCGAGCTCGCCCCGGATGCGGCCGCACGCGTACTGCCATCCATCGCCGGAATTCTGCACGAAGGCCTGCAGCACCCCGACCGCGCACGTCGTGCCGTCCGGTCGCGTGTACGTGACCGAACCATGAAGAGGCGGGAACCCGCGGAAGCTGGTCCAGTTCGTCAGGAAGCGGCCGATCTCGATCTCGGGATTCTCGCCGGGCTGGGTCCGCCGGAACAGCTTGAACACCAGCGCGTCGCCGATCGCGAGCGACGTGTTGCTTTGCTCCGCGCCAATCGCCCGCGGCTCCGGGGCCTCGCGGAGGACTTCCACCGCGTGTGCCGTCACGTCGCCAAAGGACAGTGCGCCGCCGGCCGCGGTCGGCACGTTCGCGCGGGCCGCCAGTCGTTGCAGCAAGGTGCTTGCGCTGACGGGGTTCGAAGAGACGTCCACGAAGAACCCCCCGGTGGCCGTGCGGCCGGCGACCGGCGTGCCGTCGGCCACGTCCCGGAGGCCGAGCCAGAGGCAATACTGTTCGGCGGGCCCTTCGGCATACGCGACCTCGATGAACGCCAGGAAGTCCGGCGTCGCGCCCTCACTCAGCCAGACGTGGTCCAGCAGGGTCACGCCGGCCATGGCGCGGCTCTTCCCGCCGAACCAGCGCTGCGCCTGCAGGAAGGCAGGCAGCGATGCCGTCACGTCAGAGATGCGAGACATCCTCGCCCTTCGGTTCCGGGCGGTCCCCGGGGAACTGCCGCTCGAGGAAGCGGCGCGCCACGTTGCCGCCGCCGATGCCGAAGGCGATGGCCAGGCCGAGCATGACGGCACCGAACGCGATTGCGAATGCCGTGAGCACGATCGTGCGTGCCACCGCGATGTGATCGAGCGCCATGGCGCCGGCCAGGATCAGGATGAGCCACCGCACCCCACCGGCCAGCAGGCGCGGGGACGGGGCATGGGCGTTGACCGCCGTGAGCAGGGTCGCTCGCCAGAGGAAATTGGCGGCCAGCAGGCCCACCACGAAAATGCCCAGCGCCACCACGAGGCGCGGAATGAACAGGACGAACGAGGCCACCAGGCCCTGGAGCACCGTGAAGCCGAGGACGTCCACCCCGGACAGCAGGAACCCAATCCACACCAGCCAGAACACCACCTTGCTGACGAGGACGTCGGCTTGCGGCAGGTCCGCCGTCTTGAGCAGCGGCGCGAGGCCGGCCCGCTCGCAGGCGGCGTTGAAGCGCAGCCACCCGAGAACCCAGCGGACCGCGAGCCTGAGCACCGCGGCAATCACCCACCCCGCCAGGACGATGCTGATGGTGGTGACGACGCGCGGCAGGAAGAGCCTGATGGACTCGACGAAGTTCGCCCCCGCCTGGCTGACCGCGTTCGCAATCATCTGAGCCATGAATCACCTCGGAGTGGTGCGGGTCCAGCGCTGGACCAGGTACGGTTTGGCGCGCTCGAACTGCAGGGCCAGCGCCTCGAGGTCTGCCTCGATCGAGGCCGCGTCGGCCGCGGCGTGCTGAAGGACGAACGAGCCCGCGCGCGCCAGGTAGAGCGGCAGCAGCGCCTGGGTGATGTGCTCTCGCCGCATCACGCCCTCGTGGTGCGCCGCGAGGAACTGGTAGACCGTGGCCACCCACAGTTCGTCCGGGAACCGCAGGCGGTCGGGGCGTGCCCGGGAGGCCTCTTCCAGCGCCGTCTCCGTGTCGGGCGCAAGGATCGCGTCGAGCACGCTCCGCAGGTCTCGCAGGTTCGCACCGAACGACTGGAGGAGGCGCTCGCCGTCGATGGGCGGGGACTCGCCCGGAGGAGGCGGGGCGGGACCGAGCGCCGGCAGCGGCTCGGAGCCCGCCCGCGGGATCCACGCGGCCTCCTGCGCTTCGAGCAGCGCGAAGAGCGAGCCCACCACCTGCCCGAACGTCTCGGCCAGGCCGGGCCGATTCGTGCCCGGCGCGACCGCGCGCGGCCCGAGCGGCGCCTGGCAGCATCGATACCCGCCAGCCATGGCGTGACCGGTCAGCCAGAGGTCGATCCCGTACTGCGCGAGGCTGGTCTCCCACACCGCCTGCTCGAGGCAGTCCGCCGCGAAGCGGCCGGAACAGCCGAACTCCGCGGCCTGGGGCTCGGCGATCTGAAGGCCGTACGCGGCGCGCACGAGGGGCCGCACCAGTTGGCTGACCAGCGGGCCATCCAACGGATGGCGCGCGTAGATGGGTGCCACGAAGTCGAAGCCCTGGTTCCGCACCGGCGTCACGAGCGCCTGGATCCACTCCGGCGCCACGCTCGTGACTTCGGGGTCGAGCACGACCACGGCGCGCGCCTGGAGGAGGTCCGCGGCCGCGAAGATCTGCCGGAGCGCGCTGCCCTTGCCCGGCACGCCATGGTACGGGGCGCTGATGCGGTGCACCGTGCGCAGGCTGTGGCGCATCAGCAGCGTGTCGGCCTCGTCCATCGACAGGTCGCGCACGATGGCGCGCGTGCCGTCCTCAGACCCGCCGTCCGAGTTGATGAGCACGGTGCGGTCGCGCGGGAAGTAGCGCGCGAACGCGCGGTGCACGGCCTTGACCACCGCCGCGATCGTCGCGGCGTTGTTCAGCGTGGGGATGCCGACCAGGATGTCCACCTGGCCGACCGCCATCAGTTCCTGGACGAGCTCGTCTGGGAGCAGGCTGGGCTGCGCCACTCGTGGACCCTCCTACAACCGCCGGAGCTTGAACCAGAAGAACTCGTACGGCCCCAGCGTCAGGACGTAGGGGCTCGTGCCGATGCGCGGGAAGACGCTCTTGCCGAACATCTCGATCGGCAGGGCGCCGGCCTGCTCGCTGAGGTCCAGCTGCACGGCCTGGGCCGTGCTGGCCAGGTTGCAGACCACCAGCACCTGCTCGCGATCGAGCGCGCGCAGGTAGGCCAGGACGCGGTGGTTCACCGGCTTCAGGAAGCTGATCGAGCCGCGGCTGAAGACGGGCGAGGACTTGCGCGCCTGGATGAGTCGTCGGGTCCAGTTCAGCAGCGAGTGATCCGCGCGGCGCTGCGATTCCACGTTGACGGCCTGGTAGCCGTAGAGCGCGTTGGAGATGACCGGCTGTGCGAGCCGCTCCGGGTCCGCGCTGGAGAACCCGCCGTTCCAGCCCCCGTTCCACTGCATGGGCGTCCGGACGCCGTTGCGGTCGCCCAGGTAGATGTTGTCCCCCATCCCGATTTCGTCGCCGTAGTACATGAACGGGCTGCCCGGCAGCGACATGAGCAGGCCGTTCATCAGCTCGATGCGCCGTCGGTCGCCCTCGAGCAGGGGCGCCAGCCGGCGGCGGATGCCGACGTTGATGCGCGCCACCGGATCGCGCGCGTACTCCTCGTACATGTAGTCGCGCTCCACCTCGGTCACCATCTCGAGCGTGAGCTCGTCGTGGTTCCGCAGGAAGATGCCCCACTGGCAGCTGTCGGGAATGGGCGGCGTCCGCTCGACGATCTCGACCAGCGGCTTCCGGTCCTCCAGCCTGAGCGCCATGAACATGCGCGGCATCAGCGGGAAGTGGAAGGCCATGTGGAACTCGTCGTTGTCCCCGAAGTAGTGGCGGACGTCTTCGGGCCACTGGTTGGCCTCGGCCAGCAGCACCTTGCTGGTGTAGTGCTCGTCCAGCCGGCGCCGGAGGAACTTCAGCACGTCGTGGGTCTCGGGCAGGTTCTCGCACGAGGTGCCTTCGCGCTCGATCAGGTAGGGCACCGCATCCACGCGGAACCCGTCCACGCCGACGTCGAGCCAGAACTTCATGACGTTCCAGATCTCCTCGCGCACGGCCGGGTTCTCGAAGTTCAGGTCCGGCTGGTGGCTGAAGAACCGGTGCCAGTAGTACTGCTTCGTGACCGGGTCCCACGCCCAGTTCGACCGCTCGGTGTCCGTGAAGATGATGCGCACGCCCGGATACCGGTCGTCGCTGTCGCTCCAGACGTACCAGTCGCGCCGCGGGTGGTCACGCGAGCTGCGGGCTTCCTTGAACCACTGGTGCTGGTCCGAGGTGTGGTTGAGGACCAGCTCGGTGATGACGCGCATGCCGCGCACGTGCGCGGCGTCGAGGAACGCGCGGAAGTCGTCCATCGACCCGTATCCGGGGTGGATGCTGCAGTAGTCCGCGATGTCGTAGCCATCGTCGCGAAACGGCGACGGGTACATCGGGAGGAGCCACAGGCAGGTCACGCCCAGGTCGCGGATGTAGTCGAGCTTGCCGGTGAGCCCCCGGAAGTCGCCGATCCCGTCGCCGTCGCTGTCGCAGAACGTCTTGACGTGGAGCTGGTAGAAGATGGCGTCCTTGTACCAGTCGGGCCCGCCCGGTGGCGGCAGCGGGGCCATCACGCGGCCTCCGGGGCCGTGGAAATGCGGAAGACGGCGACCGACCGGCCGGCCAGCCGATAGCCGGTCCCCTCCACGGGGATGCGCTGGGACCAGTCCGCGAGGGACGTGTCGAGTATCCGCTCCCAGTGCTGTCGGGGCTCGTGCCGGGGGAGGACGAAGCTGATCGGCTCGGGGTGCGCGCTGAACATCAGGAACAGCGTGTCCCCCTCGATGGCCTGGCCGTGCTCGTCCGTCTCCTCGATCTCGGTGCCGACCAGCCGTACCCCCAGGTGACGGACATGGCCGGAGTGCCAGACCTCGTCGGACATCTCGCCGCCGCCGGGATCGAACCAGGTGATGTCCTTGACGCCGCCGCCGCGGATGCTCCGGCCCTGGAAGAAGCGGCGGCGCTTGAGGACGGGCTGCTGCTTCAGGAGGTCGACCATGTAACGCACGAAGGCCAGCAGGTCGCGCTGCTCGTCCGACAGGTCCCATTGCACCCAGCTGATGTCGTTGTCCTGGCAGTAGGCGTTGTTGTTGCCCCGCTGCGTGCGTCCCATCTCGTCGCCGGCGTAGAGCATCGGGACACCCTGCGAGAGGAACACGGTGGCCAGGAGGTTGCGCTTCTGTCGCTCGCGCAGGGCGCGAATCGCGGGATCGTCCGTAGGGCCCTCGACGCCGCAGTTCCAGCTGTGGTTGTGGCTCTCGCCGTCGCGGTTGCCCTCGAGGTTGGCCTCGTTGTGCTTGTGGTTGTAGCTCACCAGGTCGTGCAGGGTGAAGCCGTCGTGACACGCGACGAAGTTGACGCTGGCATAGGGGCGCCGGCCGCTGTGATCGTACAGGTCGCTGCTCCCGGCCAGCCGCGTGGCCAGCTCGGACACCATGCCGCCGTCGCCCTTCCAGAACTTGCGGATGGCATCGCGATAGCGCCCGTTCCACTCGGCCCAGCCGAGCGGGAAGTTGCCCACCTGGTAGCCGCCCTCGCCGAGGTCCCAGGGCTCGGCGATGAGCTTCACGCGCGAGATCACCGGATCCTGGTGGATGATGTCGAAGAAGGCGCCCAGGCGGTCCACGGCGTGCAGCTCGCGGGCGAGCGCGCTGGCGAGGTCGAAGCGGAACCCGTCCACGTGCATCTCCTGAATCCAGTACCGCAGGCTGTCCATGATGAGCTGCAGCACGCGCGGGTGCCGCATGTTGAGCGTGTTGCCGCACCCCGTGTAGTCCACGTAGTGCCGCAGGTCGTCGGTCGCAAGCCGGTAGTAGGCGACGTTGTCGATGCCCCGCAGCGAGAGCGTCGGCCCGAGGTGATTGCCCTCGGCCGTGTGGTTGTACACCACGTCGAGGATCACTTCAATGCCGGCGCTGTGGAAGTTGCGCACCATGGTCTTGAACTCACGCACCGTCGCGCCGGGGTACGGCTTCGAGGCGTAGCGGAGGTTCGGCGCGAAAAAGGCGCTGGTGTTGTACCCCCAGTAGTTCGTGAGCCCCTGCTCGACGAGGTGCCGGTCGTAGGCATGGTGGTGCACCGGCATCAGCTCGACCGCCGTGATGCCCAGGTCCTGCAGGTGCCGCAGCACCTCGTCGGTTCCGAGCGCCGCATAGGTGCCGCGGACCGACTCGGGCACCGCCGGGTGCCGCATGGTGAAGCCCCGCACGTGCAACTCGTAGATGACCGTCTCGTGCCAGGGCGTCTGCGGGGGACGGTCGTCGCCCCAGGTGAACGCGGGGTCGATGACCGCCGAGAGGGTGCAGTACCGCGCGTTGTCGCGGTCGTCGAACGCGAGGTCCGCCTTCGGGTCGCCGACGCGGTACCCGTGCATCTCGTCGGCCCACGTGATCGTGCGCCCGATCGCCCGGGTGTAGGGGTCGAGCAGCACCTTGTTCGCGTTGAACCGGAGCCCGCGCTTCGGGTCGTACGGCCCGTGCACGCGGAACCCATAGAGCTGTCCCGGCAGCACGCCCGGCAGGTAGCCGTGCCATACGAGATCGGTCTGCTCCGGGAGCGTCACGCGCGCCGCCTCGCGCGGGCTGTCGGCCGAGTCGAACAGGCACAACTCCACCTTCGTGGCGCGCTCCGAGAAGACCGCGAAGTTGACACCCGAGCCGTCCCACGTGGCGCCCAGCGGGTACGGCGAGCCCGGCCGCTTCATGCCCCGACGTCCCCGGGATCCACGCGGAGGATGTGCGCGGGCTCTCCGTCGATGGGGTCGAGGCGTACCCAGTTGGTCTCGCCCCACGTGAACCGCTGATCCGTCAGCACGTCATCCACTGAATACGGCCGCCCGGGCGCCACGCCGATGGCCTCCGGCGGTACCTGCAGGTGGCCGAACTGGGGCTGCGTCGGATCCAGGTTCACGACGACGATGACGGAGCTGGCGGGGGCCGGGGTGGACTTCACATAGGCGATCATCTGATCGTTGTCGATGTCCAGGAAGCGGAGATTCGTCAGGTGGTGCAGCGCCGGGTTCTGCCGGCGTGCCAGGTTCACGCGCGTGATGAAGGCGTTGAGATTGCCCGGGGCCTCCCAGTCGCGCGGCCTGATCTCGTACTTCTCGGAGTCCAGATACTCCTCCCGCCCCGGAATCGCGGCGTTCTCGCACAACTCGTAGCCGCTGTAGATGCCGTAGGACGGCGACAGCGTGGCCGCCAGCACCAGCCGCTGCTTGAACGCAGGCCGCCCGAACTGCTGGAGGATGGGCGGCAGGATATCCGGCGTGTTCGCGAAGAAGTTCGGCCGGAAGTACGCCGCCGCGGCGGGGTCCGCGAGCTCGGTGAGGTACTCGGTGATCTCGGCCTTGGTGTTCCGCCAGGTGAAGTAGGTGTACGACTGGGTGAAGCCCCGCTTGGCGAGCGCCTGCATCATGGGTGGGCGCGTGAAGGCCTCGGCCAGGAAGATCACGTCCGGGGCCTCGCGCTGGATCGTGTCGATGAGCCACGTCCAGAAGCCGATGGGCTTGGTGTGCGGGTTGTCCACGCGGAAGATCCGGACGCCGTGCGCCACCCAGAAGCGCACCACCTCGAGGAGCGCTTCCCACAGGCGCTGCCAGTCGGGCGTGTCGAAGTTCAGCGGGTAGATGTCCTCGTACTTCTTCGGAGGATTCTCCGCATAGCGGATGGTGCCGTCCGCGCGGCGGTAGAACCACTCCGGATGTGCGCGCACCCACGGATGGTCCGGCGAGCACTGGATGGCGAGGTCGAGCGCCACGTCCATGTCGAGGGCCGCGGCCGCGCGGACGAAGCGGTCGAAGTCGTCCAGCGTGCCCAGCGCCGGCTCCACGGCCATGTGGCCCCCGGCCTCGCTGCCGATGGCCCAGGGGCTGCCCGGGTCGCCGGGCCCTGCGCCCACGCGGTTGTTGGGGCCCTTCCGCTTCGTGTGGCCGATGGGGTGAATCGGCGCCAGGTAGACGACGTCGAAGCCCATGCGATGGAGCGCGGGCAGGCGGTGCTCGGCGTCCCGGAACGTGCCGGGACGGGCCTCGTCGGTGGTCTGCGACCGCACGAAGAGCTCGTACCAGGCACCGAATCGCGCTCGCGGCCGGTCGGCCACGATCTCGAGCTCCGGCTCGAAATGGCCTTCATCGACGCGGGGGCCGAGCCGGCCCATCAGCGCGACGGCGTCGTCTGACGCGGCGACGGCCAGCAAAGCCTCCGGATCGTTGGCCAGGGCCTCCAGCGTGGCCCCCAGCGTCGTGGCGGCGTGTCCGTCCGGCCCGGTGGCGGTCGCCGCCGCGCGTGCGACCATGGCCATACCCTCCGCGATCTCGCTGGCCACGTCCGGCTGGGCCGCGGCCACGCGCTTGCGCAGCTCTTCGACCCACGAGGCGTAATGATCGGTCCAGCCCGCCACCGTGAACCGGTAGCGGCCAATCGCCTCGAGCGGCAGCTCGGCGTGCCAGCGATCGATCCCCGGCTCGACGAGCCTCATCGGTATCTCGCGCATGGGCTCGCCGGGCCCGCGGTAGCGCACCACGGCGCGGAGCCGCTCGTGCCCGTGCCGGTACACCCGCGCTTCCACCACGCAGGCCTCGCCCGCCACGGCTTTCACCGGGAAGCGGCCACCGTCCACCGATGGCGTGACCGCCTCCACGACGATCTGTTCGTAGGGTCGCTTCTCGTTCATAGGGCCTCTCGGAGCATCATCATCCCTTCACACCCCCGGCCGTGAGCCCACTGACCAGGCGCCTCTGCGCGACGAGCACCACGAGCGCGACCGGCAGGGTCGCGACCAGCGCGGCCGCCAGGACCTCGCCCCACGGGACCTGGTACTGCCCGCGAAACAGCGCGATGGCGACCGGCACCGTGTGCCGCTCGGGGCCGAGCGTGAAGGTGAGCGCGAAGAGGAACTCGTTCCAGCTGAAGAGGAACGTCAGCAGCGCCGTCGTGGCCAGCCCCGGCGCCGCCAGCGGCAGCACGATCCGACGGAACGCAACCAGGCGCGAGGCACCGTCCATCATGGCGGCCTCCTCGATCTCCAACGGCACCTGGCGGAAGACGGTGACCAGGAACCAGATGGTCAGCGGCATGGCGAACGTGAGGTAGGGCAGCACGAGCCCGGCATGAGTGTCGATGAGCCCCAGCTCCCTGAGGAACAGGAACAGCGGTGGCACGACCGAGATCTGCGGCAGCATCGAGACCGCGAGAACGAGCGCGAGGACGATGGCCCTGCCGCGGAACCGCAGGCGTGCCAGCGCATACGCGCACGGGGCTCCGAGCAGGAGGGCCAGTAGCGTCGTGGCCACCGCGACCACCAGGGAGTTGCCGAGGGGGACCCAGAACCCGCGCGTTCCGAAGAGCGCCCGGTAGTGGTCCCACACCAGTGGTGTGGGCACGAGCGGTACGGACTGAAAGAGCCGCGCGTCGGGCGTGAGCGATCCCACGAGCGCCACGTACAGGGGCGCCAGCGCGGCGATGACGACCGCGACAGGCAGCAGGCGGGCAGCCGTGCCGGTCACCTAGGCCTCCTCCCGCACCAGCGCGCGCTGGCCCATCAGCCGGATCCACACGAGCGCGCCGGCGAACGAGGCCACGAAGACCCCCATCGAGATGGCCGAGCCGTAGCCGAAGCGCAGGTGGCGCATGAGTGCGTCGAACGCGTATAGCGACAGCGGTTCGGTGGCCGCACCGGGCCCGCCGCCGGTGAGGACGTAGACGAGGTCGAAGACCCGCACGGCGTCCAGTGCGCGGAAGAGCGCGGCGACGAGCAGCGCCGGGGCGACCAGCGGCAGCGTGATGGCGCAAAACGCCCGCCACGGGCTGGCACCGTCGAGGCGCGCCGCCTCGTGGAGCGCCGGATCGATTTGCTGCAGCCCCGCGAGGATCAGGAGTGCGACAAACGGCGTCATCCGCCACGCGTCGGCGAGCACGATGGGCACCCACGCCGTGACGGCGCCCGAGAGCCACGCCACGGGCTGATCGGCGAGGTTCAGGCTCGCCAGCGTCATGTTGGCGACGCTGGCAGGACCTTCGAAGGCGAAGCGCCACAGGAGAGCCACCACCACGGTGGGCAGCGCCCAGGGCAGGAGGGCCGCCGCCCGCACGACCCCGCGCGCGCGGCGTCGATGGTGGAGGACCAGCGCCAGCCCCAGGCCGGCGACGACTTCCAGCGTGACCGTCAGAATCGCGAAGACGGCGGTGTGGCCAGCCGCGGCGATCAGGCGCGGGGTGGCCAGCGCCTCCCGGTAGTTGTCCAGGCCGACGAACGGCCGGTCCAACCACGGCATCCGGAGGTCGTGCAGGTGTACGGATTCCCACGCGGTCCATGCGATGGGACCCGCGGCGACCAGGGCCATCGCGCCGAGCGCCGGCGCCATGAACCCCCAGGCCGCTCGCGCCTCGGCGCGCCGCAGCGCGGTGAAGGCTCGCCCGCGCGTCACCAGCCCCCCTCTGCGTCCAGCCCGCTGCGCGAGAGCAGGGCGCGCATCTCCACGGCCGCCGTCCCGAGCGCGGCACGCGGCTCGGCCTGCCTCGTGAGCGCGCGGTGCAGGTGCACCTGCAGGATGCTCGACAGCTCGCTGTAGACAGGCGTGGCCGGGCGTGCCACCGCACGCTCGACGATGGCGCGCGCCTCGACCGCGGGGATGGCCAGCGCGGCGCGGATCGCCGCGTCGTCGTAGAGCGAGGGACGGCTGGGATACTGGCCGGCCACCTGTGCCCGCTCGATCATCTGGGCAGGCGCGACCAGGAACTGGATCAGCGCATACGCCAGCTCCGGCTGATCGCTCCGCGCGTTGATGGCCAGCTGCGACCCTCCCAGCGCCGCCGTGGACGTGCCGCCCGGCGCCGCGGGCATGGGCGCTACGCCGAACCGCCCTGCCACCTTCGATTGCGCCGGGTCCGACAGCAGCGGCACGGCATAGGGCCAGTTGCGCATGAACCGCGCGGAGCCATTCTGGAACGCGAAGCGCGCGTGTTCCTCCTGCCACGACAGCACGTCCGCCGGTACCGCGCGCTGCACATGGATGGAATCGCGCATGTACTCGAGTGCGCGCACCGCTGGCTCGCGGTCCACCACCACTCTCCCGCCATCGTCGAGGATGCGCCCGCCGAAGCCGCCGAGGTGCTCGAGGAACACGGTCACCAGGCCTTCGTACCGGGCGCCCTGCCAGACGAAGCCGGAGGGCGGGCCTGGCTGCGCGGCCTCGGCGGCAAGCGTCGCCAGATCGTCCGGGGGGCGCGCGGCCAGGTCCGTTCGCCAATAGAGCATCCCCACGTCCACGAACCACGGCAGCGCAAAGAGCTGTCCACGCCAGGTGTTGGCTTCCACCGCGGCCGGCAGGAACGCACCCGCTTCCGGCTCGAAGCGATCGAGGGGAAGGATCCATCCGGCGGCGGCGAACTCCGGCGTCCAGATGACATCGAGCTGCAACACGTCCGGCTCGGACGCGTGAGCGTTCAGCCAATGGACGAACAACTGGTGCCGCGTGTCGGCCTCGTCCGGCGTCGACCTCAGCTCCACGCGAAGGCCGGGGTGCGCGGCCTCGAAGCGTGCCAGCTGGGCCTGGACGAGCGCGCCCTCGCGCCCGACCGCGCTGGTGGCCAGCGTCAACGCCGGGGCTGCTGAGGGGCGTGCGCAGGCGGAGAGCGCGAGAAGAAGGAGGGGGAGGAGACCACGCATGAGCTCGGCGAGCGCCGGACGCGCTCGCCTGCGACAGTACCGTGTCGAGACGTTGCCTTTCAATCAGAACCGTGACCGTCCGACTCGTCCGTAGCCGTGATTCGGCAGCCGCTCGACCCATTGAAGAAGTGCAGGCGGTCTCGCCTGGGCCGCAATCCCACCCGCGCGCCGACGGCGATGTCTGCATCATCGGCCAACAGCACGCGGACCAGCTGACGCGGCAGGCCGTCCACGCGCACGTGCGCGAGGGCGGTGCCGCCAAGCGGCTCGATCAACTCGACCCGGCCCGCCGTGTCGCCCTCGTCCGGGCCCACGAGCGCGATGTCCTGCGGCCGGATGCCCACGGTCAGACCGCTCCTCGGCGTCTCCAGACCCTGCGGTGCGGCCATCCTCCAGGATGCGCCGGGCAGCAGGTTCATGGCCGGGTTACCCACGAACTGGGCCACGAAGCAGTTGGCGGGCCGGCGGTAGACCTCGGTGGGCGGCGCCACCTGTTCGATCGCGCCGTCGCGCATCACCGCCACACGCGTGCCGAGCGTCATGGCTTCCTCCTGGTCGTGCGTCACGTACACCATCGTGGCGCCGAGCCGCTGGTGCAGCAGGGCCAACTCCGCCCGCGTCGAGCCGCGCAGCCGCGGGTCCAGGTTCGACAACGGTTCATCCAGCAGGAACGCCCGAGGCTCGCGGACCACGGCTCGGCCGAACGCGACGCGCTGCCGCTCACCGCCCGAGAGCTGACCCGGGCGCCGATCGAGCAGCGGCGTGAGGCCGAGCGAGCGCGCCACGTCTTCGATGCGGCGCGCGATGGTCTCCGCCGCGACGTTTCGCATGCGGAGGCCGAAGGCGAGGTTGTCGCGGACGGACATGTGCGGGTAGAGCGCGTAGTGCTGGAACACCATCGCGAGGTCCCGCGCCTGCGGCGGGGTGTCGGTGACATCCACACCGCCGATCCGGATGCGACCGGCGGTCGGCGCCTCCAGGCCGGCGATGAGCCTGAGCACGGTGCTCTTGCCGCTGCCGGATGGGCCGACCACCACCAGCAGCTCGCCGTCGGCGATGTCGAGCGAGAGATCGCGCACCGCGACGTCGTCGCCGAAGCGCTTCTCCACGTGCTCCAGCTGGATGGACGCCATCGTGGGCGACAGGTTCTCACGGAATCGCCTGGTCGTGCACGCCCGCGGATCTGGACGTCGTCCGCGACCTCGCGCGTTTCGCCGACGCCTGACGCGCGTCAGTCGGTGAGGCTGAATCGCACCGACACCGTCATCCGTACCTCGACGGCCTCGCCGTTCAGCAACGTCGGGCTGAAGAGCCACTGGCGTACGGCGTCCTCCGCCGCACGCGCGAAGTCGGGATGCACCTGCGCGCTCAGGAGCCGCACCGACGAGACGGTTCCGTCCTTGCCGATGAGCGCCTCCATGGGCACCACGCCCTCCAGGCCCAGCTCGCGCATGGCCTGTGGATACTCGGGCCCGACATGCTTCAGTTTCTTCGGAGCGCGGATGTTGCCGCCGACGCGGAGCGGCTCCACGACGCCTCCCGGCTGCGGCGCCCTGGATACGGTGAACCGCTTCGCCTGGACGTTGATCGTTTCCTGCAGGTCGCCGACCTGCAGCGTGATGGCGCGCCTCCAGTCCCCGCTCGCGGCCAGCGTGAAGGGGGTGCGCAGGGTGCGGAAGCCGACGACCGACGCCTCGAGCGTGTAGTCACCCGCGCGCACGTCGTCGAACTGGATGGTGCCCGACGCCTCGGTGACCGCCTGGCGCCTGGCCCCTTGCGCGTCCTCGAGCGTGAGCGCGGCACCGGGGAGCACGGCGCCGGTGGGATCGAAGACCTGCACGATCAGCGCCGGGGGACCTTCCTGGGCGGACAGGTGGATGGCGGCGACCGGCAGCGCCATGGTGAGGAGCGCCAGCGCGGCTGCGAAGCGCGCGGGACGGGTGGGACGGCGGCGATCGCGGGCGCAGGTGAGCATGGCGGAGATCCTCCGTTCGAGCGTGGACGGGCGGGCCATGGACATCGCCGAGCCCCACGCCGGCGTCGGCCGGCGCGTGCGCGCGATGTCCAGCAGGTGATCGGCGTAATCCACGGCCGGCACCCCCGTCGCCAGCACCTCGTCGTCGCATGCCAGCTCGCTCTCGCGGCGCAGCCGCGCCGACGCGATCCAGGGCAGGGGGTTGAACCAGAACAGCGCGCGGAGGAGGTCCGCCGCCACCTGTGCGAGCCAGTCGCCGCGCCGCACGTGCGCGAGCTCGTGGGCGAGGACGATGCGCCTACGCTCATCGGTCCAGGCGCGCGCGTCCTGTGGGAGCAGGATGCGCGGGCGGCGGGTGCCCCAGGTGGCGAGCAGCGTCGGCGAGGTCGTGATGAGGATGTGTACCGAACGTGCTGACGGTATCGCATCGATCAGGTGGTCCCACTCGGCGCCGCACGCGCGCTCGGCGCCGCGGGTCAGCTGGCGCAGGCGAGCGGCGCCTGCCAGGAGCGACGCGACGCCGATGGCCGCGCCGCCCCCCACGTGACGACCAGCAGCGTCGAGAGCGGGAGAAGGCCCTGTACTGGCGAGAGGGGAAGGGACGGGGCAGAGGCGTCTGACCCTCGAGCACGAGTTGGCCGTTCGAGGGAGGGCACGGCCGTCTGCGCTCCCGACTTGCCGGCCTCGCCACTCCGGAGCGCCGCACTCGGGATTGCGGCACGCGGGACCGCAACAGGCCACGCCGGGACCGCCAGCGAAAGCGGAACGGACACCAGGGCCGAGGCGATACCAGCGGAGAGCAGCCAATGTCGCCACGCCGCGGAGCGCCGTCGCCAGGCGAGGCATGCGGCCAGCGCAAAGAGGAGGAGGGCGGACGACCGGAGCGTGGCATCGAGCAGGAGCATCACGTCGGGCCCCCTTTCCGGGCGGACTTCACCAGTGTCGCGATGCGGGCCGCCTTGACCGACTCTGCGATGCGATCCAGCTCCTCGTCCGACAGCCGGGCGGCGTCGCTGCCCAGCAGGGCGGTCACCAGGTTGGCCGCCGAGCCATCGAAGAAGGTGTCCACCAGGTGCCGGAGCGCCGTGCGGCGGGCGGCGTGCCGCGGCACGACCGGCAGGTAGACGTAGTGCAGGCCTTCTTCCTCGTGCCGCACGTGGCCTTTCTCCTCGAGCACGCGCAGCTGCGTGCGCACGGTGGAGTAGCTCGGGGCGCCGGGAAGGCCGGCGAGGACCTCGGCGGCGGTGGCCCGTCCCCGGCGATAGAGGACGTCCATGATCTGGCGTTCACGCCTGGAGAGGCCCGGAATGGCGGCTGGTTCGGCCATGTGAGTTTTATCGCAGATGTGCGATGAAAATAACATCTGGGGCCGGGCCTGTCAATCCCGGCAACAGGCCTCGACAGGCGGGGCACGTTTCGTGTCTGATGCCGTCGTGCCGCAGCCCATCGACGGTGTCGCCACCTCCATCACCGCATTCGTTGGCGGGGCTCGCGAGGGCCCGCGCGACACGCCCGTCGAGGTGCGGTCCGCCGCCGCTTTCGAGCAGCACTTCGGCGCCGACCTGGACAGCCCGCTGACGTGGGCCGTGCGCCTGTTCTTCGAGAACGGCGGCACCGACGCGCTCGTCGTCCGCGCCGGTGGCGACGTGGCCATCTCGGACGCGGACGTGTCGGCCCCGGCTCTCCAGCCGGAGAAGCGCGGGCTCTGGGCGCTGGAGCAGGCAGACACCTTCAACCTGCTGTGTGTCCCGCCTTTCGCGGCCGGCCCGGGCGGTGACGTCGGGGCAGAAACGCGCCGGGCCGCGGCCGACTACTGTGCCGCGCGCCGCGCGTTCCTCATCGTTGATCCCCTGGCGTCCTGGGCCACGCCGGACGACGTCATCAACGGGCCGGAGGGCCTGGAGTCCGCGGCGTGGGGCCTGCCGCGCACGCGGAACGCTGCCGTCTACTTCCCTCGGCTGCGCGTGGCGGACCCGCGGCGGGCGGGCCGCGTCATCGACTGCGCGCCGGGCGGCGCCATCGCGGGGCTCTATGCGCGCACGGACACGCGGGGCGTGTGGACGGTGCCCGCAGGCCAGCGGGCCACGCTGGTCGGTGTGTCCGCCCTGACCGTGAATCTCACGGACATGGAACAGGCTCGCTTGAATCCACGCGCGGTGAACGTCCTTCGCACGTTTCCCGAGAAAGGGCACGTGGCGTGGGGCGCACGCACCCTGGAGGGCACGGATGCCCTCGGCTCGGAGTGGAAATACGTCCCCGTCCGGCGGCGGTCCCTGTTCCTCGAAGAGAGCATCGCACGCGGTACGCGCTGGGCCGTGTTCGAGCCCAACGACGAGCGGCTCTGGTCCGCCCTTCGCCAGCAGGTCGGCACGTTCCTCCAGCAGCTCTTCCGCGCCGGCGCCTTCCAGGGCATGACGGAGCGGCAGGCGTATCTCGTGAAGTGCGACGCGGGAACGACCACGCAGCGCGACATCGACGAGGGGGTCGTGAACATCCTGGTCGGCTTCGCCCCGCTGAAGCCGGCCGAGTTCATCGTGATCAGCATCAGGCAGCGCACGGCGAGGTAGGACTATCATCGATCCATGGCACGCGATGGATGGTCTGTTCAGTTGTCTGCAGTCGTAATCGCGCTGTGCCTCTCGCTTGGGTTCTCCTTCGTCCCCGTCCTCGAGCTGAACGCACAGACATCCCAGGCCGTCCTGACCGGGAGGGTCCTGGATGCCAGCAACGCCGCGCTTCCTGGCGTGGCCGTGACGCTGGCGCCGCAACCCTTTGGCACGCCGCGAAGCACTGTCGCCGACGCCGAGGGACGCTACACCTTCGAGGCGCTGCCGCCCGGCGACTACCGGCTGCAGGCCGCGCTGGCGGGCTTCGGCACGCGCGAGGCGCAGCTGACGCTCGCCGCCGGGGAGCGCCGCACGCTCGACCTCACACTCGAGATCACGCCGTTCACCGAGACGGTGACGGTCACCGTGACGCGAACCGGGCAGGAGGCGGAGCGGGTGCCCAACGCCGTGTCTGTGATTGAAGGCGACGTCATCCAGGCGTTCACGCGTCGCGCATCCCCCGCCGAGACCTTCGCTGGCGTTCCGGGCTTTCAGGTGGAGAACCGCCGCAACTTCAGCCTCTCGGGCGGCGTGCGCTTCGCCATCCGCGCGCCGCTGCCGCGCTTCGGCATGCGCGGGGTGCAGATCCTCCAGGACGGCGTGCCCATGACGATGGCCGATGGAACCACCGAGCCGACGAACATCGACCTGGGATCGCTCGGTCGCGTGGAGGTGCTGCGCGGCCCGAGCTCCGTGCTCTATGGCAACTCCGCCGGCGGCGTCATCACGCTGCAGTCCGAGTTCCCGTCCACCCGGTTCATGATCCAGCCGGACGTCCAGTGGGGCAGCTACGGCTACCAGCAGCAGGCAGTCAAGGCGGCCGCGACGACGCCGAAGGTGAGCTACCTGGTGAGCGCCAATCGGATGGAGACCGACGGATTCCGCCTGCACAGTCATGCGGAGGTGCGCCGGGCCAACATGGTCGTGCGCGCGGCGCCGGCGAGCACCACCGAGATTCGCGGCGTCTTCAACGTCTACGACCTGCCGTTCGGCGAGAGCGCCAGCACCATCACGCTGGCCGACGCCCGCGACAATCCGACGAGCGTCCGACCGCAGGCGTTCACGCAGGGCTGGGGCGAGTCCACGACCCAGAAGCAGCTGGGCCTCACGCTGCAGCACCAGCTCAGGGAGGGGCACATGCTCCGCGCGACGGCGTGGGGCGTGTGGCGCGACGTGTGGAACCCCATCCCGGCCGCCGTGGTCACGGTGGACCGCCGCGCCGCCGGGTTCCGATCCGAGTACGCCGGCTCGGCCGCGCCGCGCGCGGTGCCCGTCACCTGGACCACGGGCTTCGACCTCTCGTTGCAGCACGACGAGCGCGCGGAGTACGGGAACAACGGCGTGCCGCCCGAAGGCGGCCTCACTCAGCTGGGTGCGCTCCGGCTCGCGCAGCTCGAAGAAGTTCGTTCGGTGAGCCCGTTCGTCCACGTCACCGCGCAGCTGGGCGACCGCTGGAACGTCACGGGCGGCGCCCGCTACGATCGCTACCGCTTCAAGGCCACGGATCGATTCCTCTCGAACGGCGATCAGTCCGGCGAGCGCACCCTCGACGCCGTGAGCCCGATGATCGGCGTGACGTTCGTGCCGGCGTCGTGGGTGAACCTCTACTCGAACTTCGCCACGGCCTACCAGACACCGACGACCGTGGAGCTGTCGAACCGTCCGTCAGACGAGGGCGGCTTCAACGAGGATCTGGGCCCGGAGGATCTACGGAGCTTCGAGGTGGGCGCCCGCGGCAGCATCACGGACTGGCGCGTGCGGTTCGAGGTGGCCGGCTACTTCTCGACCATCGACGGGGCCCTGGTCCGCTTCCAGCGCGCCGACGAGCAGGCCTACTTCAGGAACGCCGGCGAGGTGACGCGCAACGGCCTCGAGGTGCTCCTCGAGTGGGCGCCGACGCCGCGCGTGACCGGGCGCGTGGCTTACACGTTCCAGGACTTCCATTACGGCCGCTTCGTGGCGCCCGAAGGGGACTTCTCGAACCGGACCGAGCCCGGCGCACCGCCGCACCAGGTGGTCGTCGGCGGCAGCTACAACGCGCCGTTCGGGCTGTTCACGTCCGCGCAGGCCCGATTCGTCGACGCATACCCGGTGAACAGCACGAACACCATCGAGAACTGGGCGTACCAGGTGGCGGACGTGCGGTTCGGGCTGGACCGGCGCTGGAACGGCCTGCGACTCCGCCCGTTCTTCAGCATCGACAATCTCTTCGACGAGCGCTACAACTCGTCCGCCATCGTCAACTCGATTGGCGACCGTTTTTTCGAGCCGTCGCCTGGCCGCGAGTTCGCGGTGGGCGTGACAGTGGGCTTCGATCGATTCTGAGCGGGGCCGGTGGAGGACGTGATGACACGGTGGACGAAACGGTGGCGGGGAAGCCGGGTGGATCGGCTCACCATGGTCGTCGCGGTCCTCGCGCTCGCGGGCGCGTGCGGTGCGCCGGACCGGTCGGCCCCCACGGGCGCGGCCGCCACACCCGCCGTGAGTGCGGCGGGCGACCCGGCGGTCGGCGCTGACGAGGCCGTCGGTGCGGTCACCGACGAGATGCTGCGCGACGGCCATCGTGCGCGAACGTCCACGTGGCCCACCTACGGCGGCGACTGGGGCCAGACCCGCTATTCACCGCTCACGGAGATCCGCCGTGAGAACGTGGCGCGGCTGCGGCCCGCCTGGATCGCCCAGACGGGCATCGTCGGATCGTTCGAGAGCACGCCCGTCGTGCTGGGGCGCGAGATGTACGTCACGACGCCGGGTGAAGGCGGCCGGCAGCGCGTCGTGCGTCTCGACTCCGCCACCGGCGAAGTCGTCTGGCAGGCGACCATCGAGGGCGAGAAGGCCAGCGAACAGGCGGCGACGGAGGACCTGCACCTGCCCGCGCACTTCGGTCCCAACCGCGGCGTCGCCGTGTATGGCGAGCGCGTCTACATGGGCACGCTCAACGGCACGCTCGTCGCGCTCGAGCGTGCCACCGGCCGGAGGGTCTTCGAAGTGCCGACGCTCTCGCCGCGCATCACCGGCGCGCCGGTGGCCGTGCGGGGGCGCATCGTTCAGGGCCTGTCGTTCGTGGATCGTGGCGCCGTGCAGGCCTTCGATGCGGAGTCGGGCAAGCTCCTCTGGACGTGGTACGCCATCCCGTCGCCCGAGGAAGGCGGGTGGTGGGGCGATTTCGTCGAGACGCTGCCGGGGCGCCCGGAGATCAGCCTGGACCGCGACATCGCGTGGGAGAAGGCCAACCGCGCGCGCCTGGCCGACGGATGGAAGACCGGCGGCGCCAGCGCGCCGATGACGCCCACGGTGGACGACGAGCGCGGCCTCGTCTATGTCACTCCTGGCGGCCCCGATCCCACGGCCTTTCCGCCGCCGTCCGAGCCGCACCCCGGCGACATGCGCTGGACCAACTCGGTGTGCGCGCTCCGCATCGAGGACGGCACGACGGCGTGGTGCTACCAGTACCTGCCGCACGACGTGTGGGGCGCGTCGGGCCCGACGCCGGCCATCCGCTTCAACCTCACGCGCGATGGCCGCACGCTCCCCGTCGTCGGGAAGTTCACGGGTATGGCCAACCTCTACGTCCTGGACGCGGAGAAGGGCACGCTGGTAACCCGCTCCGACAACTACATGCCCGTCGCGGGGACCGTGGGTGGGGAAGCGGGCTCGAACCTCATTCGCGGCGGCGTGGCCGGGACCATCTGGTCGCCTGGTGCGTACAGCTTCGACACGGGACTGCTCTATTCGGTGAACCAGCGCATCGAGGGCTACTTCCTGCCACGAGAGGAGAAGCGGGGGAGTGAGCGGTATGGCAGCGTGGCCGCCGTGAATCCGATGACAGGCAAGGTGGCGTGGACGCAGAAGACCGATCAGCCGCTGGCGGGCGGCGTCCTGGCGACGGCCGGCGGCCTGGTCTTCGCGGGACGGAGCACGGGCTGGTTCGACGCGTACGATGCGGCCAGCGGGGAGCGCGTGTGGAGTTTCCGCACGGGCGCGGGCTGCAACTCGGCGCCGATGACCTATCAGGTGGGCGGGCGGCAGTACGTGGCGGTTTCCTGCGGAGGGCATGCGGCGCTGGATCCGCAGGGTGGCGACGCGATCATCGCCTTCGCGCTACCATGAGGCGGATTCCCCGCGGAACGCGTCTCAACGCATGGTGATGCCCGGCACCGCCGCCGCCCTGCCCGCCCGCCCGCGCGTCCGCGGCGTGGGAGAGCGCCTGCGCCGCCTGGTTCGCTACCGGCTGGTGGTGCCGATGCTGCGCAGCCGCCACGCACCCCAGCACACCGCTCGCGGCATCGGCATGGGGGTCTTCTGGGGCCTGACGCCGACGGTGGGCTTCCAGACACCGCTCATGCTGGGGGTGTGGGCGGGCGCGCGATCCATCTTCGGCTGGCACTCCAGCCTGGTGCAGACGGCGGCCTGGGCCTGGGTGAACAACCCGCTCACCATCGTCCCGCTCTACTACCTCTATTACGTGACGGGCCAGGTGCTGCTGGGCCGCTGGGGCGACATGGCCGGCTACGCGGCGTTCGCCGGCGTGTGGTCCACGGCCATGGACGGCAGCATGCCGCTGCTGGAGCGTGCGATGACCGCCTGGGGCGTGCTGGGGTGGCCGACGCTCATCGGGTGCGTACCGTGGGCGGTGGCGGGAGCGCTCGTCAGCTACCGCTGGTCGCTGGCGTTCCTGCGGCGGAGGGAGGAGAAGCGTCGCGCACGGCAGTCCATGGCGCCGCTCTGATAGCGCCGAGATTCTAACGAGAAACCGGCGCTGTTCTGTATGGCGGCGGGGACCAGGCCCTCCGTACTGCGCAACCTCCACTGCCCCTCTTGGCACGTAGTCTGCAAACGTAACCGGTGACTTTGGAGGGGCTCCATGAGGCCTGCGATGGTGACTCTCGCCGTGGCGCTGGCGAGCATCGTCTCCGGCTGCGGCACCGTCGCCAGCCTCCGCCCGCTGTATACCGAGGCTGATCTCGATGCGCCGGCGACAGACCCTCGTCTTGAAGGGGAGTGGGTGAGTTTGAGCTCGCCGGACCCTTACGAGGAGCCCTTTCACAGATCAACGATCGCTCCGCAGGTGGCCGAGCCGCGAGGGTTCGTTCAGCGCTCCCCGGGGCCTGGCAATTACAGCGTTGAGCTCACACCTATACAAGGCGAGGCGACAGACGAAACGTGGCTCTTCGACTTGCGACTCGTCCGCATCGGTGATGCGACGTTCTTCGATGCTGAGTTAAACGTGCACCGCGTAAGCCAGGGAGTGGAAGTGCGTGCCAGCGAGGCTCCTTTCGTCGTGGGCACGCATGTCGTGGGCCTTGCACGAGTGGAGGAGGATTTCGTGCGTCTCGATGTGCTGGCCCCGACTGCAGTGAAGGAGCACTTGCCGGGGAGCCTCTGGAACCATCTCGGCGGCGACGACGTGCTGATCACCTGTCCGACCGAGGAACTCAGGAGCTTTCTCGTAGGCCATGTCGATGACCCTGAAGCCTTCGTCACCATCTACCTGTGTCGCCCCGATTCGGAGTGCAAGCGTCGCATCGTCGACGACGTACTGGCGAGGGATCCCGATGGCGTATCGGGGCTGGAAGCTGGCGCGGAGTACTTCACCGCGTCTGGCGACCACGAGCGGGCGATTGCGGTTCGCCGTCGCGTGGCCGCAATCCAACCACACGAGCCACGTTCCCACGCCAATCTCGCCGAGGCGTATCTCCTCAACCGAGACTTCGCGGGCGCTCGGAAAGAGTATGCGGCGGCGCGAGCCCTCCGCGCTGTGCATGCAGATGTCGCCCGAATCCCCGCGTTCGGGACCGAAGTGGACATTGCGTGGAGCTATTTTCTCGAGGGGGCGTATGCCGAGGTGGTGTCAACGGCCAGGAGTAACCGGGTGTCAGGCCCTCTTGCGTCGGCGGACCTGCCACTCCTCGCGTATTACTCGCTGATTCGGCTCGGTCGCCCGAAGGAGGCGATTGCTCTCCTGACGGAAGTCACGGCGACGTTCCTCGGGCCGTCGGAGGACCAACTCCTACTGCTGGACGCAGGAGGCAGGCTGTCGGACGACGGGGCACCGGGCGCCGAACGAGGCGTGTTCTACAGGGGACTGAGAGAGGTCGCTGCCGGTCGAACGGACCGGGCGAAGCGCCATTTCGCGGCGGCCCACCCGGAGTGGCACGGCAGCAGGATCGCGCTGGCGGCTCGTATCGAGCTCGAGCGACTTGAGCGGAACGTGCCCTGACGCGCGTTCACGGCGAGCGCTTGGCACCGTCGCGACGGCCCGTCCGGCGAGCCGTGGGCGCTGGAGGCGAGGCCCCTAGACCCGTGCTCAGCCTCGAGCGTGGCTCGTCCCACGTCACTGGTCCCCGTACGGAACCAGGCGGAGTGGTGTGCTGTCGATTTCGTCTGGAGCCGGCGGTCGGACTTGAACCGACGACCTGCTGATTACGAATCAGCTGCTCTACCAACTGAGCTACGCCGGCCGGCTGGGAGGCGCGCCCCCGAAAGGCGCGAACCCCGTATGGTAGCACGGCCGCGTGCCCTCTCGGCAAGCCCCGAGTCGTGGCCGGGCTCACCTCCCTCAGAAGCCCTATCTGCGCATCTGCGGCCATGTCCTATCTGCGCATCTGCGGCCCTGCCCTCTGTGCGCATCTGCGGCCCTGCCCGGTCTGCGCATCTGCGGCCGTGCCCGTCTGCGGCATCCGGCGGTCCCTCCACGTTTGGTGCTCGGTGTTGAACCCCGGACCTATCAGAAGTACCATCAAGTGTTTGCGGGGGCCATCGGCGTCCTCCCCGTGCGCCCCGACGTTCATGCAGCCAGTCCCCTTCGACCGCTCGGCCATCGTCGTCCGCGGCGCGCGTACGCACAACCTCAAGAACGTCAGCCTCTCGCTGCCGGTGGGGAAGCTCATCGTCATCACCGGCGTCAGCGGGTCCGGCAAGTCGTCGCTCGCCTTCGACACCATCTACGCCGAAGGGCAGCGCCGCTACGTCGAGTCGCTCTCCGCCTACGCCCGACAGTTCCTGGAGCGGATGGAGAAGCCCGACGTGGACGGCATCGACAACATCTGCCCGTCCATTGCCATCCGTCAGAAGAACGCCGTCCGCAACCCGCGGTCCACCGTCGGCACGGTCACCGAGATCCACGACTACATGCGCCTGCTCTTCGCGCGCGTGGGCAAGACCATCTGCCGCCAGTGCGGCCAGGAAGTCGTCCGCGAGACCGCCGAGGTCGTCACCGATCGCCTGCTGCGCCTCCCCGAAGGCACGCGCCTCCTCCTCGGCTACGACCTGCCCCTGATGGACTTCCGCGACGCCCCGCCCGACGATGCAGGCGAACTGGCCGAGGGCGATCTGGAGCTGTCCGATTCGGGGGCAGCCGTTGATTCATCTGCGTTATCTGCGTCATCTGCGGCTGACCCATCTGTGTCATCTGCGCCATCTGCGGCTCCGACATCGGCGTCGTCGGTGTTGGACACGCTTCGGCGTAAGGGGTTCGGCCGCGTTCTCGTCGACGGCCAGGCCATCGCCTTCGACGACCTTCCGGCCGACGCCCTCAAGGGCCGGACCTCCGTGGGCGTCGTCGTGGACCGCCTGCGCATCGAGGGCGATCTGCGTTCGCGGATGACCGACTCGATCGAGATTGCCTACCAGGAAGGCGGCGGCGCCGCGTGGGCGGTGGAGCTGCCCGCGGAGGGCGGGGAGCCGCGGCGCCACGAGTTCTCCGAGCGCTTCGAGTGCCGCGCCTGCGGCATCACCTACGAGGACCCGCAGCCGCGCCTCTTCTCGTTCAACAACCCGTTCGGCGCGTGTCCCACGTGCCACGGCTTCGGCAACGTCATCGAGCTGGACCTGGACCTGGTCGTGCCCGACCAGGCCAAGGCCATCAGCCAGGGCGCCATCGAGCCCTGGACCAAGCCGCACTACCGCTCGAACCTTGCCGAGCTGAAGCGCGTGGCCAAGCAGCGGGGCATCCGGCTGGACGTCCCGTGGAAGGACCTGTCCGACGAGGAGCGGCGGATGGTCGTCGAGGGTGACGGCGGCGACTACGAGGGCATCCGCGGCTTCTTCCAGTGGCTCGAGCGGAAGAAGTACAAGGTGCACGTGCGCGTGTTCCTGAGCCGCTATCGCGGCTACCTGACGTGCCCCGACTGCGGCGGCACGCGCCTGCGCCGCGAGGCGCGCGACGTGCGCGTTGGTGGCCTGTCCATCGACAAGGTGTCGGCCCTCACCGTGCGCGAGACCGAGCGGTTCTTCGACGCGCTGCGGCTCTCCGAGAAGGACGCCGCCATCGTCGACAAGGTGCTGAACGAGATCCGGCGGCGCCTGGGCTTCCTGCGCGACGTGGGGCTGGACTACCTGACGCTGGATCGCCTGTCGTCCACGCTGTCGGGCGGGGAGGCGCAGCGCATCAACCTGGCCACCTCGCTCGGCTCGGCGCTCGTCGGCACCCTCTACGTGCTGGACGAGCCGTCCATCGGGCTCCACACGCGCGACAATCAGCGGCTCATCGCCATCCTCCGCCAGCTCCGGGACCAGGGCAACACCGTGCTGGTCGTCGAGCACGACGCCGACATGATCGCGGTTGCCGACCACCTGGTGGACATGGGCCTCGGCGCGGGGGAGCACGGCGGGCGCGTCGTCTACGCCGGCACGCTGGAGGGCATGGCCCAGGAGCCGCGCTCTCTCACTGCGAAGTACTGGCGCGGCGAGCTCTCGATCCCCGTGCCGGTGACGCGCCGGAGGGGTATCCCGCAGCGCATCCGGCTGATCGGCGCGCGCGAGCACAACCTGAAGGGCGTGAACGTGGAGTTCCCGCTCAACACGCTCACCTGTATCACGGGCGTGAGCGGCTCCGGCAAGTCCACGCTCGTGCACGACGTGCTCTACGCCGCGCTGAAGCGCGCCAAGGGCGACTGGGACCGCAAGGTGGGCGCCCACGACCGGCTCGACGGCCACGAGTTCGTCACCGACGTCGTCCTGGTGGACCAGACCCCCATCGGCCGCACGCCGCGCTCGAACCCGGTCACCTACCTCAAGGCCTTCGACCCGATTCGAGAGCTCTTCGCCGCCACCAAGGACGCCGTCGCGCGCGGGCTCACCGCCAGCCATTTCTCGTTCAACGTCCCCGGCGGCCGGTGCGAAGCGTGCCAGGGCGAGGGCGAGGTCAAGGTCGAGATGCAGTTCCTTGCCGACGTGTTCGTCCCCTGCGAGCAGTGCGAGGGGCGGCGATTCAAGTCGCAGGTGCTCGAGGTCCGGTATCGCGGCAAGAACGTCACCGATGTGCTCGACATGACGGTGCGCGAGGCGCTGGTCTTCTTCACCAACACGCCAAAGGTGCTCCGCCGGCTGCAGGTGCTCGACGAGATTGGCCTCGGCTATCTGCGGCTGGGCCAGCCCGCCACGACGCTCTCGGGCGGCGAGGCGCAGCGCATCAAGATTGCCGCACACCTGGCCTCGCACGCCGGCGAGCGCCTGCTCTACATCCTCGACGAGCCCACGACGGGCCTCCACTTCGACGACATCGCGAAGCTGCTGGCCGCCTTCCGCAAGCTGCTCGAGGCCGGGCACACGCTGGCGGTGATCGAGCACAATCTGGACGTCATCAAGACCGCCGACTGGATCATCGACCTCGGTCCCGAGGGCGGCGAGCAGGGCGGGGAAGTGGTCGCGATGGGCACGCCCGAGCAGGTGGCCTACGTCGAGGCGTCGCACACGGGACGCTACCTGCGCCAGATCCTGTCGTCAGGGAAGCTCCTGCAGACGGTGGAGCGATGAGGCGTCGCGCGGCCGTTGCCGTGATCCTGCTGGCCACCGTCTCGTCGCTCCACGCCCAGGCACCGGACGGCAATGCGATCCTGCGCGCTGCCGGCGTGGCGCTCCCGCGCGGCGGCGCCGCTGCCGCCTTCGACGCCGGGCTCACGGGTCCCGAGCCCGTGCCTCCCGGCGCGTTCGCCACGCTCATCGTCGGGATGGGCCCGGTGGGCAACGCCGCGCGCGTGCGCAACGCCTATGCGTTTGGCGTGCTCGCCGGTCGATCGGCCAGGCACGTGCCGCCCGCCGAGCTGGCTGGTGCGGGCGTCGCCCTCGTGCAGATGCTGGCCTCGGATCACAGGCCCTCGCGCGTGACGGCCTGCCGCGTCGCGGGCCACGTATTCGCGGCGCCGATCGACGGCCTGCCGCCGCCGATGAGGCCCGCGGGCCTGCTCGAGGGCGTGTTCAACCTGTTCAACTCAGGCAACGAGGCCGAACAGCTGGCGGCCATGGAGGCCATCGGCTTGCTGCGCGAGACGGCCGCCGTGCCGTCCCTGCTCGAACGCTTCGGCCGCACCCGGGAGCGCGAGCGGCGGCAGGCCGGTGCCGCGCTCGAGGCTCTCGCGCGCATTGGCGATCCCCAGGCGGCCGACCTGATCCGGTCGCTCGCCGGGGATCCGTGGGCCGATCGCGACGACGCGGCAGGCCTCGCGGCCGCGTTCGCCCGTGAGAAGTACCTGCGCGATGGCTCGGTGAAGCGGCTGCAGGAGGCGGCCTCGGATCGCGTGCTGGGGCCGCGAGCCCGAGCCTATCTCGCTGAGCTCGGCGTGCCCGTGCCTTGACCCTTCCGCAGCGTTTCTACGCCCGTCCCACGCTCGAGGTCGCGCGCGATCTCCTCGGCAAGGTGTTGGTGCACCGCGCTCCTGACGGCGTGGCCGCCGGCGTCATCGTCGAGGTCGAAGCGTACATCGGCGAGGACGATCCGGCGTGCCACGCCGCGGTGGGGCCCACCAGGCGCAACGCGCCTCTCTATGGAGCGCCCGGCCGCGCGTACGTCTACTTGAATTACGGCCTGCACTACCTGGTGAATGCCGTGACCGAGCGCGAGGGATTCCCAGCCGCCGTGCTCATCCGTGCCCTCGAGCCGATCGAGGGCCTGGAGCTCATGCAGCGGCGGCGCGGCCGTGCGCCGTGGCGAAAAGGGAAGCCGGACGTGGACGTGACCCGGCTCTGTCGGGGCCCCGGCAACCTGTCCACGGCCATGGGCATCGACCTGGCGCTCAATACGAGCGCGCTCTTCAAGCGTCCGTTGACCATCGAGGACCGCGGTGTGGACGTCGGCAACGTCCGCTGGGGACCGCGCATCGGCATCACCAGGGGCGTCGAACACGCGTGGCGATGCTGGGTGGAGGGGAGCAGGGCGGTCTCCGGGCGCTCGTGAGAAGCGCCTGGTGCCATTCCTCCCTTTCTGCCTTCTGTCCTTGGCCTTCTCAGTTTCCCGACGGCCCGGCCGTGAGGGCGAGCACCGGCTCGGCCTGGCGAGCGGGACCGCTTGTCGGCGTGCCCGCGGCTATCCACAGCATGGCGTAGAGCGCCACGGTCATCCCGACGGCCCAGGCCAGCGCCTTGCGTGTCACGCGCGCTTCGACTGTCTGCATCTCCTACCTCGACAGAGGGCCGCACGGCGGGAGGCGCTGTGCGCCGCGGGCCTCTGGTTGTATGAGACTAGACGGACGCGGCGAAAGTTTACCCGCGGGTGCGAAAAAACCGTGGCAGATATGGGAAGAGCGCGGGCTGGCCCCGGATATCGAACGTTCGTCCCGCAATTCATCCCTGCTGCCCTGGCGAGGCAGGCGCCCTCAGCGTCACTTCAACCTGCTGCACGGGAATGCGCAGGCCCTGCGCGTCGAAGGCCTTCTTCACCCGCCGGCGCAGTTCGCGGCCCACTCCCCACTGGCTGAGGGGCGCCGTCTTGATCCGGAAGCGCAGAGAGACGGCAGACGCGCCGAAGTCGTCCACCCCCATGACCTCGAGCGGCTCGAGGATGTGGGGCCCCCAGGCCGGGTCGCCCTGCATCTCCGCCGCGGCGGCTCGCACCACCTCGATGGCCGTGTCCACGTCGTCGCCGTAGTCGATGCCGATGTCGAGGACGTAGTACGCGAAGTCCTTGCTGCGATTGGCGAGCGTCTTCACCTCGCCGTTCGGGAATACGTGGACCGTACCTTCCAGGTCCCGCAACACGATGGTCCTCAGGTTGATCTGCTCGACGGTGCCGCCGGTGCCGTTGACGATGGCCACGTCGCCGACGCGAACCTGGTCCTCGATGATGAGGAAGAAGCCGGAGATGACGTCCTTCACGAGCGTCTGCGCGCCGAAGCCCACGGCGAGGCCGAGGATGCCGGCGCCGGTCAGGACGGGCGTGATGTCCACGTCGAGTGCGCGGAGCACCATCAGCAGGGCGGCAATCCAGATGAGGGCCGAGAGGAAGCGGCTGAACGTGCGGCCGATGGTCTGCGCGCGCTTCCGGCGCTCGATGTCGGCCACGCTGCCGCCGGCGGCCATCTCGTGCTCGGCCCGCGCGATGGTGGACCGCGCCAGGCGCGTCGCGGCCAGCGCCAGCAGCACGATGATGCCGATCCGCAGCCCGGTGCGCGCCACCCATTCGCCGACCCGCTCGCCGCGCAGCTCCACGGGCAGCGTGACGCCGACGAAGGCGAGGGCCGGGAACGCGAGGGCGATGAACGCAATGACGAAGGCGAGCAGCCGGACGAGGCGCACCGGCGCCTTCTGCATCGGGCCGGCAATCGGCGTGCGGCCTTCGACCGACTCGAGCAGGCGCCGCATCACGCCGCCCGCGATGAGTGCCAGTGCCCCGGCGAGGATGGCGGCAAAGGCCAGCGCCGCCATGACCTCGAGGCTGTTGGCGGGAAGCGGGGAGGAGGCAGCCTGCGGCATGGGCGCGAGGCTGCGCTAGCGACGCGTCGTCCGGGGCTGCTGGCGCTCCACCGGCACGCGCACCGTGCTCGTCTTCCCGTCCCGCATCACCTCGATCCGCGCCGTGCTGCCGATGGCCGCGTCGGCGACGGTGCGCACGAACTGCGAGGGGTTGGCGATGGCCTGCCCGTTCACCGCCTTGACGATGTCGCCAGGGCGCAGGCCGGCCTCGTAGGCCGCCGAGCCCCGGGTCATCTGCGTGATGACCACGCCCTCCGTGTCCGGCGCGCGCAGCTCTTCGGCCAGCCGCGTCGTGAGCGGCGAGACCTCGACGTAGCCGATCGATCCGCGCCGCACCTCGCCGTACTGCCTGAGGTCGTCCACGACCCGGCGCACCAGGTTGCTGGGCACGGCGAAACCGATCCCCTGGTAGCCGCCGCTCTGCGAGAAGATGGCGGTGTTGATGCCGACCAGCTCGCCCCGGCCGTTGATGAGCGCGCCGCCGGAGTTGCCCGGGTTGATGGCCGCGTCCGTCTGGATGAAATCTTCGTAGGTGGCAATGCCCACGCCCGCGCGGCCCAGGGCACTCACCACTCCGAGCGTGACCGTCTGGTTCAGCGAGAAGGGGTTGCCGATGGCCATCACCCACTCGGCAACCTTCAACTTCGACGAGTCGCCCCAGGGCACGACCGGCAGGTGCGTGGCGTCCACTTTCAGCAGCGCCAGGTCGGTCCACGAGTCCACGCCGACGATGCTGGCGCGCAATTCCCGGCGGTCGCCGATGGCGACCGTGACCTCGGCATTGTTCTGCCCGACCACGTGGTTGTTCGTGACGACGTAACCGTCGGCGGAGACGACCACGCCGGAGCCGAGGCTCGACTCGTACCGGTTGCCGTACCCGAACATGTCGCCGGGATCACCGCCGAAGAAGTACTGGAAGAAGGGGTCGTTGGCGAAGGGCGACGTCCGGCGCCGCACCACCTGGACGGCGGAGATGTTGGTGACCGCCCCCAGTGTGCGCTCGGCCACGCCCGTGAAATCCGGTGTGCCCGCCAGGGGCCCCGCGACCGGCGCAGGCCGCTGCGTCGTGGTGGAAGTCTCCACGGGCTCGGGCACTGGCCCCTCGATCGACGGGGGCAGGCCCATCACGGTGTCGCGATCGGCCACACGGGCCGAGAGGGCCAGGCCCGTCACGAGGCCCGTGGCCACCAGCAACACGGACAGAAGAAACCGCTTCACCATGGGCGGGCCCCTCGGGGCTAGGACACTTCGACCCGGCGCGGCCCGGGCTCGGCCGTCTTGGGGATGACGACGGTCAGGATGCCGTCGGCCAGGTCGGCCGCGATACGGTCGGCATCGATCGTGGGTGGCAGGGCGAAAACGCGCGAGAACTCGCCGTGGCCGCGCTCCACCTGGTGATAGTGCTCGCAGGTGATGCGTGCGTCGCGCCGGCCCTGCAGGGTGAGGCGCCCGTCCCGGACGTCCACGCGGATCTGCTCGCGCGTGAGCCCCGGCAGTTCGGCCGTGATGATGAAGGCCTCGGCGGTCTCGCAGAGGTCCACCGCCGGTGCCCAGCCGTGCGATCCCGCGGCGGTCAACCGCTCGATTCGATGCTGGATGGCGATCAGATCCCGGAACGGGTCCCAGCGCGCAAACGCCACAACACCGCATCGTAGCATGGCCCCGCCGGGGCCGAGGTTCCCGGCGCCCCGAGCGGCCGGGGACCGCCCCCGCCCGCGCACCGCGTGGTAAAATCGTCAGGTTCTACTCCTATCCCGAAAGGCACCATGGCAGACACGCTCCTCGCGACGCAGCTCCGGAAGGGCATGATCATCAAGCTCGACAACGAGCTGTACCGGATCCACGATCGCCAGCACGTCACGCCCGGCAATCTCCGCGGGTTCGTTCGCCTGAAGATGCGCAACCTGCGCAACCAGAGCATGTCCGAGCACAAGGCGCGCTCGGAAGACGTCATCGAACGGGCGACCCTCGACGAGAAGGAGATGCAGTATCTCTACGCCGATGGCGAGGGCTACCACTTCATGGACACCGAGAGCTACGAGCAGATCCACCTCTCGGAAGATGCGCTCGGGGAGGGCGTGGGGTTCCTGAAACCCGAGATGACCATCCGCGTCGAGTTCTACGGCGAGGAGCCGGTGGGCATCGAGCTGCCGCAGACCGTGGACCTGAAGGTGGTCGAGACGGTCCCGGCCATCAAGGGCGCCACGGCCACCAACCAGCTGAAGCCCGCGAAGCTCGAGACCGGGGTCACCGTGCAGGTGCCGCCCTTCATCGGGGAGGGGGACGTCATCCGGGTGAACACCGAAACGGGCGAGTACCTGGCGCGCGCGTAATCGCGCCACCCGGAGGCGGGAACCTCCCTATAATCGATCCATGGACGTCGTGCGCACTCCGGCCGCGGGGTGGATCGAGGTGATCGTGGGCAGCATGTTCAGCGGGAAGAGCGAGGAGCTCATCCGTCGGCTGCGCCGCGCCCAGATTGCCCGGCAGCGGGTGCAGATCTTCAAGCCTGCCGTGGACACCCGCTTCGCTGACGACCACATCGTCTCGCACAGCGAGCTCCGGATCCCGTCCGACAGCGCCGCCACTGCGGCCGAGCTGCTCGCGAAAGTCCGCACCGACACCGAGGTCATCGGCATCGACGAGGGGCAGTTCTTCGACGCCGAGCTCCCGGTGGCCGCCACGGTCCTGGCCGGGCGCGGCATGCGCGTCATTGTCGCCGGGCTGGACCAGGACTACCTCGGCAAGCCCTTCGAGCCCATGCCGCAGCTGCTGGCCATCGCCGAGTACATCACCAAGACACGGGCCATCTGCATGGTCTGCGGCAACCCTGCCAACCACACCCAGCGCCTGGTGGGGAACCGGGCGCGCGTGCTGCTCGGCGCGTCGGGCACGTACGAGGCGCGCTGCCGGCGGTGCTTCGACCCGACGCTGGCCGAGACCGAGGAACAGAAGCAGAAGGACGCCGCCGCGCGCGCCAGCGCGGAAGGGGCCGGCACGGAGCGCCGATGACCGTGCCGGAACTGGCCCGGGCCCTGGAGGCCAGCCTCCTGGCGCTCGGCGTGCTGTTCCTGGCGGTCAACCTGCGGGTCGGCCGCGAGATCTGGCGCTGGTGGCGCCGACGGGCCGGCGCCGTCCTCGTCTGGGCGGCCCCCCGGCCGCCGTACTACGCCCTCAACCTCGCCATCGGCGTGATGCTGGGAATCCTGCTCTTCACCTCCGTCTTCCTGATCCCCCGGCCGGCGGCATCGGTGTTCGGCGAAGCCATGATGTTCCTCTACTACGGCTACCTCCTGCCGATTTCCACCCGGATCGCGCGAGGGCTGTACACCGACGGCGTCTGGACCGACTCGGGATTCATGGCCTACGCCGACATCGGCGGCCTCTCGTGGAAGGAAGGGACGGGTGCCACGCTCGTCCTCGCTTCCCGGTTGCGTGCGTTTGCGCGCACCCTGACCGTCCCGGGCACGCGCCTGGGCGAAGTGCGCCGGCTGCTCCGCGAGAAGATTGGGGAGCACGCCATCGAGCTCGAGGGCGGCCCGGGCCTTCACCTGGGCGATCGCGACACCCGGGAAAGCGTCTGAGCCCCGCGCGGGGCCAGGCGGCGTCCCCTGCAGGCACGGCCCGGTCGGGCCGATAGGAGGAAGCGATGGCGGCACGTCCCACGTGGAAGGGGTTCCTGAAGGTCAGCCTCGTCACGATCCCCGTGCGGGTCTATCCCGCCACCGAGTCCAGCGCCACGATCTCGTTCAACCAGCTCCACGCCGAGTGCCAGACGAAAATCCAGCAGAAGAAGTGGTGCCCGAAGTGCGAGCGCGAGATCACCTCGGCCGAGGTGGTGAAGGGCTACGAGTTCGAGAAGGGCCGCTGGGTGGTCGTGGAGGAGGAGGACTTCCAGAAGGTCCGGACCGAGTCCACGAAGGTCATCGACCTCATGCAGTTCACCGACGTCGAGGCCATCGACCCGATGTACGTGGACAAGGCCTACTACCTGGCGCCCGAAGGCCCGATGGCGGCAGACGCCTACGCGGTCATGCGGGACGGCATGGCGGGCAAGGCTGGAATCGGCAAGGTAGCCATCAACAACCGCGAGTACCTCGTGGCGGTCCGCCCCCACAAGCAGGGGCTCGTGATGTACACGCTGCACCACGCCGCCGAGATCCGGACCATCGACCAGATTGACGAGCTGCGGGAGGTGCGGGGCAGGGTGAACCCCGCCGAGATGAAGCTCGCCAAGCAGGTCATCGAGAGCATCGAGGGCGAGCTGAACCTCGCCGACTACACCGACGAATACCAGAAGGGGCTGCGGGCCATCATCGAGGCCAAGGTGGCCGGGGAAGAGGTGACCGCGCCGGTCGAGGCCGCGCCACCGAAGGTGGTGGACCTGATGGAGGCGCTCCGTAAGAGCCTCGAGCAGGTGAGCGGCGGCAAGAAGAAGGCGGCGAAGGTGGCCGCCGAGGGACGCAGCGCCCCGAAGAAACGGAAGGCATCGTGACCGATCAGCGCACCCGCATCCGCCGCAAGGCTGTCTGGGGCAACTAGGCGCCCGCGCTCCGGCGCGGGCGTGTCAGCGCCCCAGGAGCAGCCCGGCCAGCCCCAGTCCGGTGGCCGTGGGATCCCGCAGCCAGTCCGGCGGCACCAGCCACGTGAACGCCAGGATGGCGATCACCCACAGGTCGTAGGGCAGCGTCGCCCGATCGTCACGCCAGAAGAAGAAGCGCCAGACCCACCCCGCGGCGCCCTCGGTCGAGGGCATCGGCCGTTTCTCCAGCTCGAGGTACGTGTAATAGATGCGGTTGGCCACCGTCACGACCGACAGCGACAGGATCACCCACAGCACGCCCGCCATCCGATCCGTGAACGCCCCGATCATGAAGAGGACGATGCGCTCGGGGCGCTCCATGAACCCGACCTTGCACTTCGTGATGAGCGACTCCGCCCGGGCGCGCGCGTAGCTCGTCATGATGGAGAAGATGAGCGCGAGGGTCGCGATGAGGACGTAGTCCTTGCGCCCGAGGTCGGCGTACAGCCAGATGAGGCCCGCGAAGAGCGCCAGGTCCGAGAAGCGGTCCAGCGTGGAGTCCCAGAACGCGCCGAACAGCGACTGCTTGCCGGTGAGGTGCGCCACCTTCCCGTCGATGAAGTCGAAGATGTTGGCGACGATCATGATGACCCCGGCGGCGATGAAGCGATCCGTCGCCAGCGCCCACGCGGCCACCGCGTTGACGATCACGCCGATGAGCGTGAGCACGTTCGGATGGATGCCGAGCGCCACCGAGGTGTTGATGATGGCGCGCAGCGGGAACATGCAGGCGGCGCCGATGGCGCCCGTGAAGGTCATAATGGAAGTTGGCCTAAAGCCTAGCCGATGCCCATCCACGATCTCAAGGAACAGATCCAGCGGCTGCCCGAGCAGCCCGGTGTCTACCTGTACGCCAACCGGGCCGGCGAGACCATCTACGTGGGCAAGGCGCGGAGCCTGCGCGACCGCGTGCGCAGCTACCTCGGCGCCTACGGCAGCAGCCCCAAGACCGACGCGCTGCTCGACGAGATCGCGGGCCTCGACGTCATCGTCACCGACTCGGTGGTGGAGGCGCTGGCGCTCGAGAACAACCTGATCAAGCAGCGCGCGCCGCGCTACAACATCCTGCTGCGCGACGACAAGAACTACCCCTACCTGCAACTCACGATCGGCGAGGCGTTCCCGCGTGTGCTGGTGGCGCGCGCGGTGGCGCGCGACGGGCACTTCTACGCCGGGCCCTTCCTGCCCGCCAAGCTCGCGCGCCGCACCATGGGGCTCACCCACAAGCTGTTCGGGATCCGCTCGTGCAACGAGGTGATTACGGGCGAGCGCGGGCGGCCGTGCCTCGAGTACGACATCAAGCGGTGCCTCGCGCCCTGCGTGGCGACCATCTGCGGCCCGGAGCGCTACGCCCAGGCCGTGGCCGACACGCGGCTGTTCCTCGAGGGGCGCAGCCAGGAGCTGGCCGACACGCTGCACGCGCGCATGATGGACGCCGCCCTGCACGAGCGGTTCGAGGAGGCGGCCGCGCTGCGCGATGCGATGCGCACGGTGCGCGCCGTCCAGGAGCGCCAGCAGAAGATGGCGTCCCCCGAGCTCGGCGACCGCGACGTGTTCGGCGTGAAGGTCGGGCCGAGCGGCGCCGTCGTGCAGGTCTTCCAGGTGCGCGGCGGACGCGTGGTCGAGCGCGTCGAGTTCGCGGCGGAGGCGGGTACCGACACGGCGCGTGAGGCCGACGTCGTCGAGGCGGCCGTGCAGCAGTTCTATGCCGACCAGGCCCCGCCTCCCGACGTGCACCTCCCCGTGCTGCCAGAGGAGGCCGAAGCGCTCGAGAGCTGGCTGGGCGACCGCGCAGGCCGCAAGGTCCGCCTCGGTGTGCCGCAGCGGGGAGACAAGCGCGGTCTGCTCGACCTGGCGCGGCGGAACGCGGAGCTCACGTACCGTTCCCGCTTCGACGCGGGTGCCACGGCGCAGTACGAGGCCCTGGAGCTCCTGCAGGCCGCCCTGCGGCTGCCCGAGCTGCCGCGCCGCATCGAGTGCTTCGACATCTCCACCATCCAGGGGAGCGAGACCGTTGCCTCGATGGTCGTGTGCGAGGACGGGCGGATGAAGCGGGGGGAATACCGGAAGTTCCGCGTCGGGAGGCGACCTGAAGGCCGTCGGGAGACGGGAGCGGGCACGAACCCGCCGGGAGAGGGAAGGAACGCGTCGGGAACTGGGAGTCGCGCTGGCAATCGGTTCCTCGACGACTTCGCCGCGATGGAGCAGGTGGTGCGGCGGCGCTACGCGAAGCTGCTCGAGGCGGGTGGGCCGTTCCCCGACATCATCCTCATCGATGGGGGGAAGGGGCAGCTCAATGCCGCCTACGCCGCGCTCGAGAGCGTGGGCCTGTCGAACCTGGTGGCCATCGGCCTCGCCAAGAAGGAGGAGCTGGTCTTCACGCGGGACCATGAACAGCCCCTGGCCCTCGACCCCCACGGCCCGGCCCTGAGGCTCCTGCAGCGGATTCGTGACGAAGCCCACCGGTTCGCCGTGACGTTCCATCGTCGAGCCCGCGCCATGCGCGACCTGCGTTCCGAGCTGGACGACATTCCCGGCGTCGGCCCACGGCGCCGCAAGACGCTCCTCACCCGGTTCGGGAGTGTCGCCGGGGTCCGCCGCGCCACCCGCGAGGAGCTGACCGCCGTCGTCGGCGGGAAGGCGGCCGACGCGATCGTGGCCCATTTCGCCCGCACTTGAGGCGCACCAGTCCGCACCCGCCCGCACCGGTCGGCACCCGTTCGCACCCGCCCGCACCAGGGTGATAAACTCGAACGTTCTTGGCTGGCCTCGATTTCACAGAGATCTTCGTCCTCATGGCCGTCCTCATCGGATCGCTCTCGGTCCACGAGGCCGCGCACGCGTGGGCGGCAAACAACCTGGGCGATCCGACCGCGCGCCGGCTTGGCCGGCTGTCGCTGAACCCCGCGGTTCACGTGGACGTGATTGGGACGCTGGTGTTTCCGCTGGTGGCCATCTCGACCGGCCTGCCGCTCATCGGGTGGGCGAAGCCCGTGCCCGTGGACTTCCGGCACCTGCGGCATCCCCGTCGCGACTTTGCCGTCATCGCCGCGGCCGGGCCGGCCAGCAACATCGTCCTGGCCGTGGCTGGCGCCGCGGTGTTCGGGGCCATCGACGGCCAGAGCGGCTTCCTGAACGGGAGCCTCCTGGCTGGAACCGTCCGGGCCTTCGTGGTGCTGAACGTGCTGCTGGCCGTGTTCAACATGATCCCGGTGCCGCCGCTCGACGGCGGCAACGTGTTGATGGGACTGATTCCCGCCGCTGGTGCCAGACTGGTTGATCGTGCCCGGCCGTACGGGTTCCTGCTCCTCTATGCGCTGATGCTCACGGGCGTGCTCTCCGCCATCATGCGGCCCGTGCAGCGCTTCGTCCTGGGTTGGCTACTGTGACTGAACGGCAACGCGTGGTGTCGGGCATGCGCCCGACGGGAAAGCTTCATCTCGGCCACCTGGTCGGGGCGCTCCAGAACTGGGAGAAGCTGCAGTCGGTCTACGACTGCTTCTACTTCGTCGCCGACTGGCACGCGCTCACCAGCAACTACGCCGACACGGGCGACATCGTCGAGAACGCGCTCGACAACGTGGCCGACTGGATCGGCGCCGGCCTCGACCCCGAGAAGAGCGTGTTCTTCGTCCAGTCGATGGTGCCGGAGCACGCGGAGCTGTACCTGCTCCTGCAGATGGTCACGCCCATCCCGTGGCTGGAGCGCGTCCCCACCTACAAGGAGCAGATGGAGCAGCTCGCCGAGAAGGACCTCTCCAGCATCGGCTTCCTCGGCTACCCGCTGCTGCAGACGGCGGACGTGGTGATTTACGGCGCGCACTGGGTGCCCGTCGGCGAGGACCAGGTGCCGCACCTGGAGCTCTCGCGCGAGGTGGTGCGCCGGTTCAACAACTTCTACTTCCCGGTGCCGGAGGGGGCGCCACCCCGCGGACTGGTCGAGCCGCAGGCTCTCCTCACGCCGGTTCCGCGCCTGCCCGGCCTCGACAACCGGAAGATGAGCAAGAGCTACCAGAACACCATCGACCTGTCGGACGATGCCGCTACGGTGAAGGCAAAGGTCCGCCAGATGTACACGGATCCGAAGCGCGTGCGCGCCGACATCCCGGGGACCGTGGAGGGCAATCCGGTCTTCACCTATCACGACGCCTTCAACCCCGACGTCGCCGAAGTCGACGACCTCAAGGCCCGCTACCGTGCCGGCAAGGTCGGAGACGTCGAGGTGAAGACGAAACTCGCCTCGGCCGTGAACGCCATGCTGGACCCGATTCGCGAGCGGCGCGCCGCCGCCCTGGCGCGCCCGGGCTACCTGCGCGAGGTGCTGGTCGAGGGGTCGAAGCGCGCGCGGCTCATCGCCCTGGAGACGATGGAGCAGGTGCGCGCCGCCATCAAGTTGAAGTACTAGGCCCATGAGCGACGAGCAGACAGGCACGGGCGCGCCGGAGGAGGCGTTCGAGTCGCAACTCGACGCCATCAAGATCAGGCTGCAGTCCTTCGAGGGGCCGCTCGATCTCCTGGTGCACCTCATCCGGAAGAACAAGGTGGATGTCTACGACATCCCCATCGCGCTCATCACGAAGCAGTACCTCGAGTACCTGGACCTGATGCAGGAGTTGAACCTCGACATCGCCTCCGAGTTCCTGGTGATGTCGGCCACGCTCATCCACATCAAGAGCCGGATGCTGCTGCCGCGGCCCGAGACAGCGGCCGGCGACGTCACCGAGGAAGAGGATCCCCGCGACGCGCTCGTCCGCCGGCTGCTCGAGCACGAGCGGTTCAAGGCCGCCGCCGAGCTCCTGCACGAGCGCGAGACGCTCCGCAGCGCGCAGTGGACCCGCCCGGACGCTCCAGTCGAGGCCATCGCCGGCGACGAGTACGAGCCCGAGCTGGAGGTGGATCTCTTCAGCCTGCTGGCCGCGTTCAAGACGGTCCTCGAGCGCGCGCGCGAGCGCCCGCCCGTCCCGCTGCCGCCGGAGCAGATCTCCATCGAGGCACGGATCGAGCAGCTGCTCGAACGGCTGTCCGAAACCGATGCGTGCGGCTTCGAGGATCTCTTCGACGATGTGGCGACGCGTCCGGACATGATCGTCACGTTCCTCGCGCTGCTGGAGATGATCCGGCTCAAGCTGGTGCGCGTGTTCCAGAGCGCCCAGGTGGGCGCCATCCGGATCTACAAGCGGGCGCGCCCGCAGGACGCGCCGCACCCGATTCACGACCCCGAGGACGAGTTCAAGGCACACCACCAGGCGGCCGACGCGGCGCCGCCGGCGACAGACAAGGGCACATCGGAATGAACGAGCACGAGGAGAATCCCATCGACGCCGAGGCGACCGACGCGCCGGCCGCTGCCGAGGGCGGAGAGGTGACCGCGGAGATGGCCGCCATCGAGGCCGACGCGGTGGGCGAGGGCGAGAAGCCCCGCATGGACCTCGCACAGCTGAAGGCCATCGTCGAGGCGCTGGTCTACGCGTCGCCCGAGCCGCTGACGCCGAAGATGCTCTTGAAATTGCTGGCCGACGAGCCGAAGGAAGACGTTCTGGCGGCCGTCGAGGCGCTGAAGCAGGACTACGACAGCCGACCCGGCCTGCACATGGCTGAGGTGGCGGGCGGCTACCAGATCACGACGCGGCCCGAGCTGCATGACTGGGTGCGGCGCCTGTTCCACGAGCGTACCACGCAGAAGCTGTCGGTGGCCGCGCTCGAGACGCTCTCGGTCATCGCCTACAAGCAGCCCATCACGCAGGCCGAGATTGGCGAGATTCGCGGCGTGAACGCCTCAGGGGTGCTCTCCACCCTGCTCGAGCGGCACCTCATCAAGATCGTGGGCCGGAAGAACGTCATCGGCCGCCCGTTCCTCTACGGCACGACGAAGGAGTTCCTCATCCGCTTCGGCTTGAAGGACGTGAACGACCTCCCGAAGATCGAGGACATGGCCCAGCAACTCGGCTTCGAGCCGCCGCCCGTGCTGATGGAGCGGGCCGTGCCGGAGGAGATGCTGCCGCTGGAGGAAGGCGGCGAGGAGCCCGAAGGCGGCAACGACCCCGCGGGCGACGAACAGCCCTGACACGGGCTCGTCGCCGTGGGCCGCGCCGCCGCGCGGCTCGGTGGCAGCCCAGGCGACCGTCCCGCCACTCCTTACGCGCGCGCAGCGCCGCCTACGCCCCCGAGTAACGAGGGCGCCCATCTTCAGCGCGCGCCCACGGCGCGAAGCGCCGCCTACCGAGCCGGGGGGGGCCGGCGCGCAGAGGGCGCGCCCTTCAGCGCCGCCACCTCGGCCGCCGTCAGGTCACGCCACTCACCCGGACGCAGGCGGCCCAGCCTCAGCGGGCCCATGCTGACGCGCGTCAAGGATCGGACCGGGTGCCCCACGGCCTGGCACATCCGGCGCACCTGACGGTTGCGGCCCTCGTAGAGCGTCATCGTCAGCTTCGTCGTCACGCCATCGGACTTCACCGTCTGCCCTCGGCGGACCTCGGCCGCGCCGGTGCGCCGGCCGTCGAGGTAGACGCCGCGCCGCAGCTTCGCGATGGCGGCTTCGTCCGGGGCGCCGGCGACAATGACCTCGTACACGCGTTCCACCTCGTGCCGCGGGTGCGTCAGCTGCTCGGCCAGAGCGCCGTCGCTCGTCATCAGCAGCAGGCCCTCGCTGTCGTAGTCCAGCCGCCCGACGGGGTAGATGTAGCCCACCTGCCGGCCCAGGAGATCGATCACCGTGGGACGGCCCTCGGGGTCGCTCCGCGTGGTCACGTAGCCGCGCGGTTTGTACATGAGGATGTAGCGCTGGCGCACGTCGGTGCGGATGCGCCGGCCGTCCACGCGGACGTCGTCGTGCGCCGGGTCCGCCTTGCTGCCGAGCTCGCGCACCACGATGCCGTTGACCGTCACCCGCCCCTCGAGGATCAACTGCTCCGAGGCACGGCGCGATGCGACGCCGGCCGTGGACAGGAGCTTCTGCAGCCGGATACCGTCCGGCTCCTGGTCATAGCCTTGTGCTTCTCGCGGCTTCCGACTTCCAGCACCCGACTTCTGCCTTCTCGCCTCACGCACGTCCGGATTCTTCCTTCTCGCTTCCAACGTCTCACCTGCTAATTCGAAAGGACCTGTCGCCAGAATGACGCCAGCCGCCACGCCTCGGTTGCCGTTGGCGCGCGGTTCACCTCGGCGTGCGTGATGAGGCCGCTCAGCAGGCCGATGACGGGGGCGCGCCCCTGCAGGTACTCGCCGAGCAGCACGGTTTCGATGGAGGGGATGACGTTGTCGTCCGAGCCGTGCAGCAGGTAGATGGGCGCCGCCGGCGCCACGGGCGCCCGCTCGGGCGACAGCGTCGGCATGGCGGGATGGTCGGCCAGCGCGTCGACCACGGGCAGCAGTTTCGCGCCGAGTTCCTTCACCGCGCGATCGTTCACCCAGCGCATCAGCGTCCGCGAGGGCTCGGCCAGGGTCTCTGCGTACGTGCGCATGCGCGCGAACTCCGCGGTGGCGCGGGGCTTGTCCACCAAGTCGAGCGAGGAGGCCAGCAGGAAGCCCTCGATCCCCGCCATGAGCGGTCCCACCTGCCCCGGCGGCACCAGCCGCTCGGCCATGGTCAGCAGCACGACTGCGACGCCGTAATCGTGCGGCGGATGCACCTCCACGTTCTCGGCACCGGCCACGACTCGGCTGGCCCGCGCCGATGCGAGGTCGCCCACGACCTCACCCGAGCAGAGGTAGTGCATCACCCGCGCGAGGTTGCCGTGGCCGCCGAACGAGAGCAGGAACGCCACGCGATCCCGGATGCGCTCGCGGCCAGCAGCGACGATGGACAGTCCTCCGGAGAAGCTCACGCCCAGCACGCCCACGCGGCCATCCGGCGCCAGCTCGCGCTGTCGGGCGGCCCAGTAGACGGCGTCCTCGATGACATCGGTCACCAGCGGCGTGATGCGGTAGCGCTGCAGGTCGGGGGAGGCCACCGTCAACACGCCGTAACCGGTTTCCGCGAGGTCCTTCGCGAGGGCGACGAGCCGCGCCTCGTCGATGCCATCGCGATGGACGCCCGGCACGAGGACGATGGTGCGGGTGAAGCCGTTGGCGGGCCGGTACACGCGTGCCGGCACGTCGCCGTGGCGCGTGGGCACGATCGCATCGGTGGGCGTGGTGACGCGGCTGGCCGTCCAGGCCGCCAGCGTTGCGGGGGCGCCGGGAAGGTCCGCCGCGCGCGCGATGAACGCGGCGGCGTTGACATAGGGGCCGGCGGTGAACGTGCCTGCCGCCGCGACGACCGCCACGCCCAGCAGCCACCGCAGGGAACGGGGCACGTCCCGAATGTTACACTGGCCGGCTGGTGACACCACTCATCATCGCCATCGACGGGCCCTCGGGAGCAGGGAAGGGCACACTGGCACGCCGCCTGGCGCAGGCGCTCGGCTATCGCCACGTGGACACGGGCGCCATGTACCGGGCCGTGGCCTGGAAGGCCCTGCAGGAAGGCCTGGCCCTGGACAACGAGCCCGCGCTGGCCGCGCTGGCCGAGCGCGCCAGCTTCGGCCAGGCGGACGGGATCATCACCATCGACGGGCACGACGTGAGCCGCGCCATTCGGACCCCCGAGATGGACCAGTCGGCGGCGCGGGTGGCGCGCCTGGCCAGCGTCCGTGCGGTGCTGGTGGCGCGCCAGCGCGGGATGGGGGAGGGGGGCGGGGTCGTGATGGAGGGCCGCGACATCGGCACCGTCGTGTTCCCCTGTGCCGACGTGAAAATCTACCTCGACGCCTCAGCCGAGGAGCGCGCGCGGCGTCGGGCCGGGGACGCGGCACACACGGGCGGCCGCCAGGCCAGCGTGGATCGGCTCAAGAGCCAGATGGCTGCACGCGACGAGAGCGACGCCACGCGCACGGTGGCGCCGTTGCAGATGGCCGCGGACGCTGTCTACGTGGATACGACGGGGTTGGACGCGGAGCAGGTGTTCGAGCGCGTGCTGGGGCTGGTGCAGGACAGGGGCCGGTCGTCCATTGGTGATTGATGATTGGCGATTGAGTGATTCATTGACGATCGGGAGATTGGGGCATCGCGCATTGGCCTGGTGATCGGGTGATTGCCCAATCGCCAATCCAATGCCCAATGCGCCGATCACCCGATTGTCAGTGAATCGCTCAATCGTCAATCGGCAATCATCAATGGACAGCCGTCGCTAGCGCTCTTCGAAGTCGTCCGAAGAACCGGGGTCGAGCTCCCAGCGGTGACGGTCCCGCTCGGCGATCTCATCACCGCCCTGCAGTTCCTCGTCGTCCTCGTACTCCACACCCAGCGCGCGGCCGATCTCCTCGACCACGTCCTGATCCGGGGTGGGGTTGTCACCGCCCGGGGCCTCGTCGCCCACGGCTTCAGCGGCCGCCCAGTCGGCGTCCACGTCGCCGGCCGTGAGGGCCGGGCTCGACGAGGTGTGCTCGTGCAGCTTCTGCTCCATCTCGGCGCGGCCCGTGCGGGCGGACGAGGCGATGGCGCCCATGTCGAGGCTGGAAGGCACGCCGTGGATGTCGGCTACGGTGCGGCGCGGCCGGTCCAGGTTGGCCTTCCGTGCCGGGGCGGCCTTCGCGACCGGTGGCGCCGGCTTGGTGATCAGCCGCGGCTTGGCGGTGGCCGCCTTTGCCGCGGCTGGCTTCGTCACCGCTGGCTTTGCCACCTTCGGTGCCGGCTTGGCGGCGGCCATCTTCGGCCGGGCCTTGCTGGTGGCCTTCCGGCTCGCCGCCGCGCGGCTCTTCACCTTGCGGGCAGCCACTTTTGTCTTGGGCGCGGCGAGCTTCCGGGCCGCCTCCGCCGGGGCGGGCGACGCCGCCTTCTTCGGGCGTCCCCGCTTGCCAGCGGCCGCGGCGGCCTTCTGCGGGGCGGGGGCCTTGCGGGCGGCTCCCTTCGCATTGGGCGCGGCGGCGACCTTGCGCGCCACCGCCTCGGCCCGATGCGCCACGCGTGCCACCTTGCGGGCGGCCTTCCGGGTGGCGACCTTGAGGGTGCGGGCCACCTGGGCGCGTTCTTTCCTGGCCAGCCGCGTGGCCTTCTTCACCAGCTTCTTCGCAGTGGTCCTGGCGGCCGCCACCTTGCGCGTGGCCTGCTTCCGGACGCGCTTCGTGGTCCGGGTCGCGGCGGCCCTGGCACCGGCGGCGGCCTTCGACACCTTTCGGACGGCTTTCCTGGCAGTCTTCTTCGCCCGCGCCGCGGCGGGACGGGCAGGCTTCCTCTTGGCCATGGCGGTGTCCTTTCGGCTCCTTGACAGTAGGCGCTAAGTATCGTAACGTCTGTTGGTTACGCGGGGCGCCGGCCCCCGCCTAACGTACCCCGATCACGATCCAAGGGGACGACCGGCAAATCTGCAAGTAGGAGGACGCGCACCGCAATGGCAATCTCGCAAGACGAGCACAACCCGGCCACCGAGCCGAAGGGCGCTACCACCCCGACGGCCACGGCCGCGGGGCGGCAGGCTCCCAAGACCACCCCTCTCTGGGTCAAGGACGACGAGTCCGTCAACCCCGAAGAGTTTGCCCGCCTGCTCGACCTTTACGATAACAGCTTCCGCAACATCGCGGAAGGAGAAGTCGTCAAGGGGACCGTACTGAAAGTCACCGCGAACGAGGTCGTGATCGACGTCGGCTACAAGTCCGAGGGAGTGATTCCCGTGGACGAGTTCCTCGACGAGACCGGCGCCGTGATCGTGCGTGAAGGTGACGTGGTCGACGTGCTGCTCGAGCGCACCGAGGACCGCGACGGCCACATCGTGCTCTCGCGCGAGAAGGCCGAGAAGATGAAGATCTGGGACGAGGTCGAGCGCGCCTTCGCGGAACGCAAGGTCGTGATCGGCCGTGTCGTCGAGCGCATCAAGGGCGGCCTCGCGGTGGACATCGGCGTCCGCGCCTTCCTGCCCGGCAGCCAGATCGACGTCCGTCCGGTGCGCAACCTCGACGCGCTCAAGGGGCAGGAGCTCCGCATGCGCGTCATCAAGGTGAACAAGAAGCGCGGCAACATCGTGCTCTCGCGCAAGGTCCTCCTCGAGGAGGAGAACGCCGAGAAGAAGAAGACCACGCTCGAGACGCTGGCCGAGGGCAAGGTCCTCCGCGGTGTCGTCAAGAACATCACCGACTACGGCGCGTTCATCGACCTCGGCGGCATCGACGGCCTGCTGCACATCACCGACATGTCGTGGGGCCGCGTCGGCCACCCGTCGGAGCTGTTCAAGGTCAACGACGAAATCGACGTGGTGGTGCTGAAGTACGACGCCGCCACCGAGCGCGTCTCGCTCGGCCACAAGCAGCTCGTCATCGATCCGTGGACGACGGTGATGGATCGCTTCCCGGCCGGCGTGCGCGTCAGCGGCAAGGTGGTCAGCCTCACCGACTACGGCGCCTTCATCGAACTCGAGCCGGGCGTCGAAGGCCTCATCCACGTCAGCGAGATGTCGTGGAGCAAGCGCGTCAAGCACCCGTCGAAGATCCTCAACGTCGGCGACAGCGTCGAAGCGATGGTCCTCGGCGTCGATCCGGCGGCGCGCCGCATCTCGCTCGGCCTCAAGCAGGTCGAGAGCAACCCGTGGAACGAACTCACCGACAAGTACCCGGTGGGCACGCGGATCAAGGGCAAGGTGCGCAACCTCACCGAGTTCGGCGCGTTCGTCGAAGTCGAAGAGGACATCGACGGCCTCATCCACATCTCGGACATGTCGTGGAGCAAGCGCGTCAAGCACCCGAGCGAAGTGCTCAAGAAGGGCGACGTCGTCGAGGCGATGGTGCTCAGCATCGACGCCGAGAACCAGCGCCTGTCGCTCGGCCTCAAGCAGCTCGCCACCGACATCTGGGAAGACTTCTTCTCGCGCCACAAGGTGGGTGACACCATCGAGGGCAAGGTGGTCCGCATGACCAACTTCGGCGCGTTCGTCGAACTCGACGAAGGCATCGAAGGCCTGATCCACGTCAGCGAATTCGACGACACGCAGGGCGGGGAGAAGATCTCGCTCGAGGTCGGCCAGACGACGCCGATGAAGATCATCAAGCTGAGCCCGTCGGAACGGAAGATCGGCCTGAGCATCCGTGCGCTCAAGACCGACGAGTTCCGCACCGACTGGAACGACTACGCCTCGACGCAGGGTGACGGCAGCGCCACTCTCGGCGAGCGCCTCCG
>JADZCN010000001.1 GCA_020851565.1 Acidobacteriota bacterium | reverse complement strand
TGGCGCCGTTGGACGTCGTGCTGTCCAACTGGGACGTGGTGGAGCCGGACCTTCTCCTGATCGCGGCCAACCAACCCGACATCTTGACCGCGAAGAACGTGCAGGGCCCGCCTGCACTCGTGATTGAAGTGCTGTCGCCAGGCACCAGGTCACGCGACCGGCAGCTGAAGCGCAACCTGTTCGAGCGCACGGGCGTGCGCGAGTACTGGCTCGTCGATTTCGATGCCGATACCGTGACGGTGTACCGTCGTTCGACCTCCGACGGATTCGAGCAGCCGCAGGTGTTGGCCGGTAACGAGATCCTCGAGACAGCGTTGCTGCCCGATTTCGGCCTGTCGCTCCGCGAGCTCTTCGCCTGATCGCTCGCGCTGACGCGCACCCGAGTCCTGCCCCTACAGGAACCAGTCCAGGCCCATTTCCCGGGGAGCGTGAAGGAGATTCGCGTTCCCCAGGATCCACAAGGGCCAGAACCACCGGCCACGCGGCAGCAGGACGTTGAACGCCACCGTCATCGGCAGCACCACGCGCGTCACTGCCGACGGCTGGCCCTCCCACACGGCCGGCCCGAGGACGAGCATCAGCAGCACGTAGCCCACACCGGCCCGCCACCAGGGATCGCGCCACGCGCGCCACCACAGGAGGGCCAGGGCCTGCGTCGTCAGGGCGACGAGGGTGAGGACGGCGAGCCACGCGTCGAATTCCGATGCGTAGAGGCGCGCCTCCTCCACGGCGGCGATCCAGTCGTTCACGTAGGCGACGAGCGGCGCCGCGAAGTTGCCCGCCCCTGCCGCTTCCGGCGGCAGCCCGAGCGAGACGAGATACGCCACCCAGAGGGCGAGGGGGGCGACGACCGCGAGGCCTTGGACGGCCAGTGCGACCAGTCGGTTCGGGGCCGGCTTTTCCGCCGGCAGCAGTGCCGCGGCAGCGAGCAGGTTGGTCTCACGCGTCAGGCCGGACACGCCGAGGATGGCGGCGGCCAGCCACTGGCGGTTCGCGTGAACGGCCGTGACGCCCAGGGCGATGATGAGGGCGCTCGGCCCGTCGGCCAGCGCCCGCGCCATCGACGCCATGAAGCCGTGGGACAGCATGATGGCGATCCACGCCGCCGTGGCCGCCGCGGAACCGGGCGGCAGCCACCGCAGCAGGAGCCACGCCATCCAGAGCCACGCGGCCACGTTCAGGAGCGCATACACCTGGAGGATGTACCACGGCTCGCCGAGCGCGAGCACGTTCGCCAGCCAGGGCAGGAAGACACGCCGCGCGCGATAGAGCGGCGTGTCGATGGCCCTGACCGTCGCCGGATCCTGCAGCAGCGGATCGAGCGCGAGCTGCGCATAGAACTGCGCGTCGTAGCCGTACGGAGACTCGACGGCGTGCGGCACGGCACCGAGCGCCGGCACGGCGCGTCCGCTGAACGCCTGGCCAAACCGGATGAACGACGTGAAGCCGTTCTCCGGCTGGTGAAAGCGCGCCACGCCCCACAGGACGAGCACGATAACGGTGATGTGAGGAAGGAGCTGCGGGGCTTTCGACCGACGGATGAACGAGGCGCCCGCGCGCGTGGCGCTCCAGACGGCGCCCGCGCCCGCGATCGTGGCCCTCGCGAGCCACGACACCAGGGGCGGCACGACGCGCACGATCGGACGCACGTAGAGGATCGCCGCGAGGATGGCAAACGTGGTGGGCGACAACAGGATGCGGTAGGGCGAGACGATGTCGGCCAGCAGGACCACGGCGAAGACGAGCAGGACGAGTCCGGCGCTCGCGCCTGTGAGGATCCGCGCCGCGCGTTCGGGACGCCAAGTCTCGGAGCGCCTGGGATTTGGGAAGGACTCGACTGCAGGGACGCCTTCGGGGCGCCGGGGCGTCAGCCCCGGCGACGCCACTGGCCACGGGCGCAGCACGAGCAGGCCCGCGCCGATGATGGCCGCCAGCCACCACGGCATGCGAGGGTTGCCGGCGTGCCCCCTCGGCACGACCACGAAGCTGAGCGCGCCCGCAGAGAAGCCGTGGACGTTGGCGACCTCCAGGGAATCCAGCCGCCATCCCGTGCGGTCACTCGACATTGTGATCGAGTGGCCTCTCCCGCCGGTGATCGAGGCGGATGCGTCGATCCGCGTCTCCGCGTTCGCCGGCGCCTCGACGACGGCGAGCGTCGTGTCGTCGAGGGCCAGTGCCAGTCGCGTCGGCTCGCCGCCCCCGCTGACGCGCGCGATGATGGCGGCGGGGGCGCCTGCCAGCGGCGTGAGGTCGGGCAGAGCAATGCCGAGTGTGGGCTCGCTGGCGACAAGCGGCGAGGCGACAACGCGGATGCGGATACGCTCGAACCCCAGGTGGACGTGCGTCGCCAGGACGGCGAAGCACACCACGGCCAGGGCAACGGCATAGGCACCGCGCGCCCGGCGTGCGTGGGTGACGGGAGCGCGCTCGGCGCCGGGCGGGGACAACGGCGGCTGCATCTAGTGGAGCGTATCAACGATTTCTTCAGGACCCGGCGTCGCGCTCGGGGAGCAGCTGCCGGCCATTCCTGCGGAACGGCCGCTCACCACAAATTCGCGCAGCCCGGTCTGTCGGGGCCGCTGGAATTGTACCCCCGGCGGACGGGCGCCGCCGGCGCCGCAAAGGGCTATATAGTGTCGGGACCCATCGTGCCAGCCACTGCCCGCATCGCGCCCCGCGGCGAGGATCGCCTCCGTTCCGGTCATCCGTGGATTTACCGCACCGACGTCCGCGACGTCGATGCCGCCCCGGGCGCCGTTGTCCGGGTGGTCGGGCCCAAGGACCGCGCGCTCGGCTTCGCGCTCTACTCGGACCGATCGCAGATCGCGTTGCGGATGATCGCGCGCGCGGACGCGGTCATCGATCACGCGTTCTGGGAGCACCGGTTGCGCGCCGCCATCGCGTTCCGCGTGTCGCTCGGTCTCGACGCCACGGCCTACAGGCTCGTGCACGGAGAGGCCGATCTCCTGCCGTCGCTCATCGTCGATCGCTATGCCGACTACCTGGTGCTGCAGGCGCTGTCGCAGGGCATGGATCGAATGCTTCCCACGCTCGTGCCGATGCTGGTGGCGCTGACTGGGGCGAAGGGCGTGCTGGCGAGGAACGACCCCAAGGTGCGCCTGCTCGAGGGGCTCGAGCAGAAGGTGGAACCGCTGCACGGCGATGTGCCGCCTGCCATCGCCGTGCACGAAGGACCCGTGCATTACGACGTGGACCCGTGGCACGGGCAGAAGACGGGCCTCTTCCTCGACCAGCGCGAGAACCGCGAGGCGGCGGCCCCCTACGCGCGCGGCCGCGTCCTGGACTGCTTCAGCTACAACGGCGGCTTTGCCCTTCGCCTCGCATCGGTGGCCGAGGCGGTGGAGGCGCTCGACAGCTCGGCCGACGCCGTGGCGCGCATCACTCACAACGCCGCGAAGAACCAGCTGGCCAACGTCACGGCGCGCGAGGCCAACGTCTTCGACGAGCTCCGGCGCCTCGAGCGCGAGGGCGCGCGCTACGACACCATCGTGCTCGACCCGCCCGCCTTCGCCAAGAACAAGGCATCGGTCCCGAAGGCGCTGGCCGGCTACAAGGAGATCAACCTCCGGGCCCTGCGGCTGCTCAATCCGGGCGGGTTCCTGGTGACCTGCAGCTGCTCGTACAACGTGGACGAAGCGATGTTCGGCCAGGTGCTGTATGAGGCCTCGGTGGACAGCCACACGCCCGTCACGGTCGTCGAGAAGCGCATGCAGGGGCGGGACCACCCCGTCCTGCTCGGCGTCCCCGAAACCTACTACCTGAAGTGCTTCATTCTCCGGAAGCTTGCATGAGGGATAGAGCCATGCCGCGTATCGCCCGATCGCTGTTTGCCGTTGTCACCATCGCCGTACTCCTCGCGCCGGGGCCGCGCGCCCAGTCCGGCGCGATTCGTGGATTCCCCGGCGATGCCGTTTCCGCGCAGCGCCAGCGCGAAGAGCAGTTCCGCAAGGTGCCCGACAGCGCAAAGCTGCGGGAGTACATGACCGTGATGGCAGGCGAACCGCACGTGGCCGGACGGCCGGGTTCGAGGAAGGTAGCGGAGTACGCGCTGAACCAGTTCAAGTCCTGGGGCCTGGACGCGCGCATCGAGAGCTTCGAGGCGCTGATGCCATGGCCCACCGAGCGCGTGCTGGAGATGACGGCACCCACGCGGCACACGATGGCGATTCGGGAGACGGTGCTGCCCGAGGATCCCGATTCCGGCGACCAGGATCACACGCCCACCTACAACGCCTACTCCGCCGACGGCGACGTGACGGGTGAGGTCGTCTACGTGAACTACGGCATGCCCGCCGACTACGAACGGCTGGACCAGATGGGCATCAGCGTGAAGGGCAAGATCGTGCTTGCGCGCTACGGTGCGGGCTGGCGCGGCATCAAGCCGAAGGTGGCGTGGGAGCACGGCGCCATCGGCTGCCTCATCTACTCCGACCCGCGGGACGACGGGTACTTCCAGGGCGACGTGTATCCGGAGGGAGCGTTCCGTCCGGAGCAGGGCGTGCAGCGCGGGAGCGTGATGGACATGCCCATCCATCCGGGCGATCCCCTCAGCCCGGGTTGGGCATCGGAGCCCGGGGGGAGGAAGCTGGCGCAGGCGGACGCGACGACGATCCTGAAGATCCCCGTGATGCCCATCGCCTACGGCGATGCACTGCCGCTGCTCAAGGCGATGAAGGGCCCGGTGGCGCCGCAGGAGTGGCGCGGCGCGCTGCCGGTGACCTATCACGTCGGCCCCGGGCCGGCGCAGGCACACCTCAAGCTCGCCTTCGACTGGCAGAGCCGCCCGCTGCACAACGTCATCGTTCGCATCGAAGGCTCGACCTTCCCGGACGAGTGGATCATCTTCGGCAACCATCACGACGCGTGGGTCAACGGCGCGGACGACCCCATCAGCGGCGCGGTGGCCCTGATGGAGGCCGGACGGGGCCTGGCCGATCTGCTGAAGACCGGTTGGCGGCCGAAGCGCACGATCATCCTCGCCCTCTGGGACGGCGAGGAGTGGGGGCTGCTCGGTTCCACCGAATGGGCGGAGAAACACGCCGCGGACCTGCGTGACAAGGCGGCGGTCTACATCAACACGGACAGCTCCGGGAAGGGCTGGCTGAACGTCGGCGGCTCGCACGGATTGCAGCAGCTGATGACGGAGGTGGCGCGGGACGTGATGGACCCGCGCACCGGGAAGCCCGTCGCGGAGGAGTCGCGCCGGCGGCAGGTAAACGGCACTCCGGAGATGCACAAGGCCGCGCGCGAGAAGGACGCGGCGCTCTGGCTCGAGCCGCTCGGATCCGGCTCGGACTTCACGCCGTTCCTGCAGCACCTCACCCTCTCGGCGCTCAACGTGGGCTTTGGCGGCGAGAGCAGCGGCGGCATCTACCACTCGGCGTACGACACGGTCGCCTGGTACCAGAAGTTCTCGGACGGCGACTATGCCTATGGCCGGACGCTGGCGCAGCTGACGGGCACGCTGCTGCTCCGGCTGGCGGACGCACCCGTGCTCCCCTTCCAGTTCACCGACACGGCGGACACGCTGATGCGCTACGTCGTAGAGCTCGAGAAGCTCGCGGCTGAGACGAAGGACGCGAAGGTGGACGTAGGCCCCGTGCGGGCGGCGGTGGAGTCGCTCCGCCGCGCCGGGCAGGCGTTCGAGAAGGCGTACGCGGGTGTGGACCGCGCGCCCTCGGCGTCGCTGGTCGGCCGCGCGGAGCTGCGCTCGCTGAACAAGCTGCTGCTCCAGAGCGAGCGGAAGCTCGGGAACAGCGACGGCCTCCCGCGCCGCGACTGGTTCAAGCACCAGATCTACGCGCCGGGCTTCTACACCGGCTACGGCGTCAAGACAATGCCGCAGATCCGGGAGGGGCTGGAGGAGAAGCGCTACGACGAAGCGCAGGGGGGCGTGCGGACCGTGTCGGCGGCGGTGAACGCCCTGGCCGCGCAGGTGGACGAGGCCGCGGCGGTGCTGCAGAAGGTCTCGAGATAGGCAGGGCGGGTGCGAACCGGCCTGCCCGCCGAAGCTCGCTGGAGTCGCCTGAGTGAGCGAAGGCGGGTGCGGGCAGGTGCGAACGGGTGCGGGCAGGTGCGGGCGGGTGCGAACGGGTGCGAACGGGTGCGGGCGGGTGCGGGCAGGTGCGACCGTAAGTTCCCGCTCTCTCGCGCGGTGAGGGCGGTGCACGGCTGATCAGCGACCCGGCACACGTGGACCGGGCGAAGATCGTCCGCGAGAAGGGCACGAACGGCGACCGGAACCTGATCTGCGTCTGCCCGCCACCGCTCGCGCTCGCGGCCGGGCCGCCGTCCGTCGTGTTCGTGAGGAACACGCGATGTCCTGGGTGGCATCGCGTTGCCGGTCCGTCCCGGACGGCGCCTCAGTTCCCCTTGGGCGACCGTCGCGACGCGTTCAGGAGGTCGAGGGGGCTCTTCGCGGGGTTGCGGAGTTCCTTGACGACGTGCGTGTAGATCATCGTCGTCTCGACGTGCGCGTGGCCCAGGTACTCCTGGATCTGGCGGATATCCACGCCATTCAGCAGCAGGTGCGTCGCGAAGCAGTGGCGCAGCGTGTGCACCGACACGGGCTTGTGGATGCGCGCGTGGGCGGCGGCCTCCTTCACCGCTTTCTGGACCACCGTCTCGTGGACGTGGTGCGCCGGACGATGCCGGTCCGCGGATCGGTGGAGAGGGTGTGGCTGGGGAAGACCCAGAACCAGCCGAACTCGCGACCGGCGTTCGGGTACTTGCGCTCCAGGGCGTCCGGGAGCCACACCCCGGCAAGTCCGGCGCGGCGATCGGCGTGGTGGAGTGCCTCGGACTTCGCCAGATGCGCGCGCAGCTCTTCTCTCCCTGACTCGGCGAGCAGCGTCGAGCGGTCCTTGTCCCTTGCCGCCGCGCACGAAGACGAGGCCCTGGTCGAAGTCGAGGTCCTTCACGCGCAGCTCGCAGCACTCCGACAGGCGGAGGCCGCCGCCGTAGATCAGCGTGGCCATGAGGCGCGCGGTGCCGTGCATGGCATCGAGCAAGGCGGCGGTTTCCGGCAGGCTCAGGACGACGGGCAGGTGGGTGCCGCGCCTGGCACGTGCGGAGAGCTCCATGTCCTGCACGTCCACGCGCAGCACCTCGCGGCAGAGGAACAGCATGGCGCTCACGGCCTGGTTCTGGGTGCTGGCGGAGACGCGCTGGCGGACGGCGAGGTGGGTGGCGTAGTCGCGCACGGCCTGGGCGTCGATGCGGGGCCGCGGCTGGCCCTGGCGCTCGGCGAGGTAGTCGAGGAAGCGGCGGGCCCAGTGCGTGTAGCTCTCCTCGGTGCGAATGGCGTAGTGGCGCGCGCGCAGCCGCAGGCGCAGCTGCTCGAGCGCGGCGAGGGGCGTGACCTGTCCCTCGCGGTCCACCACGGGGTTGGCCGGTACCTGGCTCCAGTCGGTGCGGCGGAGGAAGTGAACGAAGTAGAGGCGCAGGGCCTGCTCGGCCTGGCGGACTTGCCAATCCTGCGATCCTCCGCGCTCCATGTCTTCGCAGAACCTGCGGACCCGGTCGGCCAGTGCGCCGTTGGTGGCGGGGCCGGTGAGGAACTGGCGGACGTGCCGGACGCAGTAGGGCGCGGCGGATTCGTTGACGAATCGGGCCTTGAGAAGGAACTCGGCGAACTGCTGGAGGGAGGACTCGAGATCGCGCATAGGTGGCACCTCGGGTCGATGGAGGGGCAATGCCCGTGCCACCGATGCAGGGCACGGGGACCGAGCCGGTGTCGAGCGATTCCCGCCCGCGGCCTATCTCGATTACCACGGGATCACCCGGCCCCCATATTTGCCCGCCGTTACGCTCTCGGATTGCCACAACCCCATGAGCGGGGATGGGTTGACTGGGAAACGAGGCGGCCACCAGAATAGGCGCGGGTGCGAGGGGGACGGCGTCGTGCTGCGGGGACCAGAGCGCGCGGTCAGAGGGAGCACCCTGCGGGGGCGGCATTCCGCCTACACAACGTTAGGCTGAACTTACAGCACGATCGAGAGGGTGCCATGCGTCTTGCTGTCATCTGGACGCTCGCCGCCTTCCTGAGCGGCGTGGCGCCGGCAAAGAGCCGGGCCGAACAGACGAACACTCGGGGAGGCGCGCCATCTTCTCCGTCAGGCCCGACGACGGCCGATTCGAAACAAGCTCGGGCCAACCCGTATAGCCGGCTCTTCCGGGCGCCTGGGCAGGGCCGGTCTCCCGAAAACCGAATTCGCGCCACGCCGTGGAACCGAGCCCCCATCATCAAGTGCGGCATGACGATCATCCCGGGTGATCCGCAAGTCGATCCAGGCATTGCGATGCCGCCGGCCAAGGAGCCACGTCAGTTCACCATTCGCGGGGTCGAACCGCCAATCTGCGACTAGCGAACGGTCAGCCTAACCTGGCATTGGAGCCGACGCCCGGCGGCCGCGTGCGCGTCCGCCGGGTTCCCGCGCTCGATGGTATCCTGCCTCGCGCGGCGCGGCTCAATGCCAAGCCGTGAGGCCACACCCGACTCCCGGAGATCGGCGACGAGATGAACGAAACTGCCGCGGGCATACCCGCTGCCCAAGCGGCTGCATACGCCAGAGGGAGGCCGGACTATCCGGTGGCCCTGGAGGAATGGCTGCGTCGTGACCTCGGCCTTGGTGAAGGGAAGGTCGCGATCGACCTCGGCGCCGGTACCGGCAAGTTCCTGCCGCGCCTGCTGGCAGTAGACGCTGCAGTGATTGCCGTCGAGCCGTCCGTAGCAATGCGGTCGCAGCTCGAAGCCCTCTTCCCTCACGTCGATGCGCGCGAAGGCGAAGCCCAGGCCATGCCGCTGGCCGATAGGTCCGCAGACGCCGTGATCTGCGCGCAATGCTTTCATTGGTTCCCGAACGAGAAGGCGCTCAAAGAAATCCGTCGCGTGTTGAAGCCGACCGGCCGCCTCGGTCTCGTCTGGAATATTCGCGACGCCACAACACCGTGGGTGGCCCGCATCATCGAGATCATGGCGCCCTATGACCCGGGGACACCAGACTACGAATCGCAGGAGTGGCGCAAGGTGTTTCCCGCGGATGGGTTCTCAGAGCTGCGGGAGCACGCCTTTCCCAATCCGCAAGCCGGACCTCCTGAGAAGGTCATCATTGATCGTGTGCTGTCCGTCGGTTCGATTGCGCGACTGCCTCGTACTGAGCGTGACCGAGTCATCGCTCGCGTCCAGGACGTCATCAACGATACGCCAGAATTGGCGGGCAAGCCGGAGATCACGTTTCCAAACACAACCTTCGCATACGACTGCCGGGTCGGCGCGTGAATGCGCACGTCGGCTGGTGCTGTTCGGTGCGCGGATGGGGATGCGTTGGCGTGTGTGAGCCTCGGCCGACGCCCGTCGGCCGCCTACGCGTCCACCGGGTCCCCGCGCTCGGTGGTATCCTGCCTCGCGCGGCGCGGCTGACCGAAGACGTGAGAACCGAGGATCTCGAGACCGACGACATGCCAGCCAATACACCCCCGAGGACCGGAGGCCGTGGCCTCTTCATCGCTACCTTCGCCTGCTCCGCGCTCACGGCGCTCGTCACACTCGTGTTCTTCGTCATCGGCCTCGGCGACGGATCCGTCTCATCCTTCAATCTCCCACTCTGGCTGGGACTGCTCGCAATCGTGAGCCTGAGCCTCTGGGCGGGCTACGCGCTGCACGCGCGGGGCAGGCTGGGCCTGGCCATCGCCGCCCTGTCCATCACCGCCGTTCCGGGTGTCGTGGGTGCGCTGTTCCTGTTGCTTCTGCTGGTGACCCGGCCTCGCTGGAACTAGCGGCGCACGGCCATGTCCAACGCCAGACGCGCGCTCCGGACAGCCGTCCGGGCGACGAGTCGACACCACCTGGCTCGTCTACGCCGTGCTCTTCGGAGCGGGTTCGCTTGCCTTCGTCCTGATCTAGCCCCATCCCGGGGCGCTCGAGAGCAGACAGGGCATGGTGTTATCCTCCCCGCACCATGCGTACCCCTCGATTGAGCCTCCCGGCCATCCTCGCGCTGCTCGCCCTCCCCATCGCCCTGTCCGCCCAGCAATCCCGCGGGCTCAAGGTGCTGCTGCTCTACGACATGGAAGGCATCACCGCAGCCGACGAGTACCGGAAGACGACCTTCGCGCATCCGGAGCAGTACGCAGAGGGACGCCGGTCGCTCACGGCCGACGTCAACGCCGCCATCGCCGGCCTGAAGGCCGGCGGCGCCACCGAGGTCGTCGTCGTCGACGGCCACGGCTCCGGCAACTCGCAGGAGCCCGACATCCTGGTGGGCCAGATCGCGGCGCCCGGCGCCATGCACTTCCGCTCGACGCCCTTCGACATCTACATGGACAGCTACGACCACTCCATCGACGCCATCGTTGCCATCGGGATGCACGCGGGGGCGGGGAACCGAACCGGGTTCCTGGCGCACACCTACAGCGCGCACGACATCGAGTACCGCGTGAACGGGGTGCCCTTCAACGAGACGATGATCCTGGCGATGGGCGCGGCGCGGCTGCAGATTCCCGTGATCATGGTCAGCGGTGACGATCAACTCGAGCGGGAGCTCCGGCGCAACCTGCCGTGGGTGAAGTACGCCGCGGTCAAGCACGCGGTCAACGTCGGGAAGGCCGAACCGCTGCCGCGCGACGAGGCCTCGCGCCGCATCGAGACGTCGGCCCGCGAAGCGCTGCAGTCGCTGTCGCAGATGAAGGTGATGGAGTTCGCCGGGCCCTACCGCTTCGCCGCGAAGTTCGAGGAGCCGGCGCAGGCGCTGAACGCGGCGCTCTGGCTGGGCTCGGAGCTGAACGCCGACCAGCAGACCGTCCAGATCCGCGCCAACGATTTCGAGGACGGCTACCGCACGAGCCTGCGGCTCCTGGGCCTGGCCGGAGCCACCCGCGGCGCCTCCAGCGCGCAGGCCGCCATCGCAAAACTGCCCAACGCCACGGAGGTCAGGCAGGGCATGACGGACTGGGGCTACGACCGCTGGATCAACGGCGTGCCACTGCCCGCGCCTGCCGCGCCCGGCACCCGTTTCTGGGGCGCGCGGTAACCGCGCGGTCGGCACGGGGCCGCGCATGGCCACCCGGACTCCGTCGCCTTCCGCTCACGTGACCGGAAGCGCCAGAACCAGCGCAAGGCTCTGGAAGGCCTCGATCATCGGGGCCCCCCAGATCCTGAAGGCGTCCAGCAGCGCGCATCCCGCGAACACCTCGAACACCTCGAACGCGTCGAGCGCCTCGAGCTCGTCGAAGCCCTGGATCGCCTCGAGCCCGCCGAGGGGCTCCGCACCTTCGCCGTCCCATCCTGTCATCGCCTCGCCTCGAGGATCAGGTTGAACGGCGTCTCGGCCGCCCGACGGAAGTGAGTGAAGCCTGCCTTGCGGAACACCTCAGCCAGCCGCGCCTCGCCGGCCTGCGCACCGAGGACCAGGCTGCCGCCCTCCGACACCGCGTGCGGGCAGCAGATCGTCGTGGAGCCCGCGTAGTACAGCCGCGCCACCGGCGATGGCGACAGGTTCTGCTCCAACCGGTCGTGCGCGAACGGCTCCACCAGCATCACGGTGCCGCCGGGCGCCAGCACCTGTCCGACATATCGCACCGCTCCAACCGGGTCACCCAGGTCGTGGAGGCAGTCGAAGAAGCAGATGAGCCCGTACTGATGATCCGGGTAGTCCACGGCTCGCGCCACCTCGAAGGTCACGCGGTTGGCTACCCCGGCAGCCTCCGCGTTGCGCCGAGCCTCCTCGATGGACGCCACGTGGGCGTCGAAGCCGTGGAAACGTGACCGCGGGAAGGCCTTCGCCATCAGGATGGTGGAGTGGCCGTGGCCGCACCCGACGTCCGCCACGGCAATGCCCGACTCGAGCTGTGCGATGACGCCGTCGAGAGCAGGCAGCCACTGCGGCACGAGGCTCCCGCGGTAGCCGTTGCGGTAGAACGCCGCCACGCCGCAGTGCATGCGCCCGTCGTGCTCGGCCCAGGCCACGCCCCTGCCGGTACGGAACGCCTGCAGCGTCTTCGCCTCGTCGAACCACAGCGACGCGTTGACCTCCCAGGCCGGCGGCAAGTAGACGGGGCTCTCCTCGTCTGCCAGCACCATCGCGTGCTCCGGCGGCAGCTCGTAGGTGTCGCTCACGGCGTGGTAGGTGACGTAGCCACCCGCGGCCTGCGAATTCAGCCATTCGCGCACGTACCGCTCGGCGCAGCCGGCGCGCGCGGCCAGCTCCCGCGAGCTGATCGGGCCCGCGCCCGCCATGGCCTTGTACAGGCCCAGCTTGCTACCCAGGCTCACCATCACGCCGCCCTGCGCGGACGAGAGGTCGTTGAACGCTCGAGCGACGAACGCCTCGAGCTTCGTCTGATCGATCACCAGCGTGCTCATGGTCTTGGCTCCTCTGCCCGCCATGGTGGCAGCCCGGCCCGAGGCGTCGAAGTGCCGGAATCGCCTAGAATCGGTTCGTTCGTGCCACGCCGCCCGCCGCGCGGCGTGAATTGCCGTGCCAATGGCCAGACACTCCACGCCCTCCGGAGCCGTTCCGCTCCACGTCAGCCTCGTCGCGCTTCCCGATGCCGTCGTCTCCACGCTCACCGGGATCTACGACGTGATGAACGGCGTGACGCTCATGGGCCTGGCAGCGAAGGGGACGCCGGCGCCCTTTCGCGTAAGGATCGTCGGCGAGGCAGCGGGAGCGCTCCCCCTGGCAAGCGGCGTCCCCATCGACGTGCAGCGCGCCATCGACACCATCGACGCGACCGACATCGTCATCGTGCCGTCCATCCTGCTCGGCCGGCAGGGCTGGCCGAAGGGCCGGTATCCCCGCCTGGTCGAGTGGCTGCGGACGATGCACGAGCGCGGGGCGATGTTGTGCTCGGCGTGCTCCGGGATATTCCTGCTGGCGGAAACGGGTTTATTCGATGACAGGGACGCCACCGTGCACTTCGGCTATGCCCGCGCGTTTGCGGCCACGTATCCGGGCGTGGCGATTCACCCCGAGCGCGTGCTGGTGATCTCGGGGCGCCGCGAGGAGCTGGTGAGCTCGGGCGCCTCGATGAGCTGGCACGACCTGGTCCTGTACCTCATCGCGCGGCACGCAGGGGCGACGGTGGCGCAGGAGGTGGCGCGCTCCTTTGCGCTCCAGTGGCACCAGGACGGCCTCACGCCCTTCATCGTCTTCGAGGGCCGGACCGATCACGGCGACGCCGAAATCCAGGCCGCGCAGCAGTGGCTGAGCCGCCACTTCTCGGTGGCCAGCCCCGTGGAGGCCATGATCAAGCGCTCGAAGCTCGCCGAGCGCACGTTCAAGCGCCGTTTCGCGGCGGCCACGGGCCTGACGCCCATCGCCTACGTCCAGCGCCTGCGCATCGAGGACGCGAAGCGCCGGCTCGAGCGGACCGACACGCCAATCGACGAAATCAGCTGGCGCGTGGGCTACGAAGACCCCGCCTTCTTCCGCCGACTCTTCAAGCGGACGACGGGCCTGGCCCCCGGCGCCTATCGGAAGCGCTTCCGCATCCCCGACTTCGCGCGCCCGTAGCGCCTGGAGCTGGTCTTGCGCCTTGGCTCCCTGGGCGTGGGCCAGGGCGCTGAACCCACGCCCCCGGCCGCAAGCCGCAAGCCCCAAGCCCCAAGACTCAAGCCCCAAGCCCCAGATCCGTGCGTGCGAACTCCAGCCGCTGCTCGGGGAAGGTACATAGGGCTCGCGCGCCCGACGCTGAAAGATCGACTCGCCAGGTCTGCCGCTCCACCGGCTCGGGCGAGCGGAATGCACGACAGGCGAGCACCGCGAGATTCACGCCGCGCCCGGGGTCGCGTGCCGACTCGTAGCGCAGCACCTCCACGCCGGCCTCGCGCGCCTGGTCGGCGAGGCGCTGGCAGGCGTCGTAGTCGGTGCGATGGACCCACGCGGGTCGATCCCGGTTCAGGGGCGGCGCCGTCAGGTCCAGCGCCGCGCGCGTGCGCAGGTCCACCGCGAACGCCGTGAACTCACCGGGATTGGCCGGCCAGGGAGTGGATGGCGACTCGGCGAAGAACAGCATCCGATGGAAGCTGAGCTCCGCGATGGCCGTCGCCGGCGTCCGCGAGCCGTAGAAGACGCCGGGTGTGAAGCCGGCCCGCCGAAATCGCGAGCCGCGCGGGTAGGGCGCGACGTACCGAAAGGGCGTCGCGAGCAGGTAGTGGAGGTGCCGGCATGGCGCGGGCACCGGCGGCTTGCTCAACTCGAGGATGGCCTCGAGCCGCTCCTGTTCCGCCAGCGTATCCACGAGCTTCATCGTCGAAACGCGGTGCTGCGCCTCGACCACCCGCCAGCATCGGCCGGAGAGGCGACGGCGCTCAGACGAGAGCGCGGCGGCTGTCCAGGTAGGCGACGACATCCACCAGTCCCGTGACCGACTGGATGCGCTCGAGCGGCACCCCGCCCAGCGCGAGGTTCTCGCTCGTCAGCCAGGCGCGCGCGGCGGCCTCGTCGCCCCCGACCATCGCATCCAGCGCGCGAAACAGCCGCACGAACAGCGCCGCCAGCTCGAAGGGCTTGTCGCCTGGCGACAGCGTCACGCGGCCGGACTGCATCCGCGACACCGTCGCCTCCGAGACGCCGATGATGCGGCTGACGGCTTTCTGCGGGACGCCCAGCCGGCCGGCCGCGCGCAGGGCGGCCTTCGTGATGACGGCGCCGTCCGAGACGCGAGCCGGGGCCATGGCGAGGCTGGTCATGTATCTCGTCCATGGAAATATTATCACCGCTTCATTTCATGTGCAATAGGCCGCCGCCGTGGCTCCCTCGCTCGCACCACGTGTCAGAAACCGCGCCCGGGCGGGGCCCCTCCCGACGCAGCGGCTGCGTACACTCGAGGCCCGTCGTTCAGAAACCGGCCGCAAATCCGATGGAACCCGGCTTGCTCTCCAAGGACCCCGTTCACAGGGAGGGCCCAATGGAAACTCAGGACGGCTTCATCGTCGGCATCTTCAACTACTGCGACCGCTGGTGCGAGCGGTGCGCGCTCACGGCCCGCTGCCGGGTGTTCGCGGAGATTGCCCGGTTCGACTTCGAGCAGGACCACGGCGCCATGCCGTCGCCCGAACCGGAACCCTCGTGCCGTTCGCTGGGTGCGATGGCCCTGGAGCAGTGCGGCGGAGGCGACGAGGAGCCCGGCGGCTTGCCGGCCGTGGCACAAGTGCCCCGCTGGGACCCGCCGAAGCTCTCGCCCGATGCGCAGGCACTCGAGGACCGGGTTAAGGCGCTCGGCTTCCGGCTCGCCGCCTGGCAGCCGCTGGAGGGTACCACGATGGACGAAGGCATTGGTGAGGCGCTCGACGTGCTCGGGCACTACGGCGTCTTCATCGGCGCCAAGATCCATCGGGCGCTCTTCGGGCTTTCGCTGGCCGAGGAGGGGGACGTCGCGCTGAGCGACGCCAACGGATCCGCCAAGGCGGCGCTGCTCGCCTTCGACCGCCTGGGCGATGCGTGGCTGAAGCTGGTGGAGCACGGCGCGGTGAGCGTAGCGGCTGCCGAGCCGACGCTGACCGAGCTGGCGTGGATGACCGGAGAGGTCGAGCGCAGGTTCCCCCAGGCGCGCCAGTTCGTCCGGCCCGGTCTGGACGAACCGGTCGCGGTGACGATGCTGGAGTGGCAGGAGCGTGGGTGACGAGTCCAGGCGCCCGGAACCCAAGAACCCGAGAACCCCAGAACCCCAGAACCCCAGAACCCCAGAACCCCAGAACCCCAGAACCCGAGAGCCTACCGCCTGCTCCCCACGTCCCACCTCGACGTGAAGCCGTTGGTCCCGGAGTGCTTCCAGTTGTGGGTGGCGCTTGTGTGCCTGTGCGACACCGAGCGGAACTGCGTGTAGTCCTGGAACACCGCGGCGGGCAGGTTCAGGACCTTCACCGCCTGCCCGTTGAAGCCCTTCATCACCTCCATGTCCACCGCGGACTCAGGGCCGGAGAAGCGCACGCGCGTGTCGCTCACCTCCATGGTGATGGGTGCCTTCGTGAACGACAGCATGCCCTTCTGGAACCCGGCGAAGGCCAGTGGCATGAGCGCCTCCACGGCCTTCATCTGCTGGTCGCTGACCTTGTCGCTGATGTAGATCTTCGACCACGTGCGCATGTGGAAGGTGACGAGCAGCTGGACGCCCGCCAGATCCACGTCGTTGTAGTGGCCCTTCTCGATGGAGATGATCCGGTTGCCCTCGCACTTGCCGCCGTCGGGCTCGCCGCCGAAGTTGCACCGGCAGGCGATGGCGCAGCTGCAGCTTTCCGCGACCGTGGCGGTGAGGTGCCAGTCGGGCGCCTGGCCGCGGGCGGGCACGACGAGGACAAGCAGGCACAGCGAGGCGAGGGCGGCAGTGGTGCGCATGCGAAGTTCCTCCAGGGGCTGATTCGGCACAGCGTGGCCGATTGGACGCGTGGTGTCAATTGGGCGGGGAGCATCGACTGGCCTCAACGGTCGCCAGGCCGTCGAGCGACTCGCCTGCGCGACGGCCGTCCTACCGCGCCCCGCCGGCCTCGCGGATCTTCCGGAACACCCGGTCCTCCATCCAGTGTGTGTCCCACCACTCCACGGGGTTCACGGCCGTCCCGTGCAGCAGCATGGTGAAGTGCAGGTGGTCACCGCCAGCCAGGCCCGTGACGCCCGTGCGGCCCAGTTCCGCGTCCTTCTCCACGCGATCGCCGGCCTTCACGCCGAGCGACGACAGGTGCGCGTAGAGAGACTGCACACCGAGCCCGTGGTCGAGGATCACGCAGTTGCCGTAGATACCGAGGAAGTCGGCAAAGACCACGACGCCCGCGTTGGCGGCGTGCACGGGCGCGTGCTGCACCGAGGCGAGGTCGAAGCCGAGGTGCACCTGGCGATCGATCTCCCGGCCCTCGAAGAAGTAGGTGCGCTGGTCCGCGAAGCGCGACTCCACCTGCGAGTTCCCCATCTGCGCGAACGCCTCGCGCCACAGCATCTCGGGCGCCGACTTCGCCGCCTGCGCGCGGATGGTCTCCGCGTTCTGCTGGCGGAGCTGTCCGTTGATCGTGAGGAACGCCTGCAGCAGTCCTTCCGGCGAACCGGTGTCCACCTTCAGATCCGGAGTCTGCGACGCGATCGCGGGAACGACGCGGTCCAGGAAGCGCTGGTCGATGGGAATCTTCGACTGGACGAACTTCTTCGGGAAGGGGCGATGCTCGATGGGGGTCGTCACCTGGTTGCCCGCCCTGTCTCGCGCATAAGCCGCAATGGGCGTGCTCACGTCCTGGTCGTGCCTGAGCGCGAAGAAGGCCACGCGCGCCGCGGTGTCCGGCAGGCCGACCGCCGATCCGGGATAGGCGGGATACTCGGCGTCCCCGACGCGGACACCGGCCTCCACGTCCTCCGGCGTGGCGCGCAGCACCACGAACTCGGCGCCGCCGAGGTTGATGAAGTGGTGCAGCGACACGACGGACACGCGCGGCGGCTCGAGGCGCACCTGCAGATCCTTCGTGACGGTCGTCGACGCGCTCCGCAGGCCGAAGAGCACCGGCCGGACAGCGGTGACGACCAGTCGCGCCGGCCCGGACACCAGGGCGGGCTGCGCCTGCCTGCCGAGGGGCTGCGAGATGGCCAGGCTCGTCGGCGCCGCGGCGCCGGCGCCCTCGGGCGCCTCGGGCGATCCCTCGTGCGAGTACACCGGGATCGGCTGGCCGTTCTGCTCGAGCACGGCATCGATGCGGGTCAGTTGCCCGTCCGGCGTGGCCACGGTCATCTCCAGCGTGGCCGCCTGTCCGATGAACTCACCGGGCGACGTGATGGCGATGGTGGGACCGGGCTCGCGGCCCGCGAGGAACCAGCCGACGCCGGCGGCAATCATGGCAAGCACGACGAGCAGCAGGAGTGCACGCACGAGAAAACGCATGCACAGATGATAAGGCCAGTGGAACCTCAGCGCTTGCGCACGGTGCGATGCGTGGGGGCCGCCGTCCAGGGATTCTCTGGCCAGGGATGCTTCGGGTAGCGCCCGCGGAGCTCCTTGCGGACCTCGGGATACGTGCGCTCCCAGAAGCTCCGAAGATCGCGAGTCGTCTGAACAGGGCGGCCATTGGGCGCAAGCAACTCGAGCGTGACCGGCTCGCGGCGAGGGCCCACGCGAGGCGTGTCGGCCAGCCCGAACAGTTCCTGCAGCTTGACAGCGGCCACCACGCTGCCGTCGCCGCGGTAGGTGAGTGCGGCGGAGCGTCCGCTCGGCACGTCGAGCCGTTCGGGCGCGCGCTCGTCCAGCGCCTGGCGCGTGCTCCACGGGAGCGCGTCTTCGATATGGAGGTCGGCCACGCGGCGCGCATCGGCTGCGGCTGCCGTCGCCAGCGAGGGCAGGTCGAGATCGATGCGGGCGAAGCGGGCTCGCGCCAGAAGCTGGATGGTGCGCTCATCGTGTGTCCGATCCAGCCATGCCCGGGCAAGCAGCTCCGCGCGTGCCGCCGGGTCTGGCGCTACGGACCGCTCCCGGACGATGAGCCTGTCGTACCGTTCGACCTCGAATGCGGCAACCGTGCCCCTGGCGTCGTCCAGGCGATGCTCGGTTGCCCGCTCCGTGGGCTCAATCCACTCGGCATCTACGACCGCCGCCATTCGGACCAGGGCCTCGGCCTGCGCGGCGCTTCGGCCGCCGGAGAGGTCCAGCGCGACAAGCCAGTCGCCGTCGACGACGAGGGACTCCCGGGCCATGGCCGCGCCGCGCCCGGATGCGAGCGTCACCCGGGCGCGATCCTGCGGACGGCGTCGCGCCACGCGATCGGGGTATCCGAGAAACAGGGCGTAGCGCAGCGCACGTTCGTCGATGCGCGGCCGCACGTCACCGCCCAGCACGCTGGCCGCCAGGCGCCGTAGGTGCTCGGCAACCTGGCGGGTGTGGAACGGCACGGCCTGCCAGCGATCGATCAGCGGGAGCAAGTCACACGTCGTGGACCCGGCGCCGGCGGAGGGACGCGTCCGCGGCTCCGACAGGAGCGCGCACGCGGCCGCAGCCTCGAAAGATCCGCGGCCCGCGACCAGGACGCGCCCGAGGCGAGGATGCAGCGGCAGGCGTCGCAGCTGGTGGCCCAGCGGGGTGACGCCCAGCTGGCTCACCGCACCCAGCCGCCCCAGCAGTGAGAGTGCCGCCTCGACCCGCTCCGGGGCGGGTGCTTCGTACCACTCGAACCTCTCGGGACGCGTGCCCGTCACGAGGATGGCGAGCACCGTGGACGCGAGATCCACGCGATGGATCTCGGGCTCACGTTCCGGCCGGAGGCGATCGCGCTCGTCCCACAGCCGCCTGGCGATGCCAGGCCCCAGGCGGTTGGCGCGGCCCGCCCGCTGATCGGCGCTGTCCATCGTCACGCGCTCGAGCACGAGCTCGTCGATGGCGCGTTCGGCGTCGTAGCGGGCCACCTTCTGCAGCCCGGTGTCGATGACGACGGCGACGCCGGGAACAGTGAGCGATGTTTCGGCGATGTTGGTGGCCAGGACCACGCGGCGTCGCACCGAGGGCTGCAGTGCATGATCCTGCGCATCGGCATCGAGCGAGCCATGAAGAGGAACGATCTCCACCTCGTGCCGTGCCGCAACGCCCGCGGCGTCCTGCGCTGCCCGCTGGATTTCGCCGGCCCCGGGCAGGAAGCAGAGGACCTGCCCGCGCGTCGCCGGCAGCATCTCGTCCAGCGCCTGCGTCACCGACTGGCCGGGCGCAAACTCTACGCGCAGCGGATGCGCCGCGCCCGGCACCGTGATGATGGGGCAATCGTGCATGAAGCGGGACACCGGCGCCGGATCGAACGTCGCGGACATCACCAGCACGCGCAGGTCCGGCCGCGCCGCCCATGCCTGCTTGACGAGGGCGAGGCCGATGTCGGTGTGCAGGCTCCGCTCGTGGAACTCGTCGAGGACCACGGTGGCGACGTCGCCAAGCAGCGGGTCGTCGTCCAGGTACGCCGTCAGCATGCCCTCGGTGACGACCAGCACGCGGGTGTCGGTGGTGAACCGGCGCTCGAACCGCACATGCCAGCCCACCTCGCGCCCGGCGGTCCATCCCTGTTCGTACCCGATGCGGCGGGCCACGGCCCGCGCGGCGACCCGTCGCGGCTGAAGGACGACCACGCGTCCCGCGTCGATCAGCGCGGGCGGCACCCGCGTGGTCTTGCCCGCCCCAGGCGCAGCCACCAGCGCCGCGGCCCGGTGACGCGCCAGCGCGTCACGCACCGCGCCGAGATGGCCGTCGATAGGGAGTTGCTCGCGAATACACGCTACGATATCGCGTTCGAGGTTGCGATGAGCCGCATCACCCCCCAGGACGGCGACGCGCTGGTCGTCGTCGATCTGCAGAACGATTTCGTGACCGGCAGCCTGCCCGTGCCGGATGCGCCAGCCGTGGTCGAGCCTCTCAACCGCGCGATTGCCACCTTCACCGCACGCGGCCTGCCGGTGTTCGCCACGCGCGACTGGCATCCACCCGATCACTGTTCGTTCCGCGATCGGGGTGGCCCATGGCCCGAGCACTGCGTGGCGGGCACGCCGGGTGCCGATTTCGTACAGGACCTGCGTCTTCCAGCCGACGTGATCCACATCCACAAGGCCACGGAGCGTGACACCGAGGCCTACTCAGCGCTGGCCGGGACGCCCCTGGCGGAGGAACTGCGAACGCGGGGCGTGAGGCGGGTGTTCGTCGGAGGGCTGGCCACCGACTACTGCGTGGTGAACACCGTGCGCGACGCGATACCGCTGGGCCTCGACGTTGTCGTTCTGGCCGACGCCTGCCGGGCCGTCAACGCGCATCCCGACGACGGCGTGAAGGCCGAGGCGGAGATGCAGCGGCTGGGCGCCAGGTTCACCTCGGTGGACGAGGTCTCCGGAGCGACGCCCGGCCGGACCGACTCGGCTCGGAACCAGTGATGACGTCCTCCGGCGCTCTCCTCACCGACCTCTACGAACTGACGATGATGCAGGCGTATCTCGAGCAGGGCATGCTCGGGACCGCCGTGTTCGAGTTCTTCGTGCGAAAGCTCCCTGCCGAGAGAAGCTTCCTGGTCGCCGCCGGGCTCGAGCAGGTGATCGAGTACCTCGAGGCCGTGCGCTTCACCGACGAAGAGCGCGCCTACCTGGCCGGCATCGGACGCTTCACGCCGGCGTTCATCGAGGCCTTGAGGGACTTCCGCTTCACCGGGGACGTGGACGCGATGCCCGAGGGCACCGTGTTCTTCCCCGACGAGCCCATCCTCCGCATCGTCGCGCCCATGCCGGAGGCGCAGCTGGTCGAGAGCCGGGTGATGAACCTGCTCCACTACCAGAGCATGGTGGCCAGCAAGGCGGCGCGGTGCGTCATCACGGCGCCCGGCCGCACGCTGGTGGACTTCGGGTTCCGTCGGGCCCACGGCGCCGAGGCGGGCGTGCTCTCGGCGCGCGCCAGCTGGCTGGCCGGCTTCACGGGGACGGCCACCGCCGAGGCCGGCCGCCTGTTCGGCATGCCGGTCTACGGGACCATGGCCCATTCGTACGTGCAGGCGCACGACGACGAGGCCCGCGCGTTCGAGTGCTTTGCCCGGTCGCAGCCGCATCACGCGTTGCTGCTGATCGACACGTACGACACCGTGCGTGCCGCGCATCGCGTCGTGGACCTGGCCAGGCGGCTCGCGCCAGAAGGCATCCACATCAGCGGCGTGCGGCTCGACAGCGGCGACCTTGGCGACCTGGCCCGCCAGGTGCGCGCCATCTTCGACACCGCGGGATTTCCCGGCATCACGATCTTCGCCAGCGGCAACATCGACGAGTTCAAGCTGCGGGACCTGGTGAGCCAGGGCGCGCCCATCGACGGCTACGGCGTCGGCACGCGCATGAACACCTCGGCGGACTGGCCCTACCTGGACTGTGCCTACAAGCTGCAGGAGTACGACGGCCAGCCCCGCCGGAAGCGCTCGCCCGAGAAGGCCACGTGGCCGGGACGGAAACAGGTGTGGCGGCGGCTGGGCGTGGACGGCCGGTTCGCCGGCGACACGCTGGGGCTCGTCACCGAGCACGCCAAGGGAGAGCCGTTACTCGTGCCGGTGATGCGAGACGGGCGCCGCCTTGGACCGCCCGAACCGCTCGCGCAGGGGCGCGAGCGCGCACGCACGCAACTGGACGGGCTCCCCGCGGTGCTTCGAGGGCTGGACGAGCAGCCCGACTACGACGTCGCCGTCACGGCTGGCGTCCGCGAGCTGGCGGCTGCCGTGGATCGGGCCACGTAGGCGCCGCTCGCCCCGGAACCGGTATGATCGAGGCTCACCGCCAGGGGTATCCGCCTTCGCGCCGTTGGCGCTTCGGCGAGATTGAGACAGACCCTTGGAACCTGATCCGGTTCAGACCGGCGGAGGGAGAGCGGCCATGCCGAAGTCCAGCACCACATCGGGCCCTGCCAGCACGTACGGGGAGGCCTTTCCGAACTCGACGAAGGTCTACGAAGCGAAGACCGTGACGAGCGCCGTCGGTCCGGTGACCCTTCGCGTGCCCATGCGCGAGGTCGCCCTCGGCGGCGGCGAGCCGCCCGTCCGGCTCTACGACACCAGCGGGCCCCGGGGGCACGACGTGCGCGAGGGACTCCCGAAGCTGCGCGCCTCGTGGGTGGAGCCGCGCCGAGAGGCATCGCGGGCCGGCCAGGCCGTCACCCAGCTCCACTACGCGCGCAAGGGCGAGATCACGCCCGAGATGGAGTTCGTCGCGCTCCGCGAGGGCCTGCCGGCGGAGTTCGTGCGGAGCGAGGTGGCGCGGGGCCGCGCCATCATCCCGGCGAACATCAACCACCCGGAGCTCGAGCCGATGATCATCGGTCGGCACTTCCTGGTGAAGATCAACGCCAACATCGGCAACTCCGTCGTGTCTTCGTCCATCGACGAGGAGGTGGAGAAGCTGCGCTGGGCGACACTGTGGGGCGCCGACACGGCGATGGACCTGTCCACCGGCAAGCAGATCCACGAGACGCGGGAGTGGATCCTGCGCAACTCGCCGGTGCCCATCGGCACCGTGCCCATCTACCAGGCGCTCGAGAAGGTGGGGGGCCGGCCCGAGGATCTCACCTGGGAGGTGTACCGCGACACCATCATCGAGCAGTGCGAGCAGGGTGTGGACTACTTCACCGTCCACGCGGGCGTGCTGCTGCGCTTCATCCCGCTCACGGCCCGGCGCGTGACCGGCATCGTGTCGCGCGGGGGATCGATCATCGCGAAGTGGTGCCTGGCCCACCACCAGGAGAACTTCCTCTACACGCACTTCCGCGAGCTGTGCGAGATCATGCGCGCCTACGACGTGAGCTTCTCGCTCGGCGACGGCCTCCGGCCCGGTTCCATTGCCGACGCCAACGACGAGGCGCAGTTCGCCGAGCTGCAGACGCAGGGCGAGCTCACGAAGATGGCGTGGGAGCACGACGTCCAGGTGATGAACGAGGGGCCCGGCCACGTGCCCATGCACCTGATTCGCGAGAACATGGAGAAGCAGCTGGAGTGGTGCAGCGAGGCGCCCTTCTACACGCTGGGCCCGCTCACCACGGACGTCGCGCCTGGCTACGACCACATCACCTCGGCCATCGGCGCCGCGATGATCGGCTGGTACGGCAC